>NZ_JPUX01000001.1:2400000-3083876 GCF_000738675.1 Serratia nematodiphila DZ0503SBS1 | reverse complement strand
GCTCCACTGGCGTTCGCTCAGGCGCGTCAAGTCTTCATCGCCCAGCGTCAGGCGCTGCGCCTGCAGCTGCAACGGCGGCGGCAATAGCCCCATCAGCGCACGCGCGGTCAACGACTTGCCGGAACCGGACTCGCCGACCAGCGCCAGCCGCTCCCGCCCCATGCTGAACGAGATATTCTTCACCAGCGCCGCCGGCTGCGGCCCCGGCACGCCGATCGCCAGCCGTTCGACGGTCAATAAAGTGTTATCAGTGCCCATGACGAGGATCCATTTTGTCGCGCAGGCCATCGCCCAGCAGGTTAAACGCCAGACTGGCGAACAGGATCGCCCCGCCTGGTGCGGCGGCGACCCACCATTGGTCGAAAATCACTTTACTGCCTTCGGCCACCATCGAACCCCATTCGGCGGTCGGCGGCGCGACGCCCATGCCGAGGAACCCCAGACCGGCGGCGGACAGGATGATGCCGCCCAGGCTCAGCGCCGCACGCACCACCGCGCTCGGCAGGCATAAAGGCAAAATGTGGCCGACCATCAGCCGCAACCCGTTGATGCCCTGCATGCGCGCCGCCGCCAGGTAGTCACTGCGGCGCAGCGCCAGGGTTTCGGCCCGCGCCTGGCGGGCAAAGGCCGGCCAGCTGGTCAATGCCAGCGCCAGCGCGCCGTTCATCAGCCCCGGCCCCATCACCGCCACGAACGCCAGCGCGATCACCAGACTCGGCAGCGACAGGAAAATGTCGGTCAGACGCATCAAAATGCGCTCGACCCAGCCGCCGAGGTAACCGGCGCAAATGCCGACCAGCAGGCCGATGGGAATGGTCAACACCAGAATCAGCGACACCAGGATCAGCGTCGGCCGCGCGCCGTAAATCACGCGGGAGAGCAAATCGCGGCCAAAGCCGTCGGTGCCCAGCCAATGTGCAGCCGAAGGCGGCAGTAACCGCAGCTCGATATGCTGCAGATTGGGATCGAAAGGCGCCAGCCACGGAGCCAGCAGCGCGGTGACAATCAGGATCGCCACCAGCGCCGCACCCAGCGTCAGCGTGGTCAGACGCCGACCGCGGCGGTCACCGACGGCTGGCTCGCTTTGCGGTTCGTGTTCAGAGAGATATTGGCTCATCGAGTTCGCGGATCCACTAAATAGGTCAAGGCGTCGGCCAGCGCATTCAACAGCACGAAACAGGTGCCGATCAGCAGCGTGGCGCCGAGGATCGCCGGCGTGTCGGCAGCAAACAGCGCCGAGGTCAGGTAACGCCCGACGCCGGGCCAGGCGAACACCGTTTCGGTCAATACCGCGCCCTCCAGCAGGCTGGCGTAGGAGAGAGACAGTACGGTGATCAGCGTGCCAAGCACATTGGGAAATACATGGCGCAGCAGAATGCGCAGGCGGCCGGCGCCCTTGGAACGCGCCAGCGTCACGTATTCCTTGTTGCACTCTTCCAGCATCGCCGCCCGCAGCAGCCGGGTAATGCCCGCCATCGACAGCAGCGCCAACGCCACCACCGGCAGCCACAGGTGGCCGATGGCGTTGTAGAACATTTCACGATCGCCGGACAGCCAGCTGTCGATCAACACGAAACCGCTGCGCGGCTCCATGCTGTACAAGTAAATGTCGTCCAGCCGCCCCGGCCCCGCCGACCAATGCAGCGTGGCGTAGAACAGCAACAGCCCGAGCAGGCTCAGCCAGAAAATCGGCACCGAATAACCGATCAGCGACAGCAGACGCGCCGCGTTATCCAGCCAGCTGCCCGGTTTGAGCACCGCCAGAAATGCCAGCGTAATGCCGCCGAGGGCGCCGAGGATAATGGCGCAGGTGGCCAGCTCCACCGTCGCCGGGAAGGTACGCAACAAATCGCTCAACACCGGCTGCGCGGTAATACGCGAAATGCCCAAATCGCCGTGCGCCAGGTGCACCAGGTAACGCCAAAATTGCACCGGCAGCGGCTGATCCAACCCCAGCTCGTGCCGCACCTGCGCATAGGTGGCTTCGCTGGCGTGATCGCCCGCCACCTGCAGCGCCGGATCGATCGGCGCCAGGTGCGACAGCATGAAGGTGAACAGCAGCAGGCCGAGCAGCGTTAACGCCAGAGACAGCGCGCCGCCGAGCAGCCGCCCGCCCCAGCGCCAATACCGCCGGGCCGCCCCGGCGCCGGCGGACAGGTCAGCGGCCATTACTTGCTGACCTTGCTGTAGAACACCATGTCAGGGTTGATGCCCTGCACATAGCCCTTGAGGTTATCACGCACCGCAATCAGGCTGCGCGCCTGCAGGCCGATGACAAACGGCGAGCTTTGCTGCACCTGTTTTTGCAGTTGCTGGTAGTCTGCCACCCGTTTGGCGGTGTCGTTTTCCGCAGTGGCGGTCAGCGTCAGCTTGCTCAGCGCCGGGATCTGCCAGTTGGCGCGCCAGGCCAGCGTCTTGCTGCCGTCTTCCGGGTTGTAGGCGAAGGCTGCGGCGTTGGTGTTAGGGTCGAAGTAATCCGGCCCCCAGGAGGTCAGTGTCGCATCGTAGTTAAGCGCTTTCACCTTGGTGGAGACCTGCGAACTGATGCCCGGCACCAGTTCGACCTTCACGCCGCCCTGGGCAAAACTGGCCTGCAGCGCCTGGGCAATATCCAGATACGGCGGCTGGTTGTTGACGTCCAGGCGGAAACTGACGTTGCTCAGCCCCGCTTTGGCCAGTATTTCTTTGGCTTTCTGCGGATTGAAGCTGTACGGCTGATCCTTGAGCGCGCCCAGATAACCGTCCGGCAGGAATGCCTGATGGCTCTGGAACTGCCCTTTCAGCAGATCGTCGGCGATGCCTTGATAATCGAACAGCCAGCGCGCCGCCTCCCAGAACGCCGGATTGCCGAGCGCCGGCGACGCCTTGGCATTGAACTGCAGGAAATAAAGCGAGGCGTAAGGAATGGCCAACGGTTTGACGCCCGGCTTGCCCTTCAGAGCCGCCATCTGGTCTGCCCCCAGGTTGCGTGCGATATCGGCATCGCCCTGCTCAATCAGCAAACGGCGCGCCGCCGGATCGGGCACGTTTTTGATCAGGATGGTTTTCAGCGTCGGCGCCCCTTCCGGCGAGCCGGGATTGGCGTCCAGCACCACCACTTCGTGCGGCACATAGGTGCGGATTTTGTAAGGGCCGCTGCCGGCGGAGTGGCTGTTCAACCATTGATGCCCCAGATCGTCGCCCTGCTGGTGCGCCAACGCCTCTTTGGCATCAACGATCGAGGATACCGGCGCCGACAGCAGGCTGAGCACGAAGGCCGGGCTGACGTTCTCACTCCAGCTGATTTTTACCGTGTGCTCGTCCACCTTGCTCAGGTGTTGCTCCACGTTCTTCGCGTTCCAGCCCAGCTGCGTCAGGATAAATGACGGCTCCAGATTCAGTTTCACCACCCGTGAAAGCGAGAAGATCACGTCTTCCGGCCGCAGCGGATTGCCGCTGGCGAACCTGGCGTCCGGGCGCAGGCTGAAAGTCAGGCTGCGGTCGTCGGCGCCGGCCTGCCAGCTGCTGGCCAGGGTCGGTTTAAGATCGATGGGATTGTGCGGATCTGACTGGATCAGACGTTGATACAGGCTGTTGAACGACTGCACCGTGGTTAACTCAAATCCCTGGGCCGGGTCAAAGCTGACCACGTCATCGATAGATTGCGCGATCACCAGCGTGTTGGCCGGCGTCGCCGCCTGTACGTTAACGCTGGCCGCCACGGCCAAAAACAGCAAAGAAGGAACGAGCGCTTTCATCTGAAACTCTCCAAGCGGATGGAATTTATAATAATTTTGCGAGTGTATGCGAGCACGATCGGCAGCTGAAGGTACTTAAATCACTATAGATATTCTTTTTATGTATATAGATGGGATTTTGATTATTAGGCAGGCGATGCAGAATGCGCGGCAGGAATTGCCTGCCGCTTATCGGTTAAATCTGATAGTCAATCACCGCATCCAGCTGCGACGAGAAGACCTTGTCTTTGATTTCGGTCAGCGACAACGTCGGGTTGCACAGCTGAATAAAGCGCCAGGCATAGTTGCGCTGCAGTTGGCTGCGTTTCAGGCCCAGCCAGACCGTATTGGGTTCAAACAAATGCTCGGCGTTGAGGCTGACCAACCCGCGATCGCGCTCTTTTTCATACGACATGTCCGCCAACACGCCCACGCCCAACCCCAGCTCGACATAGGTTTTAATCACGTCGGAATCTTGCGCGCTGAGCGCGATGTCCGGCGTCAGGCCCGCTGATTTGAACGCCGCATCCAGCTTCGCGCGGCCGGTAATGCCCTGGCGGTAAGTGATCAACGGCAAGGTGCTGAGCATCTCCAGCGTCACCTGCGGCTGCCGCGTCAACTCGTGCCCTTCCGGCACCAGAATGGTGTGATGCCACCGGTAGTAGGGGAATGCCGCCAGCGACTCGTCGCTCATCAGCCGTTCACTGGCAATGCCAATATCGGCTTCACCGGCGGCCAGCATAGAAACGATCTCCTCCGGGCTGCCCTGATTGAGCACCACCCGCACCCGTGGATAAAGCGCGCGAAACTCTTTGATCACCCCCGGCAGGCTATAGCGCGCCTGGGTGTGCGTCGTCGCGATATGCAGTTGCCCCGAATCGTTGCTGCTGAAGACATCCGCCAGGCGACGGATGTTGTTCGCGTCGTTAAGAATGCGCTCCGCCACCACCAGCAGCTCTTTGCCGGGCTCGGTCATGCCCAACAGCCGTTTGCCGCGGCGAATGAATATTTCAATGCCCAGCTCTTCTTCCAGCTCGCGAATATGCCGACTGACGCCGGACTGCGAAGTAAATAAGGTATTGGCGACCTCGGTCAGGTTGTAGTTGCAGCGCGCCGATTCGCGAATAATTTTTAATTGTTGAAAGTTCATCCCCGTCTCCCTGTTTCTTGCGGTAGCGTTTGCCATATTGATACGGAGTCCTGCGGGGCTGAACAAATAAGAAATAACCTTTACTTATGCAATTTAATACTAAGTGAATTATTTATCGTGGCTCTCGGGGGGTGAGGACGGGGGAAAATGATGAATGTCTTTAAAAATAACGAGATAAATAACCATACAAATAAAGAGCCTTAAATCATCATGCAGAATAAAGTTATTAAATAGAGGTATTAGATATATGAAAAAGGGCTCAGCATGCTGAGCCCTTCAGTGTCTGCTGCCCTGTTAACGCCTCAGGCGGTAGCCTCAGCCCCGAAAGCGCCGGGGCGGTTCTGTTGCAACCATTGCTGTACATAGCGCACCAGATCGCCGATGCAATCATCCTGCATGCCGTGGTGTTTCAGCTCGTTATCCAGCGCAAACAGGTATTGCGCGTTGGTACCCAGCGGGCCGCTGGCGCTGGCGATCAATGGCGCGATCACCTGGTGGCTGGTGTCTGCTTCAAACAGCGGGTGCTGCGCGTTCATCACGAACACCAGCGCCGTGACGGTCTCTCCGCCATCCAACTGCAGTTCACACCAGGTCGGCACGTAGCAATCGGTCACCATTTCGCGCTTCCAAAGCAGCTCCAGCTCTTCACGCAGCTTGCCTTCCGGCAGACGAAACGCCAATCCGGTGGTCTGGCCGCCCTCTTTCAGCGCCAGCATGCGCCCCGGTTGATGCAACGTGCCGCGCCCGGCGGTCAAACGCATGCAGAACGCCCGATGCCAGCCCTGCAGCATGGCGGGCCGCACTTCTTCAGATTCGAAAACCGGATTCCACATCAGCGAACCGTAACCGAATACCCATACCGGGCTGTGATCCGGCCGGCGCGATAACGTGCATTCCAACGAGGCTGCGCGCTGTTCAGGCGTCAGCAACAGCGACTCCTCAATAGCGCCAAAGGCGGTTTTGCAATCCGCTTTTTGCAGAAAATCTCGCGTTAACACTGTTACAACCTCCCGGGAATACGATTTCTCGTCCTCCCTCGCCACTACTGAACCTTTGCAATTTTATTTTTTGGTGCGGAATTTTATTAATTCAATAACCGCGCCGATTAATAATGACCATATTCTTTTCCCGCCGCGCAATCAAGTTGCAAAGCGGCGTTAACGTGGAAAAGTATTTGTACTGAGCAGCAATAATATTAATTGCCGAGGTCAGCATAACGTCTGCGCGTTTTTTACCGGGGCATAAAGGCGTTACTTTTTATGCCAGCGTTCGTCGTCGCCCTTGCGATAGCTTTGCTTGACCGCCGCCCAGGCCACTTTATGCGCCGTCTCCTCCCGGCTGTCGTCACCGCGCCGATCGTCGGGATCCCGGTATTGTTGCCAGGCGCTGTTGAACGCTTCTTTATAGATCGCCTGCGCATGTTCCGGTAGCACATGCTTCACATTGTCCGGCAAGTCGTTCGTGTCTTGGTATGGCATCACGTCCTCCCGTGCTTATTGCGTGGACCTTAAGCCTAGCTCACACGCGGTTGCGCCTCAATGAGCAAACAATTCTCATTATCAAACGGCATGGTATACTCACCGCCAAACGAACTATAAGGAGATCCTCGTGACTACCGAAGCCCCTCGCTCACGCGCCCCCTACCTGATCGCCGTCAGCGCCGTACAGGACATTACGCCGCACCTGCGCCGCATCACCTTTACCGCGCCCGATCTGCGCTACTACCCGGCCAACGCCGCCGCCGCGCACATCAAGGTCTTTTTGCCGCTCGCCGGCCAAACGCAGCCGGATCTGCCGACGCTGACTGAAAACGGCCCGCGCTGGGCTGCGGATGCCGTGCGCCCGATCGTACGCACCTATTCCATTCGCGCCGTGCGCCCGGAGCAGGCGGAAGTGGACATCGAATTCGCCATTCACGATCACCAGGGCCCGGCGGTCGACTTTGCGCGCCAGGCGAAAATCGGCGATAAAATCGGCATCAGCAATCCAGGCGGCCCCAAACCGATGCTGCCGGCCGCCGACTTCTACTGCCTGGCGGGCGATCCTTCCTCGCTGCCGGCGCTGGCCGCGCTGCTGGAAAACCTGCCGCCGCACGGCGCAGGGCGCGCTTTCGTCCGCGTCGACAGCACCGCTGACGTGATTGACCTGAAAAAACCCGCCGATGTTGACGTCAATTGGATCGTCGGCGGCACAGAGAAAACCGACGAATTGATCGCTCGATTCCGCGCACAATCCCTGCCGCAGGGGGAAGCGCACTTCTGGCTCGCCGGTGAAGATCGCCTGGTGGTGGAACTGCGCCGTTACCTGCGGCGCGAACGTCAATGCGATCGTAATCGTCTTTATGCCGTGCCTTACTGGCGTGAAGGGCTAAATGAAGAGGGATACCACAATAAACGGCATGAAATCATGGACAATATTGACGACTAGCGTTCATATTTTCCTTGAATAACCACGAACTAAATAAGTAAACACGACTTTTCTCAAATCTAACGTTGTAAATTGACGTTATTGCGTAAAAGTAAGTAAATAAAACCGCACCCCGTGCGGTTTTTTTGTTACTCTGATCACATAAAGCAAGCAATTGCTTTCTCAGATAAAAACAACATCACACCGGCGCCGCGGGTGTATCCTAATATAAAATACCTGCTGGAAACGCAGAGTTGCCGCATCACGGCGACCGGCGCTGACGGGCTACGCTGTTTGAGAAGGAGTGCCACCCTCATGAAGTCGCAACACGATCCTGGCCGATCCACCAAGTCTCGCCACACCGAATACTCACTGATCTTCCCCATCGCCGCGCTGGTGGTGTTGAATTTATGGGGCAGCACCGCTAACTTTCCGCTGATCGTCGGCATCAATATTCTCGCGCTGGTGGGGATCCTCAGCAGCGCCTTCAGCGTGGTGCGCCACGCCGACGTGCTCGCCCACCGGTTGGGCGAGCCCTATGGCTCGCTGATCCTCAGCCTGTCGGTGGTGATCCTCGAAGTCAGCCTGATCTCGGCGTTGATGGCCACCGGCGACGCCGCGCCGGCGCTGATGCGCGACACGCTGTACTCCATCATCATGATCGTTTCCGCCGGCCTGGTCGGCTTCGCGCTGCTGCTCGGCGGGCGCAAGTTCGCCACCCAGTACGTCAACCTCGGCGGCATAAAGCAGTATCTGATGGCGATTTTCCCGCTGGCGGTGATCGTGCTGGTGTTCCCAAGTGCGCTGCCAGGGGGCAACTTCAGCACCGGGCAAGCGCTGTTGGTGGCGCTGATTTCCGCCGCCATGTATGGCGTATTCCTGGTGATCCAGACCAAAACCCACCAGAGCCTGTTCGTGTACGAGCATGAAGACGACGATGGCGATCCGCATCACGGCAAGCCCTCTTCGCACAGCAGCGCCTGGCACGCCGCCTGGCTCATCGTGCACCTGATCGCGGTTATCGCCGTCACCAAGTTCAATGCCAATCCGCTCGAAGGCTTGCTGACCAAAATGAACGCGCCGGCGCAGTTCACCGGTTTCCTGGTGGCGCTGCTTATCCTCTCGCCGGAAGGCCTGGGGGCGCTGCGCGCCGTGTTGAACAATCAGGTGCAACGCGCCATGAACCTGTTCTTCGGTTCGGTGCTGGCGACCATCTCCCTGACGGTGCCGGCGGTGACCATCATCGCTACCCTGACCGGGCAGACGCTGATCTTCGGCCTGCAAACACCGCATATCGTGGTGATGTTGACGGTGTTGCTGCTGTGCCAGCTGTCGTTCTCGACCGGCCGCACCAACGTGCTGAACGGCACCGCCCACCTGGCGCTGTTCGCCGCCTACATGATGACTATCTTCGCCTGATCAAAAAGGGGCGCACTCTGTGCGCCCCTGCCTGCGTTATACCGAGAAGAATATCGCCGCGGCGATCCCCCCGAACAAAATCCACTTGATGATGTAATAGCCGGTGCGGTTCCAGGCCTTCAGCCGTTTCCCCACCCGGCGTATCGCATAGATGTATTTGAACATCTTGTTGACGCCGCCGGTGCGATCGCCCTCTTCGTTCGGCGCGGTGGCGGCGCTCATCAGGTTGCGCCCCAGCCAGTGATTCACCGCCTGCGCCCAGCGGTAGCGCATCGGCCGTTCGATATCGCAGAACAGGATCAGGCGATTCTCCCCGCTCTGGTTTTCCGCGTAGTGCAGATAGGTTTCATCGAACATCACCCCTTCACCGTCGCGCCAGCTGTAGCGCTCACCGTCCACCTCAATGAAGCAGCGGTCATCGTTGGGGGTAATCAACCCCAGGTGATAACGCAGCGAACCGGCGTAAGGGTCGCGGTGGCGCGGCAAACGGCTGCCGTCCGGCAGTTCGGCGAACATCGCCGCCTTGACCGAAGGCAGGCTGCGCAGCAGTTCCGTGGTCTGCGGGCACAGGGTCATGGCGGAGGGATGGCTGTCCTCATACCATTTCAGATAAAAGCGTTTCCAACCGGTCTTGAAGAACGAGTTGAAACCGGCGTCGTTGAATTGATCGGACGCCTTGATCTGCTGGATCTCCATCAGCTTCTGTCCTTCGTCGCGGATGGTTTCCCAGTTCTCCCGCAGTACCGCCAGCTCTGGGAACTGCTCCGGCTTCAGGTACGGCGTAGTCGGCACACGAGAAAACAGATACATGAAGACGTTCAACGGTGCGGTAAAGGTGGAATGGTCAGACAGCTGCCGCCACACGTTGTAGCGCACCCGCCCGCGGTAATGCACATAGACGACGCATAAAATAAGCAAAAGCAGAATGATGTATTTCATGTTTGAATCGTATCAAAGAACCCACACGCTATGCGCCGCGCGGCGCACACCCCAGATAATGTCCTTTTGGCGCCGCAGGCAAATTGCGCGCCAATCTGGAACTCATTAATCATTGACGCTAACTCAAGGAAAATCTATACAAAAAACCACAATAATTTACACAAAGGTTAAACGAAAGGGGAAATTGCGGAGATAAAAAAGGCCGCCGAAGCGGCCTTTTCAGTAGCGGGTAGGTTAACTGTAAGCGTTGAGCGTGCGCTGGCACAAAGCGGAGCGTACGCAGTCCTGTTTTTCAAAGCGGATAACGCCGATCATCTCGTCCTCTTCGAAGCGCTCCAGGGCATCGCTGAGACCGGATTTCACGCCGCGCGGCAAGTCGCACTGGGTCACGTCGCCGTTAACGATAACCGTCACGTTTTCCCCCAGGCGGGTCAGGAACATTTTCATCTGGCTGGCGGTCACGTTCTGGGCTTCATCCAGGATAACGACCGCATTTTCGAAGGTGCGCCCGCGCATATAAGCGAACGGCGCAATCTCTACCTTGCCGATTTCCGGGCGCAGGCAGTACTGCATAAAGGAAGATCCTAAACGGCGCACCAGAATGTCATACACCGGGCGGAAATAAGGCGCGAATTTCTCGGCGATATCCCCCGGTAAGAAACCGAGGTCCTCATCCGCCTGCAAAACAGGACGGGTAACGATAATCCGATCCACCTCTTTATGAATCAGCGCCTCCGCCGCCTTGGCGGCGCTGATAAATGTTTTGCCACAGCCGGCTTCGCCGGTGGCGAAGATCAGCTGCTTATTCTCTATGGCTGATAAGTAATGACCCTGAGCTTCGGTTCTAGCCTCGATGGGTGAGCTATCGCGCTTGTCTCGCGCCATGCCGATAGACTCGACTCCCCCCATTTGCACCAGCGAGGTCACAGACTCTTCTTCCAGCTGGCGATGACTACGAGCGTCACGACGAATAACGCGTTTCGCTTCACGACGTGCTTTGATCACTGCTTTCTGTCTACCCATAGTGGCACCTTACAGTTTGTTTCACCTACCGCAACGGCCAGGCCGCGCGATTATGTTTCACACACGTATTAGGTTTTGGCCTCCTCCGAGCCAATAAGAGCCAAGGGACAAGGTGAATCGACGGCAACGCTTAAGCGCCGTGTCTTCACGGGACAACGCGGACTGCATCAATAAACGTGGAGTAAAAAGTGATGAGATTCGGTAGCGATAAGGGTGCGGAGTTGCCGGTAAAAGAGAGTCGGAGAGAGAACCCTCGTTACAACGAGAAATCAGGGGAGATGTGTTATTTTTTCTTTCCAGCCCAACCAAGGACTTTACCATTAGCGATCCCCGCAGTGATATTTACAGCTTCAAGCTGTGCACCGTGTGAAAACTACCGCCAGATGATTACAGTATAATGACATTCAATCCCACAGCGTTACTAAAATGTAAAAAAATTTAATGTCTTTTGTTTTCAGTTAACGCAAAAACACTATATCACGCCCAAGACATCATTCCATAGAAAATTATAATCAATAAATATCAATGAATTACAATTAAAATCTGCGAATGACACTTTGGTTTCCCGATTAAATTTTGCGCAATCAAAAGCAGCAGAGATGGGTGTTTTTTTATCTGCTGGCAAAGCATTGAATTGCGTTTCATCGTTAACTGCCCTCCTGCAGCGGGTAAGACAAACGTAAAACGAGGCGGAAGATCCCGCCTCGTCATTCCGCCTTCAGGCCTTGAGCAGGCCGCTGGCCAGATAATCGCCGCCCTCTTTCACGCCCGGCAATACGAAGAAATACCCGCCGCCAATCGGCTTGATGTATTCCTCCAGCGCTTCGCCGTTCAGCCTTTTTTGCACCGTCAGGAAGCCTTTCTCCAGATCGGCCTGATAGCAGACGAACAGCAGCCCCATTTCCAGCTGGCCGGCATTGGAGACGCCAAGGGAATAGCTGTAGCCGCGCCGCAGCATCAGGTTGCTTTGGCTTTCCGGCGTGCGAGGATTAGCCAGCCGGATGTGCGCATCCATCGGGATCACCTTGCCGTCGGGATCGTTCGCGTAGTCCGGCTCGTCATGTTCACGCTTCATGCCCAGCGGCGCCCCGCTGTGCTTCTCGCGGCCGAAGATGGTTTCCTGCTCCTGCAGCGGCGTGCGATCCCAAAACTCGACGCGAAAACGAATAATGCGCGCCGCCTGATAGCTGCCGCCCGCCGTCCACGCCGGCTCACCGACGTTGTCGCCGACCCACACCACCTTATCCATCAGCGGTTTGTCGTCGGTTTTCGGGTTCGCAGTGCCGTCTTTGAAACCCAACAGGTTGATCGGCGTCTCTTTGCCTTTGCTGCGCGCCGCGTGCGCGGAGATGAACCCCTCCCGCTTCCAGCGCACGCTGAGCAGATCCGGCGAATGCTTAATGATGTCGCGCAGCGCGTGAATCACCGTTTCGTTGGTGTTGGCGCAGATCTGCAGCAGCAGGTCGCCGTGGCAAAGCGCGGCGTCCAACGCATCGTTGGGGAAGCGGGTCATTTTCTGCAACCGCAGCGGTTTTTGCGCCTGCAGACCAAAGCGTTCATCGAACAGCGATGCGCCGACCGAGACGGTGATGGTCAGGTTGTCCGGGTAAATCTCCGGCCCCATGATGCCGGAATCGAGCGGCGGCAGCTTGGCGTCCACCTCCGGCGCCTTGCCGCCGTGAGTCAGGAAGGCGATGCGCTCGGTCAGCAGCCGGAACAGGCGCTCCAGATCCGCTTTGCTGGTCGCCAGCACATCGAACGCCACCAGCATCATCGCCGCCTGTTGCGGCGTCAGCACGCCGGCCTGATGGCGGCCATAAAACGGCTGTTTTTGCCAGCGCTCATCCTGCGGCGTCGCCAACGGCTCCGCCGCGTTACCCGCCGCCTGCGCCAGGCGGCTGCCGCCCAGCGCCAGCGCGCCCAGCCCCAGCCCTTGCAGCAAACGGCGGCGCGAAGGCGATGCCGCCCCCTGCGATTGCGGATGCGGCCCGTTATTCGGGCCTGCCTTGTTGCTCATAACCGTATGCCTCAGTCCAGACCCAATACGCCGCGCAGCTGGGAAAGATCTTCCGCCAGCGTGGTGATCGGCCCTTTCAACGCATTGCGATCGGCATCGGTCAGCTTCTCATAGGACTCATAACCCTCTTTGGTTTGGTACTTCGCCAAAATGGTGTCCACGGTTTTGAAGTTGGCGTCGATTTTGTCCAGCAGCGGCTTATTGGCCTTAACCAGCAGCGGGCGCAGCAGATTGACTATCTTTTGCGCGCCGTCGACGTTGGCCTGGAAGTCCCACAAATCGGTGCGGCTGTAACGGTCTTCTTCACCGCTGATCTTGCTGGCCGCCACCTCTTCGATCAGTCCGGCTGCGCCGCCCACCACCTTGCTCGGCGGGAAGGTCAGTTCACTCACGCGTTTTTGCAGCTCAACGGTGTCGTGATACAGACGATCGGCATATTGGCCCATGTCTTTGGTGGAGTTGTCGGCAAACAGCGCCTTCTCCAGACGGTGGAAGCCGGTGAAGTTCGGGTCCGCCGCTTTCTTCTCGTAGTCGTCTTCACGGGCGTCGATGCTGCCGTCCAGATCGGAGAACAGCTCGGCGATCGGCTCAATGCGCTCATAGTGCTGGCGGGTCGGCGCATACAGCTTGCGCGCCTGCTCCACGTTGCCGGCCTTCACCGCGTCGGTAAACAGCTTGGTCTGTTTCACCAACCCATCGACTTCTTTGGTGACGTAAACCTTGTATTCGGCGATCGGGCCGACCAGGTCCAGCGCGTTCGGCTTGCCGTCGGTGGCGCCGTTGGCCGCTGCGGTGACAGTCAGTTTGCCTTTCGGATTGCTCAGCAGCCCGCAGGTCATGTCATATTCGCCCGCTTCCAGCGTGGCGGTCATTTTCTGGGTAAAGCCCGGGGCGATGTTCTCGCGCTCTTCCACCACCATCACCCCTTTCAGGATTTCCCATTCGACGTTTTTCTGGCTGGTGTTGTGCACCACAAACTGCGTCTTGCCGGCCGGGACCGTCAGTTGCATCGGTTCGCACTGCTTGTCGTTAACCGTAACCTTGACCTGCGGCACGTCCGCCGCCAAGGCGTCGATGCTCAGCGCAAACGCCGGGATAGCCAGTAATGCTGCGTGCAACGCCTTGCGGCGAAATAACGGAGTAGACATACGAGATTCCCTATTAAACATTAATGATTGATTTTACGTTGCGCCGGGGCCGCTGCCGGCTCCGCGCGCTGCGGCAGGAAAAAGAAAATCAGCGCCGGGATCAGATACAGGAAGTAGACCGCCACTTCGCTGACCGTCGGCGCTTCCTGGTAACCGAGAATGCCCTCCAGCAGGGTGCCGAACAGCGAATGGGTCGACAGGGTGTTGCTGAAATCGAAGGCGATGTCCTGGAAGTGGTTCCACAGACCGGCTTCGTGGAAGGCGCGGATCGCCCCGGCGGCCAGGCCGGCGGCGACGAACAGAATGAACAGGCTGGTCCATTTGAAGAATTTGGCCAGGTGCAGCTTCACCCCGCCCCAGTAAATCATCATGCCCAGCACGATGGCGGCCACCAGGCCGAGCACCGCGCCGATCGGCGCCGCGGCGCCCACGTCTTGCTGGAACGCCGCCAGCAGGAAGAACACCGACTCCAGCCCTTCGCGCGCCACGGCGAAGAACACCATCGCCACCAGCGCCCACCCCTGCCCTTTACCGGCGCTGAGCGCCTGATCGATAGCCCCTTCCAGATGCACCTTGACCGATTTGGACACCTTACGCATCCAGAACACCATATAGGTGAGGATCAGCACCGCCACCGCCGCCACGATGCCTTCGAACAGCTCTTGCTGTTTCTGCGGGAACTCGCCGGTGGTCTCATTGATGAAGATGCCGAGCGCCAGACACAGCGCCGCGGCGACAATCACGCCGATCCACACCGCGCCCAGCCATTGGCTGCGCTGCGTGCGCTTCAGGTAGCTGGCGATCAGGCTGACGATCAGCGCGGCCTCCAGCCCCTCACGGAACATGATAAGAAAGGGAACGAACATAACTAATCACCCCTGAAAAGACCGCGGCGGCAGAGAAAACCGGCTCGAAATGAGCCGCGGCGAGTATGTAAAGAAACGTAAAATACAACGAGAGTGATTATCATTCTGGCAAAAAGAAATACAAGAGGCACAAGCGTGATTTTTTCTAATCAAATGTCGCCAGGTGTTACAGCCGAATGACGGGCAAACAGGCAAAAAGAAGGGGCGCTCTGCGCGCCCCTTGCCGACTGACATCAAACGGCGTTATACCGTTTTGTATTCGGCTTCCGCCTGATCGAAACGTTCGGTCATGGTTGAGGATGGCTGGCGGCCCATCAGGCTCACCACCACGATGGCCAGGCAACCCAGGATGAAGCCAGGGATGATTTCGTACAGGCCCAGCCATTCGTACTGTTTCCAAACGATCACCGTCACCGCACCGACCAGCATGCCGGCCAGCGCGCCGTTGCGGGTCATGCGCGACCACATTACCGAAATCAGCACAACCGGGCCGAAGGCGGCACCGAAACCGGCCCAGGCATAACTCACCAGGCCCAGCACGCGGTTCTCCGGGTTGGCCGCCAAGGCGATGGCGATCAACGCCACTACCAGCACCATCACGCGGCCGACCCACACCAGCTCACGCTGGCTGGCGCCCTTGCGCAGGAACGCCTTGTACAGGTCTTCGGTGATCGCGCTGGAGCATACCAGCAGTTGGCAGCTCAGGGTGCTCATGACCGCCGCCAGAATCGCCGACAGCAGCACGCCCGCCACCCATGGGTTGAACAGCAACATCGCCAGTTCGATGAACACGCGTTCGCCGTTCTGCGACACGTTACCGGCCTGATCCGGGTTATTAGCGAAGTAAGCGATACCGAAGAAACCGACGGCGATGGTCCCGGCCAGGCACAGGATCATCCAGGTCATGCTGATGCGGCGCGCACTGCGGATGGTGCGGTGAGAATCCGCCGCCATGAAACGCGCCAGGATGTGCGGCTGGCCAAAATAGCCCAGGCCCCAACCCAGCAGCGACAGGATGGCGACGAAGTTCAGCCCCTTCAGCATGTCGAGGTTGGCCGGATTCTTCGCCTGGATCACCAGCATCGAGGTATCGATGCCGCCGACGGCGAAGATCACGATCACCGGCGTCAGGATCAGCGCGAAAATCATCAGGCTGGCCTGTACGGTGTCGGTCCAGCTCACCGCCAGGAAACCGCCGATAAAGGTATACAGGATGGTCGCCGCAGCGCCGGCCCACAGGGCGGTTTCGTAGCTCATGCCGAAGGTGCTTTCGAACAGGCGCGCGCCGGCCACGATGCCGGAGGCGCAGTAAATGGTGAAGAACACCAGAATGACGATGGCCGAGATCACCCGCAGCAGCTTGCTGTTGTCTTCAAAACGGCTGGTGAAATAGTCCGGCAGCGTCAGGGCGTTATTGTTGGCTTCGGTATGCACGCGCAGCCTTCCTGCCACCAGCTTCCAGTTCAGGTAAGCGCCGATGGTCAGGCCGATGGCGATCCAGCTTTCAGAGATGCCGGAGAGGAAGATGGCGCCCGGCAGGCCCATCAGCAACCAGCCGCTCATGTCGGAAGCGCCGGCGGACAGCGCGGTCACCACGCTGCCCAGACTGCGGCCGCCGAGAATATAGTCATCAAAGTTATTGGTTGCCCGGTAGGCAAGCAGGCCGATCAGCACCATCCCGAAAATGTACACCAGGAAGGTCACCAGCATAGGTGTGCTCATTGTCATTTAATTCTCCACTTTCATTATTATTCGCGTTTCGCTCCGGCCAAGCCGGCGCCGGTAAACCCACGCGCAATGCATTTCACTGGCCGCCGCGCCGGAACGTGGCGCAGCCTGCGAGCGAGTGCAGGTAAAATAGTTTCTGCCCGTAATTGTTGACCGTCGGTTATCCTAGATGAGCCTTTCATCAACCAACAAGATATTTAACAACAAAGTTACACAAAGTTTACCCTACGTCACATTTACCGGGCTCAAAGGTTGCACTCACGACAAGTAAAATGAGTTGCACCTTGCGGTTACCCTTATATAGCGCAGGGTAAAGCGCCTGCGACGTAATAAACCCCGCCGCATTCGCTCAATAACGCAACATTCATGCCAACTGCCCGTGTTAAAAAATCGATGAAACTCACACTTCGCTCATCAGCCTGATTTAACAAGGTTGCACAAAGTTGCAACATGCAGGATATTGTCTGCATTCTTAACCCACACATCTCACGAACCTATCCCAACAGGCTTTCCGGCCTGCTGTTTGTCTAGCCTGATGGGATAGGTTCTAAACACAGGAGTTGGACAGGCATGGGCACTACCACAATGGGCGTGAAACTCGACGAGGCAACACGCGACCGGATCAAGAGCGCCGCGCAGCGCATCGATCGCACGCCGCACTGGCTCATCAAGCAGGCCATCTTTAATTACCTCGAGCGTCTCGAGAGCGGTACCGATATCCCTGAAATTCCAGCGCTGGCCGCAGCGGGCCAGCCTGAAGCGGACGACATTATGCCGCAAGCGCAGGAAGAGTCACACCAGCCATTCCTCGATTTCGCCGAACAAATTCTGCCGCAGTCGGTGACCCGCGCCGCCATCACCGCCGCCTATCGCCGCCCGGAGACCGAAGCGGTGCCGATGTTGCTCGAACAGGCGCGATTACCCGCCGATCTTGCGCAGGCCACTCACAAAATGGCCTACGGCATCGCCGAGAAGCTGCGTAACCAAAAAAGTGCAAACGGCCGCGCCGGCATGGTGCAAGGCCTGCTGCAAGAGTTCTCCCTCTCCTCGCAGGAAGGTGTGGCGCTGATGTGCCTGGCGGAAGCGCTGCTGCGCATTCCGGACAAACCGACCCGCGACGCCCTGATCCGCGACAAGATCAGCAACGGCAACTGGCATTCGCACCTGGGGCGCAGCCCGTCGCTGTTCGTCAACGCCGCGACCTGGGGCCTGCTGTTTACCGGCAAGCTGGTGTCCACGCATAACGAAGCCAATCTGTCCCGATCGCTGAACCGCATTATCAGCAAGAGCGGCGAACCGCTGATCCGCAAAGGCGTGGACATGGCGATGCGCCTGATGGGCGAACAGTTCGTGACCGGCGAAACCATCGCCGAAGCGCTGGCCAACGCGCGCAAGCTGGAAGAAAAAGGCTTCCGCTATTCCTACGATATGCTGGGCGAAGCCGCCCTGACTGAAGCCGACGCCCAGGCCTACCTGGTTTCCTATCAGCAGGCGATCCACGCCATCGGCAAAGCCTCCAACGGCCGCGGCATCTATGAAGGCCCCGGCATCTCTATCAAGCTGTCCGCCCTGCACCCGCGCTACAGCCGCGCGCAGTACGAACGCGTGATGGAAGAGCTTTATCCACGCCTGCTGTCACTGACCCTGCAGGCGCGCCAGTATGATATCGGCATCAATATCGACGCCGAAGAGGCCGACCGCCTGGAAATCTCGCTCGATCTGCTGGAGAAGCTGTGCTTCGAGCCGCAGTTGGCCGGCTGGAACGGCATCGGCTTCGTGATCCAGGCCTATCAGAAACGCTGTCCGTTCGCCATCGACGCGGTGATCGACATGGCGCAACGCAGCCGCCGCCGCCTGATGATCCGTCTGGTGAAAGGCGCCTACTGGGACAGCGAAATCAAACGCGCCCAGATGGACGGCCTGGAAGGCTACCCAGTCTACACCCGCAAGGTGTACACCGACGTTTCCTACCTGGCCTGCGCCCGCAAGCTGCTGTCGGTGCCGAACCTGATCTATCCGCAGTTCGCGACCCACAACGCCCATACCTTGAGCGCCATCTATCACCTGGCCGGCAACAACTACTACCCTGGCCAGTATGAATTCCAGTGCCTGCACGGCATGGGTGAGCCGCTGTACGAGCAGGTGGTGGGTAAAGTGGCCGACGGCAAACTGAACCGCCCTTGCCGCATCTACGCGCCGGTCGGCACCCATGAAACCCTGCTGGCTTACCTGGTGCGCCGCCTGCTGGAAAACGGCGCCAACACCTCGTTCGTCAACCGTATCGCCGACGCCACCCTGCCGCTCGACGAGCTGGTGGCCGATCCGGTCAGCGCCGTGGAAGCGCTGGCGGCCAGCGAAGGCCAGATTGGCCTGCCGCATCCGCGCATCCCGCTGCCGCGCGAGCTGTATGGCGAGAAACGCGTTAACTCCAGCGGTCTGGATCTGTCCAACGAACAGCGTCTGGCCTCGCTCTCCAGCGCCCTGCTCACCAGCGCCAGCCATCCGTGGCGCGCGGAACCTATCATCGACGCCGAATTGGATCAGGGCGTGGAGCAGCCGGTGATCAACCCGGCCGAGCCGGGCGATGTGGTCGGCTACGTGCGTGAAGCCACCGAAGGCGAAGTCAGCCGCGCGCTCGACGCCGCCGCGGCCGCCGGCCCAATTTGGTTCGCTACGCCGCCGACGGAACGCGCCGCGATCCTCGAACGCGCCGCCGAACTGATGGAAAGCCAGCTGCAAAGCCTGCTGGGCATTCTGGTGCGTGAAGCGGGTAAAACCTTCAACAACGCCATCGCCGAAGTGCGTGAAGCGGTCGACTTCCTGCACTACTACGCCGGCCAGGTGCGCGACGACTTCGCCAACGACAGCCACCGCCCGCTGGGCCCGGTGGTCTGCATCAGCCCGTGGAACTTCCCGCTGGCGATCTTCACCGGCCAAATCGCCGCCGCGCTGGCGGCGGGCAACAGCGTGCTGGCCAAACCGGCCGAGCAAACGCCGCTGGTAGCCGCGCAGGCGGTGCGTATCCTGCTGGAAGCCGGCATTCCGCAAGGCGTGCTACAGCTGCTGCCAGGCCAGGGTGAAACCGTCGGTTCGACGCTGGTCAACGACGCCCGCGTCCGCGGCGTGATGTTCACCGGCTCCACTGACGTCGCCGGCATTCTGCAGCGCAGCATCGCCGGTCGTCTCGATCCGCAAGGTCGGCCGACGCCGCTGATCGCCGAAACCGGCGGCCTGAACGCCATGATCGTCGACTCTTCCGCTCTGACCGAGCAGGTGGTGACCGACGTAGTGGCCTCCGCCTTCGACAGCGCCGGCCAGCGCTGCTCCGCGCTGCGTATCCTGTGCATTCAGGAAGACGTGGCCGAGCACACGCTGCAAATGCTGCGCGGCGCGATGGCCGAATGCCGCATGGGCAACCCGGAGCGCCTGTCTACCGACGTGGGCCCGGTGATCGACGCCGAAGCCAAAACCGGCATCGAGCGCCACATCCAGGCGATGCGCGCCAAAGGCCGCAAGGTGTACCAGGCCGCCAAAGGCAGCGCGCAGGATGAGAAAGAGTGGGCGCGCGGCACCTTCATCAAGCCGACGTTGATCGAACTCGACAGCTTTGACGAGCTGCAAAAAGAGATCTTCGGCCCGGTGCTGCACGTGGTGCGCTTCCAGCGCAACAATCTGGACGCGCTGGTCGATCAGATCAACGCCGCCGGTTATGGCCTGACGCTGGGCATCCACACCCGCATTGATGAAACCATCGCTCGGGTGACCGAACGCGCCAAGGTCGGCAACCTGTACGTCAACCGCAACATGGTCGGCGCAGTGGTTGGCGTGCAGCCGTTCGGCGGCGAAGGCCTGTCGGGCACCGGCCCGAAAGCCGGCGGCCCGCTGTACCTGTACCGTCTGCTGGCCAACCGTCCGGACGACGCGCTGCAACGTACGCTGCACCGCCAGGACGAAGAGCGCCCAATGGAAGCCACCGCGCGGCCGCAGCTGTTGGGTGCGCTGCAATCGCTGGAGAAATGGGCGGTCACCAGCCAGCACGGCGAACTGGCGGCATTGGCGCAGCGCTATGCGGAACTGGGCCAGGGCGGCACCGTACGTCCGCTGCCGGGCCCGACCGGCGAACGCAATACCTATGCCCTGCTGCCGCGTGAACGCGTGCTGTGCCTGGCGGATAACGAAGCCGACGCGCTGATCCAGCTGGCCGCCGTGCTGGCGGTTGGCAGCTGTGCGCTGTGGCCGGAAGCGGAACTGCAGCGCAATCTGTTCCGCCGCTTGCCGAACGATGTGCAGGCGCGCATCGCCTTCAGCAAAGACTGGCAGCAGGACAAGGTCGAGTTCGACGCCGCCATCTACCACGGCGATGCCGACCAGCTGCGCACCCTGTGCGAGCAGATCGCGCAGCGCGGCGGCGCCATCGTCTCGGTGCAGGGCTTCGCTCACGGTGAAACCAACATCCTGTTGGAACGCCTGCTGATCGAACGTTCGCTGAGCGTCAACACCGCCGCCGCCGGCGGTAACGCCAGCCTGATGACCATCGGTTAACGCATCCTCAAGGCGGCAATACATTGCCGCCTGATTTGCTAACCGCTACGCAAACCCTGCACTTGTGCAGGGTTTTTTATTGTCCGCAGCCCGGTCAGCCGTTAGCGTATTAATCTTCTTGCCTGAGAGTGTGTATGGTGTGTAGATTAAGGACAATAACATCGTGAAGAGTTCAGAACTGATTGCGCTGCTGGAAAGCCACGGTTGGGTATTGCGGCGGGTAAAAGGCAGCCACCATCAATTCAAACATCCCGATTTTGCGCTGATCATCACCGTGCCGCATCCAAAGAAAGCTCTCAAGCTGGGCACACTGCGGCAGATACTTAAAGACGCGGGGTTAAGTGCGCTTCACATCGCCACGCGTTAACAGGAGAGACCATGTTTTATCCCGCTTATATCCATACAGAATCAAACGGCAGCGCCAGCGGTTTCTTTCCCGACGTCCCTGGCTGCTACTTCGCCGGCACCAGCCTGGACGACGCTTTTGCCGATGCCCAAAGCGCACTGGATGCGCACTTTGAGTTGTTGAGCGAAGACAATCAACCGCTACCGCGCCCGCATGCCGTCGCAGCCCATCTTGCCAAAGATGCGGGATCCTTCGAGGGAGGACAATGGCTATTGGTCGCTATCAATATGGATAAATTTGACGGCCGAGCCGAACGGATTAACATCACGTTGCCCCATCGCCTGTTAAGTCGCATTGACTCTCTGGTTCGGCAACATCCGGGATACGGCAGCCGCAGCGGATTTCTCGCCGCCGCCGCGCGCAATGAATTGTTGAAAGCAGAGTGAATGCAGTCGGGGGAAACACCCCCGACGCCTTATTGATTCCGGAACTTGTCGAGGAATTGCTGGGTGCGCTGATGCTGCGGATTGGCGAACAGCGCTTTGGCCGGGCCCTGTTCGACGATGCGGCCGTGATCCATAAAGATAACCCGATCGGCCACGTCGCGGGCGAAGCTCATTTCATGGGTGACGATCACCATGGTGCGTTTCTCTTCCGCCAGTGAACGCATGGTATTGAGCACTTCTCCCACCAGCTCGGGATCGAGCGCCGACGTCGG
This sequence comes from Serratia nematodiphila DZ0503SBS1, assembly GCF_000738675.1. Taxonomy (NCBI): domain Bacteria; kingdom Pseudomonadati; phylum Pseudomonadota; class Gammaproteobacteria; order Enterobacterales; family Yersiniaceae; genus Serratia; species Serratia nematodiphila. The sequence goes on along the minus strand of NZ_JPUX01000001.1, from coordinate 3,061,858 downwards.
CTCATCGAACAAAATCACCTCCGGCTGCATCGCCAGCGCGCGCGCGATCGCCACCCGCTGCTGCTGCCCGCCGGACAGCCGACGCGGATAAGCCGCCTCTTTGCCGCTCAGCCCCACCTTCGCCAGCAACGCGCGAGCGCGCTGTTCGGCGCTGGATTTCGCCTCGCCTTTAACGATAACCGGCCCTTCAATGATGTTTTCGAGCACCGAACGATGCGGAAACAGGTTGAAGTTCTGGAACACGAAACCGACCTGCTGGCGCAGCGCGCGGACCTGATTTTTCTGTTTACTCAACGGTTTGCTGCCATCGATCAGGATATCGCCGACGCGAATAGTGCCGGAATCCGGCTCCTCCAGCAGGTTGATGCAGCGCAACAAGGTGGTTTTCCCTGAGCCGCTCGGGCCGATGATCGCCACCACTTCACCGGCGTCCACCGCCAGATCGATCCCATGCAGCACCGTCTGACCTTTGAACTGCTTGGTCAATTGCTTAACTTCAATGGCACTCATGCGTTACTCCTGATCCTGGCGATTAACGTGGGCTTCCAGACGGTTTTGCAGTGCGGAAAGCAGGGTCGCCATCACCCAGTAAATCAGCGATGCCGCCAGGTACATGGTGAACACTTCCAGCGTGCGCGAGGTGATGAGCTGCGCCTGGCGGAACAGTTCCGGCACCTGAATGGTAGCGGCCAGCGAGGTGTCCTTCACCAGGCCGATAAAACTGTTGCCCAGCGGCGGCAAGGCGGTGCGCGCCGCCTGCGGCAGGATCACCCGGCGCAGGGTTTGCCAACGGGTCATGCCGATACTGGCGGCGGCTTCCCACTGCCCTTTGTCGATCGACGAAATCGCCGCGCGCAGCGTTTCTGAGGTGTAGGCGGCGGTATTGAGCGACAGGCCAATCAGCGCCGCCGGGAAAGGATCGAATTCGATGCCGAACTGCGGCAAACCGTAATAGATCATAAACAGCTGGGCGATCAGCGGCGTACCGCGGAACAGCGATACGTAAATGCGCGACAGCCATGACAGCGGCCAAAGCGGCGAAAGGCGCATCAGCGCCAGCAGAAACCCCAGCAACAGGCCGAACGCCATACCGCCCAGGCTAAGCTGCAGCGTTAGTATGGCGCCCTTCAATAAAAATGGCGCTGAATCCAGCGCCAGTTGAATACTTTCGTGCATTATTTAGTTACGTCCGCGCCAAACCATTTTTCGGAGATCTTCGCCAGCGTGCCGTCTTTTTGCATCTCGGCGATCGCCTGGTCAATCGCGGCCAGCAGCTCTGGGTTATTCTTGCGCAGCGCCACGCCGGACTCCTGGCGGGAGAAGGCTGGCCCGGCCACCGCCAGCGTATCGCCGGTTTTCTTCACCAGATCCAGCGCCGCCAGGCGATCCACCAGAATGGCGTTGATGCGGCCGACGCGCAGATCCTGATACTTGGTCGGGTCGTCGTCGTAGGTGCGCACGTCCACGCCCTGCACATTCTCGCGCAGCCATTGCTCATAGTTGGTGCCCAGGCCAACGCCGACCTTTTTGCCCTTCAGGTCATCCGGCTTGGTAATGGTGCCTTCGTTGCCTTTTTTCACCAGCGCCTGAATACCGGAAACGGTGTAAGGGGTGGAGAAATCATATTTCTTCTTGCGCTCATCGGAGAGCGTCACCTGATTGATGACCACGTCGATGCGCTTCGAATCCAGCGAAGCCAGCATACCGTCCCATTTGGTCGGGTTCAGCTTGGCTTTCACGCCCAGATGTTGCGCCAGCGCGTTGGCGAAATCCACTTCGAAACCGGTCAATTTGCCGTCTTCCCCCTGGAAACTGAATGGCGGATAAGTACCTTCCAGCCCGACGATCAGCGTGCCGCGCTGTTTCACCTGCTGCAGCAGGTTATCGGCGGCGTAGGTTTGCGTCGTCACACCGGCGGCCAACGCAATACCCACCACGCCCAACAACCATTGACGACGAACTTTCGCAAACATCATAAACACCCCTGTATGTTGTTTATCTTTTTTGATATCAGCACTTTAACAGTGCAACCGCCCGCATAAAGGAATATAACCTTATAAATATAGTTCAAAATGGAATAACACGCGGTGTTTACACCTGCGGATGGTAGGCGAACAGCGCCGGCGCACCGCCGGTGTGAATAAACAGGATGGGACCTTCGTCGTGGAAGCGCCGCTGGGCGATGCCGTCGATCAAACCAGCCATCGCTTTGCCGGTGTACACCGGATCCAGCAATACCCCCTCTTGCTGCGCCAACAGCTGCACCGCCGCCATGCCCTCTTCGTTCGGCATGCCGTACTGCGGCGCGAAGTAATCGTCCCACAGCGCGATCGGCGCCAGTTCGTCGATATTCAGCGAACAGGCCAGGGCTTTCTGGATCTGCTCCACCTTCGGCAGCTGATCGATCACGGTGCGCGAGACGGTCACGCCGATCAACTCGGTTTCGGGCAGCAGCTGCTGCAGCCCCACCGCCAGCCCGGCGTGGGTGCCGGCGCTGCCGGACGCCACCACCACCGAACTGAACGCCACGTTGCTGCGTTGGCTCTGCTCGGCGATTTCCAGTGCGCACTGCACGTATCCCAGCGCGCCCAGCGCATTGGAGCCGCCCACCGGCACCACGTAAGGCCGGAAGCCCTGCGCCTCGAGGCGCGTCGCCAGTTCCGCCAGTTGCTGCTGCGGATCGTGCAGCGCTTCGCACATCACCACCTCGGCGTTGAACAGGCCGAGCAACAGACGGTTGCCGTTGGTCAGGTAGTTTTCCGCGCGGGTATCGATAGGGTTTTCCAGCAGCGCGACGCAGTGCAGGCCCAGTTTCGCCGCCACCGCCGCCGTCTGGCGCACGTGATTGGATTGAATAGCGCCGGCGGTGACCAGCGTATCGGCACCTTGCCGCAGCGCATCGGCGGCCAAAAACTCAAGCTTTCTCAGCTTGTTGCCGCCCATCGCCATAGGCGTGACATCGTCACGTTTGAGGTAAATTTCACGGCCGAGGTAATCGGAGAGACGGGACAGTTTTTCCAGCGGTGTGGCGACGCCAACCAGATCCAGACGCGGAAATTGCGCCAGTTGTTGTTGCAGGTTCACTACTTCCCCCCAGGGAATCGAATATCAACATCTGATAACCGATAGATTTAGCAGATGTGAACTGAATAATCATCCTTTATCACGGGGGAAACAGCAGACCCCGGCCCAGCGGCCGGGGAAAGTCTCAGTAGCTGCGCTGCCAGGCGAGATACTGATCGTACTTGCGTAGCGCAATGCGGTAGTTGTTGTGCGCCGCGGTAGGCAGATCGTCGATGATGCGCTGATGACTGGCGCTGTTGGCGAATTTGTCCGCCGGATAATTCCTCGCCACCAGCATTTCATCCAGCCGGCGCAGCCGCACCACGTACTCGCGAATGGTGCTGTGACTCATCTCGGTCTGTTCGAACAGATACTGCTTGAACGCCATAATGTCGAAATAACTCGGGTGGCTGTTGCAGGAAATCTCGCTGCAGAAGCGGCACAGCGCGGTCAGCTCGTGCTGCACGTTTTGCCAGACCGCATCGTCGATCGGCTGATCCATGCGCGCGATGGCTTCTTTATTGATTATCTTGCCGCGAAACACCAGCGCCATGCGGTCCAACAGTTTGCCGCACTGGGAGCAATGGGTCTGGCTGTGCTTGTAATCTTTCAGGTAACGGCTAAGCGGCCGTTTCTTCAACAGTATTCCTGGCATAAGGGGCAGTCCGATTGTCGCATGAGTCATCGAGTTGGGGGCGGCGCTCCGCCGTCAGGTATCGTTCGCCAGCCGCGCGCGCAGCCGTTTGATCGCCTGACTGTGCAGTTGGCTGACGCGGGATTCCCCCACGTCCAGCACGGCGCCGATCTCTTTGAGATTCAACTCTTCCTGGTAATACAGCGTCAGCACCATTTTTTCGCGCTCCGGCAACGCCTCGATGGCGTCGATCACCCGCTGGCGCAGGCTGCCTTCCAACAGATGATGCAGCGGGTTGGCCTCTTCATGCCCTTCCAGCATCGGTTCCGCGTTCTCGCCATGCTCCTCACGCCATTCGTCGTAGGAGAAAAGCTGGCTGTTATTGGTGTCCAACAGAATTTGACGGTACTCATCCAGCGAGATGTTCAGCGTCTGCGCCACTTCCGTCTCGCTCGCCGGGCGGCCGTAACGCTGTTCCAGTTGCCGAATCACCTGCGCGACCTCGCGCGCGTGGCGCCGCACGCTGCGCGGCACCCAGTCGCGGCTGCGCAACTCGTCGAGCATCGCGCCGCGAATGCGCTGCACCGCATAGGTGGTAAAGGCGGTTCCCTGTAGGGCGTCATAACGCTCAACGGCGTTTAATAGCCCGATTCCCCCGGCCTGCAACAGGTCGTCAAGCTCCACGCTGGCGGGCAGCCTGACCTGCAGGCGCAACGCCTCGTGGCGCACTAACGGCACGTAGCGCAACCAGAGAGAATTTTTGTCCATCACGCCTTCGGCGGTATACAGATCGCTCACTATGTCTTAAACCTGCGGATAAGAGAGTCAGCGCTATTATGCGTAGGGGGCAGAATGCCAATCGGCTGAACAGTCGCACAAAACGGGCTTTATTTGCGCCATGTAATAACCGCGCGGTGCGCGAGCATAAAAAAACCCCGCCGAAGCGGGGTTTCTTTGCGACAGTTAATCGGGAGAGACGATTAACGCAGCAGGGACAGGACGTTCTGAGTAGACTGGTTAGCCTGTGCCAGAACAGAGGTGCCAGCCTGTTGCAGGATGTTGGCACGGCTCATGTTGGACACTTCGGTCGCGTAGTCAGCATCCTGGATACGGGACTGAGAAGCGGACAGGTTGTTAACGGTGCTGTTCAGGTTGTTGATCACAGAATCGAAACGGTTCTGTACCGCACCCAGGGAAGAACGCAGGCCGTCAACCTGAGACAGTGCTTTGTCCAGGGTAGCCAGCGGATCTGCCATCTTAACGTCAGTAGTGCCTTCGGTGATTTTTGCTTTACCTGTTGTACCGTCTTCAGTAATAGTTGCTTCTTTATAAGTTTTAACACCTTTATCGGTAGTTTCTACGTAGAAGGTATCTTTGCCAGTAGCATCTTTACCGGAGAACAGCTTTTTACCTGCAGCCATGGCGTCAACAGTCAGATCTTTATCACCAACTTTTACGGTACCGGTAACTTCTGCACCCAGTTTAGGACCTTTTTTGGTCACGTCGAAGCCATCCAGACCCAGTTTAGTGGAGTCGATTTTCTGCAGGTCGATATCGATGGTTTCACCGTCGTTAGCGCCAACCTGGATGGTCAGCTTCTGATCGCTGCTCAGCACTTTCACGCCGTTGAAGTCAGTCTGCTCGGAGATACGGTTGATTTCCGACATGCGCTGAGTGATTTCGTCCTGGATGGATTTCAGGTCGCTGGAAGAGTTGGAACCGTTCTGCGCCTGTACGGTCAGACGACGGATGTTCTGCAGGTTGTCGTTAACTTCGTTCAGTGCGCCTTCAGTGGTCTGCGCCAGAGAGATACCGTCGTTGGCGTTGCGGGAAGCCTGAGTCAGGCCTTTGATGTTAGCGGTGAAACGGTTGGAGATCGCCTGACCCGCAGCATCGTCTTTCGCGCTGTTGATACGCAGACCGGAAGACAGACGCTCAATCGCAGTGCCCAGAGAAGACTGAGATTTGTTCAGGTTGTTCTGCGCCATCAGAGACAGGCTGTTAGTGTTGATTACTTGTGCCATTGTTTGCTTTCCTTACGAGTCAGTTGCGTTCTTCGCAACACGGTTAAAAGGTTCGGGCTTGTTTGCCCACGGCGTCAACCACCGTCCCCTCAGGTATCGGCCCTCCCCTAACAACCTTTAGAATTTTTTTAATTTTTTTTGCGTCCGCCGCAATGGCGGAAATAACGCGGTTTTTCCCTCCTCTATTGCGCCATCGGTTTTTTGTTTTTTTCGGTAAACTTTTTCACCACTGGGCCGATAACGCGTAAAGCGAATAAAGTCATCATCAAGGAGAATTACTCATGGCAACGATCAGTTCATTAGGTCTCGGCTCAGGACTCGACCTCAATGGCCTGCTGGATAAGCTGACCAAAGCGGAACAACAGCGCCTGACCCCTTACACCACCAAGCAATCCAGCTACAACGCCCAGTTGACCGGTTACGGCACGCTGAAGGGTGCGCTGGAAAAATTCGACAATCTCAGCAAAGAGATGGCGAAAGAAGATTTCTTCAAGGCCACCACCGCCACCGAACACGACGCCTTCAAGATCACCACCAACGCCAAGGCGGTGCCGGGCAACTATGTGGTGGAAGTGAACAAACTGGCGCAGGCGCAAACCCTGACCACCCAGGCGAAAGTCAGCGACCAGGGCGCTAAGTTAGGCGCTGAAGGCGTGACAGACCGCTCCCTGACCATCACCGCCGGCAACCCGCCGAAAGAAACCAAAATCCCGCTGAGCGACGATCAAACCTCGCTGGTTGAGCTGCGCGACGCCATCAACGGCGCCAAAGCTGGCGTCACGGCCAGCATCATGCGCGTCGGCGACAACGACTATCAGTTGGCGGTCAGCTCTTCCACCACCGGCGAAAACAACAAGATTTCTCTGCAGGTCGATAACGACGACCAACTGGGCGATATCCTGAACTACAACGCTACCCGCGGCACCGGCACCGCCATGAAGCAGACGGTCGCGCCGCAGGATGCTGAGCTGACGGTGAACGGCACCGCTATCAAGCGCAGCACCAACTCGATCAGCGATGCCCTGCAAGGCGTCACCATCGATCTGAAAACCAAAACCAAAACCGATGAACCGCAACATTTGGTGATCAGCACCAACACCACCGGCACCACCGACAAGATCAAAGAGTGGGTCGACAGCTATAACTCGCTGCTGGACACCTTCAACGCGTTGTCCAAGTTCACCCCGGTGAAAACCGGCGAAGCGCCAAACCCAACCAACGGCCCGCTGCTGGGCGACAACACCCTGCGCGGCATTCAGTCGTCGATCAAAAGCGCGCTGAGCGCAGCCCAGGACAACCCGGAGTTAAAAGGCCTGGGCAACCTCGGCATTTCCACCAACACCAAAACCGGCAAGCTGGAAATCGACAGCGCCAAGCTGAAGAAAGCGATGGATGAGAAGCCGGATCAAGTCAGCAACTTCTTCGTCGGTAACGGCAAAGACACTGGCATGGCCACCGAGATCCACAACGAGATCCAGAGCTACATCAAATCCGGCGGCATCATCGAGAACTCGACCAAAAGCATCAACACCAACCTCGATCGCCTGAACAGCCAGATCACAACGGTCACCGCCAGCATTCAGAACACCATCGATCGTTATAAACAACAGTTCGTTCAGCTGGATACCATGATGTCGAAAATGAACGGCACCAGTAACTATTTGGCTCAACAGTTCAAGTAACCCTTTAACAAGGTAAAGAAAACAGCATGTATAACCGTAGCGGCACTCAGGCCTATGCACAGGTCAGTCTGGAAAGCGGCGCCATGAGCGCCAGCCCGCACCAGTTAATCGTGATGTTGTTCGACGGGGCGCTCAGCGCCCTGCTTCGCGCACGCATCCTGATGAACCAGGGCGATATCGCCGGCAAAGGCATGGCGCTGTCCAAAGCCATCAATATCATCGACAACGGCCTGAAAAGTGGCCTCGACCCTCAGCAGGGCGGCGAGATCGCCGAAAATCTGGCGGCATTGTACGACTACATGAAGCGTCGACTGATGCAGGCCAACCTGCACAACGACGAAGCGGCGATCGCCGAAGTGGTTAAACTGCTGGAAAACATCGCCGACGCCTGGCGCCAAATCGGCCCTAACTACCAACCTTCGCAGGACGCCGTGTAATGGAACGTCAACAGCAGCTGTTAGCCGCTTATCAACAAATTTATAGCCTGAGCAGCCAGATGATCGCGCTGGCGCAAACCGGGCGCTGGGAGGAGCTCGTCGAGCTCGAATTCGCTTACGTGACGGCGGTGGAAAAAACCGCCGCCTATACCGGGCAAGCCGGCCCGTCCATGGCGCTGCAGGAGATGTTGCGCAATAAGTTGCAACAGATCCTCGACAACGAAACCGAGCTCAAGCGTCTGTTACAGCAGCGAATGGATGAGCTGAAGATGCTGATCGAACAGTCCACGCGCCAGAACGTGGTCAACAATACCTACGGCCAGTTTCATGATCGTGCGCTGTTGCTGGGGGAACCACAGGTCCGATAAGATCGACAATACTGACGAAAATGGATTAAATAGCACTATGCGCTATTACTCTCGGGTTACGTTAGGATATTAATCTATGGCATTTGAATTATTCAGTTTATGGGTAATTGGTAAAATGCGCGCTTCGAGCCTGGCTCTCACTTTAATGGATAAACATCATCCCGACACGGACGTTTTCTGTTCAGCAGGAAATTGATTTTTGATAGATAAAACACGCCGCTGTGTTTCACGGCCCATGGAAAAATGTTGCTCCAACGCTGATCAAAGCGTAAAGATATTCTCAGATAATGGCTGCGAAATGAATATCGATGGAACGTACAATTAATCTCTGTCCTGGAATTGGCGCCTCAGCGCACATCATTCAGCATACTGAATTATTATTCCCTTCAGTCTATTTTGAGCAACCACATCTGTATCTGATACAACAAGGCCATAAGCGCGTACGCTGGCAACAACACGAAGTGGTCGCTCATCCCGGCGAGCTGTTGATTATCGACGGCGGGCAAACGGTGGACATTATTAACGGCCCGTCCGAAGACGGCGTATTCAGCTGTCAGTTGCTGACCTGCGATCCCCTGTTGCTCACCGTCCAACCTCCGGCCGAGGAAACGCCGGCGGCGATGCCGTTCGATGCCGTCCTGGCGCTGCGCAACCTGCCCTGCGCCCTCAAGCACAGTTTTGAAACCACCGGCCTGGCGCTGACGCTGCGGCAACGCTTTCCCACCATCATCGTGCGGCACAAAATGCTGGAAATTCTGCTGTGGCTGGCCCAATTCGGCATTCGCTTTATTCACAACGAAGCCAAGGATCTGACGCAGCGCGTGCGCCGCTGCCTGGCGACCGACCCGCACAGCATTTGGACGGCGGCCAAAGTCGCGGAAAGCCTGTCGATGAGTGAAGTGATGTTGCGCCGCAAACTGTCGATGGAAAATACCGCATTGCGCAATCTGATGATCGACGTGCGCATGAGTAGCGCGCTGGCCCTGCTGCAGTCGACCGACTGGCCGATCTCCGCCATCGCGCAACATGTGGGTTATGAAAGCGCATCGCGTTTCGCCGAACGTTTTCGCAAACGCTTCGGTTTCGCGCCTACCGCCATTCGCGGCCATCAAAGGATTATGGAACCCGGCTCTCAGGGCGTTGAGGCGATGGTCGCCGGAGAAACATAAATAGACGCGCAACAAAATGGCTTTATTTAACACAAGTCCCTAACGGTTGTAACAACGCTGAGATACGCTAAGCAACACCCATCTGCCGAACAGCGAATTAAATGATGCGTAATGAAAAGCGATTATTTTCTCTGGCAATAATTTTGTTGGGGCTGTGGCTGTTAGCCTTACTGAATGAAGAAGAGATGATGCGTTTACTGGCCGCACAATAAAACGGCCAGGCTTTTTATCGTCTGGTCAGACTTCAGTCCAGTTTAACCAGAACGCCAATTAATACCGCCAGCAGCGCCAACATTAAAATACTGATCAGACGCCATCTGGATTCGCTTTTCGTGCTCATTGACCGGCCTCGAATAATAACCCTACTAATCACGTCATAATAAACGGTCACCTGCGCATTCAATAAACCTGACAGCACCATTTTCTGCCCTCTATTCGGTACATTAGTCGGTTGTGGCACCGGCCATTAGCGATGCGATACCCACGGTGCCGCAAGCGCCAATTTTCCCGGCAGCTCCGCCACCAGCTTGTCTACCGCCAGCCGCACCTTAAGCGGCTGGTAAGGCATATAGGGCCACACGACGTTCACCGGGAAACTGAGGCTGGACTCACCGCGCATGATCTCTACCAACGTCCCCGCCATCAGCCGCTCGCGCACCAGCCACTCCGGCAGCCAGGCAATGCCGGCGCCGGCGGATATCGCATCGACGATCCCCTGCATATCATCCATCATCATCTTGGTCGGGGGGCTGAACGATTGCAGCTCACCGTTTTCGCCACGCAGCTGCCACGGCAGCACGGCGCCGGCGTGCAGATACCCCACCGCCTGATGCCGGCTTAACGCTTCCGCCGTGCTCGGCTCGCCGCAGCGCCGCACGTAGTCGGGCGACGCGCACAGGAGCATGCCATGTTCGCCCAAACGTCGGGCAACCAAACTGCCGCTGTCCGCCAGTTCGCCGATGCGCACCGCCAGATCGAATCCCTCGTCGACGAGATCGATCCTGCGGTCGCTGAATGAGATTTCCAGCGTCAATAACGGATGCTCATTCGCCAGCGCCGTCAACAAGGGCGCAATGCACAGGTGGCCGAACAGCACCGGCACCGAGACTCTGAGCCGGCCGCTGACCTGCATCTTGCCGCTGTCGAGCTGGTTTTCCGCCGCCTGAACGTTCGCCAATGCCTGTCGACAGTGTTCATAGTACAGCGCGCCTTCGTCCGTCAGGCTCAGGCTGCGCGTGGTGCGCATAAACAGCATCACGCCCAGCCGCGCCTCCAGACGCGACACGATTTTGCTGACCGCAGAACGCGTCAGATGCAGTTTCTCTGCGGCGGCGGCGAAACTGCCGCCTTCCGCTACGGCAACAAAGGCCGGCAGCGCACTCAGATCGCTTTTCATCTTAATGTTGCCAATATGGAATCAATTAGGTGAAAACCTATCACCACTGGTGAACCTTAAGCAATGATAACCTGCAGTCATTCCGGAGTCCCCGGTGAAAACCACAGATTACCGTCAGAGGACAACAGCATGAAAAAAATACTGGCACTCAAATCCAGCATTATGGGAAATGACTCGCAGACCAATAACCTGATTGACCGCTATCTGGCGGCGCGCAAAGCGAAAGGATACGACGATCGGATCGTCGAACACGATCTGACGGCGCTGGATCTGCCGGTGTTGGACGGCGAGCTGTTCAGCGCGCTGCGCGGCGCGGAAAATGTCAGCCCGCGCGCCAAAGCCACGATAGCGCTCTCCGATCAACTGATTGCCGAACTGAAAGAGAGCGACCTGTTACTGATCGGGGCGCCGATGTACAACCTCAACGTCCCGACCCAGCTGAAAAACTGGTTCGATCTGGTAGCCCGCGCCCGGATGACCTTCAACTATACCGCCACCTACCCGGTGGGGTTGGTGGAAGGCGTCAATGCGCTGGTATTCAGTTCACGCGGCGGCATGCACGCCGGGCATCCGACCGATGCCGTAACGCCCTACCTGCGTTCGGTGCTGGGGCTGATGGGGATCGGCGACGTACAATTTATCTATGCCGAAGGGCTGGATATGAAACCGCACGGCCGCGATCAGGGGCTGGCGAACGCCCACCAGCGGATCGCGGAATTGGCGGGCTGAAGCAAACGCACGGCAGCATTGATTTGTTATAACATAACAAATATGATAATCGCGTTGACGCCACCTCGAGCGGGTGTCGACGCTCCTACATGACATAAATGTTTTATCGCACCTTCAACCAGCTATTTCGATAGCTGGTTTTTTTTTCCTCGGCTGGCGCTGCGGCTTCAGCATTGTCGGACTGGCCGTCACTCTAAGGTAACAGCGCCGAACCAAATTTCACTGAAAAATAGTCGGCACGTTCATCACACCGGCATATTCATGATGTCCTGGTAGGCCGCCACCAGCTTGTTGCGCACCTGTACGCCCAGTTGCAAAGAGACCGACGATTTCTGCAGATCGACCATCACATCGTTCAGGCTGATGCCTGGCGCGCCCAGCTCGAAGTCCTGCGCCTGTTTGCGCGCCGTTTGCTGGGTCTCGCTGATCTTGCCGAGCGCCGCGGTCAGTTCGCTGGCGAAGCTGACGCCCTGCGGCGCCGCATTCTGCCCCATCTTGCCGGCCTGAACCGCCATGACCTGCATCTGCTGCAGTACCCCTTCAATGCCCTGAATCGCCATCTGGTCCTCAATCCTCTCGTCTCGCCGGGTGACGTTTTCACCCTGCACTTCTCCAATGATGCACACCCTAGCACAGCGTTTTCGGACCTAAAGCGGTTAATTAACCGCAAAAAACCCGGCTTATCGGGCAATCGGAATTGTCTGATAAGGCGAATAATGGCCTGCCCAGAAATGGGAGCGCCGCTATTTAGAAGATATGTGTATCAGGGAGTCTGTTTTGTCACACAACGCTAACCATACCGTTCATCAGCCTGGCAGGGAGCTGCTCAGCGGCCCGTACGGGATCGTGAGCGCCATTGAAGGACGAGACCTAAAATGAGTGCTTCGATAACCGCCGGCGAAAGCCGCGACAACGGCCTGCAGGCCATCTGGAACCGTCTGCGCGCCAACCCGAAAATTCCGTTGCTGGTCGCCGCTTCCGCCGCGATCGCGATCGTCGTCGCGCTGCTGTTGTGGGTGAAAAGCCCCGACTACCGCGTGCTGTACAGCAATCTGAACGACCGCGACGGCGGCGCCATCGTCACCCAGCTGACGCAGATGAATATCCCTTACCGCTTTGCCGAGAATGGCGCGGCGCTGCTGATCCCGGCGGAAAAGGTGCATGAAACCCGCCTGCGTCTGGCGCAGCAAGGGCTGCCGAAAGGCGGCGCCGTCGGATTCGAACTGCTGGATCAGGAAAAATTCGGCATCAGCCAGTTCAGCGAGCAGATTAACTATCAGCGCGCCCTCGAGGGCGAGCTGTCGCGCACCATCGAATCGCTGGGGCCGGTGCAAAACGCCCGCGTTCACCTGGCGCTGCCTAAACCTTCGCTGTTCGTGCGCGAACAGAAATCCCCTTCCGCCTCGGTAACGCTCACCCTGCAACCCGGCCGTGCCCTGGACGACGGCCAGATCAACGCCATCGTTTATATGGTGTCGAGCAGCGTTGCCGGCCTGCCGCCGGGCAATGTGACCGTGGTCGATCAGGCCGGCCGCCTGCTGACCCAGTCCGACGGCACCGGGCGCGATCTCAACGCTTCGCAGCTGAAATACGCCAACGAAGTGGAAAACGGCTTCCAGCGCCGCATTGAAGCGATCCTCGCCCCGGTGGTCGGCAGCGCCAACGTGCGTGCGCAGGTCACGGCGCAGATCGACTTCGCCACGCGCGAACAAACCGATGAACAGTACCAACCTAACCAGCAGCCGGATAAAGCCGCTATCCGCTCCCAGCAAACCAGCCTGAGCGAGCAGATCGGCGGGCCGCAGGTCGGCGGCGTGCCGGGCGCGCTGTCTAACCAACCGAGCGCTCCGCCTACGGCGCCGATTGAAACCGCCAAGCCGGCGGCGGGCAATAACGCCAACGCCACCACGCAAAACGCCGCGACCACCCGCAGCGCGGCGGCCAGCGGCGTGCCGCAAAATACCCGTCGCGACGCGACCACCAACTACGAGCTCGATCGCACCATCCGTCATACCCAGCACAAAGCCGGCACCGTGCAGCGTCTGTCGGTCGCCGTGGTGGTCAACTACCTCGGCGCGGATAAAGACGGCAAACCGCAGCCGATGAGCAAAGAACAGCTGGCGCAGATCGAAGCGCTGGTGCGTGAAGCGATGGGCTACTCCAGCAGCCGCGGCGATACCCTGAACGTGGTCAACACACCGTTTACCGACAGCCAGGTGACCGGCGGTGAACTGCCGTTCTGGCAAAGCCAGTCGTTTATCGATCGCCTGATCGACGCGGGTCGCTATCTGCTGGTGCTGCTGGTGGCCTGGCTGCTGTGGCGCAAACTGGTGCGGCCGCAGCTGCAACAGCGCCAGGCCGCGCAACAGGCCGCCCTCGCCGCCGCCAACGCCCCTGCCGCCAAAGCGGCCGACAGCAACAAACCGAGCAACGAGGAGCTGGCGCAGCGTCGCAAATCGCAGCAGCGCGTCAGCGCAGAAGTCCAGAGCCAGCGGATCCGCGATCTGGCTGACAAAGACCCGCGCGTGGTCGCTCTGGTAATCCGCCAATGGATGAGTAACGAGATATGAGCCTGACCGGAACCGACAAAAGCGCCATCTTGCTGATGACGCTGGGTGAAGATCGCGCGGCGGAGGTGTTCAAACACCTCTCCTCGCGCGAAGTACAGCTGCTGAGCGGCACCATGGCCGGCATGAGCCAGGTTTCACACAAACAGCTCGGCGAGATACTGACCGAGTTTGAAGACGACGCCGAGCAATACGCGGCGCTGAGCGTCAACGCCAGCGACTACCTGCGCTCGGTGCTGGTCAAAGCGCTGGGCGAAGAGCGCGCCGCCAGCCTGCTGGAAGACATTCTCGAATCGCGCGAGACCACCACCGGCATGGAAACGCTCAACTTTATGGAGCCGCAGAGCGCCGCCGATCTGATCCGCGACGAACACCCGCAGATCATCGCCACCATTCTGGTGCACCTCAAACGCGGCCAGGCGGCAGACATCCTGGCCCTGTTCGACGAACGCCTGCGCAACGACGTGATGCTGCGTATCGCCACCTTCGGCGGCGTGCAGCCGGCGGCGTTGGCGGAGCTGACCGAAGTGCTGAACAACCTGCTCGACGGCCAGAACCTCAAGCGCAGCAAAATGGGCGGGGTGCGCACCGCCGCCGAGATCATCAACCTGATGAAAACCCAGCAGGAAGAAGCGGTCATCGACGCGATGCGCGAATACGACGGCGAGCTGGCGCAGAAGATCATCGACGAGATGTTCCTGTTCGAAAACCTGGTGGAAGTCGACGATCGCAGCATCCAACGCCTGCTGCAGGAAGTGGAAGGCGAGTCGCTGCTGATCGCGTTGAAAGGCGCCGAACAGCCGCTGCGCGAGAAGTTCCTCAAGAACATGTCGCAACGCGCCGCCGACATCCTGCGCGACGACCTGGCCAACCGTGGGCCGGTGCGCATGTCGCAGGTGGAGAACGAGCAGAAAGCCATCCTGCTGGTGGTAAGACGCCTGGCGGAAACCGGCGAAATGATCATCGGCGGCGGCGAGGACACCTATGTCTGATCGCATTAACACCCTGCCCTGGCAGCCCTGGTCGCTCAACGATTTGGGCGAACAGAAACCGGTTCTCGACCTGCCGCCATTGCCGGAGCTCGAACTTGACGATCCGTCGCCGGACGCGCAGGCCGAATTGCAGCAGCAGCTGGCGACGCTGCGCCTGCAGGCGGAGCAACAGGGCCAGCAACTGGGCTATGCCGACGGCCAGCAGAAAGGTTACGAGGCCGGTTTTCAGTCCGGTCTGGAGGAAGGCCGCCAGCAGGGGCTGCTGGAAGCGCAGCAGCAGCAACAGCCGCTGACCGCTCACTGGCAGCAGTTGGTCACCGAATTCCAGCACACGCTGGACGCGCTCGACAGCGTGATCGCGTCACGGTTGATGCAGTTGGCGTTGACCGCCGCCAAACAGGTGCTGGGCCAGCCGCCGGTGTGCGACGGCACCGCCCTGCTCGCGCAGATCCAACAGCTGATTCAGCAGGAGCCGATGTTCAACGGCAAGCCGCAGCTGCGGGTCCACCCGGACGACTACCCACGCGTCGAGCAGCAGTTGGGGGTTACCCTCAGCCTGCACGGCTGGCGCCTGCTGGCGGACGGCGAACTGCATCCGGGCGGCTGCAAGGTCAGCGCCGAGGAAGGCGATCTCGACGCCAGCCTGGCGACGCGCTGGCATGAACTGTGCCGCCTGGCGGCACCGGGAGAAGTCTGATGACCGCGCGTCTCGGCCGCTGGCTGAGTTCTCTGGATACGCTGGAAAAACGCATCGCCCGCGCGCCGACGGTGCGCCGCTACGGTCGCCTGACCCGCGCCACCGGGCTGGTGCTGGAGGCCACCGGCCTGCAGCTGCCGCTCGGGGCGACCTGCCTCATCGAACGGCACGACGCCGGTGAAGTGCAGGAAGTGGAAAGCGAAGTGGTGGGCTTCAACGGCCAGCGGCTGTTCCTGATGCCGCTGGAAGAAGTGGAAGGCATCGTGCCGGGCGCGCGGGTTTACGCCCGCATCGCGCCGGAAGGCCAAAGCGCCGGCAAACAGCTGCCGCTCGGCCCGGCCCTGCTGGGGCGCGTGTTGGACGGCAGCGCCAAACCGCTCGACGGCCTGCCTTCGCCGGAAACCGGTTACCGCGCGCCGCTGATCACCGCGCCGTTCAACCCCTTGCAGCGCACGCCGATCGAGCAGGTGCTGGACGTGGGGGTGCGCACCATCAACGGCCTGCTGACCGTCGGGCGCGGCCAGCGCATGGGCCTGTTCGCCGGCTCCGGCGTCGGTAAGAGCGTGTTGCTCGGCATGATGGCCCGTTATACCCAGGCGGACGTGATCGTCGTTGGCCTGATCGGCGAGCGCGGCCGCGAGGTCAAAGACTTTATCGAGAACATTCTCGGTGCCGAAGGCCGCGCGCGCTCGGTAGTGATCGCCGCTCCGGCGGACGTGTCGCCGCTGCTGCGCATGCAGGGAGCGGCCTACGCCACCCGCATCGCCGAAGATTTCCGCGATCGCGGGCAGCACGTGTTGCTGATCATGGACTCCCTTACCCGCTACGCCATGGCGCAGCGTGAGATCGCCCTGGCCATCGGCGAGCCGCCGGCGACCAAAGGCTATCCGCCTTCGGTCTTCGCCAAGCTGCCCGCCCTGGTGGAACGCGCGGGCAACGGCATCAGCGGCGGCGGCTCCATCACCGCTTTCTACACCGTGTTGACCGAGGGGGACGATCAGCAAGACCCGATAGCTGACTCGGCGCGCGCCATCCTTGATGGCCACGTGGTGCTGTCGCGGCGGCTGGCGGAGGCCGGCCACTACCCGGCTATCGACATCGAAGCGTCAATCAGTCGCGCCATGACGTCGCTGATCGACGAAGAGCATTATCGCCGGGTTCGCACCTTCAAACAGATGCTGGCCAGCTATCAGCGCAACCGCGATCTGATCAGCGTCGGCGCCTACGCGGCGGGCAGCGATCCATTGCTGGACAAAGCGATGACGCTGTATCCGCAGATGGAAGCCTACCTGCAGCAGGGTATCTTCGAACGCAGCGGCTATGATGAAGCCTGTCAACAGCTGCAGCAGTTGATTGTTTAACGTCACCAGAGGCGCACAGCGATGAAATCACAATCCCCCCTGATTACCCTGCGCGATCTGGCGCAGGATGCGGTGGAGCAAGCCGCGCAACAGCTGGGCCAGGTACGGCAGGCGCAGCAGGCGGCGGAGCAACAGCTGTCGATGCTGCTCAACTATCAGGACGAATACCGCCAGAAGCTGAATCATACGCTCTGCGACGGCATGGACAGCTCACGCTGGCAAAACTACCAGCAGTTTATCGGCACGCTGGAGCAGGCCATCGACCAGCACCGCCAGCAGCTGCTGCAGTGGGGGCAGAAAGTGGATCACGCGGTGAAGCAATGGCAAGACAAACAACAGCGGCTGAACGCTTTCGACACCCTGCATACCCGCGCAATGAACGCGGAGCAGCAGCAGGAGAACAAACGGGATCAAAAATTGATGGATGAATTCGCTCAACGCAGCGCACAAAGGAATATCAACCCATGAATCTGAACGCCCTGCCCGGCCTGGCCTTACCCGGCGACGCCGGCGGTCTGACCGAACTGACCTCGGCGCTGGACGAAAGCCAGCTGTCGTCCGCTTTTGCCCAGCTGCTCGGCGCGCGTTTCGCGCCCGCCGCCGATGGCAAACCTCAGCCGGCCACGCTGAGCGCGGACGATGAACGCGCCCCGGCCTTGAGCCGCAACCAGCTCAATCAGCTGCTGGCCACCTTCGGCGAGCGCGGCGGCCTGTTGCCGAACCTGTCAGCCTCAGCCGACGCGCCTTCTTCTGAAGCCGTTGAAGGCGATGCGCCCGCCGCCGGCGATAAACCGGCGCAGCCGCCGATCGTCGCCGCCAAAGAGCTGGATGCCGCGACGCTGCAGGCGCTGTACGCCATGCTGCCGGCCGCGATCGTCGCTCAGGCGCAACCGGCCGAAGGTCAACAGTCGCTGCCGGTGGAAAACGCTGACGAGGCCACTGCGCTGCAGCCCGGCAACGGCCTGCTGAACATCGCGGCGGCCGGTGATAACCCCGCCGCGCGCTCGTCGGCGGCCCCCGCTCCGGCGGTGACGGGCGCGAAAACGCCGGCTACCGATGGCGACAACGCAGCCGCAGCGCTCCCGCAGCCGACCGGCGGCGAACGCGCAAGCACCGCACAGCCGCTGCCGGCGAACGATGCACAGCAGCAACCGACGCTCAATCACGCTGTCGCCCTGGCCGCCGCCAGCCCGACGCAAACGGCCGCCCCGGCCAGCGCGCTGGTAAGTGTACCGCCTACGCCGCAGCTCAACGCGCAGTTGGGCAGCCCGGAATGGCAGCAGGCGTTGAACCAACAGGTGTTGATGTTCCACCGCAACGGCCAGCAGAGCGCCGAACTGCGCCTGCACCCGCAGGAGCTGGGCGCCTTGCAGATCACGCTGAAACTGGACGACCAGCAGGCGCAGCTGCACATCGCCTCTGCGCACGGCCAGGTGCGTGCGGCGGTGGAAGCGGCGATGCCGCAGCTGCGGCACGCGCTGGCGGAGAGCGGTATCAACCTGGGGCAGAGCAGCGTGGGCGGCGAGTCCACCCCGCAATGGCAACAGGCACAGCAGCAGGCCTCCAACGGCCAGGGGCGTTCCAGCTATGCTGAACACTCTGGCGGCGAGGCGGCGGTCGCCGACGGCGTCAGCGCGCCAGTGGCGTTGCAGCGCATGGCCAGCGCGGTCAACGGCGTCGATATTTTCGCCTGAGCCGCCGCAAACGCCCAAGCTGGCACCCATTTGCGCGTCTATTCAGGCTATTGCACGCCGCGATAGACGCGATAATACCTTTACATGTCATGCGTGCGGCTTTGCCGCGCGCTATGCCCGCCGCCTCACAGGCCGCGGGTGGAACAACAGGAATTAGATTTGGCTATGTCTCAGAACTCCCTTCCGGCAGCACCGAAACGCCCCCTTCTGGTCATCCTGCTGGTGTTGATCAGCGTCGTCGCCTGTGGCGCCGCGGGTTACAGCTGGTGGCTGCTGCAACAGCATAAAAACGGCGCCGAACCGGCCGCCGTCAAAGAACAACCGCCGGCGGCGCCGGTGTTCATGCCGCTCGACACCTTTACCGTCAACCTGGTGACGCCGGACAACAACCCGGATCGCGTGCTGTACATCGGCCTCACGCTGCGTCTGCCGGACGAAAGTACCCGCCGCCAGCTGAACGATTTTCTGCCGGAAGTGCGCAGCCGTCTGCTGATGCTGCTCTCCCGTCAGGAAGCGAGCCAGCTGGCCAATGAACAAGGGAAGCAACAGTTGGTGGCGCAGATTAAGGACGTGCTCAGCCCGCCGCTGGTTAAGGGACAACCGAAGCAGGTGGTCAGCGACGTGCTGTTCACCGCCTTCATACTGCGGTAATCACTATGGGCGATAGCATTCTTTCACAGGCAGAGATCGACGCCTTGCTCAACGGCGACAGCGCGGGTGATGAACCCGAGGCGGTGGTCGGCAAAGAGAGCGAGGTCAAGCCTTACGATCCGAACACCCAGCGCCGCGTGGTGCGCGAGCGCCTGCACGCGCTGGAAATCATCAACGAACGTTTTGCCCGGCAGTTCCGGATGGGATTGTTCAACCTGCTGCGCCGCAGCCCGGACATTACCGTCGGCCCGATCAAAATCCAGCCGTATCACGAGTTCGCTCGCAACCTGCCGGTGCCGACCAACCTGAACCTGGTGCATCTGAATCCGCTGCGCGGCACCGCCCTGTTCGTGTTCGCGCCGAGCCTGGTGTTCATCGCCGTCGATAACCTGTTCGGCGGCGACGGCCGCTTCCCGACCAAGGTCGAAGGCCGCGAATTCACCCCGACCGAACAACGGGTGATCAAGCGCATGCTGCGCCTGGCGCTGGACGCCTACGGCGACGCCTGGAGCGCCATCTACAAGATCGACGTAGAGTACGTGCGCGCTGAAATGCAGGTGAAGTTCACCAACATCACCACCTCGCCGAACGACATCGTGGTCACCACGCCGTTCCAGGTGGAGATCGGCGCGCTGACCGGCGAGTTCAACATCTGCATTCCGTTCGCGATGATTGAGCCGCTGCGCGAGCTGTTGACCAACCCGCCGCTGGAAAATTCGCGGCAGGAAGACAGCCACTGGCGCGAAACCCTGGTGAAGCAGGTGCAGCATTCCGAACTGGAGCTGATCGCCAACTTCGTCGATATCCCGATGCGGCTGTCGAAAGTCCTGAAGCTGCAACCGGGCGATGTATTACCGATAGACAAGCCGGAACGCCTGATCGCCCATGTGGACGGCGTACCGGTTCTGACCAGCCAATACGGCACGTTGAACGGGCAATACGCCCTGCGTGTTGAACATTTGATTAACCCTATTTTGAATGCTCTGAGTGAGGAACAGCCCAATGAGTGATCCTAAGCAACCGTCTGGCGAAGGAAAGGAATCCGTAGACGATCTGTGGGCTGATGCGTTTAACGAGCAGCAGTCTTCAGAGAAATCCGGCGCGAGCACCGAAGGGGTGTTCAAGTCGCTGGAAGCTCAGGATGCGCTCGGCAGCCTGCAGGATATCGACCTGATCCTGGATATTCCGGTCAAGCTGACCGTGGAACTGGGGCGCACCAAGATGACCATCAAAGAGCTGCTGCGCCTGTCGCAAGGCTCGGTGGTGGCGCTGGACGGCCTGGCCGGCGAACCGCTGGATATCCTGATCAACGGTTACCTGATCGCACAAGGTGAAGTGGTGGTGGTGGCCGACAAGTTCGGCGTGCGCATCACCGACATCATCACCCCATCCGAACGCATGCGTCGACTGAGCCGCTGATGACCGCCGCGGCGCCCGTTACCGTGCAAAGCACCCAACACCCCGCCGCGCCGGCCCTGCCGGCCGGTTCGGTGTTGATGCAGGTCAGCAGCGCGCTCGGCGGCATTCTGCTGCTGATCCTGCTGGCCGGTTGGCTGTTCCGTCGGCTGGGGTTCGCCCCACAGGCGCGCAACAACAAACTGCTTAACCTGCGCGCCAGTTGCCAGGTCGGGCAGCGCGAGCGCGTGGTGGTGGTGGAAGTCGACGACACCCTGCTGGTATTGGGCGTCACCGCCCAGCAGATCACCCCGCTGCACACCCTGCCCGCTCCGCCGAAAGACGCAGGCGAAGCCGACGCGGCGACGCCGGCGGACTTCCGCCAACTGATGCAAAAAGTTCTGAAACGCCCGGAAAAATCGGCATGACCTCGACTCTTCATACCCTCGTCCGCCGCCCGGCGGTTTGGCTCCCTGCCGCCCTGCTGTTCATCAGCCCGGCGGCTTTCGCGCAACTGCCGGGGCTGATCAGCCAGCCGCTGGCCAACGGCGGCCAGAGCTGGTCGCTGCCGGTGCAGACGCTGGTGCTGTTGACCTCGCTGACCTTCCTGCCGGCCATGCTGCTGATGATGACCAGCTTCACCCGCATCATCATCGTGCTCGGCCTGCTGCGCAACGCGCTGGGCACGCCGTCGGCGCCGCCGAACCAGGTGATGCTGGGGCTGGCGCTGTTCCTGACCTTCTTCATCATGTCGCCGGTGTTCGACAAGGTTTATCAGGATGCCTATCTGCCGTTCAGCCAGGACAAAATCGGGCTGGAAGTCGCGCTGGATAAAGGCGCGCAGCCGCTGCGCGAATTCATGCTGCGGCAAACGCGCGAAACCGATCTCGCGCTGTACGCCAGACTGGCCAATCAGCCGCCGCTGGCCGGCCCGGAAGCGGTGCCGATGCGCATCCTGCTGCCCGCCTACGTCACCAGCGAACTGAAAACCGCCTTCCAGATCGGCTTTACGGTGTTCATTCCGTTCCTGATTATCGACCTGGTGGTCGCCAGCGTGCTGATGGCGCTGGGGATGATGATGGTGCCGCCCGCCACCATCTCGCTGCCGTTCAAGCTGATGCTGTTCGTGCTGGTCGATGGCTGGCAGCTGCTGCTCGGCTCGCTGGCGCAGAGCTTCTATTCGTAACCCCTGACCGGAGAAAGCGAGATGACACCTGAATCGGTTATGGCGCTCGGCACCGAAGCGATGAAAGTCGCGCTGGCGCTGGCCGCCCCGCTGCTGCTGGCGGCGCTGATCAGCGGCCTGGTCGTCAGCCTGCTGCAGGCCGCCACCCAGATCAACGAAATGACGCTGTCGTTCATCCCTAAAATTCTGGCGGTGGTGGCCACCATCATCATCGCCGGTCCCTGGATGTTGAATCTGTTGCTGGACTATATGCGCACCCTGTTCAGCAACCTGCCTACCCTGATCGGCTGACCGTGCTCACCTTCGACAGCGCCCAGCTCACCGTCTGGCTCAGCCACTACTTTTGGCCGCTGCTGCGCATTCTGGCGCTGATCAGCACCGCGCCGATATTCAGCGAAAAGCAAATCAGCAAAAAGGTCAAAATCGGCCTTGGCGGGCTGATCGTCATCCTGATTGCGCCGACGCTGCCCGCCAGCAATATCCCCATCTTCTCCGCCGCCGGCCTGTGGCTGGCGATTCAGCAGATTCTGATCGGCGTGGCGCTGGGGTTAACCATGCAGTTCGCCTTCGCGGCGGTGCGCCTGGCGGGGGAAGTGATCGGCATGCAGATGGGACTGTCGTTCGCCACCTTCTTCGATCCCAGCGGCGGCCCGAACATGCCAGTGCTGGCGCGCCTGCTCAACCTGCTGGCGATGTTGCTGTTCCTCAGCTTTGACGGCCATCTGTGGCTGATTTCGCTGCTGGCGGACAGCTTCCACACCCTGCCTATCCAAACGCAGCCGCTGAACGGCAACGGCTTCCTGGTGTTGACTCAGGTCGGCTCGCTGATCTTCATCAATGGCATGATGCTGGCGCTGCCGCTGATCTGCCTGCTGTTAACGCTCAACATGGCGCTCGGCCTGCTCAACCGCATGACGCCGCAGCTGTCGGTCTTCGTGATCGGTTTCCCGGTCACCATGACCTTCGGCATCATGACGCTGGGCATGATGATGCCGATGTTGGCGCCATTCTGTGAGCACCTGTTCGGTGAGATATTCGATCGTCTGGCGGCGGTGATCGGCGGCATGACCTTCTGAGCCCCTGTGCGGCCCCTTCCTTCCCCCCCTCTTCCGCCTGAGACAAAATGGCAATAAAACCGTTTTATTGGGACAAAAGCCTGAGAAACGCCTTTTATCCGGATTAAGGTTCAAATGTCTCCGGCGGCTTGAATAAATAAAACCCCGACCTAAAATAGACCCGGTAGAAAAAATATCGCCAGCACCCCGTCAGTCACCCATGGCGATAATATAAACTTATTGATTAGAGAAAAATAAAATAACGCAGCCACGCAGAGTCAAATGCGCGGCAGATAACTTACACCCTGAATAAATGCGTCCGGCAGCCTGCCGGCTGCAGGGCGCAGCATCGACCTTTGCTAACTACAGGAGCGAGATCATGATTAAAGCAAAAAGCAACCGCAAGGCACGCCGATTATTCGGTTTGACCCACTGGAAAAGCAACAAGTTTAGAGTTTCCTTCACCGAGACCAGCGATGGCGGAAAATGGAAAGTGGTGAAGAAAAAGAAATAATCGCGCAGGACCTGTAGCAAAAATTCCGGGTTGCCCCCTATCCGGCTTCTGCAACGTCATTCGACGCGGCGCCGCATCGGCAGCCCGGGACCCACACTCATCACTCGCCGGCAAACCGTGCCGGTGTACTTTATTCTTAGGAAGGAAATAACGCGCCACATCACCCTGACTGCCGCGTTAAATTTAAAAACAATGTATTAATGATTTAATTTACTCACACCCCTTATTTATTCACTGACAAGAAAAATCGATTTCTCACCTTACTCCCCCAGCGTTATATTGGAAGAAACCTTGCAGACAGCACGCTGCAAGCCTCGCTCAAATATAATCGGTGTAAACATGAAGATAAAATTCCAGCTGAGTGATTTATTCATCAGCGGCATCGCCCTTTTGATCATGAGCACTATTTTAAATACGCTGGGCTTTTCCTGGGAATTATTTGTTCTTCCGCCTGGCGTCGATAGTTTCGTCATCATCCCGTTTACTTTATTTGGCTCATGGAAGTTGGCCGAGTGCCTCTATACGCCAATACGGTGGCTGTTCAATGAGAGCCGCAAGCCTCAAATCGAAAACAACAGCCCTAAAAATAACGCCAAGTCGCGTTAACAGGAGATCGACCTATGTTGAGAGAACTGGCCAGAGCAGAAATGCAACGGATGAGCGGCGCCGGCCTCAGCCTTTGTCAACATAGGCGGTCAATGCACTAAAGGGTCCGGCAACGATCGCGGCGTGCCTTTCCGCTAAGGCTTAAGGTGAATGGGGAACACGCAGACAAAAAAAGGCGCGTCACTCAGTCAGTAGTGGGAGAACGAGCGACGCGCCAAACGAGTGCGCCCGGTTTCAAGAAGCCTCCCTCCCCGCGGGGCGGAGAAGGCGTTTTCTAAGCGCACTAAAGGGAAACCCGTCGCGGTCAGGCAACGGGGTATTGCTCTTAACGATTCATCTGGAACAACGACATGCCCTGCATATCGCTGAAGGTTTTGTACGACGCCTGCAGCGCCGCCTGCTGCATGAAGTAGGACGAGATAGACTCGGCCAGGTCGGCATCCGTCAGCGCGCTCATCTGGATCTGGTTGGTCATGTCACGCTCTTTACCGATGCTGTCCAACTGATCCATCTCCTGCAGCTGGCTGCCCAGCTCGGCGCGCACGCTCAGCACGTTGTTGTAGGAGTTGTCCAGACCGCGGTTGGCTTTCGCCAGCGCATCGTTCACCTGCTGCTTGGTGGCCTCGTCGGCGTCCTGCAGCGGGGTTTTCAGCGCGTTCAGCGCAATATCGATGCTCTCGAATATGTTGCTGACCGGCGCGCTGCCGTCCGGCTCGGGCTTCGGATTGCTGGTCAACGACATGAACACCGCGTTGCCGGTATGGCCGATGGTCATGGTGCGGTTAGCGTCCACTTTCTGCTCAACCGTCTTGTCGCCGCCCTGGTAACTGACGGTGCCGCCGTTGTCGACGAACGGCGCCTTGTCGTTCACATACCCGCCGAACATATAGCGGCCGTTGCCGTCGGTGCTGTTGGCCTGGTTCAGCAGCTGATCTTTCAACCCCTGCAGCTGGGTGGCCAGCGACTGGCGATCGTTATCGCTTTCGGTGCCGCCGGCGTTGACGATCAACGCCTTCATGTCCGCGATGGTGGAGGTCGCACCGGCCAATACCGTTTCTTCCATCGACACGTTCTGACGAGCGAAGGTGCGCGCCAGCGTGTACTGGCTGTTTTCCGCCTGCGATTGCGACAACATCACCGCGCGCGACGCCGCCAGCGGATCGTCGGACGGGTTGATCACCCGCTTGCCCGAGGAAAGCTGCTCGGCCGCCTTCATGAACAGCGACTGGTTGCCTGTGATGCCGTTCATGTTCTGTTGGTACATCATGCTGGTGCTCATGCGCATGCTGTGGGTTCCTTACTCTGAGCGACCGGCGCCGTTATCGGCGCCGATTAACAATGAAATCAACGAATATTCAGCAGCGCGTCGAACAGCGAGCTGGCGGTCTGAATCACCTGCGCGTTGGCCATGTAGTACTGCTGGAAACGCAGCAGCTCGCCATACTCTTCGTCAAGGTTGACGCCGGACATCGACTGCTGTTGCGCGCCCAGCTGCGTGACGATCTTGGCCTGCGAGGTGGCGATAGCCTTGGCGGCAGCGGTCTGGTTGCCGACGCCGCTGACGATGCCGGCGTAAGCGCCGCTCAGGGTCGCCTTGCCGTCCACCAGGTTTTTGGTTTGCAGATCCAGCAGCTTCTTGGCGTTTTCGTTATCGCCGCGGCCGCTGTCGTCTTTACCGGCGGCGGCGATCTTGGACGAATCGGTGATGGCCACTTTCAGATTGCCCGCCACGTCGCTGACCGGCTTCACGGTGAAGCTGTCTTTGGCCTGCGCATTGCCGTCGATGCTCACTTCCAACCCGTCGAAGTTCAGCGTCGGCTTGCCGTCGGCGCTGGTGCCCGGCGTCGCGTTGACTTTCACGTTGTCCGGCAGGCGGCTCACCTGCCAGCTGCTGCCGTCGAACTCGACGCGATAATCGTTGGCCTTCACCTTGCCGGTATCGGTGTAAGAGACCGACAGCGACGCGTCGCCGGTGTTGCGGGTGTTATCCACCACCCGGCCGCCGCTGAAGCTGAAGAAGTCGCCGCCCGCATCGCCGTTCAGATCGAAGCCGGCGCGATGCTGCTGGTTAAAGCTGTCCGCCATCGCCAGCGCCAACTGGCCCAGTTGATTGCGCACGCCGTCCAGCGTTTCGCTGCGGAATTTCAGCACACCGCTCAGCGTGCCGCTGGTGATCTGGCCTTCCGGCACTTCGCTGGCGCCGTTGCCGCGGTTATAGCCGATAGTCAGACGGGAAGGATCGCTGCTGGAAGGCACGGCTTCCACCTGATAGGTGTTGCTGCCCTGCACCAGGGTCAAGCCGTTGGCGAAGGAGACGGTATAGGCGTCGCCGTCCTGTTGCGTGACCTGTACGCCCACCAGCTGATTCAATTCGGTGACCAGCTGATCGCGCTGATCCAGCAACGCATTCGGCTCGCCGGCGGCGCTGCCGCGCAAACGGGTGATCTCGTCGTTCAGTTTGGCGATCTGTTGGCCGTAGCTGTTGATCTGCTGCGCCGTATCGCTGATCTGTTGATTAACGCCGTTATCCATGTCGCGCAGGAATTTATCAGTGTTGTTGAACTGGTTCACCAGGCCGTTAGCCTTGCCCAGCACCGTCTGGCGCGCGGCGTCGTCACCGGCGTTGCTCACCAGGTTCTGCAGGTTGGTGAAGAAGTCCTGCATGTTGGTCGACAGCGGGTTGGTCTTGCTCGCCAACAGGTTGTCGATCTGTGAAATCTTCTCGTAATAGGCATTTTGCGCCCCGAACGCGCTTTGTGCGCCGCGCAGCTGGTTGGTGATGAACTGGTTGTACTCGCGGTTGACGCTGGTGACGGTCACGCCGTTGCCGATAAAGCCGCTCATGGTGGCCATGCCGCCGTTCTGCGCCAGGATCGCGGTCTGGCGGTTGTAGCCCGCCACGTTGTAGTTGGAGATGTTGTTGCTGACGGTACTGAGCGCCACCTGAGCCGCATTCAGCCCGCTCATCGCGGTATTGATTAAGCTATTGGACATCGGAATTCCTTATGCTGCGGCGCCGGTGGCCCACAGGGTTCTTAATTGAGCTGCTGAGCCTGTTCGCTCAGCCTGTTTCGGTTATCGGCAAAAATGAGAAGAACTTGAGGAAAAAAAGCGGTAACGCGGTCAGCATCCAGCGAGCCTTCATTACCGCCTATCCCCTAAATAATTGGCGCCGCAGCGGCGTCAAGAATGACGGGGATTTAGAACAAATCTTTCAGATCGTGGGTGTAAGCTTTCACCGCCTGCTCCCCCGCGCTCTTCATCTGCTGAATCACGCTGACCAACTTGCTGGCGTACTGGGGATCGGTGGCGTACCCGGCGCGCTGCAGCGCATGCGCCGCCTGCTCCGGGCTGCGCGCGGCGGCCACGTCGGCGTAGCGCGGGTTGTTGGTCAGCAGTTTGACGTAATCGGCGATCGCTTCGACGTACGAGCCGTAGACGCGGAACTTCGCCTTCACCTTCTTCGCCGCGCCCTGTTCGAACTCGGTGGTGGTGATCTCCGTCACCGGCCCGCTCCAGCTGCCGCCGGCCTTGATGCCGAACAGGTTGTAGCTCGGCGTGCCGTCTGAGGTTGGGATCTCGCGCTGCCCCCAGCCGGATTCCAGCGCCGCCTGCGCGACGATCAGCTGATGCGGAATGCCGCTCTGCTGGCTGGCGACCTTCGCCGGTATCGACAGACGAGCGACGAAGTTGCCGTTGTTGAGCGACAGCGGCGCGGCGGCCGGCGGGGCTTTCGGCATCGCCCGGCGCACCATCTGCTCCAGCGCCTGGTTCGGCAGCGTTTGCAGCACCTCGTTGTCCAGCGCCATCGGCGACAAGCCCGCGGTTTCGCTCGGCACCGTATTGGCGTTGCTCATCTGCTTGACCATCATGTCGGCCAGCCCCAGCCCTTTTTGCGACATCTGCTGGGCGATTTGCTGATCGTACATCGAGGTATAGAGCCGCGTTTGATCGCTGCTCAACACCCCGTCCTGCGGCAAGGCGGAACGCATGCTTTTCAGCATCATCTGCACGAACATGCCTTCCACCTGCTGCGCCACCTGCTTGAGGTTGCCCTGCGGGTCGGCCGCCGCGTCGCGCTTCAGGCCGTTCAGCGCCTGGGCGTCATAGGCCGCGCCCGACATCGCCATCAGATCGCCCGCCATCAGATGATTTCCAGCTTGGCGCGCAGGCAGCCGGCGCTCTGCATCGCCTGCAGGATCGACATCAGATCGATAGGCGTGGCGCCCAGCGCGTTCAGCGCGCGAATGACGTTGTTCAGGTTGGCGCTGGCGTTCACCTTCTGCAGCGACCCGCCCTGCTGTTGCACCGAGATCTGGGTGTTTGGCGTCACCACCGTCTGGCCGCCGCCGAACGGCGTCGTCGGTTGGCTGACGGTGTTCTGCCGATCGACCACCACCGACAGGTTGCCCTGGGCGACAGCGCAGGAATCGAGGATCACATCGCGGTTCATCACCACCGACCCGGTGCGCGAGTTGATGATCACCTTGGCGTCCATCGCCCCGACGTTGACGGTGATGTTCTGAATCTCCGCCAGGAAGCGCACCTGAGAGCTGTTGCCCTGCGGCACCAGCACCTGGATCGTGCGGGCGTCGAGCGGCGTCGCGGTGCCGCCGCCGCGTTGGCGGTTGATGGCGTCGCTGATCTGCTGCGCCAGCGTGAAGTCTTCGTCGTTCAGCTGCAGGTTGAGTACGCCGCCGCTGCCGAAGGTGGTCGGCAGCTCGCGCTCGATGGTGGCGCCGTTGCTGATGCGCCCGCCCGCCAACTGGTTGACCTGCACGCTGCTGCCGCCGGCCGCCGCGCCCGCGCCGCCGACCAGTACGTTGCCCTGCGCCAGCGCATAGACCTGGTTATCCACGCCTTTCAGCGGCGTCATCAGCAGGGTGCCGCCGCGCAGGCTCTTGGCGTTGCCCATTGATGAGACCACCACGTCGATGTTCTGCCCGGCGCGCGAGAACGGCGGCAGTTTGGCGGTCACCATCACCGCCGCCACGTTTTTCAGCTGCATGTTGGTGCCCGGCGGCACGGTGATGCCCAGCTGCGACAGCATGTTGCTCAGGCTTTGGGTGGTGAACGGCGTCTGCATGGTCTGGTCGCCGGAGCCGTCCAGCCCCACCACCAGGCCGTAGCCGATCAGGGCGTTGTCTCGCACGCCCTGCACCGTCACCAGATCGCGGATGCGCTCCGCCGCCGCCGGCAAGCACACCAGCCCGACGCACAGCGCGATAAACCATTTTTTCAGCATCAGTCAATCCTTAGAACGGTGAAACATTTAAGAAGAAGCGCTGCAGCCAGCCCATGGTCTGCGCTTCGTTGATATAGCCATTGCCGACGTATTCGATCCGCGCGTCCGCCACCTGCGTCGAGGTGACCGAGTTGTTGCCGCTGATGGTGCGCGGGTTGACGACGCCGGAGAAACGAATGAATTCGGTGCCCTGGTTGATGGCGATCTGCTTTTCCCCCACCACGTGCAGGTTACCGTTGGCCAGCACCTGGTTGACCGTCACCGTAATGGTGCCGTTGAAGGTGTTGTTGGCGTTGGCGCCGCCCTTGCCGCCGAAGGTGCTGTCGCCGGAAATGTCCATATCGGCGCGCGCATTGCCCAACAGGCCGTCGAGGTAACGCGGCGAGGTGGCGACGCCGAACTTGCTGGCGCCGTTGCGGCTGGCGTTGGCGGAGGAGCTTTTGCTGGCGCTGACGTTTTCCTGCAGCACGATGGTCAGGGTGTCGCCGACGTTGCGCGGCCGGCGGTCTTCGAACAGCGGCTGATAGCCGTAGTTCATCGGCTGCACCGTCTGGAAGATTGAGCCGTTCGGCATCGGCGCGCTGGCCGGCGCGGGCTGCGCCGTGGTCGCGCCGTCCACCAGCGGTTTGTGCGGAATATAAGCGCAGCCGCTCAGCGTCAGCATCACCATTCCCGCCAGCCAGCGTTGTCCCTGCCGCGGCAGGATTGCCATCGAATATGTGGTTACCACGGGTATCGCCTTTGTTTCACGAAAGAGAATGACGGGCGCGGCATGCCGGGCCCGTCAAGGACAGATTACAGTTGCGTCAGCTTTTGCAGCATCTGATCGGAGGTCGATACCGCTTTGCTGTTGATCTCGTAAGCGCGCTGAGTCTGGATCATGTTGACCAGCTCTTCCGCCACGTTAACGTTGGAGGTTTCCACGTAGCCCTGATACAGCAGACCGGCGCCGTTCAGCCCCGGCGTGCTCTCGTTCGGCGCGCCCGAGCTTTCGGTTTCCTGATACAGATTCTCGCCCACGCTCTCCAGACCGCTGTCGTTGACGAACGTGGTCAGCGTCAGTTGGCCCACCTGCTGAGCGGCGGTCTGCCCCTGCTGGGTGACGCTGACGATGCCGTCGCGGCCGACGGTGATGGACAGCGCGTTCGCCGGAATGGTGATCGCCGGCTGCACCTGGAAACCGCTGGAGGTGACCAGCTGGCCGTTCTGATCGATCTGGAACGACCCGTCGCGGGTGTAGGCCTGGGTGCCGTCCGGCAGCATCACCTGGAAGAAACCCTGCCCCTTGATGGCGACGTCTTTGCTGTTGTTGGTCTGCGACAGGTTGCCCTGGCTGTGCAGGCGCTCGGTCGCCACCGGACGCACGCCGGTGCCGATCTGCAGACCGGAAGGCAGCGTAGTCTGCTCGGAAGACTGCGCGCCCGGCTGACGCATGGTCTGGTACAGCAGATCTTCAAATACCGCACGCTGGCGCTTGAAGCCGTTGGTGCTGACGTTCGCCAGGTTGTTGGCGATCACGTCCATGTTGGTCTGCTGCGCGTCCAGACCGGTTTTGGCAATCCATAAGGATGGAATCATCGGTTATTTCCTTGCTGCTTAGCTCACTGAGAGCAGTGAGTTGGCACGCTGTTCGTTTTCATCCACGCTGTGGATGACCTTCATTTGCATTTCAAAACGGCGGGCGTTGGCGATCATGTCGACCATGGTCTCCATCGGCTTGACGTTGCTGCCCTCCAGCACGCCCGGCATCACCCGCACCTGCGGATCGTTTTGCAACTGATTGCCGCGCTGCTGTTGAGTTTCCGGCGTCAGGCGGAATAGCCCGTCGTCACCGCGCATCACTTCGCGCGCATCGGCCTTCACCAGCTTCAGGCGGCCAATCTGCGCGATGGTGTTCGGCGGATCGCCGGCGTTAAGCGCCGAAATGGTGCCGTCGGCCGCGATGGTGATCTCCGCCGACGGCGGCACCTCGATCGGCCCGCCGTCGCCCATCAGCGGCATCCCCTGCACCGTCAACTGCCCGGTGGAGGAAATCTGAATGTTGCCGTTGCGGGTGTAAGCCTCACCGCCGCCCGGCAGGCTCACCGCCAAAAAACCATCCTGCTGCAGCGCCACGTCCAGCGGGCGCGCCGTGTAGTTCAGCGCGCCCTGGCTCATGTCGGCGCCCGGCGTCGAGGCAGTCACCAAGGTGCGTGTCGCCAGGCTCGGACCGTCGACCGGCACCGCGCGCAACGCGGCAAGCTGGGCGCGAAAGCCCGGCGTCGACGCATTGGCCAGGTTGTTGGCGGTAATGGATTGCTGTTCCAGCGTTTGGCGCGCCGCGCCCATCGCGGTATAAATCGCGTGATCCATAACTCGGCCCTATCAGCGCAGGCTAACCAGCGTCTGCAGGATGGAGTCCTGCGTCTTGATGGTCTGGGCGTTGGACTGGTAGTTACGCTGTGCGACGATCATGTTCACCAGCTCCTGGCTCAGATCGACGTTGGATGACTCCAGCGCGCCGCTGGTCAGCTTGCCGAAGCCGCCGCCGCCCGACAGACCAACGCGTGGCTGGCCGGACGCGCCGGTTTCCTGCCAAACGTTATCGCCCTGCGACGCCAGCCCTTCCGGGTTGGAGAAGTTGGCCATGACGATCTGGCCCAGCACCTGAGTCTGCTGGTTGGAGTAGATCCCAACGACGGTGCCGTCGTTGTTAATTTGGAAGTTGGTGTATTCACCGGCGGCATAGCCGTCCTGCGCCACCTTGCTCACCGAGTCGCTGCCTACGTTCTGCTGCATGCTGCCGGCGAAGCTCAGGGTGAAGTTTTGCGCCGGCGCGCCGTCTTTGGCGGCCATCGGGATCACCATGCTGAACTCGCCTGGCGCGCCGTTGGTGCTGGTGGTTTTCACCAGATTGCCGCTGGTGCTGAACTCCATGGTGCCGGCATCAACCGGCGCCGCGCTGCCGTCCTGGGTATAGACCTGCCACTTGTTGTCCGCTGTCTTCACGAAGTAGGCGTTGATGTTGTGCGCGTTGCCCAGCGAGTCGTAGGCGGTGATGGTGTTGACGTAGTTGTAGCTGTCCTGTTTGGTCGGATCGAAGGTCTTGTTCTCCGGCACTTTATGGGTGGACTTCAGGTTGGCCACCATCTCGCCGGAGGTGGACGCCTTGGCGTTCATCATGCCTTCAGGAATGCTCAGCGGCACCGGGTTGGCGCCCTGCTGGATGGTCGGCGGAGAGCCGGCCGCCGGGTAGCCGGTCAGCTGCAGGCCCTGCATGTTGGTCAGGTTGCGGTTCTCGTCCAGCTTGAACTGGCCGTTGCGGGTATAGAAGATGCCGCCGTCTTTATCCTGCATGCGGAAAAAACCGTTGCCGTTGATGGCCACATCCAGCGCGCGGCTGGTGCCGGTGGTGGTGCCGCCCTTGAAGTTTTGGGTGATGCCGGACACTTTGACGCCCAGCCCGACCTGCGAACCGGCGAACATGTCGGCAAAGGAGACGCTGCCGGATTTGAAGCCCGCGGTCGCGGAGTTGGCGATGTTGTTACCGATCACGTCCAGGTTGGTTGCTGCCGCGTTCAAGCCGCTGACTGCCTGAGAAAAGGCCATGTTATTCTCCGAATAGTGGTCAGGCTATCGTCCGATTGAGCCTGATGCTTAGGGTTATAAGATCTGTCGCACGTCTTCCAGGGTGGCGTTGCCCGCCAGGCCGAGATCCAGCTTGGCGCCGTTGCCGTCGCGGATCACGCCGTTCACCAGCCCGAAGTGCAGGCTGCGCGCCACCAGCTGCTCGCCGTTGCCTTTGGCGTTAATCGCCACTTTGTAGGCGCCGTCGGGCGCGGTGGAGCCGTCATCCAGCGAGCCGTCCCAGGTGAAGGCGTGCACGCCGGCGGTCAGGCCGCCAATTTCAATGGTGCGCACCACCTGCCCGCTGGCGTTGGTGATGGTGGCGGTCACCTGATCGGCGGCGCGCTCCAGTTCCACGCCGAACGGCGTGGTGCTGACCTTGCCGTCCTTGCTGCCGACCAGAATGTTGTTGCCCGGCACCATCACGCCGTGACCGATCAGCGCGGTGGCCTGCAGCGATTGGTTGCTGTTGATCTGGCCGGAGATCGACCCCAGCGTGGTGTTAAGCTTTTCGATACCCTGAACGGTGTTGATCTGCGCCAGCTGCGACGTCAGCTCGTTGTTCTGCATCGGATTGGTCGGATCCTGGTTTTTCAACTGCGCGACCAGCAGCGTCAGGAAGCTGTTGTGCAGATCCTGGCTGTTGGTATTTTTGCCATTGGCGCCGAGGACGGTATCGTCCAGCGACGGCTTGGTCGTCGGGGAGACTGACATGGAATATCTCCGGTTATTGACCCAGCGTCAGGGTCTTCATCATCATCGACTTGGTGGTGTTGAGCACCTCGACGTTGGCCTGGTAGCTGCGGGAAGCAGAGATGGTGTTGACCATTTCCCCCACCACGTCGACGTTCGGCATGCGCACATACCCCTTGGCGTCCGCCAGCGGGTTGCCCGGCTGATACACCAGGCGCTCGGGTGCCGGATCGTCCACCACCTGGGCGACGCGCACGCCACCGGTCGGTTGCCCCGGCGCCGCCGCGACCTGGAACACCACCTGCTTGGCGCGGTAAGGTTCGCCGTCCGGGCCGGTCACGCTGTCGGCGTTGGCCATGTTGCTGGCGCTGACGTTCATGCGCTGGGATTGCGCCGATAACGCCGAGCCGGAGATATCAAAAATATTCAGTAAAGACATGCGCCTTATCCTTGTTGCAGCACGGACATCATCCCTTTGATCTGACCGTTGAGCAGCGTCAGGTCGGTCTGATATTTCAGGCTGTTATCGGCAAAATTGGTGCGTTCGCGATCCATGTCCACCGTGTTACCGTCCATCGACGGCTGGTCCGGCACCCGGTACAACAGATCGAGCTGCGGCGGCTGCAGGGTCTGCGCCGGGATGTGGCGCGCCGCCGTCAGGTTGAGCGCCATGCCGTTGCCGCTGACGCGCCCCTGTTCCAGCACTTTGTTCAATTGGCTGGCGAAATCGATATCCCGCGCCTGATAACCCGGCGTGTCTGCGTTGGCGATGTTGGCGGCCAGAATTTCCTGCCGCTGGGCGCGCAAGTTCAGCGCCTCTTGGCCAAAGCGCAGAGCCGCGTCCAGTTTGTCGAGCATGCTCCCTCCGCGAGGTTAGAATTTGGAGTCGACAGCATAAACGCCCCCTGCGCCACCCTATCGCGGGAATAAACGCAAAATGGGGCGCTATTTATCTGCTTAGCCTGCGCGCGCTGCGGGTACACTTACGCGTATCCCGATGAAGCTTGAGAAGATGACGATGAAAGGTAAAATGCTGCTGCTTATCGGCCTGCTATGCAGTCTGAACGCGCGCGCCGACGATCTGGCGACGCAAATCGAAAGCTTCATCCAAGGCAAGTTCAGCGGCGAACCGGTACAGGTAAAAGTGCGGGTGCGCACGCCGCCGAACCAATGGCCCGCTTGCGAACTGCCGCAGCTGTCGCTGTCGCCCAACGCGCGGATCGGCGGCAACGTCAGCATTTCGGCGCGCTGTGGCCAGGAGAGGCGTTTTATCCAGACGCAGGTGCAGGTGTTCGGCCGCTATCTCGTTTCGGCGCGCGGCATCAGCGCCGGCAGCCGGTTGACGGCGGCGGATCTGGCGTTGAAAGAAGGCCGGCTCGATACCCTGCCGCCGCGCGCGCTGACCGAAGCGGGCAAAGCGCTAGGCGCCGTCAGCCTGCGCAACATCAGCCCCGGTCAGCCGCTGACCCTCGCCATGCTGCGCCGCGCCTGGATTATCAAGGCTGGGCAACCGGTGCAGGTCAACGCCCAGGGCGAAGGATTCAG
Source organism: Serratia nematodiphila DZ0503SBS1 (assembly GCF_000738675.1). Classification (NCBI taxonomy): domain Bacteria; kingdom Pseudomonadati; phylum Pseudomonadota; class Gammaproteobacteria; order Enterobacterales; family Yersiniaceae; genus Serratia; species Serratia nematodiphila. The sequence continues at coordinate 3,026,549 of NZ_JPUX01000001.1, read as the reverse complement.
CATCAGCGGTGCAGGTAAAGCGATGAACAACGCCGCCGCCGAAGACAGCGTGCGGGTACGCATGGCCTCCGGGCAGATCGTCAGCGGCGTGGTCGGGGACGACGGCGCGATCCGCATTACGTTATAAAAAAGTAAAGGTTCCGCCAACCTTGCCGATAAGACAAATCAAGCAGCATTTTATTGGCCACCAGGGCCGCAACACTTTCATTGCAGCGTCGTCGCCCGCGAGCGGTCACGGCGTAAACGGAGATGGACCATGAGTATCGATCGCACCCAGCGGTTACAGCCGGTTTCCACTGTGCAACCGCGTGAAACCCCGGCCGACAACCCGCTCCAACCGCGCAAGGCCGCCGTGGCCGAAACCGCCGTCAGCGGCACGCAGGTCAAACTGAGCGAGGCGCAGGCGCGCCTGATGCAGCCTGGCACCCAGGATATCGATATGGGTCGGGTCGAGGCCATCAAACAGGCGATCCGCAACGGTGAACTGAAGATGGACGCCGGCAAAATCGCCGATGCGCTGCTGCAAGACGCGCAGAGCGATGTTCAATGGATCGCCGGACGCGACTGACAGCGCGCGGCGAGTAGCGGTAAAGGATAAGTCATTACTATGGAAAAGCTGGCACAACTGCTGGATAAACTGTTGGAAACGCTGCAGGCGCTCAATGGCGTGCTGGAGGAAGAGCACGACTTGCTGTGCTCCGGCCAGTTGCCGGGCGTGGCCTTGCAGCGCGTCACCGATGCAAAAAGCCAACTGCTGGCGACGGTCGCTTATCTCGAACAACAACGCCTGGGGCAGGAAAAAACCTGCGGACAACGCGCCCCCTATGCCAGCCAAGCGCCCCTGGCCGATCGTTGGCAGCGCGTTCAATTGCTGAGCCAAACGCTGCGCGAAAAGAACCAGCACAACGGCCTGTTGCTCAATCAGCAGATCGACCATAACGCTCAGGCGCTGGCCATCCTCAGCAAAAACAACAAATCGCTGTATGGCCCGGACGGCCAGTCGCACGCCGGCAGCCTGCTCGGCAGAAAAATCGGCGTTTGACCTGACTCATTTGCCCGGTGAGCCTATCACCGGGCATGCGTTCACCGGCTTCTGCGCATCCCGTCGCATTTTCTCCCTATCACCTCCTGAATTCCCTTAACGTTATGCGCCAGGCTGCGCAGAACGGATATTTACCTGTTCCCTATCACTGCCTGTTTCGTCATCTTAGCTCGGTCGTTAAACATCTTGATCTGTACCCATTAAGGGTATATTTTCACACGGAGAGTGAATGACCGACATTTATCTCACAAAAGCCTTCCAGACATTTGCCGGCGATGAACGCATCAGTGATGCCACGATAGTGAAAGCGGCGCGAGAGATGCAAAATCAGCTGTATGACGCCAATCTCGGTGGTTGCGTTTACAAAAAACGCCTCGCCCGGATGGGGAGTGGGAAACGGCGCGGGTATCGGGTATTAATCGCAACGGCAAATGAAGGCAGGATTTTTTTCATGTATGGCTTTGCCAAAAACGAAAGAGACAACATCAATCAGGAGGAGTTAATTTCCTGGCGGCATTTGGCGGCGCTGTATCTGGATTATTCACCATTCAGACTGTATCAGCTGGTCAACTGCGGGGAATTAATAAGGTTACAACTATGAGCAAGATGCTGAAATCGATCCACCAGGAAGTTCAGGGCCTGCACCGCGCCGGTTTCGTCGACGACGTGACCATGCGCACTTTCGACATGCTGTGCCTGCGGCCGGTGAAGCAGTTCGGGCCGGCCGAGATCCGCGCGTTGCGCGAACGGGAAAACGTCAGTCAGCCGGTGTTTGCGCTGTATCTCAACGTCAGCAAAAAGGCGGTGCAGAAATGGGAGCGCGGCGAAGCGCAACCGAACTCCGCCGCGATGAAACTGCTGACGCTGGTGGAACGCAACGGCCTGCAAATTCTGGCCTGATGTTACTGATAATTGACGATCACCTGATTGCCAATCACCCGCAGCGGCGGATTCAGCCCGCCTTGCGACTGCACGTAATAGACAAAGCGCAATTCCGCATTGGCCGGCTCGCCCTGCAGACCGATGCTGCTGCCGCTGCCGCCGCCGAGCGGAATGCAGCGGTTTACCGTGCAAAGCTGGGCCTGCAGCCCCACTGGCTCCGGCCCCAGCAAACGGTAGCGCCAGCTGACGCTGGTGATGCGCGCATGGGCATCCGGCAGCGCGTTCGGCGGCCGCAAAGCGGCGGATTCATCGCGCATCCCGCCCTGTTCCAGCGTGACCCCCGCCCCTTCAGCCACCCAGGAGCCGGACACCGCGCCGGCGGCTAGCGGCGCCAGCAAACACAACAAGGACAGACAGCGTTTCATCAGGCGGCTCCAATGGTCGAGGTCATGCGAATCTGGCGATCGTCGTTGATCTCCAGGTTGGACAGCACCACGAGCTGCGGCAGGCTGCGACGCAGGAAGCGCGCCAGTAAAGGACGCAGCGCATGGTTAACCAACAGTACCGGCGGCGCGCTGAGCATCTCTTGCCGTTGCAGCGCCTGACGCGCCTGCTCCAGCAGACGGTCAGCCAGCCCCGGCTCCAGACCGCCGCCGCCCTGCAACGCCTGCAGCAACAGACGCTCCAACTGGGTATCCAGGCCGATAACCTGAATCTCGCCGTTGCCCGGGAACCACTGCTGCGTGATCGCCCTGCCCAGCGCCACTCGCACCACGGTGGTCAATTCATAAGGATCGCTCTGCGCCGGGGCATGTTCCGCCAGCGTTTCGACGATGGTGCGCATATCGCGAATGGACACGCGCTCGGCCAGCAGATTTTGCAGCACCTTGTGCAGCGTCGTCAGCGACACCACGCCCGGCACGAAGTCTTCGGTCAGCTTCGGCATCTCCTGCGACACGCGATCCAACAGCTGTTGGGTCTCCTGGCGGCCGAACAGCTCGCTGGCGAACTGGCCAATCAGGTGATTGAGGTGCGTCGCCACCACGGTGCTGGCTTCCACCACGGTAAAGCCCTGGATCTGCGCCTGTTCGCGCAAGGCGCTGTCGATCCATACCGCCTCGAGCCCAAAGGCCGGATCGACGGTTTTATCACCCGCCAGCTCGCCTATGGCATTGCCGGGGTTGATCGCCAGCCAGCGGCCCGGCTGCGCTTCACCGCTGCCGATCTCGACGCCTTTCATCAGGATACGGTAGCTGGCAGGCGGCAGTTCCAGGTTGTCGCGAATGTGCACCACCGGCGGCAGATAGCCCATGTCCTGGGCGAATTTCTTGCGGATACCGCGAATACGCCCAAGCAGTTCGCCGTTCTGCTGAAAATCGACCATCGGAATCAGCCGGTAGCCTACTTCCATCCCCAGCGGGTCTTCCAACTGCACGTCGGCCCAGCTGGCTTCGGCGGCCTGCGGATTCTCTGGCATCACCGGCGCCTCTACCGTCTTCGGCGCCTGTTGTTCACGGCCGCGCAGCCACCAGGCCAGGCCCAGCAGAGCCGCGGTAAACAGCAGGAACACCAGGTTCGGCATGCCCGGCACCAGGCCCAACAGCCCCAGCACCCCGGCGCTCAGCAGCATCACGCGCGGATTGTTGAACAGCTGGCCAACCATCTGCTCGCCGACGTCCTGATCGGTCGCGACGCGGGTGACGATGACGCCGGCGGCAGTGGAGATCACCAACGCCGGGATCTGCGCCACCAGGCCGTCACCGATGGTCAGCAGCGTATAGCTTTCCGCCGCCGCCCCCAGCTCCATGCCATGTTGCACCACGCCGACCAACAGGCCGCCGACTACGTTCAGCACCATGATCATCAGGCCGGCGATGGCGTCGCCGCGCACGAATTTACTGGCGCCGTCCATTGAGCCGTAAAAGTCGGCCTCCTGGGTCACTTCGGCGCGGCGTTTCTTCGCTTCGTCTTCACCGATCAGGCCGGCGTTCAGATCGGCGTCGATCGCCATCTGTTTACCCGGCATGCCGTCCAGCACGAAGCGCGCGCCCACTTCGGCGATACGCCCCGCCCCTTTGGTGATCACCATGAAGTTAATCAGCACCAGGATGATGAACACCACGATGCCAATGGCGAAGTTGCCCCCCACCAGGAAGTGGCCGAAGGCTTCCACCACGCGGCCGGCGGCGGCGGAGCCGGTGTGCCCTTCCAGCAAGATGATGCGCGTCGACGCGACGTTGAGCGACAAACGCAGCAATGTGGAGAACAGCAGGATGGTCGGGAAGGCGGCGAATTCGAGCGTGCGCTGGGTGAACATCGCCACCAGCAGCACCATGATCGACAGCGCGATGTTGAAGGTAAACAGCAGGTCGAGGATAAACGCCGGCAACGGCAACACCATCATCGACAGGATCAGCAGGATCAGCACCGGGCCGGCCAGCACCTGCCACTGCGTATCTTTAAAATTGCCCGGCAAACGAAGCAGGGAGGCCAAATTAGCCATCAGAGTCACTCTCTTTTGCAAAATCCAGTGCTTCCGGCACCGGTAAACGTTCAGGTTTTTTCGGGATCAGGCCGCCCTCACGCCGCCAGCGGCGCAGTTGGTACACCCAGGCCAGCACCTCGGCGACCGCGGCATACAGGGTGGCCGGAATATGCTGGCCGATCTCGCTGTGCCGATACAGCGCGCGCGCCAGCGGCGGCGCCTCCAGCATCGGGATGCGGTGTTCCGCGCCAAGTTCGCGAATGCGCAAGGCGATTTCGCCAGCCCCTTTGGCCAGCACTTTCGGCGCACTCATTTTTTTGTCGTTGTACTGCAACGCGACGGCGTAGTGCGTCGGGTTGGTGACGATCACGTCCGCCTTGGGCACGTCGGCCATCATGCGGCGCCGGGCGATCGCCCGCTGCTGCTGACGAATGCGTCCCTTGACGTGCGGGTCCCCTTCCTGGTCTTTGAACTCGTCGCGAATATCCTGCTTGGTCATCTTCAGCTTCTTGAAGTGACTCCACAGCTGATAAAACACGTCGAATGCCACCATCGGCGTCAGCCCCAGCACCACCAGAAAACCGCAGAACAGGATCATCTGCAGCGCGTTGCCCAGCGCATCGAGCGGCTGCTGGGTCATCAGATGCAGCATCGCCGCCCAGTTGTGCCACAAATAGAGGCCGGTCACCCAACCAACCAGCGTCGCTTTCAGGATCCCTTTCAGCAGCTCGGCCAGCACCTGGGTAGAAAAGATGCGCTTCAACCCGGATAGCGGGTTCAGCCGCTTCAAATCGAACTTGATCGACTTGCCGCTGAACAAAATGCCCCCCAGCAACATCGGCGCGGCGAGCGCCACCAGCACCAGCCCCGCCATGATCGGCAGCAGCGCCAGCACCGCCTGGCGCAGCAACATGCCCAATTGGCGCAGCATCTGTTTATCGTTGCTGACCATGCCGTGATCGAAGTTCAGACCTTGCGTGAGCATCGCCGCCAGCTGTTGCGCCATGTTGCTGCCGGACATCAGGATAATCGCCAGGCCCGAGAGCAGCATCAGTACCGAGGTCAGCTCGCGCGAGCGCGGGATCTGGCCGTCTTCACGCGCCTTCTCCAGCCTGTGGGGCGTGGGGGCCTCGCTTTTTTCCAGATCGCTGTCTTCAGCCACGAAACGCCGTTCCTGTGTCGGGAGGGTAAAGAATGGCGGTCAGCATGCCAAAAAAATGGCGATGTCATTGGGGGAACAACGGGGAAAAAGGCGGGTTATTTAGGGGATGAGGCAATCAAGGGGGAGACGTTACAGCCAATTTTCCAGCCGTAAGCCATCAACGCGCTCAAATTCGCGTCGGTTATTGGTCACCAGAATCAATCCTTCGCTGCGCGCATGCCCGGCGATATGCAGATCGTTTACGCCAATAGGCGTTCCCTGACGTTCCAGCGCAGCCCGAATGTTGCCGTAGTGCGAAGCCGCTTTGGCGCCGTAATCGAGAATGTCCAATCGGGAGACAAAATCCTCAACCACTCTGGCGTTAACCGCCGGACGCGAGCTTTTCTCCACTCCGTGAACCAATTCGCCATAGGTGACCGACGAAATGACCATTTTGCCCGCATAGCGATTGAACGCCTCCAGCACTTCCAGCGGCCGGCGCTTGATGACATAGATAACAATGTTGGTGTCCAGCATATGGCTGAACATCAAAGTTCTTCCCGCTCGCGCTGGTGTTGCCCGGCACGTTCATTGAGGAAGTCATCGCTCACCTCATTTTCCGCGCAGAAGAAACTGTCCCAGGTATTCTCCACCGGCGCAAGAATGCGCTCTTTGCCCACTACGCGGACGGTCACTTTAGAAACGGTATCGGGGAAACGCACCTCTGCAGGCAAACGCACGGCCTGCGTCCGATTATTGGTAAAGACAGAACCTAACGTCATGGCGACCTCCTTTAACTGGAGTACAAATTATAATCGCCACAGTGTATATAGCAACGCTATATACTCCAATCTTTGCGCGACGCTGCGCAACTTTCGGGGCGCGCCGTCGCGCGCCCCGAAAGTCCTCAGAAACCGAGGCTGTCGAGCAGATCGTCGACCTGCGCCTGATTGGCGATCACGCCGACGCCGTTCTGGTCAAGCTGCGGGCCGTTCAGCAGGCTGTCGTTCGGCCGTTTTTCCTTCACCGGCTGCTCCGGCATGTTTTCCATCAGCACCATCAGCAGCTGCTTTTCGATCTCCTGCACCACGTCCATCATGCGCTTGATCACCTGACCGGTCAGATCCTGGAAGTCCTGCGCCATCATGATCTCCAGCAGCTGGGCGTTGGTGAAGGCCGTATGGCCCGGCACCTGATCCAGATACTGGCGCGTGTCGTTGACCAGAGAACGCGCGTCGTCAAGTTCGATGGGATTGGCGAACCACTCGTCCCAGCGCCCTTTCAACGCGTTGGCGCCGGATTCCAGCTCCGCCTGGCGCGGTTGCGCCGCCTCCACGCAGTTCAACGCCCGTTCCGCCGCCTGCGCCGTCATGGTTACGACATAGTCAAGACGGTCGCGCGCATCCGGGATCGCCTCTGCCGCCTGGGCGATCGCCTGATCGAGCCCCAGTTCGCGCATGCTGTCGCGCAGCATTCGGGTCAGTTGGCCGATGCGGGAGATGATCTCTCCCGCGGTCGCTGCATCGCTGGCAGGCATTGGAATGTCTCTCATCGCCCTCTCCTTACATGCCCAATTTTTCAAAAATCTTGTTGAGCTTTTCTTCCAGCGTCGCCGCCGTAAATGGTTTCACTACATAACCGCTGGCGCCGGCCTGCGCCGCCGCGATGATATTTTCTTTCTTGGCTTCCGCGGTCACCATCAGTACCGGCATCGCGGCCAGCGCGCTGTCGGCGCGGATGGTTTGCAACAGCTCAAGCCCGTCCATGTTCGGCATGTTCCAGTCGGACACCACGAAGTCGAAACCGCCGGCGCGCAGCTTGTTCAGCGCATCCGCACCGTCTTCAGCTTCTTCGACGTTGTTGAAGCCCAGCTCTTTGAGCAAATTTCTGACGATGCGACGCATGGTGGAGAAGTCGTCCACAACCAGAAATCTGAGGTTCTTGTCTGCCATTGTTACTCCTGAAATAGTTAACCGTTTAATGATGCAACACCGCAGGCCGCCGCACGGCGAACCTGGGTCATATCGCCGCCGGGAAGACCCTGCGGACTGAAATCAAATGCGCAATGCCTGGCCGCCGGCGATCTGCGCCAGCATTCGCTGGCTCATTCTGTCCAGCTCGACCACTTCGCTGACGCCGCCGCTGGCGATCGCCTCGCGCGGCATGCCGAACACCACGCAGCTCGCCTCGTTCTGCGCCAGGGTATAAGCCCCGGCGCGGTGCATCTCCAGCATCCCCGCCGCCCCGTCGTTGCCCATGCCGGTGAGGATCACCCCCACCGCATTGCGGCCGGCGTATTGCGCCACCGAGCGGAACAGCACATCGACCGATGGGCGATGGCGGTTGACCGCCGGGCCGTCATGCAGCTTCACCTGATAGTTGGCGCCGCTGCGCGTCAGCTCCAGATGGCGGTCCCCCGGGGCGATGTAAGCGTGGCCCGGCAGCACGCGCTCGCCGTCCTCCGCTTCTTTCACCGTGATCTGGCACAGCTTGTTCAGCCGTTCGGCGAACGAACGGGTGAAACCCGGCGGCATGTGCTGGGTGATCAACAGCGCCGGACTGGTGGCCGGCAGCGGCTGCAGCACCTGGCGGATCGCTTCGGTGCCGCCGGTGGAGGCGCCGATGGCGATCAGTTTTTCACTGCTCAGCAGCGGCGCATGGCTGAGGATCGCCGGCGCCGGGCTGCTGGAGCGCTGAGGCAGGCGCGCTCTGGCCGCGGTGCGGATCTTCTCGGCAATCAGCTCGCTGTAGGCCAACATGCCCTCGCGAATGCCGAGTTGCGGTTTGGTGACGAAATCCACCGCGCCCAGTTCCAGCGCGCGCAGCGTGATTTCCGAGCCTTTGCCGGTCAACGAAGAGACCATCACCACCGGCATCGGCCGCAGGCGCATCAGCTTCTCGAGGAAATCTAGCCCGTCCATGCGCGGCATCTCGACGTCCAGCGTCAGCACCTGAGGATTAAATTTTTTGATCAGATCGCGCGCCACCAGCGGATCCGGCGCGGTCGCCACCATTTCCATGTCGGCATGGCCGTTCACGATTTCCGTCATCAGCTGGCGCATCAGTGCCGAATCGTCTACGCATAACACTCTGATTTTACTCATTACCTCTCCTTGGTCAGCCCATACACGGTCTGCCCACGCAAGTAGAAATCCCGGCTGATCTGGCTGAAATTCTCGGAGTGGCCGGCGAACATCAGCCCCCCCGGCTTAAGCAAGGGAACGAAGCGGCGCAGGATGCGCTCCTGCGTCGCCTTATCGAAATAGATCATGACGTTGCGGCAAAAAATGGCGTCGAATTGCCCCGGCAGCGCCCACTCCGGCGCCAGCAGATTCAGCGGCTGAAAGTTCACTCGCGCCGCCAACTCCGGCCGCACGCGCACCAGCCCCTGATGCGGACCGGTGCCGCGCAGAAAATAGCGCTGCATTTGGGTCGGCGTCAGGGTGCGCAGATCTTCCTGGCGGTAAACGCCCGCCTCCGCTTTTTCCAGCACCTGCGTATCGATGTCGCTGGCCCAGACCTGGCAACTGCCGGCCCGCTGCCCCAGGGCATCGCTCAGCGTGATGGCGATCGAATACGGCTCTTCGCCGGTCGAGGCCGCGGTGCTCCAGACGCTGTAACCGTTCGGCCGCGAGCGCGCATGCTCCGCCAGGATCGGGAAGTGATGCGCCTCGCGGAAAAATGCCGTCAGGTTGGTGGTCAATGCGTTGATGAACGCCTGCCATTCCGCGCTGTTCGGATCGCTTTCCAGCAGCGCCAGGTAATCGCCGAAATCGTGCAATCCCAACAGCCGCAACCGGCGCACCAGGCGGTTGTAAACCATCTCGCGCTTATGCTCCGCCAGCACGATGCCGGCGCGTTGATAAATCAACTGGCTGATACGGCGAAAATGCACGTCCGACAGCGGCAGGCGCTGCACCATTTGCGTCAACATCGACGCAGTATCCCGGTTAGAAGTTGACGGCGCCTGTTTCATGCCGCCTCACCGGAGTAAAACGTGCTGCTTATGCGGTTTGACAATCTTGGGCTTCCTTTACCACGGGTGAAACTGCGTTGTTGCTGTTACCTGGCGCGACGAAGTTATCGTCCGCCAGACGGAATACCGCGACCGCGTCGGCCAGGGTAATGGCCTGCTCTTCCAGCGCGGTGGCGGCAGAAGCGGACTCTTCCACCAGCGCGGCGTTCTGCTGGGTAACCTGATCCATCTGGGTCACCGCCTGCGTCACCTGCTCGATGCCGCGGCTCTGTTCATCCGAAGCCGACGCGATCTCGCCCATGATGTCGGTGACGCGCGTCACCGAACGCACGATGTCCTGCATGGTGGCGCCGGAATTTTCCACCAGCACCGAGCCGTGTTTGACGCGGCTGACCGATTCGTCGATCAGCACCTTGATCTCTTTCGCCGCCTGCGCGCTGCGGCTCGCCAGGTTGCGCACTTCGCCGGCGACCACGGCGAAACCGCGCCCCTGTTCACCGGCGCGCGCCGCTTCCACCGCCGCATTGAGCGCCAGAATGTTGGTCTGGAAGGCGATGCCGTCGATCACGCTGGTGATGGCGCCGATTTTCTGCGAGCTGTTGGCGATATCGTGCATGGTGGTGACCACGTCCCCGGCCAGTTCGCCGCCCTTGGCCGCGGTGGCCGAAGCGTCGCGCGCCAGCTGAGAGGCCTGCCGCGCATTGTCGGCGTTCTGTTTCACCGTCGCGGTCAGCTGTTCCATGCTGGCGGCGGTTTCTTCCAGCGAAGCGGCCTGCTGCTCGGTACGGGAAGAGAGATCGTTATTGCCTTCGGCGATCTCCTGCAGGCCGATCAGAATCGACTCCGCACCGTCGCGCACCGCGCCGACGGTACCGATCAGTGACTGCTGCGTGCGTTGCAGGCTGGCGAACAACATGCTGATTTCATTGCGGCCATACACCTGAATCGGCGTCGCCAAATCGCCGGCGGCGATGCGTTCAAAGTGGCTGCGGATTTGGTTCAGCGGCTGTACCAACATGGTGCGCAACCACCACATGGCGCTGCCGGTCACCACGATCAGCATCAAGACCGCCCCGCCAGCATCAGGCCCGCCAGCGTGAAGGAGAATTGGTTGGCGTCTCGAGCCTCGCTGATGTCACCGTTGACCAACTGCAGGTACTGCACGAAGTCAGCCTCAAACAGGTCCTGGGTTTTCTGCGTCGGCTGATCCATAAACGCCTGCAGCTCGCCCTTTTCCAGGAAACCGATCAGCTCACGCAGCGCGCCGCGCAGCCGCTCGTAGCTGGCCTTGGTGGTGGCCGTCTGCTGGTTCTGCTGTTCACTGCTGCGTTCAACCGCCATAAACTGATTGAAATAGAGATCGGCCTTCTGCAGCGAACTGCGGGCGCTGCTCATCAATTCGTTCACCTGCTCCTGCGGCAGTTTCAGCGCCGCGCGGGTGCCGGCGCGGTTCAGCGTATTGCGCGCCTGCAACAGCGACACCCAGCTCAGGCTGAGCGAATCGCGCTGCTGGCTGCCGAGGGTGATGATGTCGAGGTTGTGGTTATCGGAGCGAAACGCGGAATACGACAGGCCGCTGCTGGCCAACTGCAGAACGCAGAAGGTCATCAACAACAGGAACAAGCTGGTAGAGATACGGATTCGGTTAAACACTGTGAACCTCCTTGCAGCCGGCCGGCGACCGGCCTACGTAGGGAAAAGGGCCTCTGCGAGAGAGGCCCGATACCGGTCAGAACGTTTCCCAGTTATCCTGCAGATCGCTGGCGTTCATTTTCTTATGATTGATTACCGGTGTTACCGTCGCCTTGCTGGTGACAGGCGCTTTAAACTCTTCCTGGCCTTCCGACCTCAGGCGGAATACCGCTACCGACTGGGTCAGCATGCTGGCCTGTTCTTCCAGCGCCGCCGCCGCCGAGGCGGATTCTTCCACCAACGAGGCGTTCTGCTGGGTCACGCGGTCCATTTCCGCTACCGCCTGGCCAACCTGATCGATACCGCGGCTCTGCTCGTCGGAAGCCGAGGCGATTTCGCCCATGATGTCGGTCACGCGGGTGACGGCGTTGACGATGTCACCCATGGTTTCCCCGGCGCTTTCCACCAGCACGGAGCCCATATCGACGCGGCTGACCGAGTCTTCGATCAGGCCTTTGATCTCTTTCGCCGCCTGCGCGCTGCGCTGCGCCAGGTTGCGCACTTCACCGGCCACCACCGCGAAGCCGCGACCCTGTTCGCCGGCGCGCGCCGCTTCCACTGCGGCGTTCAACGCCAGGATGTTGGTCTGGAAGGCGATACCGTCGATCACGCCGGTAATATCGGCGATCTTCTGCGAGCTGCCGGCGATGTCGTGCATGGTCTGCACCACGTTGGCCACCACCTTGCCGCCTTTCTGCGCGGTTTCGGAAGCGCTCAGCGCCAGCTGTGAAGCCTGACGGGCGTTTTCGGCGTTCTGTTTCACCGTCGCGGTCAATTGCTCCATGCTGGCGGCGGTCTCTTCCAGCGAAGCGGCCTGCTGCTCGGTGCGGGAGGAGAGATCGTTGTTGCCCGCGGCGATTTCAGACGCGCCGCTGTAGATGGCGTCCGCACCCTGGCGCACGCCGCTGACGGTTTCGATCAGTTCGCTTTGCATGTGTTTCAGGCTGGCCGCCAGCACGCCCATTTCGTTGCGGCTGTTGACGACGATCTGCTGAGTCAGGTCGCCGGCGGCGATCTGTTTGATGTGGTCGATCATGCGGTTCAGCGGGCGCACCAGGATGTGATGGATACCGGTCCAGACCAGTACGATCACCGCCAGCACCACCACCAGCACCACGATCAGCGTCCAAATGGCCGAGTTGTAGGAGCTGTTGCTGCCGTCAACCGCGATTTGGTACAGCTTGCCGTTTTGCTCCAGATAACCGTTGTAGCTCTGCTCAAAGTTGTCCTGGTAACTCTGCGTAGGCTGATCGAAGAAGGCGTTGATTTTGCCTTCGCCCAGCAGTTGGATCAGCTCGGAGAGCGCGCCGTACAGCACATCGTACTGCTGCTTGAGGCGTTCCGCCGACTGAGGATCCTGGCGCGGGTCCTGAGGAATTTTCTCGTACGCGGCGTAGTGTCTTTCCGCTTCACCCAGCTCTTCCTTCGCCTTGGCCAGCAGTTCATCAATGGTGGCGCCGCTGCCGATCTTGTTGGTATCCATCATGTAGCGGATACCGGCGCGGTTCAGGGAGTTGCGCGCCTGCAGCAGGTCAACGCGGCTTTCACTCAGCTGCAGCTGCTGCTGGCGGATCGTTTGCAGGACGGTAAAGTTTTCCTTATCGCTTTTCAGCGAGGAGAAAAAAAGTCCGCCCGAAATCAACTGCAAGGCGCCAAACAGCACCAACACCAGCAACAGGCTGGTGACCACCTTCATACGATTTAACATGATTTCCCTTGTTGAAGCCCGCGCAGACAGGCTCTGATGACGTTGAATGTGAGAGTTATCGGCGCCGTGCGGCAAAACTTTATGCGGGAAAGTAACTATTTTTAGTGGGGGTTCCGAGCGCGGCTGAGGCCATCGCGACAGATCAGGGAAAATGAAGATTAAAGGGGCGGCGCCCCGCCCCTTGAGTCTGAAATCAGACGCTTTTCGCCACGCTGTCGACCAGCGACATCTCTTCGCTGCTCAGCAGCTTTTCGATATCCACCAGGATCAGCATGCGCTCGCCCAGCGAACCGAGGCCGGTGAGATATTCGGTCGCCAGGGTCACCGCGAACTCCGGCGCCGGACGGATCTGATCGGCGGTGAGCGACAGCACGTCGGAGACGCCGTCAACCACGATGCCCACCACGCGCTGGCCAAAGTTCAACACGATCACCACGGTGTTTTCATCGTAGGAAACACTTTGCTGCGAAAATTTCACCCGCAGATCGATGATAGGAACAATCACGCCGCGCAGGTTGGTGACGCCCTTGATGAACGCCGGGGTGTTGGCGATGCGGGTCACCTGATCGTAGCCGCGAATTTCCTGCACCTTGAGGATGTCGATGCCGTACTCCTCGTTGCCCAGGGTAAAAATCAGAAACTCTTGCCCTACCGTTTCGCCAGCCAATTTGCTGACGGCTGCCAATCCTGCCATATCATTCACCTTTTAAATCAATAAACTCATTATTATGCGGCGGCGTCCGTCAGACGCTTTTCACGGTTCAAGGTTTGCAACGCCGAGACATCGACGATCAAGGCCACGCTGCCGTCGCCCAGAATGGTCGCGGCGGAGATGCCCGGCACTTTGCGGTAGTTGCTTTCCAGATTCTTCACCACCACCTGATGCTGGCCAATCAGCTGATCTACCAGCAACGCATAGCGGCGGCCGGCGCTTTGCAGGATCACCACGATGCCCTGCGTGGCGTCGGTTTTGGCGCCGTCCACTTCGAATACCCGATACAGCTCCACCAGCGGCAGGTATTCGCCGCGCACCTGCAGCACACGCTCGCCGCCGGCCAACGGATGCAAATCCTCCGCCTGCGGCTGCAGCGACTCCATCACCGCGTTCAGCGGCAGAATAAAGACTTCGTCGTTTACCTTGACCGACATGCCGTCGAGGATCGCCAGCGTCAACGGCAGCAGAATGCGGATGGTGGTGCCTTTACCGGCCTGCGAACGGATCTCGACGTGGCCCCCCATCTCCTGAATATTCCGTTTCACCACGTCCATGCCGACGCCGCGGCCGGAAACGTCGGTCACCTGCTCGGCGGTGGAGAAGCCCGGCGCAAAGATCAGCATGCCGACCTCTTCGTCGCTCATGCTGTCGCTGACCGCCAGCCCTTGCGAAGCCGCCTTGGCGAGAATTTTTTCGCGGTTGAGCCCGGCGCCGTCGTCGATGACTTCAATACAAATGTTGCCGCCCTGGTGTTCGGCCGACAGCACCAGATTGCCCACCGCCGACTTGCCGGCGGCGATACGGGTAGCCGGCTCTTCGATACCGTGATCGAGGCTGTTGCGCACCAGGTGCGTCAACGGATCGATAATGCGTTCGATCAGGCTCTTGTCCAGTTCGGTCGAGCTGCCCTGCAGCGTCAGCTCCACCTGTTTATTCAGCTTGCCGGCCAGATCGCGCACCAGCCGCGGGTAGCGGCTGAAGACGTACTCCATCGGCATCATGCGGATCGACATCACCGATTCCTGCAGATCGCGCGCGTTACGCTCCAGCTGGCTCATGCTGTTCAGCAGATCGCCGTGGTTCACCGGATCGAGCGTGCCGGAGCGTTGCGCCAGCATCGATTGGGTGATCACCAGCTCGCCCACCAGGTTAATCAGCTGATCCACCTTTTCCACCGCCACGCGGATGCTGGTGGATTCGCTCGCCTTGGCGCGCGCTTTTGGCGCTTCGGCCGGTTTCGCGGCAGGCGGCGCGGCGTTCGCGACCGGCGCAGGCTCCGGTAAGGCGGCCACTTCCGGTAAGCCCGCTTCTGCGATGGCCGGTTCGCTCTGGGTCGGCGTCGAGAAGCTGATTTGTTCCGGTTCCAGCACGAAGCACAACACGGCGCTGATGTCGTCTTCACTGGCGGAGGTGAGCAACGTCACGTCCAGACTGTGTTCCGTCTGATGCGGATCTTTAACCTCGCCGAGGTTGCCCAGCTCTTCCAACATCAAGGGGATTTCACTGGCTTTCAGCCCGTTCAGGCTGATGCGCATGCCGCCCTCGATCGCCGCCGGCGCGGCCGATGGCTTAACGACAGGCTGTTGAACGGCCGGTTGAGCCGCAGGCGCCTCTTGCTGCTGTTGCGCTTCCAACGCCAGCTGGCGCAGCGCCTGACAAATGTATTCAAAGCTTTCAGCGTCAGGCTGTTGCGAGGTTTTATAGGCGTCCAGTTGCTCCTGCATAATGTCTTTGGTTTCCAGAAACAGGTTGATAATCTCGGTGCTCAGGCTCATTTCCTGGCGTCTTGCACCGTCCAGCAGGTTCTCCAGCAGGTGGGTGGTTTCCTGCAGCACCGAAAAACCAAAGGTCGCCGCGCCGCCCTTGATCGAATGCGCCGCGCGGAAGATGGCGTTCAACGGCTCGATATCGGGGGCCAGCGGATCCAGCTCCAGCAGGTGTTGCTCCATGTCGGCCAGCAACTCGTCTGCCTCATCAAAGAAGGTCTGATAAAAATCGCTAATGTCCATGCTCACGGGGTCACCTCTGGCTGTGAGTCGCGGTTAGTCGGTGCGGGTGCGGACGCCGGTGGTTCCGGCGCCTGATCGGCCGGTGCTATCGCCGGGGATGCCTGCGGTGGAGCGCCTGGCGTTGGCGCCACCGGTTCCGGGGCCGTCGCCGAGGGTTCCGGCGTTTGGCTGGCCGGTGCGGTCGCCGACGGCGCCAGCTGCTTCAGGCTGTCCGGCTGGGCGATATCCATCGCGTTGCTTTCGGCATTTTCGTGCTCGATGCCCTCTTGCGTTTGCTTGTTCAGCACCAGCACGGTGATGCGACGGTTAATCGCGTCATCGGCGCCATGCTGTTTCAGGCTCATGGTGGCCGCCATGCCCACCACCCGCAGCACCTTGCCTTCCGCCAGGCCGCCGGCGATCAGCTCGCGCCGGGAGGCGTTGGCGCGATCGGCCGACAGTTCCCAGTTGCTGTAGCCACGCTCGCCGGTGGCGTAAGGGATATCATCGGTGTGGCCGGACAGGCTGATTTTGTTCGGCAGGTCGTTAAGGATCGGCGCTATCGCCCGCAGAATATCGCGCATGTAGCTCTCGACCTGCGCGCTGCCGGTTTTGAACATCGGCCGGTTCTGGCTATCGATAATCTGAATGCGCAACCCCTCGTCCATCATGTTGATCAGCAGATGCGGGCGCAGCGCCTTCAGGCGCGGATCGGACTCAATCAACTCATCCAGCTTTTCGCGCAGCTTGTTCAGGCGCAGCTCTTCGGCGCGCGAGTCCGGCGAATCGACCTGTTTTTTCACCAGGCCGTGCTGCTGCGTAGGATCGTCGCCGCCGCCAGGAATGGGGCTGCTCTCGGAACTGCTCTTGTCGCCGCTGGTCAGGGCAACCTTGAGCGGCGTACGGAAATATTCGGCGATTTGCGTCAGCTCCTGCGGGCTGGCGATCGCCAGCAGCCACATCACCAGGAAGAACGCCATCATCGCCGTCATAAAGTCGGCATAAGCGATCTTCCAGGAGCCGCCGTGATGGGCGGCATGATGCGACTTGCGCTTTCTGACCAGAACGACCGGATGATTCTGTTTCATGCTTCTTCTTCTTCCGTCGCCTGCTGCGCCGGCGCTTTCACGCGGCGCACGTGTTCTTCCAGCTCAACGAAAGAAGGACGTTCGGTGGTATACAGCGTTTTGCGGCCAAACTCGACTGCGATCTGCGGCGCGTAACCGTTCAGGCTCGACAACAGCGTGACCTTGATGCACTGCATCATCTTGACGTTTTCGGCGCTCTTCTGGCGCAGCAACGTCGCCAGCGGCGAGATGAAGCCGTAGGCCAACAAAATGCCGAGGAAAGTACCGACCATGGCGTTCGCGATCAGCGCGCCCAGTTCAGCGGCCGGACGGTCAGCCGAAGCCAGGGCGTGCACCACCCCCATCACCGCCGCGACGATGCCGAACGCCGGCAAGGAGTCGCCCACCATCGCCAGACTGCCGGCGGGCACTTCGCTTTCCTGCTCGTAGGTTTCGATCTCTTCGTCCATCAGCGCTTCGATCTCGAACGCATTCATATTGCCGCTCACCATCAGCCGTAAATAGTCGGTAATGAACTCCACCAGAGTGTTATCGGCAAGGATGCGCGGATAATTAGAGAAAATTTCACTTTCTTGCGGATTATCGATATCGAACTCGAGCGACAGCATGCCCTGCTGGCGCGATTTGGCCAGCAGACGGAACAGCAACGCCATCAGATCCATATACAGATCTTTGTTGTATTTGGAACGGCGCATCAGCCGCGGCAGCGCGCGCAGCGTGGCTTTGATCGCTTTGCCGTTGTTGCCGACGATGAAGGCGCCGACGCCCGCCCCGCCGATAATCAGAAATTCCGCCGGCTGATACAACGCCCCGAGATGACCGCCCACGATCAGGTAGCCGCCAAACACCGCACCCAATACCACGAGATAACCCAAAATAACTAGCACACGCATTCCTTAAATTAACAATGTGGATGGAAGGTGGGGCAAACGCGCCCTGGCGCGACAGACCAGGCTGCATGTCTGGGGGCGGCATGCCGCCCCTGCGTATCACACGTCGGTATTCATTGCCGAGAGCCGGCAACGTGGCGGCTCAGATGGCGCGTTTGACCTGCTCGTCCAGCAGTTGAGGAATAATATCGGCCAGTTGCGGCGAAAGTTTACGTCTTTTTACGGCGCGGGATGGGGGTTGGCATAAACTGCAGATGAAACCATTCAGCGGCTGGTGCGCGTGGGTGATAAATGCGCCGCCGCAGCAGCTGCAGGCGGAAAGCTGCAACATGCCGCTATCGACGAAGCGCACCAGCGTCCAGGCGCGGGTCAGCGCCAGCAACGGCGCCTCGCCGGCCTGCTGCGGACACTGCTCGAGATAGAGGCGATAGGCTTTGATCACCGCCTCCACGCCGCTGCACTGCCCGCTTTTCATCAAAAACAGGTAAGCGTTGTAAAACATCGACGAGTGAATATTTTGTTCCCAGGTCATAAACCAGTCGGTTGAGAACGGTAACATTCCTTTTGGCGGCGGGCTGCCGCGTAACTCCTTGTAAAGTTTAATCAAGCGCCCGCGGCTGAGCTGGGTTTCACTCTCCAGCATCTGCAATCGGGCTCCCAGCGAAATCAGCTCCATGGCGAGCTGAATGTCCTTGGCTTCTTGAACGATACTTTTCTCAACCATCATCAGGCTCTTTTCTTCGTCGGGCTAGCGTCTTTACTCGATAGCTCTTGCAGTAAATGGCTTGATAGCAAAATGCCGGTATGGATTTGTTGCAGATCGTCGACGCGCGACTCTTTGGTCAGGCGTTCGATGGTCTGGCTTTCGTTAAAGCGGAAGTGGCAAACCAGCTGGTTGGTCTCGGCCAGTTTAACCATTTGCGGCAAAGTCAGCTGCGCCAGCGCATCGGCCATGGTTTCATCAATACCCAGGCGAAACATTGCGGACGCTTTTTCATCGTTGATCAAACGCTGTGCTAAAAGTAAATATGACAGATTGATGTCATAAATATGCTTAAGTAATTCAGACGTACCCATATTCCCCATCCCGACAGACTATGTTTAAAAACATACGCTGGGTGATAAATTTTATCGCCCGTGACTTGGGTTGTTTCCCAAAGTTGGCAAATTAATCTCTCAAAAACGACTGCTATAATTTTCGACAATCGCTAAATTCGACCACTGTTCAGTATTTGCTACGAGCGTAAACCAACGTGTATGGATGTACAGCATTCTGCTTCGATAGTGTTTAGTCACCATGAAACTATTTTTACAAATTTAATAAGATTATTCCTAAAGCAGCGCAACTCTACCCCCGAACCATTAGCACACACAATGTAAGTGAGAGGCAATTTTAAATACAATGTGACATAGATCACAAAAATAAAAAATAATTAAGCCAAATACGCCCAAATACGCTCACTTATTGACCGTCATTTTGCTCACAAAACAGCCATAGGTAAAAAAACGTCTTAAAAACAATGTTTATCCGCCAAAAAATTATCTTTTTTAGATCAATTCGAACAAAAGCATCACCAAACCAAAATAACAGAACAAAAATCTGCATATAGGCAACAAACTCAGTATAAATAACCATTTGAGTTGCTAAAAAATATCCAAGCTGAAAAATAACCAATGTAAACTATGAGGTTATTAGCTATCGGATTTGACTTAAGCCTTCAGCCTGAGGCTGTTCTAATTTTCAACATCAGGTGATTATGGCTTATCAATGATTCGCAGGCGTAGTGAACAAGCCAACAGACGTAACGATATGTTTCCGTATTAGCACGATGCAAGAGTGCTTTTTTTGAGTTAAATTCCCCCAAAACGTTATATCGGCAGCAATTCATAAAACTTTAATGCTTTTTATTTCTTTTTCTGACGCCGAGATAATTCCCCCTCCCCCCAGAGATTATTTACATGGCTTTGGCTTTCATTACTTCATTGTCATAAAATAAAACGCAGTTTTGTTTTACTGTTCATATTTTTTCATCGAAAAAAACGGCTTTTCAACGCAAGCAGCGGCGACAAACATCGTCCAATGCCGCGACGGCGCCACGGCCGGGTGAAAAAATCACCCAAAAGAGGCCCGGCATGGCACCGTGCGCTTGCCCACAGCACGAACGACGACGCGTCGGCCGTCAACCGCCCTGAGACTTTCCCTATTTCTCCATTAATCAGCAGGCTGAGATTGCTGACGGCGCACTGGCATATTATGATTTACCAAAGCGCCGCTACGGGCGGCGCGACATCATTACCCAGTGCAATTTATCTAATTGAAATGATTTTTGTCAGGTCGTACATCGCTGCCTCGACGGCGTCGCCGTGAGTCGCTATGTGTTATTCACCCGGCTTTAACTATTAACAGGCTATATTTTAATCATGACCGATACGCTCGAATATCTGCTGACATTTCGTAAATGCTCCTCTTTGGACAGCCTGGAGAAGGTGTACGACAAACTGAACTACTCCATTGAAAACGATACGGAAATGAGCAATATGTACCGTGCCGCCGACCACCGTCGCGCCGAGCTGGTTGCCGGTAAATTGTTCGATCTGGGCAAGGTGCCGAAAACGCTGTGGGCACAGGTGCTTTAATTTAGTGAAATTACGTGCGGCAACGGTTTTATCTTTTATTGCTATATAACCGGGGCACATTCAGCTTTTATTGCCGCGCGTGATATGAAACACATTTATTCCCCCCGCCAGGTTCTACCCTTTATCCGACGCAGTACTTCCACCAAGGCCGCCGATGCAGCAGCCTGAAACACGATGGATACAACAAGGAGTCGGATATGGGGTATCAAAACGTTCTGGTTACCGTCGCCGTTGCCCCTGACAGCCACCGCCTGGTGGAAAAGGCCGTCTCCATCGTTCGCCCCTACGGCGGCAGCATCACCCTGTTGAGCACCCTCGCCAATCCGGAAATGTACAATAATTTCGCCGGGCCGATGCTGGGCGATTTGCGCTCGCTGATGGAAGAAGAAACCCGGCTGTTTATGGAGGAACTGCGCCAACGCGCCGGCTACCCTATCGCCGATACGCTGATCGTGCATGGCGAGCTGGGTGACAGCCTGGCATTCGCCAGCCGCCGTCAGCCGTTTGACCTGCTGCTCTGCGGCAATCACCGAGACAGCATGATGAACAAAGTCTCCTGTTCCGCCGCCCGCTTTATCAATATCAGTCATATCGACGTGTTGATCGTTCCGCTCTGAGCTAAGCACATTCGGTCACGTCGCCTCAGCGCTCCTGCACTAGGCTTAACGGACCTTGTTTGCCGCACCACAAAGGAGCTTTCGATGTCCCCTTCTCAACAGAACCGCCGCTTCCTGCTGGCCTCGCGTCCGAAAGGCGAACCGACAGCGGCGAACTTCCGTCTCGATACCGTCCCCGCACCGCAACCCGGCGCCGGCCAACTGCTGCTGCGCACCGTATATCTGTCGTTGGATCCTTATATGCGCGGACGCATGAGCGATGCCCCCTCCTATGCGCCGCCGGTGGAGATCGGTCAGGTGATGGTGGGCGGTACGGTATCGCGCGTGGCGGCCTCACAGCATCCCGATTTCAACGTCGGCGATTGGGTATTGGGGTATGACGGCTGGCAGGAATATGCGCTGTCCGACGGCAGCGGCCTGCGCAACCTCGGCCCGCATTTGCCGCACCCTTCCCGCCTACTGGGCGTGCTCGGCATGCCCGGTTTTACCGCTTACATGGGGCTGCTCGACATCGGCCAACCACAGGCGGGTGAAACGCTGGTGGTGGCCGCCGCCAGCGGTGCGGTTGGTTCGGTGGTCGGCCAAATCGGCAAACTGAAAGGCTGCCGCGTCGTCGGCGTCGCCGGCGGTGCGGAAAAATGCCGCTATGTGGTGGAAGAGTTGGGTTTCGACGCCTGTATCGATCACCGCGCCCCAGACTTTGCCGAACGGTTGGCCGCCGCCTGCCCACAGGGTATCGACATCTATTACGAGAATGTCGGCGGGGCGGTGTTCGACGCCGTACTGCCGCTGTTGAACACCAAAGCGCGTATTCCGGTATGCGGCATCATCGCCCATTACAATGCCACCGGGTTACCTGCGGGGCCGGACCGCTTGCCGCTGCTGGAGGGGCTGATCCTGCGCAAACGCATCCGTATGCAGGGCTTTATCATCTTCGACGACTACGGCTCACGCTTTGACGAGTTCTTGCAACAAATGAGCAGTTGGGTCGAACAGGGGAAAATCAAGTTCCGCGAAGACATCGTCGACGGGCTGGAGCAGGCGCCACAGGCGTTTATCGGCCTGCTGCAGGGCAAAAACTTCGGCAAATTGGTGATCCACGTCGCCGACGAATAATCCGTAGCAGGGCGTGGTACGCCGCGCCCTGCTTTTAATGTACGGCGCCGTCGCCGAATCGCACATCTTCCTCTACCGTCAGCGTCACCTGAACGACAGTGCGCACCGCTTCCACCATCGTCGCCAGTGCCATGCTCGGCTTGCCCGGGTGCGCTGCCGCCAGTTCATGGCTGTACGGAATATGCACGAACCCGCCCCTGGCCCGCGAATGCTGCGTCTCCAGATAGTGACGCAGACCATAAAAAATGTGGTTGCAGTTGTAGGTGCCTGCCGTATAAGAGACCGCCGCGGGGATCCCCTGCCGGCGCAGTTGCTGCACCGCGGCCTTGACGGGCAGCGTACTGAAATAGCCCACCGGCCCGCCGGCAACCACCGGCACGTCAATCGGCTGTTTACCGGCATTGTCGGGAATGCGGGCATCGATCAGATTGATGGCCACCCGTTCCAGGGATATCTCGGCCCGGCCGCCGGCCAGCCCCAGACAAATCACCGCCAGCGGCTGCAATGCCTCAATTGCCGCGATCAACCGCTGATTGGCTACGCCCAATACGCAAGGTAGCTCGAGCACCACAATCTCCGCGCCGGCAATATGTTCACCGGCCAACGCCTGCGCAATCTGCCAGGAGGGATTCACCGCATCCCCCTCGAACGGCTCAATGCCGGTGATCAAAACTTTGTTCATCATTTCCCCTGATTGAAGGCTAAATTCGTGTACTTCCAGCCTAAAGAACGCAGTATGATTCTGGAAATGGATTATCTGTATATAGAGTATTCATAAAATGAATTTATCCAGCGTCGATCTCAACTTGCTGGTGGTGTTTGATGCGTTGTATCAGACGCGCAACGTCACCGCCGCAGGCCGGCGTCTTAATCGCGCGCAACCTTCCGTCAGCAATGCATTGGCGCGGCTGCGCATTCTTCTGAACGATCCGCTGTTTGTTCGCAGCGGCGGCGGCATGGCCCCCACGCCGCGCGCCCACCAGTTGATGCCGCAAATACAGCGGGTGCTTGAACAGATCCATCTGGCGTTGGCGCCCCCTGCCCGTTTCGACCCGGCCACCGCCGGGCAGCGGCGTTTTACGCTGGCGGCCGGCGACTATGCCGATATCTTGCTGCTGCCCGCCATCATCAGTCGATTGCGTCAGACCGCACCCGGCATCGATATTCGCGTTTCGCGCCTGGATCGCCACAATATTTACCGTCAGTTGGATAGCGGGGAGGTGGATATCGCGCTGGGAGGGCACCTTTCCGGTGCGGAAAGCCACTATGTGCGCACGTTGTTTGAAGAACATCTGGTGTGTATCGCCAGCCGTTCACACCCACAGCTGGCGGATGGCCGCTGGGATCTGGCGCGCTACCTCAGCCTGCCGCATGGGCTGTACGCACCGGCAGACGACGGCTCTGCCAGAGGGTTGGTCGACCGGCGTCTGGCGGAAATCGGCGGCCAACGGCGCGTTGCCGTGACCTTTTCACACATTGCCGCTCTGCCGGCGGTGGTCGCCGACAGCGATCTGATCGCCACGCTGGCCGCCAGCGCGGCCCGGCATTTTTCCGATCCGCAACGCGTACGCATTCTCCCGCTGCCTGACGAGCTGGCCATCGCGCCTTTCCCCATTGAGCTGATCGCCGGCCGGCAGGCGCAACGCGACCCGGCTTTAATCTGGCTCTGCGA
This sequence comes from Serratia nematodiphila DZ0503SBS1, assembly GCF_000738675.1. NCBI lineage: Bacteria > Pseudomonadati > Pseudomonadota > Gammaproteobacteria > Enterobacterales > Yersiniaceae > Serratia > Serratia nematodiphila. Next base: position 3,002,900 of record NZ_JPUX01000001.1, on the reverse strand, counting down.
GCTTATCGGGCAACTCTCCTTCGCCTTCTCTCCACGCTAACGGCGACATTCGCTGCATTTTCAACCGTTCAAACGCATGTTCCCAGGCCCGTCGGTGGGCCCTGGAACGCCCACCAAATAGGAATCATCCGAATTAACATTCGCCAAATTTATATATTTGATCATCTTTAACTGGCAAATGGTAAGGATAAAAAACAGTCAGTGACTTTTTTTACGCAAAAAAAGAGTTGTTTTATAAGCACGTTGGCTTATGTGTTACAAATTTACTTTTTGGTATTACCAATTCCCCAATAATTTGAGATAAAAAATGATCTATGCGCATCTATATGTTTTAAATAATAAAAAACAAGATCGTGAGCGAGTTAACGAATTGAGCATTGATCCACAAGGCTATTTTGCAAATGCAGTGCTCTATTGTAGACTGCACAAATCGTGCCTTTGTGTAAACTTTGTTAAATCTTTCGTCAGTTCCTGTCTCCATTCGTGACAGATACGCCATCGGGATCGCGCGTCAATTCTCGTGCGGTAGCTATGCCTAAACCGGGGAATAGTATGGATCGTCTTATCATTGCGCACACGCCTTTGCCCGCCCATCAGCTGTTGTTCAGAAGCCTTTCCGGTGAGGAAAAACTGGCCGGCCTGTTCGAATTCGACGTCGAGCTGCTCAGCCCCGACAATCGGCTCGATCTGAAAGCGCTGCTGGGACAAAAAATTACGCTGGAACTGCGGGGCAATCCGTTGGCGCCGCGTTATCTCAACGGCAATATCACGCGCATGACCCTCTCCGGACGAGAAGCCGGCGGCAACCGTTACTATATCTACCGCGCCGTGCTGCGCCCCACGCTGTGGTATCTGACGCAAAACCGCGATTTTCGCATCTACCAGGAACAGACCGTTCCCGACATCCTGACTCAGGTGCTGGGGCAGTATCAGGTGAAAATCGATAACCGCCTGAGTTACGACTACCGCATCTGGGGGTACTGCGTGCAGTACCAGGAGAGCGATTTCGATTTCATCAGCCGTCTGATGGAACACGAAGGCATCTATTACTATTTCACGCACCAGCAAGACGGCCATACGCTGGTGCTGGCTGACGCGCCGGCGGCCCATCAGGAACTCGCCGGCTACGCCAGCATTCCCTATCAGCTCGCGGAAGGCGGCCTGGTGGAAAACAAAGACAGCATCAACAGCTGGAGCGTTTCTGACGCCATCACGCCCAGCCTGTATAGCCTGGATGACTACGATTTTCGCAAGCCGCGCGCGCGGTTGCTGGAGGCCCGGCAAAATCCCGCCTCATTCGCTCAGGACAAAGCCGAGGTGTTCGACTGGCCCGGCCGTTATACCGATCACGCCCATGGCCAGTTTTACGTCAAGGTTCGCCAACAGGAGTTCGAAGCGCAGCATGAGCAGATGAGCGGCGAAGGCAATTCGCAGGGCATTGCGCCCGGCTATCGTTTTCAACTGACCCAGGCGCCGCGTATGGAAGACAACCGCACCTACCTGGTGGTCAGCGCACATTACTTCATGCAGGAAAATAGCTACGCCAGCAACGATAACGACGTCGGCGAACAGCGAACCGAATTTCAGGTCGTTCCGGCGGATATCAATTGGCGCCCGGCGCGCACCACGCCCTGGCCGAAAACCCATGGCCCGCAAACTGCCGAAGTGGTGGGCCCGGAAGGCGAAAGCATCTGGACCGATAAATATGGCCGGGTGAAACTCAAATTCCGTTGGGATCGCCACGGCAGCGGCAACGAAACCAGCTCCTGCTGGGTGCGCGTCTCCAGCGCCTGGGCCGGCTGGAAATACGGCGGGATCCAGATCCCGCGCGTCGGTGAGGAAGTGGTGGTCGACTTTATCAACGGCGATCCGGATCGCCCCATCATCACCGGCCGCGTTTACAACGAAGACAGCATGCCACCGTGGGATCTGCCCGGCGACGCCACCAAAATGGGCTTTATGAGCCGCAGCAAAGGCGGCGGCGTCGACAACGCCAGCTTCCTGTTCCTGGAAGACTCGCCCGGCAACGAATCTTTCGACATGCACGCCGAACGCAACATGAACATGACGGTGGAGAACGACAAGAACGTCAATATTGACGGCAGTCGCACCACCACCATCGGTCGCCAGCAGGACGACACCGTCACCGGCGACGCCACGTTCCTGTACAAAGCGAAACGCACCACAACGGTCAATGGGCTGGAAACCGCCAACCTGAACGCTCACCAGACGGTGAACATCAAAGGCGGCCGCGACCTGACGATTATCGACGGCGGCGATAAAATCGACATCACCGGCAATCAGTCCTTCAAGCTCGACGGCGCGCAGACGCAAAACATTACGCAAACCCAGCATGTCACGGTGAAAGGCAACCAGACCCTCGACATTACCGAGGGGCAACAGACCAGCACCATCAAGCAAGGGCAGACGGTCAACATCACCTCCGGCGGGCAGCACACCACCATCACCGCCGGCGGGCAGGAATTGACGATTAAAGGCGGCGGCCAAACCGCCACCGTAACCGGGGATGTCACCGAGACCTACAAAAACGATCAGAGCACCACGATCACCGGCACGCTGACCATCAAGGCGAAAACGATCAATATCACCAGCGCGGACGGCGTATCGGTGCAAACTCCGAGCTGGAAAGATAACTGCCACGGCTTGAAATGGGTGGCGACCGGAGCCAACTTCGCCTTTTACGGTTCAAATCTTGCGTTGACAGGAGCCAGCCTGAAACACACGATGCTGGATATCTCGCACAACCCGCTGTCGATCAGCAAAACCAATTTCAAGCTCAGTAATGATCCCATGACGTTCACGCAGCTTGGCGCGCTGGTGACCAACGGTGCCTTACGATTGAGCACCAAGGCGCTGGCGATCTTCTTGTAAAGGGACTCCCATGTCGAAGGCCAAAAATGTTTTCACCGTTATCGGTTTGATTTTATTGGCTCCCATTCTCAGCCTGGTGGGCTTTTTCAAATTCATCACGGTCGATATCTGGGGTTATTTCAAACATATCGGTTCTTCCCTCAGCGTGATGGAGAACGGTATTTCCGCCTCAGGGCAAATCGTCAGCATTCGCCAGACCAACCTGTGGGACGGGAATCGGCCGGTCTGCGAAGTCGAAGTCAAGTACATCGCCCAAGACGGGAAAAACCATACGGCCGTGGCGAAAGGCCCGATCAGCGTCGTGGATCTGCCGCGTTATCAGCCGGGCCATTTCATCGCGATAAAGTACGATCCGAAGAATCCCAAAAAAGCGGTGATCGAAGAGCTTTCCCGACTTTGAGCGAAAAGCATCCCTTCAATCACGCGATCCGATTTCAACGTTCCGTAAACGGCTTATCGTTCATCAGTTCGCGAAATCACCTTGCATAAGGAAGTGTCACGATGGGCACGTTCATTGCCTTTTCGACGCAGGACAGCCTCTGGGGGCAAGTCCTGTTTACCTTCTTTGGCATCCTGGTTGGCTGCGTATTGCTCGCTGCGATCGGCAAAACCTTTTTGTCGGCCAACCGAGCGGCCACGTTGCCTGTGCGGCTGCTGATCTTTGTCGCGCTGATGCTGGCGCTCCTGAAATACAACCAGCAGGTGATGTCTGCGGTAAATGCCCCCGCAGAACTGATCGGATTGCTGATTTTTCCCGGCTTTTTGATGAGTTACCTGGGTGCGGCGCCCACCGGCAGACTGGCGCTGGCGATAGAGCTGCCCTGTTTTGCGGCGCTCGCCGCGCTGCTGATCCTGGGCACCAATGACATCGGCTTCTTTGCGCCCTATCACCTGGAGAGCGCCGGCCAATTGATCGCCAAGGCGATCGCCGCGGCGTTGTCCGTGGCCGCCGTGCTGCTGGCTCGTGGAATAAGCGGAAAGGACAACGCACTGTCCTCTTGATCATCCATTTCGAAGCGGGGCGCTCCCCGCATTGGCGATCGGCTCTGAACGCCGCATCGTTTTCTTCATCTGTTGTGACATAGCCTGATATCTATTAAACCGAAAAACGGATTGTTTTTGAGCAAGCAGCCTGGCTGCCGGCTGATATCCACAGGAAGCTTTACACACACAATGAAAGTCGTAAAACCTCTGCGCCTCAGCGCGCTTCATCGTCCCTTCTCTTGGCAAGGGCAAAACCATCTGGGCGTTTCCGTTTTGGCCTTGGCCGACATGGGGGCCGCCCCGCGCCTGCGTCCCGAACCGGAGTTGTGGCAGTTGGCCGCCGACGAACTCACGTTGAGCGGCGGCGTGCTCGATTTGGCTATCCCAAAAGCCTGCGCGGAGTTTCTCGCCACCGGCAATGCCTACACCCATCATCAACAAGACAAAACCGCTTGCGCCGTGAAGATCCAGCTTGATTCGCTGGAAAAAACGCTGGTGGTTTTCGGCGATCGCCATTGGATCAACGATCGTCCCTCTACTCCCCTCCCTTTTGCAGAAATGCGTCTGGACTGGCGCCGGGCTTACGGCGGCGCACAGTTCGCCGATAATCCGCACGGCATCGGCGCCACCCCAGAAACATTTCCGCAAGGCCGCATCCATCGCCTACCCAATGTTGAATCCCTACAGGGGCGCCTTGCGTCTTCTCGGCAAAGCGCGCAACCGGCAAGCTTTGACGCGTTGGATATCACCTGGCCGCGCCGCTTCTCCCGCATCGGCAAAAACTACGACGCCGACTGGTTGAAAAACGGCTTTCCCGGCTTCGCCAACGATATCGACTGGCGCCTGTTCAACATGGCGGAAAGCGATCAGCAGTTTCCTCAACGCGACAGCTTGCCGCCCCGGGCCGCCTATCGGATTTGGAACATGCACCCTTCAGACCCGGTGCAGCAAGGGCATTTGCCGCCGTGGCGCGCACGCTGCTTCATCAACCGGCTGCGCGGCGGCGAAACGCATTTCGAAGAGATCGCGATGCGCCACACCACCGTCTGGTTCTTCCCCCATCGGGAACAGATGCTGCTGATTTATCAGGGCAGCACGCGCATCAATGAAGACGATGCGGCCGACGTGATGCAGCTGATGCCGGCCCTGGAAACCGAAGGCGAGCCCCGCTCCACCGCGCATTATCGGCAGGTATTGGCCCAGCGGCTGGATAAAGAACGGGGTGCTCTGCACGCTTTTCGTGAGCAAGAGTTGCTGCCGGAGGCGTGCATCGGCGCCTGGCTGGATACGGAAACGCCGACGCAGCAAAGCCCGATGGCGGAAAATATCGCCGCCTACGAGCACCAGCAACGCGAAGAGCATCGCCAGCGTCTGCTGCGCGAGGGGCAAGACATTGATGAACTTTTCCCGCGCCCGTCGCAAGAGGCGCCGCCGAAGCTGGACCAGCTCGCCGAATTCGTCGAGCGTCTGGAAAGCCAGGCCGAGGCGCAGTATCAGGACATGCTCAAGCTGACGCAAGCCGAGGGTATCGATCCGCTCAACCCCGGTGGGGATCACGTTCCGCCATCCGGTGCGGAAAGCTACCAGCAGCAACGCGATCTGCTGTTCCAGGAGGCGCGCAGGCATCCCGACGCATTTAGCGACAAACAGCTGGGGGAAAGCGAGCGCGCGCTGCACCAAATGTATTTAATGTCGGCACAGACGCAAAGCCCTGCACTGCGCCTGCGTGGCGATCTGGCGCAAATCATTCGCCAACGTGTCGCCGCCGCCATGCTGCGCGATAAGGATCTCAGCGGCCTGGATCTCACCGGCGCCGATCTGTCCGGCATGGATCTCTGCCAGGCTAACTTGCGCGGCGCTTTGCTGGAAAACGCCGATCTGCGCCAAACCCAATTGGTGGGTTGCGATCTTCGCGAGGCGATGTTGGCGCGCGCCGATCTCAGCGGCGCCGTCTTACAGCAGGCCGATTTGAGCCACGCCTCCTTGGCCCTGGCGAAATGTGAAGCGACGGATTTCGGCGGCGCGCAGTTGCACGAAACCAACATCCAGCAAACGTTGTTTCAACGCTGCGATTTCACGATGGCGTCGTTACGCGACTTGCTGGGGTACGAAACCCTGCTCGGGCAGTGTGACTTCAACCGCGCCACGCTGGCCAACATTACGCTGATGGAGCTGCAACTGGAGCAGCTGACATTCAGCCACGCCCGGCTCGACAAAGTCAGCTTCGTCAAATGCCGGCTGCTGGCGGTGAACTTCGATCGGGCGCGGCTAGAGAGCTGCGCCTGGGTTGATACCGAGACGCAAAGCCTCAGCTTCCGCGCCGCACGCCTCACCGCCTGCGCCTTCGCGGCAAAGACGCTGTTGCCGCAGGCGGATTTCGGCGACGCGACGCTGAACCAGTGCAATTTGCGCCAGATGCCGTTGCAGCGGGCTAATTTCAGCCGTGCGCGCCTCGACAACTGCGACCTGTCGGAAGCCCGGCTGAACGAGGCCGATTTCCGTCAGGCCAACGGCAGCGGCAGCCTGTTTATTCGCTGCGATCTGTCCCAGGCTAACCTGCGCGACGCCAATTTCATCGCGGCGATCCTGCAAAAATGCGTGCTGTCAGGCGCCGATCTGCAGGGCACCAATCTGTTCCGGGCCGATTTGTCGCAGTCGCAAGTGGATCAGGCAACCCGGCTCGACGGTGCCTATACCGCCAGGGTGAAAACATTGCCTCGCCACAACGGGAAGGAAGTATGACGTCAAAACCTGAGCAGATACGCCAGCGCGTGAAACGCGGCGAGCTGATTGCCGGTGAGGATTTGCACGGCCTGTCATTCGCCGGTATGGATTTGGCCGGCGGCATGTTCAACGAACTGAACCTGAACGGCGTGAACTTCTCCGATTGCGATCTGCGCGACAGCGTCTTCAGCGATTGCCGGCTCGAACACGCTCAATTTGCGCGAGCGAACCTGAAGCAAACGGCCTTCAATCAGTGCGCCATGGCGGGCGGCCGCTTCAGCGAGAGCCATATCGAACTGACGATGTTCAACGGCTGCCGGCTTGAACAGAGCGACTTTAGCCGGCTGTCGCTCAACCAAAGCCACTGGATGTCATGCCAATTGGCCGGCGCGAATTTTTCCGCCACTCAGCACGATCGCACCACCTTTTACGAAAGCCCGCTCGACGGCGCAGATTTAAGTCATACGAGGCTGTCACTTGTCACGTTCTTTCGATTAAATCTCTGTGAAACAAGGTTTGAAGGGGTTGATTTCGACCGCGTCACGTTTTTCGAATGTGACCACCGCGGCAAAAGTTATGCCGGGCAGCGCCTCATCGCCTGCCAGTTTACCGATAACCAACTGGACGACGTCGATTTCAGCCAGGCGACGTTGCGTCAAAGCAACTTCAAGGGCGCTTCGCTGCTGCGCGCCAACCTGACGGGCGTGCAAGCGCAGCAGTCACTGTGGCTGGAGGCCAATCTGACCCACGCGCAGTGCCGCAGCGGGCAGTTCGATCAGGCGATCTTCAGCGAAGCGACGCTGGACGCCGCCAACTTTAGCCAGGCGCGCCTGTATCAATGCGTGTTCCAGCGCAGCCGCGCGGCGCGCTGTGATTTCAGCGACAGCGACCTGACCTACGCCGACTTCTGTTACGCCGACATCGGCGCCGCCGATTTCCGGCGCGCGCGTTTTATGCGCACCCGCATGCACCGCGCCCACCAGCAGCAAACGCGCTGGGGCGATCGCAGCGGGATCCTCGAGCGCGACGAAGAACTGTACGCCGCCGAAACCTGGAGCGCACAGCGCCAGAGCCGAATCTGAATGCATTGACCACTTCACGAGGGGATCACCATGAGCGTTGCCAACACAACTCGCGCCGTCAACATCGCACCGCCCCAGCAGGCCGCCGGCCTGGTCGTCAACCTGTTGCCGGACGGCAGCCTGGTGGTGGAGTGCGAAGGCCGCGGCTGGCATTGCCGCCGGGCGGCGAGCTGCCTGCTGACGCCGGCCCTCGGCGATAACGTGCTGGTCGCCGGCTGCGGCCACCAGCTGTGGGCGATCGCCGTCCTCGAACGCGCAGAGCCGCAAAGCGCGGCGCGGCTCTGCGTCGCAGGCGATCTGCACATTGAAACGCCGAACGGCTCGCTGTCGTTGCACGGCGCGCAGGCGCTGAACCTGAGCGGCGACGCCATGACGCTGCAAGCGAACAGCGGCGACTGCCACGTCGACAAGATGAAATACAGCGGCGAAGAGCTGTCTGCCTTCGTCAGTCTCAGCCGCCTGGTCGGCAAACGCTGCGAGTCGCTGTGGCATTCGGTCAGCCAGATCAGCCATTCGCTGTTTCGCAAAGTGCGCCAGACCGAGCACGTGCGCGCCGGGCAGCTGGATTACCAGGCGGAAGATTACGCCCGCATTCATGCCCGCAACACGCTGATTACCTCGAAAGACATCACCAAGCTGGATTCGGAACAAATCCACGTCGGATAACCTGCGGAGGCCTTTTATGTTTGCCAACAGCCAAATGATCGGCGTGGACCTGGCGTTTCCCGACGTCTGTCTGACGCCAAGCCCGGCGCCGGTGCCCGTGCCTTACCCGGATATCGCCCTGGCGCCGACCGCCATCCCGAATGCGTTCAACATTCTGTTCGTCGGCACCCCGGCGCACAACATGGCGACGGTGACGCCCCTGACCAACGGCGACAACCCCGGCGTGGCCACCGGCGTCGCTTCCGGCACGGTGATGGGGCCGTCCCGCCACCTGACCGGCGCCTTTACCGTGCTGCTCAAAGGCACCCCGGCCACCCGGTTGACCAGCCTCAGCCTGCAGAATTCGACCAACGCGCTCGGCATGCGCATCGTGCCGAGCCAATTAAAAGTGTTGCTGCTTGCGCCCTGATGACGGCGCCTTATTACACAGCCATTCAATCAAGAAAAAGAGGACATTGTGAAAACACGGATTACCCTGACGCTGCTGACCGCCCTGACGCTTGCCGGTTGCTCCACCCCGCCGCCACCGCCGCCGGCGCTCAATAACGACGCCATCGTCAGCAGTGAAGTCAATGGCGTCACGCTAAAACACCGCGCCGCGGTGAGCGCGCCGAAACAGTTCAAGCCGATCGGTGAGGAATACCGCAGCCTGTACGCCGCCAGCATCATGAGCAGCCCCGATTATACCGGCACCGCCGTCGGCAGCCTGGACAACGCCGCCGCGTTCTACGCGCTGGGCGAAGTGGAAAACAACTGGCTGGCGATCTCCGCCATTCGCGGCGGCGACCTGGTGGGTTATATCCAGGCCAACGCCGGCGTGCCGGAAGCGCGCTACAAATCAACGCTGCGCAAAGATCTGCCGCGCCGCGCGCGCGCCGCCAAACAGGACTGCGTCAAAGTCGGCGGCGACAGCAAGGCGTGTAAAAACGCCGGCTCAGCCACCTGGATCCTCCAGTAGTCAGTACGCCTGCGGGCGACGAGATTCCCATGATGACGACCCCTATCGCTTCCCGCTGGTGCGGGATGCTGTTTCTGCTGCTGGGCGCGTTGGCGCTCGGCGGTTGCATGTCTTCCGCCAAAAGCGTGCCGTCGCGCTACAGCCTGGTGTTCGATGCCGATCGCCAGGTCAACGCCGCCGCCGGCGCGCAACCGGCGCCGATAAAAATTCGCGTGCTGCTGCTGCGTTCGGATGCGGAATTCATGGATGCCGACTTCTTCAGTCTGCAAAACGACGCCAAAAGCGTGCTCGGCAATAGCCTGCTGGACAGCGATCAGTTCTTCCTGACGCCGGGCCAGACCGGCAAGACGCTCAGCGGGCAAAGCGCATTGGACGCGCGTTACATCGGCGTGATCGCCGAGTATCAAAACCTGGACGGCAAGGCCTGGCGCATTTCGCTGCCGCTGCCGGAACCCACCGAAACCAATTTCTACAAGGTATGGCAATTCTCGCCGGATGAGCTGGAAGCGCATATCGTCGCGGGCGTGAATGGCCTGCGCCCCGTAAAAAAGGTCGACTGATCTACCGCTGCGCTGAAGCGAAGTAACTATAGGTGTGATGATGAAAGATGCTCATAAGGTTGTCTGGACTGAGGGGATGTTTTTACGCCCTCACCATTTCCAGCAGGCGGAAAACTATCTCGAAGGCTATATGCGCAACTGGGGCCAGGCCCACAGCGGCTGTTTCTGGGGGTTCCTGACCCTGGATCTGGACCAAACGCTGCTGCGCCAGGGCAAGATTGCGCTCAACGCCGCCAGCGGCATCATGCCGGACGGCACGCCGTTTCGCTTTGCCGGTGCCCAGCAGGCGCCCGCGCCGCTGAGCATCACCGAAAACAAGACCGGTGAAAACGTGGTGCTGGCCCTGCCGACTTACCGCGCAGGGCGTGAAGACGTGATCTTTCAGGAAAGCCCGGAGGCGCTGGCGCGCTATCTGGCTTACGAGAACGAAGTCGACGATCTCAACGCCGTCTCGGTGGGCAGCGCGGCGCTGCAATTCGGTCGCCTGCGCCTGCGGCTGATGCTGGAGAGCGAGCTGAACGCCGAATGGACGGCGCTCGGCGTTACCCGCGTGCTGGAAAAGCGCGGCGACAACAGCCTGCGTCTTGATACGGCGCAAATCCCGCCGATGCTGAACTGCCAGGGCAACCCGGTACTGAAAACCTTCATCAACGACCTGCAGGGCCTGCTGCAGCAGCGCAGCCAGCAGATGAGCCAACGCCTGCTGCAGCCGGGCCGCGGCGGCAGTTCCGAAATGGTCGATTTCATGCTGCTGCAGCTGATCAACCGTCATCTTGGCCAGGTGAGCCATGCCTATCACCTCGACCATCTGCACCCGGAACGCCTGTTCGCCGATTGGCTGCAGTTCGCCACAGAGCTCGCCAGCTTCTCGGCGCAGCGCACCCCGGAAGGCCGCCTGCCGGTGTACGACCACGACAACCTGGCGCTGTGCTTCGGTAAGCTGATGCTGTTGCTGCGTCAGGGCCTGTCGGTGGTGCTGGAAGACAACGCCATTCAGCTGACGCTGGTCGAACGATCCCACGGGTTGAACGTCGCTACCGTGCAGGACACCAAAATGATGCGCGACTTCGGTTTCGTCTTGGCAGTGCGCGCCGACGTGGCCGCCGAGGTGTTGCTGACCCACTTCCCGGCGCAGATGAAGATCGCCCCGGTCACGCGCATCCGCGATCTGGTGCAGCTGCAGCTGCCGGGCATCGGCCTGCGCACCATGCCCGCCGCGCCGCGTCAGATCCCCTATCACGCCGGCTACACCTATTTCGAGCTGGAAAAAGGCGGCGACCTGTGGAAACAGATGGAAAAATCCAGCGCCTTCGCCCTGCATCTGGCCGGTGAGTTCCCGGGGCTGGACATGGAATTTTGGGCGATTCGCAGCCATACGGACCGGTAACCTATGACTCAGGAAAATAGCATGGCGCCAGCGGCCAATCCGCTGGTGGACGCCGCCAACCCGCTGCTGAACGCCATTTCGCAGATCCGCCAGTCGGCCACGCACGCCAACCCGGCGCAGCTGCGCCAACAGCTGATCGACGAAATGCGCCGCTTCGAGATCCGCGGCCAACGCGCCAATCTGCCGTACGAAGTGATCATCGGCGCGCGTTATTGCCTGTGCACCGCGCTGGATGAAGCGGCGGCGCTGACCCCGTGGGGCAGCAACAGCGTGTGGTCCGGCAGCGGGCTGCTGGTGACCTTCCATAACGAAACCTGGGGCGGCGAAAAGTTTTTCCAGCTGCTGGCCAAGCTGTCGCAGAGCCCGCGTGAGCACATCAACCTGCTGGAACTGATCAATTATTGCCTGCTGCTGGGCTTTGAAGGCCGCTATCGGGTCATGGAAAACGGCCGTTCTCAGCTGGAAACCATGAAGCAGCGCCTGCTGCAGCTGATCCGGACGGTGCGCGGCGGCTATGCCCCGCCGCTGTCGCCTCATGCGCTGGATCTGCCGGTACAGCAGAAACTGTGGCGGCCGCTGGTGCCGCTGTGGGCCTGCGTGGCGCTGACCGGCTTCCTGGCTTCGCTGCTGTTCATCGCCCTCAACTGGCGGCTGGGCGACAACACCAGCCCGGTGCTGGCGGCGATTTACCAAACCAATCTGCCGCAGGTGGCGATCGGTAACCCGGCGCCGGCCGCGCCGCCGACGCTGAGCCTGAAAAGCTTCCTGCGCAAAGAGATCGCCGAAGGGCTGGTGGTGGTGCGCGACGAAGCGCAGCAAAGCGTGGTGATCCTGAAAGGCGACGGGCTGTTCGACTCCGCCGCCACCACGGTGCGCGCCAACTATATCCCGGTCATCGACCGCATCGCCGCCGCCATGAACGGCGTCAGCGGCAAGATCCTGGTCACCGGCTACAGCGACAACCTGCCGATCCGCAGCGCCCGTTTCGCCTCCAACTGGGAGCTGTCGCTGGCGCGCGCCGAAGCGGTCAGCGCCCGCTTGCAAAAACACCTCGCCAACCCGCAACGGGTCAAGGCCGAGGGCCGCGGCGAGAGCAACCCCGTCGCGCCGAACGATAACAAAGTGAACCGCGCGTTGAACCGCCGGGTAGAAATTACGCTGTTGGTCGCCCCGGAAAACACCCAGGCGGAAATCAACGGCTTGCCGCAAGGAACCGGAAAGTAATGCTCAGTACGTTATTCTCCATCATCACCAGCCGCCTGCTGTGGGGCTTTGTCGGCATTACCGCGCTGGCGTTCATCATCTGGATGATCGGCCCGCTGGTGGCCATCGGCGACTATCGCCCGCTGGAGCCGGAACTTAACCGCCAGATCGCCATTGGCGTCATCTACCTGATCTGGTTCCTGTGCCGCCTGATCCCGCGCCTCTACAGCGCCTGGTTCAACAGCCGCCTGCTGAGCAACCTGCGCGCCGCCGAAACGGTGCCGGCGGAAGACGGCAAGCCAGAGGTTAAACAAGACGATCAGCTGGCGCAGCGCTTCGACGAAGCGGCGCAGCTGCTGAAAAAGGCGCGCTTCGCACCGGGCCAGGGCGACGGCAAACACCGCTGGATGACCCGCTTTAGCCGCCAATACCTGTACCAACTGCCGTGGTATGTGATCATCGGCGCGCCCGGCGCCGGCAAGACCACCGCGCTGGTCAATTCCGGCCTGCACTTCCCGCTGGCGGATCGCTTCGGCAAATCCGCGCTGCGCGGCGTGGGCGGCACCCGCAACTGCGACTGGTGGTTTACCAACGACGCCGTGTTGCTCGACACCGCCGGCCGCTACACCACCCAGGAAAGCCAGCGCGAAGAAGACGCCGGCGAATGGCAAAGCTTCGTCGCGCTGCTGAAAAAATATCGCACCCGCCAGCCAATCAACGGCGTGATGGTCACCATCAGCGTCGCCGATCTGCTGAGCGACAGCGCCGAAGCGCGCGCCGCCCAGGCCAGCGCGCTGCGCAAACGCCTGATCGAACTGCACGAACAGCTGGGCATTCACTTCCCGGTCTATGTGCTGGTGACCAAAACCGACCTGCTCAACGGCTTTATGGCCTATTTCGGCAGCTTCGACAAAGCGCAGCGCGACCAGATCTGGGGATTCACCTTCCCTTACGAACGCTCGCGGCAGCCGGACTTCAACCTGAACGCCGCCTTCGAACAGCAATACGCCCTGCTGCAACAACGGTTGGATGCGGCGCTGCCGGATACGCTGCTGATGGAGCACGACGCGCGCCAACGCGCCGAAAGCTATCTGTTCCCGCAGGAATTCGCCGCGCTGCGCCCGCTGCTCGGCCACTATCTGGAACAGGTGTTCGCCACCTCCAGTTTTGAAACCCGCTTTACCCCGCGCGGCATCTATTTCACCAGCGGCACCCAAGAGGGGCTGCCGTTCGACCGGGTGATGGGCGAACTGAACCGCTACCTGCAGCTGCCGACGGCCAACTCAGGGGCGCAGGCCAACGCGGCCTGGGACAGCGTGGGCCAGGAAACGCCGATCCCGGCGGCCAAGGGCCAGAGCTTCTTCCTGAAAGAGACGCTGGAATCGGTGATCTTCCAGGAGTCCGGGCTGGCGGGCAGCAACCGCTGGTGGGAATACCGCAACCGCGCCCTGCACTGGGCGGGTTACATCGCGCTGGCGGTGATCCTGGCGGTGCTGGCGATGCTCTGGTTCACCAGCTACGGCAACAACAAGGCCTACCTGGCGGAAGTGGCCGCCAAGGTGCCCGGCGTCGAGCGCCAGGGGCAAAACCTGACGCAGGTGGGCAACGGCGACATGTTCTCGCTGCTGCCGTTCCTCAACAGCCTGCTGCACCTGCCGGACAGCCAGAACTTTTCGCTGGACGATCCGCCGTTCACTTACCGCATGGGGCTGTTCCGCGGCGATCAGGTCGGTGACGCCGGCAATGCCCTGTACCAAAAAGCGCTGAAAGAGCTGCTGCTGCCGCAGGTGGCGCAACAGATCGCCACCACGCTGCGCAACGACAACCACGGCGACGCGGACTTCAGCTATGAAGCTTTGAAGGCCTACCAGATGCTGTACCTGCCGAAGCAGTACGACGGCAAATTCCTGCGCGCCTGGGTGATGCTCAACCTGCAGCGCAACCTGCCGCAGGGCAGCACCCAAAAACAGCTGCAACAGATCGAATGGCACCTGAGCCAACTGCTGGATGCGCAGATCCAGGCCTCGCCCTACGCCAAAGATGAACAGCTGGTGGCGCAGGCGCAGGCCGCCATCAATCGGGCGCCGCTGTCGCAGCGCGTCTATGGCCGCCTCAAGCGCTTGCTGCTGAAACAGACCGACATCAAGCCGGTCAGCCTGGTCGATTTGGCCGGCCCGCAGACCGAGCTGGCGTTCAGCCGCAAAAGCGGCAAACCGGTCACCGACGGCGTGCCGGGCCTGTTCACCTCGCAAGGGTACTGGAAAGCGTTCAACGACAACATCGATCCGGTGACCGATACCCTGCGCAAGGAAGACGTCTGGGTGTTGAACAGCCAGACGCCGGAGCAGAAGAGCGCCGATTTGACCAAGACCATCCGCCAGCTGTACATGCAGGATTTCATCAGCGCCTGGGATGAGCTGCTGGGGGATATCCAACTGGCCAACATCGGCAACCTGACCCAGCGCATCAGCAGCGCGCGCCTGCTGTCAGGCAACCCGTCGCCGATGCGCAACCTGCTGGTCAACGTCAGCAAAAACGTCACCCTGCGCGACGAGAAAAGCGACGCCGATTCCCGCTCGCTGCTGGCCAAAACCGAAGACAGGCTGAATCAAAACGCCAACCGCACGCTGGAGGCGCTGTTCACCAACCGGCCGGCCAACGCCGACGGCGACGTGTCGGCCCAGCCGGAACAGCTGGTGATGGCGCACTTCGCGCCGCTGCTGGAGCTGGCGCAAAGCCAGGGCGAAGGCAATAAGGCGATCCCTTTCGACAGCGTGCTGAAACAGGTCGATGAGCTGTACAGCTACCTGACGGCGGTGCAAGGCGCGGCCAACAGCGGCATGTCGGCGCCGCCGAGCGACATCATCCCGCGCCTGCAGGCCGAGTCCGGCCGCTTGCCGGTGCCGTTCAAACAGATGCTGCTGTCACTGGCGATCGGCGCCAGCAGCGACACCCAGCGCAAAGAGATGGAGAACGTGAAAAAGCGCATCAGCTTCGAGGTCGGCAGCTTCTGCCGCCAGGCGATCGCCGGGCGTTATCCGCTGGTGGCCCGGGCGCGCCAGGAAGTGACGCCGGACGATTTGGCGCGCATGTTCGCGCCGAACAGCGGGCTGATGGACAGCTTCTTCCGCGACAACCTGCAGGGCAAGGTCGACACTACCCGCGCCAACTGGCGCTTTACCCCCGGCGTGGACGGCAAGACGCTGCCCGGCGGCGAAGGCATCCTGCGTTCGTTCCAGCAGGCGCAGCGCATCCGCGACGCCTTCTTCGCCAACGGTACCGCGACGCCCTCGTACCGCGTGACCGTGCGGCCGGTGCGGATGGATAACGACATCCTCAACCTGACGCTGGATATCGACGGGCAGCTGTTCAAATACAGCCACGGCCCGCAGGTACCGCTGGTGGTCAGCTGGCCGGGCACCCGCAATACCAACCAGGTGCATCTGCAGCTGGCGCTGGCCAACGGCACCACCGCCAGCCTGGTGACCAGCGGGCCGTGGGCGCTGAACCGCCTGGTGGATATGGCGCAGTCTTCGGGCACCGGCGGCCTCGGCCGTCAGGCGACGTTCAATCTCGACGGCCACCGCGTCACGCTGGAGTTCACGCCCAACAGCATTCGCAATCCGTTCCAACTGCCGGCCTTCTCGTGCCCGTAGCCCCGAAAGGACATGACCATGAGCACTGATTCAAGCGCCCCGACGAGCATCGGCTGGTACGGCAAACTTCCTTCCGCCGGTGACTTCCTGCAACGCCGTTTGCCTGACCCGGTGATCAACAACTGGGCCCACTGGTTCCATAACGGGCTGGTGAATTTGCAGCGCGATGCGCAGGGGCCAAACGATCACCCGTTCAGCAACGCGCCGGTGTGGAACTTCGTGATCCCCGCCACGCTCGGCAGCCAGTACGTGCAGATGGGCTGCCTGTTGCCGGCGCGCGACCGCGTCGGGCGGCGTTACCCCATCTGCGCGCTGCGCCTGTTCAGCCAACAGGATTGGCGCCCGCAACAGCTGAACATGGCGGCGAGCTGGTACCAACAGCTCGGCCATACCCTGCTGAACGGTGTGCGCAACGGCTTCTCCGCCGAACAGATCGACCGCACGCTGCAGGCGATCCCGGCGCTGCCCAGCCCGCCGGCGGAAGCGGACTCCGAGATATTGTCGATTATCGGGTTCCAGCATCCGGACGTACCGGGCCTCGGCTGGCAACAGGCCGCCGACTGTTTCGATCCGGCGCAGTACACCAGCTTCTGGTGGACCAACCAGGCCGACGGACACCCGCTCTACACCCACGTGCACAGCGGCAACCTCACCGTGCAGCTGTTTTCACTGCTGTTCGAGCCCAACGGCTGGGCGCGCCCCGGCCGCGGCGGCCAGTACCCGCAAATGTTTGATTAACATCGCTCGTTGAAGGAAATTTTATGGCTATCGACACCGATACCCTGCTGGCCCCGGTTGACGCGGACACACCCTGCGGCGACAACCTGGAATACGACGCCGACTTTCTGGCCATGGCGCGCGCCGCCACCGGCAAGGCCGAACAACAGTTCGGCAGCACCATCATTCCGGAAGAGGCGCCGGACTGGGTGCAGGTCGAGCGCCTCGCAAGCTCGCTGCTGGCACGCACCAAAGACCTGCGCGTCATGCTGTATCTCACCCGCGCCTGGACCCAGCTGCGCGGATTGCCGGGCTATGCCGACGGGCTGACGCTGATCCACCAGGCGATACTCCGCTACTGGGATGCTCTGCAGCCGCCGCTGGAGTTCGACGGCGAGGCCGACCCGCTGTTTCGCATCAACGCGCTGGCCGACCTTGGCGACAAGGCCGCGCTGGCCGCCAGCGTGCGCGCCGCGCCGCTGCTGAAAAGCGCCGCCGGTGAAATCTCGCTGCGCGATGCGGGCGCCCTGCTCGACGGCAGCAAGCAAGAGTGCCCCAACTTTCCCGGCGGCCGTGCGCGGCTGCAGGATGAACTGGCGCAGCAGGATCGCCCCGAAGGCGCGCTGGTGATGCACATCGCCAACACCCTGGCCGCCATCCGCAGCGAAGTGACCCGCCATCTGGGTGAAAGCGCGCTGCCGGAAATGAGCGCGCTGACCAAGGTCTTTTCGTTGGTGGCGCTCGCCGGCCAGAGCGAGGCCCCGGCCGCCACCGAAGCGGACGCCACACAGGAAACCGCCGCTGAGCAACCACCGGCCGCCGTGCAGAGCGCCTCTGCCCCACTCAACTGGCGCAGCGCGCAGATCCAGTCGCGCGACGACGCCCAGCTGATGCTGGACAAGGTGAAAAACTATTTTCGTCTTCATGAGCCAAGCCACCCGGCGCCGCTGATGATCGATCGGGTCCAGCGGCTGATTGCGCTGGACTTTATGCAAATCGTCCGCGATTTGGCGCCCGATGGGCTTAACCAACTGGAGACCATTCTCGGTCGCCCCGACCACGAGGAGAACAGCTAGCCGCCGACTTTTGTTCTCTTGACGACACCCGATACCGTCTGCCCCTGCGCAGACCCGAATCAGAACCTGACTCTCCCAGCCGGACGAGGCGCGTTCCCAATCGCCATTAGATGGAGTAAATCATGTCAAACTCGAAATCCCGCAGCGGGCAGAAATTCATCGCCCGCAACCGCGCGCCGCGCGTACAGATTGAATACGATGTCGAAATTTATGGCGCAGAGCGCAAAATCCAGCTGCCGTTCGTGATGGGCGTGATGGCGGATCTGGTGGGGAAAGCGGTCGATCCGCAAGCCAGCGTGGAAGAGCGCAAGTTCATGGAAATCGACGTCGACAACTTCGACGAGCGCATGAAATCGCTGAAGCCGCGCGTCGCTTACCAGGTTGACAATACCCTGACCGGCGAAGGCAAGCTGAACATCGATCTGACCTTCGAAAGCATGGAAGACTTCTCCCCCGCCGCTATCGCCCGCAAGGTCGACGCGCTGGACAATCTGCTGGATGCCCGCACCCAGCTTTCCAACCTGCTGTCCTACATGGACGGCAAGAACGGCGCCGAGGAGCTGATCTCCAAGATCCTGCAAAACCCGGCGCTGCTGAAATCCCTGACCGACGCGCCGAAGCCGGCGGTTAACGATGACAACAACGAGCGTGAGGATTAATCGATGAGCAACTCGCCTCAGCAACAAAATGCGTTGCAAACCACCGAGACTTTTTCCAGCGATGAGTTCAGCGCGCTGTTGAACAAAGAGTTCCGGCCGAAGACCGATCAGGCCAAAGAAGCGGTCGAGAACGCGGTGAAAACTCTGGCGCAGCAGGCGCTGGAAAATACCGTCACCGTTTCTTCCGACGCCTATCGCACCATCCAGGCGCTGATCGCGGAAATCGACGAAAAGCTGTCGCAGCAGATCAACCAGATCATTCACCACGACGATTTCCAGAAGCTGGAAGGCGCGTGGCACGGCCTGCACTACCTGGTCAACAACTCTGAAACCGACGAGATGCTGAAGATCCGCTTCATGAGCATTTCCAAGCAGGAGCTGGGCCGCACGCTGAAGCGTTATAAAGGCGTGGGCTGGGATCAGAGCCCGATCTTCAAGAAAATCTACGAAGAAGAATATGGCCAGTTCGGCGGCGAGCCGTTCGGCTGCCTGGTGGGCGACTACTACTTCGATCACAGCCCGCAGGACGTGGAGCTGCTGGGCGAAATGGCCAAGATCGGCGCCGCCTCGCACTGCCCGTTCATCGCCGGCACCGCACCGAGCGTGATGCAGATGGAGTCCTGGCAGGAGCTCTCCAACCCACGCGATCTGACCAAGATTTTCCAGAACACCGAATACGCCGCCTGGCGCAGCCTGCGCGAATCGGAAGACGCGCGCTACCTGGGCCTGGTGATGCCGCGCTTCCTGGCGCGCCTGCCGTATGGCATCCGCACCAATCCGGTGGACGAGTTTGACTTCGAAGAAGATACCGACGGCGCGACCCACGGCAACTACACCTGGACCAACGCCGCCTACGCCATGGCCGCCAACATCAACCGTTCGTTCAAAGAGTTCGGCTGGTGCACCGCCATTCGCGGGGTGGAATCCGGCGGCGCGGTGGAAAACCTGCCGTGCCATACCTTCCCGAGCGACGACGGCGGCGTGGACATGAAGTGCCCGACCGAGATCGCCATCAGCGATCGCCGCGAAGCCGAGCTGGCCAAAAACGGCTTTATGCCGCTGGTGCACCGCAAAAACTCCGACTTCGCCGCCTTTATCGGCGCGCAGTCGCTGCAGAAGCCGGCGGAATACTACGACGCCGACGCCTCAGCCAACGCCCAGCTTTCCGCGCGCCTGCCATACCTGTTCGCCTGCTGCCGCTTCGCGCACTATCTGAAGTGCATCGTGCGCGACAAAATTGGCTCCTTCCGCGAGCGCGACGACATGGAGCGCTGGCTGAACGACTGGATCATGAACTACGTGGACGGCGATCCGGCCAACTCCTCGCAGGAAACCAAGTCGCGCAAACCGCTGGCCGCGGCGGAAGTGCAGGTGGAAGAGATCGAAGACAACCCGGGCTACTACAGCGCCAAGTTCTTCCTGCGCCCGCACTACCAGCTGGAAGGCCTGACCGTCTCCCTGCGCCTGGTGTCGAAGCTGCCTTCGCTGAAACAAAACGACGCGTCCTGATGGACTGAAGTCAGGCCGCGGTAGTGCGGCCTGGCTGATACATTAACCTCATCACAGGGAAAGAAAGATGAAGGCAAAGCGGTTTTATCTGGCATCGCTGTTGGCGGTCGTCTGCTCGCTCTCCGCCGCGCCGCCAGCTTCCGCAGAGCAGACATCGATAGCGCATTTGACGTCCGATGATGTCAATCTGCCAGGCAGCGACTTTTTCCGTTTCTATCGCAGTACAGATAAACAGGAAAAAGAGAAAGCGCGAATTTATTTGCTGGGCGTGCTGGACGCGACGGAAGGAAAAAGCTGGTGCCAATACAGCCAGCTACAAACCGCCACTCTGCAGGAGTTTGTGTTCGAACTCTTTAATAAACTTCCCGCTGCGCGCCTGCACGAAAGGGCTGCCCCCCTGATTGAAGAGGCTCTGGCGACTCGCTTCCCCTGCAAAGGAGGCAAAGCATGAAACCTTTATATCGTCAGCTTATCGTAGGCAACCCAGAACGAACATGGAACCAAGACAACGCGAAATAATTAAGCATTGAGCCATTATCATTTTAATAATGGCTCGGTAACCCGTACCGATAGTTTTCGGTATTTAAGAAGGTGCATGGCACAAGGATATAAATTGGTAATGCATTACCACACTTGCAATTCCTGCTGCTATTACCTGAGTTTTTCAACGTAACGTTAATACTACTGTTAACCCTTAATAAAGAGTGAAGAAACTATGGCTATTGATATGTTCCTGAAAGTTGAAGGTGCCAGCGGCGAATCCAAAGATTCGAATCACAAAGGCTGGACCGACATTACTTCTTTCTCCTGGGGCGCCTCTCAACCAGGCAATATGGGCGTTGGCGGCGGCGGCGGCGCCGGTAAAGTGTGCTTCAACGATCTGCACGTCAACGCGCTGATCGACAAGTCAACCCCGGCCTTGCTGAAACACTGCTCAAGCGGCAAACACCTGACCAAGATTGAGCTGTCGGTTTGCAAGGCGGGCGGCACCCAGGTTGAATACGCAAAAATCACCCTGGAAGACGTGCTGGTCACCGCCGTGCAGTACACTGGTGCAGGCGGCGAAGACACCGTGGGCGTCACCTACTCCTTCCAGGCGGCGAAAGTGAAACAGCAGTACTGGGAGCAGAGCGACAAAGGCGGCAAAGGCGCCGAAAGCAGCGCAGGTTGGAACATCAAGGAAAACCGCGAAGCTTAATTGTTATACAACCTCCCCATTATGGGGAGGTTGGTTTGGCAAGCGATGTTTTTTAGATAAGGAAATCATGATGAAAGCGATTAGAAAAGGTGACAGAGGAAATCACGTAAAATCATTGCAAGAATTGCTTAATAAACAGGGGGCTATTCTTAACTCTGATGGCATATTCGGTCTAAAGACTGAATTAGCAGTAAAAAAAGTGCAACGTAAAAAAGGTCTGCATGTTGACGGCATCGCTGGTCGAAAAACATTCTTAGCCCTGGGTTCACACGTCGAAACTCGAGCACCACAACCTCCTATCGGTGGTAGTGCAGGTCGTCAAGGTCCCGGAGCTATGGGCATTTCACAAAGCGGTTTAAGGTTTATCTTTAACATTGAAGCATGGCGCGGAGTAAGTAACCACCTACATTGGCCTGGCGGTGCAAGCGGGGTCACTCTGGGGCCGGGTTATGATATGAAAGCTCGCTCTATAGAATCAATAAAAAATACCATGATCGCGATTGGATTAGACAACGCAACTGCAGATAAAATCAGTGCAGCCGCCGGGTTACATCATCAGCAAGCTAAAGATTTCGCGAAAGAAAATCACAATTTAGTGGTTTTAACCGACACACAGGAAACGGAACTACTTAAATTTATAGTACCTGCCTATGAAAGAGCTGTTAGGAATAAAATTCTTGTTCCACTCACACAACAAGAGTTTGATGCGTTAGTCTCCTTTGCTTATAATCCAGGTGGTCGACTCAACAACGTCGCAGCATTCATTAATCAGAGCAAAATATCTGATGCAATGACAGAAATAAAACGTGCCATTACCTCAGGTGGAAAAGTGATGAAAGGGCTGATAAACAGAAGAAATTACGAAGTCGAGCTCTATTTAAATGGAAACTATCGCTAAGGAATTCGCCACAATGAAATTATCTGCATTTTTAATTAGTAGCGTATTTTTCTCACTTACTGCATGTGCAGCAGAAAAAAACGTTAATGCCCCAACATCATCAACTATTGATGGCTTATGGCAAGTGACTCAGGTCAACATAGACAATGAGACTACCCGCACGCTTAGCTATCAATTTAACGACCCTCGATTACTAGGAAGAGTGATCAATATTTCCGCTCAATCAATAGAAAACAATCTGCCGGAAAAAGACGTCTGCACAGCGCCAACCTTAACTATTGAGAGAAGCACGCTAAATCAATTCATCGGCAAGTCGATGGGCGGAGATAAAAGCATCTCGGCTAAAAACTATGCATTGAAAGAAAACGGCCAAGCAGAAGTCTCTCTTTTCAAGATCGCTTGTCACTCCGGATCATTCGGCCCAGCCGATAATGGTGCAGGCTCCAGCTTTGCCGCTCTCAATCCACAAAAAATGCTGGTTAATTGGTACGATGGTTCGCTACTGCAATTAGAACGGTTACCGAAAGATCCTAAACCTGCAGCGTCTTTCGACTGTGCTAAATCTACAAGCGTTGTTGAAAAAACTATCTGCTCAGACTTCAATTTATCCGCCTATGACAAAAGCGTTTCTCAAGCTTGGCTGTTGGCAAAAAAGCAGGCGGCCGATGCAGGAGATAAAAAACTGGTAGCCACTTTAAACAGCACGCAAAAATCTTGGTTACTGCAAAGGGATAAATGCCGTGATGACAAAGACTGCCTGGCCGATACCATGCAAAAACGAATCGATGAACTCACATCATACGATTAAAACTGTATTCCTACTCATGTTGGCGGTATTGAATACTGAAGCTTCCGCCAACGGAAAGTATTCCCCTGCTGAGTACCTCAAAAACTACGCGCTTAGCGTTTGCATCGCCGAGGGGTACTCAGCAAAAGAAGTCAAAAACGATGCCGCCGCCGCCGCTCGGGGTTACATGGAGTTCGGCGATTATTCTCTGGAAGCGCATACCGCTGTCAGGGCGCTGGCAAAAGAATTTCTGGCAAAGCCCTATGACAGCATGTCTGGAGAGCCGATGACGATGGCCAAGTGCATCGATCTTGTACATAGCCAAGCGTTGCAAGCTATCATCAAGAAATACCAAGGGAAAGACGACAACTGATATCAGAGTTGCTCAAACGACGGCTCATATCAAAGGTTATCTCGGATGAGAAGATACACGTACTTTTTAATGTTTCTGCTGCTCGGAAGCCATGTAGCCCTTGCTGAAAACTCGCTCAATGCTTTATCGCAAGAGGCACTATATAAAAATTGGTTAGTCAGCCGTTGCATTGGGAAGTCTACTGACTCAGAAAAAACCAAACAAGACGCCTTCCGTTCCGCTTCCGCCTATTTAGAATTGAGTAAACTGCCGATGGATGCATTTGAACAAGGTGAAAAACTGGCTGAACAGTACGCAAATAAAAACAGCCAAGGCTCAGTTCAAGGGACTTACTACACTTTAGATTGTCTTTCACTGCAGAACGCCAGTGAAGCTGAAACCATTTTTGAACGTTACTCAAAGTAATAGCCGCAGTGATAGAATTCATTTTTTTGCAGCCATCATCCTCAAATTAATTACATTTTTATCACTTATAATTTATTACTTGAAAATATACCGGCACCATTAATCATCAGTCATTGGGAAAATATTCCTTGGCTTTCTATTACTCAGTACAAACCATATGGAATTTTAGAGCATTGGGATAAGGAAAAAACAGTGATCGATGACGTCACACTTTCCACCTACTCTTACTCATTTGTGTTTTTATACTTTTTCCTGTCAGTCTTAGTATTTGTCGGGCTTTATCACCTAAAACAAAAAACCAACAATAAAAAATCCTATTCTCTTTTTGTGATGGCTACCATAGTGAATTTATTTGCAAGCATCATCCAGGGTTTAGTGTTTAACTATGGTTCTGAGATACTAGATCCAATGCTCAATATAAAATTTCAAGACTATGATGAGGTGTGGTACGCCAGTATTATATTCGCCTTTACTTACCTGTCTCAATTACCAACTAACCTCTATTACAAAAGAAAGACTAAGAATAATGCGAATAATAGCAAAGACATCACCTGACATATACAGCCTCACGTTATTACATTGAAGTTTTCGATCATATAATGCGTTAACCCAAAAATTAGTCACTCACATTCAAAGATCTCTCTTAGGAAAGAAATTAAGTCAAACTCATCCAGTTATCGAGTTCCACTGTCTGGCCATAAGATCTAATCAGCAGGAATGCCTTATGCGATTTTCCATTGTAAAAAATAAAAGCGGCCAGGTTCCGCCGCAGAGCAGTTGCGATTTTCTGCCGCCGGGCGGCACCATCGGCCGCAGCGTGGACAACAACCTGGTGCTGCCGGACGAAGAGCGCGCCATTTCCCGCCTGCAGGCTATCGTGCATATTTCCGCTGACGGCGAATGCCGCATCACCAACCGCGGCAACGTCACCCGCGTGCTGCTTAACGACATTCCGCTGGAGCGCGGCCGCCAGGTTGAATTGCAGGATGGCGACGTGCTCGGCATCGACGATTACCAGATTGAAGTCAGCGCGCTGCAGCAACACGCCGCGCCACAGGTTCAACCGGTGGCCAAGGTCGCCGCCGTTGCTGCGGCGGCAGCCCCTGTTGCCGCTGCCAAAGAACCATCCGCCGCGCCAATCCCCAACGAAATCTGGGACAGCCTGGTGGAAGAGTTTACGCCGAACGCGCCGGCGGCCGCCGCACCGCCGCCGGTCGCCAGCCCGGATAATCATCCGCTGCTGGATACCTCCACTCGCGAGCTGAACCCGGCCGATCCGCTGGCGCAGCTGGCGGGCGAGGTCGATCTGCGCCAACTGCAGCAACAGCAAACCGATCCGGCGGCGCTGTTCAATACCGACACCACTTTTGAACGCGAACACATTCTGGCCGACACCACCCCCAGCGCGCTGCTGGCGGAGCAGGCTGCGCCGACGCGTCCGGCAACACCGGCCCGAAATGCGCAGCAACCGGAACAAGAGCTGGATCCGCTGGCGCTGTTCGGCGGCTCATCCGCGCCCGCTTCGCCAGAGACGCTGAACAGCAACGATCCGCTGGGGCTGCTGATGGGCGGCGCCGTGCCGCTGGCTCAGCCGGAGGAAGCGGTACAGCCACCGTCCCCGCCGCCAGCACCGGCTCCGGCCGCCGCACAGCCGGTAGCGCCGCGCCCTCAGCCAACGCCGCCGCCCGTGCAGATGCCCGAACCGCAATCCCAACCCGCGCCGCAGTTCAGCCCGCAGGAGCCGCCTGCGCAGCCGCCGCGTCCGCGCCAGGGCAACCGCCTGGGCATCGATCCGGTTGCCTACCAGTCCGCCCAGCGGCAGCACGCTGCCGCGCCGAATGGCGACACCTTGGAAGGACCGTTGCTGGCGGCGCTGCTGCAAGGCATCGGTCTCGACGATCTGCAGCCGCAGCCGCATTTCGACGAACAACAGATCCGCCTGGCCGGGCGCCTGCTGAGCCTATTCTCGCAAGGCACCGTCGCCCTGCTCTCATCCCGCTCGATCCTCAAGCGCGGCGTGAAGGCCGAGATGACCATGATCCTCGACGAAGCCAACAACCCGTTCAAGTTGCTGCCTTCGGGCAAAACGGTGCTGATGCAGATGTTCGGCAGCCAGATGCCGGGCTTTATGCCGCCGGAGCAGGCGGTGCGCGACGCGCTGATCGACCTGCAGGCGCACCAGTTGGGGATGATCGCCGGTATTCGCGCCATCATCGCCGCCATGCTGCAGTCGTTTAACCCGGAGCGTCTCGAAGAAGAAGCGCGCAAGGAAGGCGTGGCGCCGCGTCTGTCGCTGCCCGCCAACCGCAAGGCCGCGCTGTGGGACTACTTCGTGAAGAACTATCAGCAAACCTCCGGCGAAATCGAGGACGATTTCCACACCCTGTTCGGCGAAGCCTTCCTGCACGCCTATGACGTTGAAGTGAATCAATACAAAGACTCACAGACCAAACCGGACGCGTAATGAATATCACCATAGCCTCTACCTCCAACCAGGGCGGCCGCGCCTCCAACCAGGATCAGACCGGCGAGGTGCTCGGCAACCGCGCCGCCTGCTTCGTGGTGTGCGACGGCATCGCCGGTTTTCCGGGCGGCGATATCGCCGCCAAACTGGCACGCGACACCATTTTGCAAAACTTCGACGGCGAAAAGCACCTGAACGCCCAGAGCATTCGTCAGCACATCACCAGCGCCAACGCCGCCATCCACCAGCAGCAGCGGCAGTCGGACGAATACAGCAAGATGGGCACCACGCTGGTCAGTCTGTTTATCGATCGCGATTACCAGCTGGCCTACTGGGCGCACGCCGGCGACAGCCGCCTGTACCTGTTCCGCCGCGGCTACCTGCATGCCGTCACCACCGACCACAGCCTGATCCAACAGATGCAGGACGCCGGCTACCAGACCAACGGCATCAACAGCAACCTGCTGTATTTCGCGCTGGGGCTCAACGAAGAGCGCGACGCCACGTACAGTGACGTGCTGCAGCTGGAAGACGGCGACGTTTTCCTGCTGTGCACCGACGGCTTCTGGCACAGCTTCAGCCAGACCGAACTGGAACAGTCGCTGCACATGGTCAACTCCCCCAGCGAGTGGATCGCCCTGATGCAGCAGGCATGGAAGAAAAACAATAACAGCGATAACTACAGCGCTATCGCCGTCTGGATTGGCTCACCGCAGGAAACCACCCTGCTGCATTCGCTGGCGGATGCGGAGCGGTTTCTGAGCCGCGACTGAGCAGCGCACATTCACAGCAAGGTTCACTATGAAATATTGGATGCCGGGGCTCGTCGCCCTGATGGCGGTGCCGACCGCGCAGGCGATGAACTATCGCCTGGTTTACTCCCCCAGCCAGAAGCTGGAAGTGTTTATCGATGACGTCAAAAACAGCAATCCGGCAAGCTGGTGCGGCAAAAGCATCCCGCTGCGTATCGTCTCGGCGCAAAGCCAGGATCCGGCGGTGCTGAACGACTTTCTGCCGCGCGTCGGCAATCTGTTGGAAAAGCAGTGCCCGAAAACCGGCCACCTGCCCTGGACGCTGACCGACAAGCGCGGAGAGAAACTGGCCAGCGGCGAAGCCGCCAAAACGCGCGGCTGGAAACCGGTGGTCAAACAAGAGGCCTCCGAGCCGCAGGAAACCCCGCCGCAACCGGCGATCCCTGCGGCGGTGGCCGTGACTTCTCCGCAGGCGGACAGCGCGCCGGCTCAGCGTTTCAGCCTGCCGCAGGGCTGCCACTTCCGCACCTTCTGGCGTGACGAGGCCAACGGCGGCTCGCTGTTCATTCCCGCCGGCGCCGCGCTGCGCTGCGGCGAGGACGGCTGGCTGCAGGGCAGCGGCGCGGTCACGCTGCAACAGGGCGGCCAAACCCTCACGCCGACGCTGTGGTTCCTACAAGGTTACCCGCTGGCGCAGGTTAACGGCGGCGATCGCGCGCTGACCGTCGTCAGCGCCAACGCCCAACGGCTCATTTTGGGCGGCAACCCGCAGGCGCCGGGCAGCTTCCTGCTGCTGAACTTCGAACCGAAGCTGCACGCCTGGGCGTTCAACGGTGAAGCGATCGTTGAAATGCCGCGCGTCGACGCCGCCGACGAGAACAAGATCAAACAGCGCGTGCAGCAGGCGCAAACCGCCTGGCAGCCGCTGCTGAGCGCCCCCGCCCCGCTGACTTTCAAACTGGTGGAAAAGCTGGCCGCAGACCGCGTTGATCCTGCCAGCGGCAGCTATCTGTCGGTTAACGGCGCCACTCACTGATTATAAGGAAAGCCTGTGAAATCATTAGCAAGCATGCTGCAAGGCCAGTCGATCGGCGCGGCCATCACCGCCGTCGAAAACGATATCAAGGCGAAACCGGCGGATGCCGACCTGCGCGCCGCGCTGGTGCAACTGCTGTGCCTGAGCGGCAACTGGACGCGCGCCAACGCGCAGCTGAAATCCTGGCAGGCGCTGAAACCGATCGCCCAACCGACCACGCTGCTGCTGATGCAGTCAGTCAACGCCGAGCTGCAACGCCAAGCGGTGTTTGCCGGCACGGCCGCGCCGGCGCTGCTGCGGCAGGATCAGCCTTGGCTGAAACTAATGGTGCAGGCGCTGCATCAGGATGTGCAAGGGGCGGCCGAACAGGCCCAGGCGCTGCGCGATGAAGCGCTGGAGGCCGCCCCGGCCGGCGCCGGGCGGTTAACGCTGGCCGAAGGCGAACAAGAACGGCAGCTGCGTTTCGACTGGCTGACCGACTGTGACGGCCGCCTCGGGCCAGTATGCGAACTGGCGCTGAACGGCGTTTACTACTGGCTGCCGTTTGCCGACATCGCCGCGATCCAGTTTCAGGCGCCGCAGAGCGCCATCGACCTGGTGTGGAGCCATGCGCTGGTGCGCCTGACCGATGGCCGCGAACAGGTGTGCCAACTGCCCGCCCGTTACCCGCTACCCGAAGGCAGCGACGACGCGCTGCTGCTCGGCAAACGCACCGAATGGCAACCGCTGGGCGACGGCACCCACTATGCGGGGCTGGGCCTGAAAACCTGGCTCAGCGAAAGCGATGAATTCCCACTGCACAGCCTGCGGCAGCTGAGCTTCGACGCGAGCGCCTGACCATGAACGATAAGCGCCCACCCCACTACGACGGCGGCGATCTGCGCCACCAGGGCTATCGCTATCGTCAGGACAGCGAACGCCTGACCTCGCGCGACAAAATGCAGCCGGTGCTGCTCGATATGCTGACCGACGACGAACCGCAGAAAAAGCAGGAGGCGCAGGTGCGCAACCTGGTGTCGCACAGCGAGCTGCGCCGCCGGGTATTGCGCGATCTGCAGTGGCTGTTCAACTGCGTCAACAGCGAATCCAATCTGGATCTCGGCGATTTTCCGCAGGTGCGGCGCTCCACCCTGAATTACGGCATCGCCTCGCTGGCGGGCAAGCGCATGTCGGACATCGAATGGCTCGACATTCAGCGCGCGCTGACCGAATCCATTCTCCATTTCGAGCCGCGCATTTTGCCCGAGGGGCTGCAGGTGCGCTGCATCTCGGATACCGGCTCGCTGGAGCTGCACAACGTGCTGTCGATCGAAATCAAGGGCCGCCTGTGGTGCGTGCCCTATCCGCTGGAGTTTCTGTTCCGTACCGACGTGGATCTGGAAAACGGCCACTTCGATCTGAAAGACATAGGGTAAGGCGATGGACAGTAAACTGTTAGATTATTACAACCGCGAGCTGGCCTATCTGCGTGAGATGGGCGCCGAGTTCGCCGAACAGTACCCGAAGGTCGCGGGCCGTCTCGGCATGCGCGGCATCGACGTGGCAGACCCTTATATCGAGCGCCTGATGGAAGGCTTCGCCTTCCTCACCTCGCGCGTGCAGTTGAAAATGGACGCCGAGTTCCCGCGTTTTTCTCAGCGCTTGCTGGAGATCATCTACCCCAACTACCTGTCGCCGACGCCGTCGATGGCGATCGCCGAACTGCAGCCGGACAGCAGCAAGGGCGATATCAGCAACGGCTTCGTGGTGCCGCGCGGCACCATGATGGACAGCCAGACGCTGAAGAAAAGCGGCATCACCTGCAGTTACACCACGGCGCATGACGTCACGCTGCAGCCGGTGCGCATCGCCGGCGTCGAGCTGGGCGGCATTCCGGCCGATATCCCGCTGGCCTCGCTGGGGCTGCAGCACAGCGGCTGCGTCAGCGCGCTGCGCATTCGCCTCGAGTGCTACGAAAGTGTGACGCTCAACAATCTGCAGCTGGATCAATTGATGTTTTACCTGGCCGGGCCGGACATGCAGGCGCAGCAGCTGCTGGAGTTGCTGATGCAGCACAGCGTCGGGCTTGTCTGCCAAACGGTGGAACCGCAACCGCAGCGGCGGGCGCTGGCGCTGGACGGGCTGCGGCAGGAGGGCTTCGCCGCCGAGCAGGCGCTGCTGCCCAATGACCTGCGCAACTTTGAAGGCTACCGGCTGCTGCAGGAGTATTTCGCCTTCCCGGCGCGCTTCCAGTTCTTCAGCGTCAACGGTCTGCGTCCGCTGCTGCAGAGCGTGCGCGAAGGGAAAAAGGGGCTGCGCCAGTTCGAGATCGTGGTGCTGCTGGATCGGCACGACGCCGCGCTGGAACGGGTGGTCGACGCCGCCCATTTGGCGCTGCACTGCACGCCGGTGATCAACCTGTTTCCGAAGGTCGCCGAACGCATCGCGATCAACGAAAAAAACCACGAATACCATCTGGTGGTCGACAATATCCGGCCGCTGGATTACGAAGTGTTTTCGGTGCAGCGGCTCGGCGGCAGCGCCAGCGAAAAACGCTACGAGCAAGAGTTTCGGCCGTTTTACAGCACCCTGAGCGCGGACGACGGCAACTATGGCGCCTACTTCTCGCTGCGGCGCGAACAGCGCACGCTGTCGGAACACGCCCGCCGCTACGGCACCCGCACCGGTTATGCCGGTTCAGAAGTGTTCGTGTCGTTGGTGGACGAACGGCAATCGCCGTGGCACAGCGATCTGAAATACCTCACCGCCGACGTGCTGTGCACCAGCCGCGACCTGCCGTTGATGCTGTTGCAACAGGATCAGGGCAACTTCGTGATGCCCGATTCGATCCCGATCAAGCAGGTCTCGCTGCGCAAAGGCCCCACCCCGCCGCGCCCGGCGCTGGCCGAAGGGATGATCACCTGGCGGCTGATCAGCCAGCTGCAGCTGAACTACCTCAGCATGATGGACGGCGATCCGGAACAGGGCGCCGCCAGCCTGCGCCAGCTGCTGGGGCTGTACGGCAACCTGAGCGAGCCGGCGATCGCCAAACAGATCCAGGGCGTGCGCCACTGCAACCTGCGGCCGGTCTATCGGCGTGTGCCGGAGCCCGGCCCCATCGTATTCGCACGCGGCATCGCCATCGATCTGACGGTCGATGAACAGGCGTTCTCCGGCAACAGCCCTTACCTGCTCGGCAGCGTGCTGGAGCGCCTGTTCTCGCGCCTGGTGGCGATGAACACCTTCACCGAGATGACGCTCTCCAGCCAGCAGCGCGGCGAAATCGCCCACTGGCAGGCGCGCATGGGCAAAAGGACGCTGATATGAGCGCGGAAATGATCGCCACCGAACTGGCGCCGCCGCAGATCAACGCGCTGTATCGCCTGCCGGACGACTTCTGGCCGCGGCTGCGCAGCGCGCCTTACAAACACGATCTGTTTCAGCTGCTGCGGCGCATCGACGCCCAGGGCGGCCAACCCTACCTGCTGGGGCGCGCGCCGCTGCCGCGCCACGAGATGCTGCGCCTGGGCCAGGAGCCGTCGCTGTCGTTCGCGCCCTCCACGCTGGCGCAGGTGACGCCGCGCGCCAACGGCTCGCTGCACGACGTTTCGATCTTCAGTTTCGGCCTGTTCGGCCCCAACGGGCCGCTGCCGCTGCACCTGACCGAATACGTGCGCGAACGGGTGTATCACCATCAGGACACCACCCTGCTGGCGTTCACCAACCTGTTCCATCACCGCCTGACGCTGCTGTTTTACCGCGCCTGGGCCGACGCGCAGCCGACGGTATCGCTGGATCGCCCGGACAACCGGCGCTTCGACGAGTACCTGTCGAGCCTGATCGGCATCGGCCAGCCGGCGCAGCAAGAGCGCGACAGCATCAACGCCCACGCCAAGCATTTTATGGCCGGTCATCTGATTCGCCACAGCCGCGATCCGGAAGGCCTGAGCAAGATTTTGCAGCAGTATTTCAAGGTGCCGGTGCGCATCGTCGAAAACGTGCCGCACTGGCTGCGGGTGGAGCCGCGCGAGCAGGCGCGGCTCAAGGCCGGACGCGGCGCGCCGCGGCTCGGCGAGTCGGCCTTTCTCGGCATCGCGGTGCGCGATATCCAGCACAAGTTCCGCATCGAGCTGGGGCCGATGCCGCAGCAGGACTATGACCGTTTCTTGCCGGGCGCCGATCTGTGCCGGCAACTGCGCGACTGGGTGCGCCAATATCTGGGCATCGAGTTCGTCTGGGAAGTGCGCCTGATCCTGGCGAAGGAACAGGCGCACGGCATCCAGCTCGGCGGCGCGCAGCGATTGGGCCTGAGCAGTTGGCTGGCCGACCATCGGCGACAGCGCGATCTCGACGATCTGATCTTCAGCCCTGAACCGCTGGAAAACCCGTTCTGACCCTATTTCGGCCGGCGCCCTGCGGCGCCAGGCCACCCTGAGACCTGAGGAAAACCATGTCTGAAATCAGCCGCTCGGTATTATTTGGCAAACTGGATAGCCTGTTATTCACCTCTCTGGAAAGTGCGACGGCGTTTTGCAAGCTGCGCGGTAACCCCTACGTCGAACTGGCGCACTGGCTGCATCAGCTGATGCAATCGCCGGACGGCGATCTGCAGCAGATCGTCCGCCACTTCGCGTTGGACGAGGCGCAGCTGGCGCGCGACATCGTCGAGGCGCTCGATCGCCTGCCGCGCGGCGCCAGCGCCATCTCCGATCTGTCCGAGCACATCGACAGCGCGGTAGAACGCGCCTGGGTCTATGGCTCATTGAAATTCGGCGCGGCGCGCATCCGCGGCGGCCACCTGCTGCTCGGCATTCTGAAAACCTACAGCCTGCGCCATCTGCTGAAGGCCATTTCCCCGCAGTTCGAGCGCATCAACACCGATCTGTTGATGGAGCAGTTCGCCGCCATTACCGCTCACTCGGCGGAAAACGCCGAGGATGCGCCGGCGGAAAGCCGCGCCGAGAACGCATCCGGCGCGGCGCGCAGCGGTGAAAGCGTGCTGGCGCAGTATGCCCAGGATCTGACCGCCAGAGCGCGCGACGGCGAGATCGACCCGGTGGCCGGCCGCGATGAAGAGATCCGGCAAATCATCGATATCCTGATGCGCCGCCGCCAGAACAACCCACTGCTGACCGGCGAGGCCGGCGTCGGCAAAACCGCGGTGGTGGAGGGCCTGGCGCTGCGCATCGTGGCTGGCGACGTGCCGCCGCAGCTGCGCGACGTGAAGCTGTGCCTGTTGGACATCGGCATGCTGCAGGCCGGCGCCGGCGTTAAGGGCGAGTTTGAAAAACGGCTGCAGGCGGTGATCGACGAAGTGCAGTCCAGCCCGACGCCAATCATCCTGTTTATCGACGAAATTCACACCCTGATCGGCGCCGGCGGCGCCCAGGGCACCGGCGACGCCGCCAACCTGCTGAAACCGGCGCTGGCGCGCGGCCAACTGCGCACCATGGGCGCCACCACCTGGTCGGAATACAAGAAATACATCGAGAAAGACCCGGCGCTCACCCGCCGTTTCCAGGTGGTGCAGGTGCACGAACCGAGCGAAGACAAAGCGCTGCTGATGCTGCGCAGCACCGTCAGCCCGCTGGAGCAACACCACCGCGTGCTGCTGCTGGATGAAGCGGTGGATGCCGCGGTGCGGCTGTCCCATCGCTATATTCCGGCCCGCCAGTTGCCGGACAAGGCGGTGGCGCTGCTGGATACCGCCTGCGCGCGCGTGGCGGTCAGCCAACACGCCGAGCCCGCCCAGGTTGAAGACTGCCGCCATCGCATCGATGCGCTGCAGATCGAATTGGATATCGCCCGCCGCGAGGCCAAGGTCGGCATCGGCGATCCCCTGCGCCCGCAGGAGATTGAAGCTCAGCTGACCGCGCTGCGCCTGGAGCTCGAACAGCTGACCGAGCGCTGGCAGCAAGAGCTGACGCTGATCCAAGAGATCATCACGCTGCGCGCCCAGCTGCACCGGCAGGAAGCGGAGGAGCCTGCCGGCGAAGAAACGGAGGCGGGCCCTGACGCCGACGCGCTGCGCGCCCAACTGAGCGAGCTGCAGCAGCAATTGAGCGCGCTGCAGGGCGAAGCGCCGCTGATCTTCGCCGCCGTCGACGCCAACATCGTGGCGGCGGTGGTGGCCGACTGGACCGGCATCCCGCTGGGCCGC
The DNA here is from genome assembly GCF_000738675.1 of Serratia nematodiphila DZ0503SBS1. Classification (NCBI taxonomy): domain Bacteria; kingdom Pseudomonadati; phylum Pseudomonadota; class Gammaproteobacteria; order Enterobacterales; family Yersiniaceae; genus Serratia; species Serratia nematodiphila. Next base: position 2,968,775 of record NZ_JPUX01000001.1, on the reverse strand, counting down.
ATGGTGAAAAACGAGATTGAAGCGGTGCTGCAACTCTCCGACACCCTGAACCAGCGCGTGATCGGCCAACGCCATGCGCTGGATCTGATCGCCCGCCGGGTGCGCACCTCACGGGCGCGGCTGGACGATCCGAACAAGCCGGTCGGGGTGTTCCTGCTGGCCGGGCCCTCCGGCGTCGGCAAAACCGAAACCGCGCTGGCGCTGGCGGAAACCCTGTACGGCGGCGAGCAGAACGTCATCACCATCAACATGAGCGAATTCCAGGAGTCGCACACCGTTTCGACGCTGAAAGGCGCGCCCCCGGGCTATGTCGGCTACGGCGAAGGCGGCGTGCTGACCGAGGCGGTGCGCCGCCGCCCATACAGCGTGGTGCTGTTGGACGAGATCGAGAAGGCGCATCCGGACGTGCATGAGATCTTCTTCCAGGTGTTCGACAAGGGCTGGATGGAGGACGGCGAAGGCCGTCATATCGATTTCCGCAACACCATCATCATTCTGACCTCCAACGTCGGCACCGATCTGATCGCCGGGCTGTGCAGCGATCCGGAGCTGCTGCCGGAGCCGGAGGCGCTGAGCGGCGCGCTGCGCCAGCCGCTGCTGTCGGTGTTCCCTGCCGCCTTGCTTGGCCGTCTGCTGGTGGTGCCGTATTACCCGCTGACCGACGCCACGCTGGGCAACATCGTGCGCCTGCAGTTGGGCCGCATTCAGCGCCGCCTGGCGGAGAATCACGACATCGTCTGCACCTTCGACGACGCGGTCATCGAGCAGATCGTCAGCCGCTGCACCGAGGTGGAGTCCGGCGGCCGCATGGTTGACGCCATCCTGACCAACACCCTGCTGCCGCAGATCAGCCACACCCTGCTGACCGGCAGCGCCAACGACCAGCGCTATCGCCAGCTGCATATCGCGCTGCAGAACCACGAATTCATTTGTCAATTTCAGGCATAACGCCGCGGCCGCCGAGACGGCGGCCCTTTGAACACAGAGAGTCATCACTATGTCGGGAACCGGGATAACCAAACCGAATTCGAACAGCCTGCCGAGCGGCTATCGATTCAACGAATTCGAGATCCAGGAAGCGATCGGCGAAGGCGGCTTCGGCATCGTCTACCGCGCTTACGATCACCAACTGGAACGCACCATCGCCATCAAGGAGTACATGCCGACCTCGCTGGCGAAACGCAACGACGATCTCAGCATCGGGCTGCGCGGCGAGCGCTTCAGCAAAACTTTCCAGGCCGGGCTGAACAGCTTTATTCAGGAGGCGCGTCTGCTGGCGCGCTTCTCGCATCCCGGCCTGCTGCACGTATTGCGCTTCTGGGAAGAGAACGGCACCGCCTATATGGGCACCCAGTTTTACAGCGGCACCACGCTGAAAAACCTGCAGGCGCAGCAGCCGGAAAAAATCGACGAGGCGTGGATCCGTCGGCTGCTGCCGCCGCTGTTCAGCGCCATCAACACCATCCATCAGGAAGGCTATCTGCACCGCGACATTTCGCTGGATAACATCCAAATCCAGGAGAGCCAGCTGCCGGTGCTGCTGGACTTCGGGTCGGCGCGCAAAGAGATCGGCAACCTGTCGGACGAAACGGAGATCATGCTCAAACCGGGCTTCGCGCCGATCGAGCAGTACACTGAGAACAGCGACGGCGAACAGGGGCCGTGGACCGATATCTACGCGCTCGGCGCCGTGCTGCACACGCTGATCGTCGGTTCGCCGCCGCCGGTCAGCGTGGTGCGCAGCATCGAAGACAGCTACCAGCCGCTGGCCGAGCGCCGCCCCGCCGGCTACTCGCCGGAGCTGTTGCGCACCGTCGATCGCGCGCTGGCGCTGAAGCCGGAAGACCGCCCGCAGACCATCGATGAAATGGCCGAGCTGTTGCATCTGCCGATCGCCGATGAAAACGAAATCATCAGCACCCCGGCCGCCGCGCCGGAGAACTTGCTGGTCGCCGCCAACCCGGCCGCCGCTGCGGCCGCCGCCGGCGCCGTTACCGCGCGCGGCACCCAATTCTCGCGCCCGATGATGGCCGGCGCCGGCGTCGCCGCGCTGCTGGTGATCGGCGCGATCGCCTGGCTGAGCGGCGGCAAGGACGATGCCCAGGCCGTCGCCCAAAACACCGTGGCGTCACCGGCGCAGAAAACCCTGACGGAGCAGCCGAGCGCGCCGCAAACCGCGCAGCCTGCAGCGGCGGAACCTGAAAAAGCGGCGCCGCCACCGCAGCCGGTGGCGCTGGTGTACTTCAAACTGCAGCCGGGCGAACAGGTCAGCCTCGACGGCAAGCCGCAGCAGGTGACGCCGGGCGAAAACGGCTTCGCCAGCCTGAACCTGGCGCCGGGCCGCTATCAGTTGGAGATCCGCCACAACGATCGGTTGCGCCGCCAGCAGCTCAGCATCGACACCGCCGGCACCTGGCTGGTCAACCCGGCCACCGCAGGTTAATCCCGTTCTGAAACTCCGCCGCGGCGGGGTTTTCCCTATTTCATGAGACTGACGCACCACCGCCCCCTCATTGGCCGCGCGGCAAAGCCGCTGCAACGGCCGGAGTATGCAGGGGATGACGTCAATCACAGAGGATGTTCTCATGTTGGATCGCATTATTGCGCACACGCCGCTGGGCCAGGATCAACTGCTGTTCCGCTCGCTGGACGGCATCGAAGCGCTTTCCACTCCTTTCGACTTCTCTATTGAATTGCTGAGCACCGACGCGCGGCTCGATCGCAAAGCGCTGCTCGGCCAACCGCTGACGCTGGAGATCCCGACCCAGGGCTTTCTCAGCGCCCCGCGCTACCTGAACGGCAAGATCACCGCCATCGCCGTCAGCAGCGAAGAGATCGGCGGCACGCGCTACGCGGTGTATAACCTGCACGTGCAGCCGGATCTGTGGCCGATGACCAAAGACCGCAACTTCCGCATCTTCCAGGAACAGACGGTGCCGCAGATCGTCAAGACCCTGCTGGCGGAGCACAACGTGCAGCTGGAAGATCAGCTGACCGGCGACTATCGCCTGTGGGGCTACTGCGTGCAGTACAACGAAAGCAGCTTCAACTTCATCAGCCGCCTGATGGAGCTGGAGGGCATCTATTACTATTTCAAACACGAGATGGGCAAACACACGCTGGTGCTCGGGGATGCGCCCCACCACCACCAGCCCTATCCCGGCTACGAGATGATCCCCTACCACCTGACACCGTCTGGCGGCAGCACCAGCGAGGAAGGCATCAGCCAGTGGACGTTGTCCGATCGCGTCACGCCGGGCATCTACAGCCTGGACGACTACGATTTTCGCAAGCCGAACGCCTGGCTGTTCCAGGCGCGGCAAAACCCGGTCTCACCCACGCCGGGGCAGATCGACGTTTACGACTGGCCGGGCCGCTACACCGAGCATCAGCAGGGCGAGTTCTACGCCCGCGTGCGCCAGGAGGCCTGGCAGGCCGAGCATCAGCAAATTCGGGGCTCCGCCACCGCGTTGGGCATCGCCCCCGGCAGCACCTTTACGTTGTATAACGCCCCGCACGCCGACGACAACCGCGAATATCTGACGCTGCAGGCCAACTACCATCTGAAAGAGAACCGCTACGCCAGCGGCGACGATCAGAGCAGCGAACACCGCATCGACTTCACCGTGCTGCCGGCGGACGTGCCCTGGCACCCGCCGCAGCAGGCTACCTGGCCGAAAACCCACGGACCGCAGACCGCCCGGGTGGTCGGCCCGGCCGGCGAATCGATTTGGACCGACAAATACGGCCGTATCAAGGTGAAGTTCCACTGGGATCGCTTCGGGCCAAAAGACGACGGCAGCTCCTGCTGGGTGCGCGTCTCCAGCGCCTGGGCCGGCCAGGGCTACGGCGGCGTGCAGATCCCGCGCGTCAACGACGAAGTGGTGGTGGACTTTATCAACGGCGATCCGGATCGGCCGATCGTCACCGGGCGCGTCTATAACGAAGCCAGCATGCCGCCCTGGGCGCTGCCGGCCGCCGCCACCCAGATGGGCTTTATGAGCCGCACCAAGGACGGCACCGCCGACAACGCCAACGCCCTGCGCTTCGAAGACAAGGCCGGCGCCGAACAGGTGTGGATCCAGGCGGAACGCAACATGGACACCCAGGTGAAAAACGATGAGAGCCACACCATCGCTAACGACCACACCCACCTGGTGGGCGGTAACCAGATCAAACGGGTAGTGCTCAATCAGGCGACCGGTGTCAAAGGTGAATCCTCCGCGCTGACCGGCAAAACGCGCAGCGACGCCGTAGTCAACGCCTTTACCCTCGGCTCCGGCGAATCGCTGCGGCTCGAATGCGGCGAAAGCGTGATCGAACTGCTGGCGGACGGCCAAATCAACATCACCGGCACCAGTTTCAATATCACGGTGAAAGAGGATGGCGCGATCAATACCGGCGGCCAGCTGGATCTCAACCAGCCCGGCGGCGCCGCACGCACCGCCGCACCAGGCGGCGGCCATCAGGCGGCGATCCAGAGCGCCGTCGATCAGCTGTTCCCTAAAGAGTAGGTAATTGGTACGCCAGGAAAGCCGGTTAACGCCGCCCCTCGGGCGGCAGTACCGGCAAAAACGCCGTCCGCTGTAACCCCTTTTGGCAAGGAGATGAATAGGCTGGCGGCAAAATCACCGACGTTAAGCCAACACAACGGGCTGAATCTGTACCGCCCATCGATTCAGCCCTCTCTATCATTTCCCCCTCACCACTTCTTCACCGTCTGGTAAATCTCGAGGTCGAAATAGCCGTCGGCCTCGCAGTCGTTGAGATAGTGTTCATAGCTCACCCCCTCAACCGGCTGGTAGCCGCTGGCCGGCAGCAGCTTCTGATAGAACTCGCCCCACACCCGCTCGAAATCGCCATCGCTGATGCGCACGTGGTAGACCGCATACTGCCCGGCGGGCAGCGTCTGCACGGTGACGCCCGCGCTGCCCGCCGGCAGCGCGAAATCGTCCGCCACGCTCATCACCACGTCGGCGCGCAGCTTTTCCGGCACCACTTCCGCCGGATCGTCCCAGTACAGCACCAGCCATTTGCCGAACGGCACGTCGTGGCGCTGCCGCCATGCCAGCAGTTGCTGCGAGCCCTGCGGGATGGTCTGCGGATACGGCCCCACGACTCTCACTCCCACCACCTTCTCCGCCGCCTTATCGATAATCCTCACGCTCATCGCCCTTCCCCCTCACAATGTCTCAGGCACCAATTTCGGTACGCACATCCAGCAACTCGGGGAAAAAGGTCAGATCCAACGCCTTTTTCAGGAAGCTGACGCCGCTGGAGCCGCCGGTGCCCGACTTAAAGCCGATGATCCGCTCCACCGTTTTCATATGGCGGAAACGCCACAGATGGAAACTCTCTTCGATATCCACCAGCTTCTCCGCCATTTCATAGGCTTCCCAGTAGGTTTGCGGGTTGTCGTAGATCACTTTAAACGCCGGCAGCAGATCCGGGTTGCGCTGATAGGGCTGCGTCCAGTCGCGCTCGAGACACTCCTGCGGGATCGGCAAGCCGTGGCGCGCCAGGTACAGCAAGTATTCGTCGTACAGGCTCGGCGCTTCGAGGATCGCCTTCAGCGCGGCGTGCTTTTCCGCGTCGTTGCTGAACACCGCCAGCATGGCGGCGTTCTTGTTGCCGAGCAGGAATTCGATCGACCGGTACTGGTGCGACTGGAAGCCCGACGAACTGCCCAGCACGTCACGAAACTCGACGTATTCCGACGGCGTCAGCGTTTCCAGCACCGCCCACTGCTCGAACAGCAGCCGCTGGATCTGTTTGACGCGCGCGAGGATTTTAAAACAGTGGCTGAGTTTGTCCTGTTGCACCAGCCGCAGCGCCGCCTGCAGCTCGTGCAGCATCAGTTTCATCCACAGTTCGGAGGTTTGGTGCTGTATCACGAACAGCATTTCGTCATGATGCGGCGGGTTGGAGAGCGGGTGCTGGCAGTCCAGCAGTTGGTCCAGGCACAGGTAGTCGCCATAGCTCATGCGTTTGGAAAAATCGGTGACAATCGCGCTTTCTAATTCCCGTTTGTTCATCTGTGATCTCCGTTGCGCCCAGCGCCCCATCGGCCTGGAACGTGCCGCAAAGAGAAAACAATAGTACAGAACCCGCCGCCCCGAAGGGCGATAAACGAGAGATGCTTCGCAGATCTCACTCATCTGCGTTAACACAGTGCCCCACCCCCGTTGTTGTTTAGTAAACAACACGGCTGCCGCCTGACGACTCTCACAAATGCGCGATCCCATGCGCGCGCCGCCCCGGTTGCAGCTTGCCTGCGGCCGGCTTCCCTTATAGATTGCAGGCTAACGGCAGGCAGCAAGGTATCGGCAAATGGCAAATATTCGTGATGTGGCGCGGTTGGCCGGCGTGTCCATCAGCAGCGTGTCGAACCTGCTGAATAATCGCAGTCACCAGATGAGCGCGCAGACCCGTGAGCGCATCGAACGGGCGATGGCGACCCTGGGCTACCGGCCGGCTCAATCGGCGGCGGCACCCGCGCCGCAGGCGAAAATCATCGGCCTGCTGCTGCCGTCGATCGTTAACCCGAGCTTTTCGGCGCTGGCGCATGCGGTCGACGGCGCGGCGCGGGCTCACCGTTACCGGGTCTTGCTCGGCAACGCCTACCGCCAGGAGCAGGAGGAGGCCGCGTTTATCGACGATATGTTCCTGCACGGCGTGCGCGGCATCATCGTGGCGGCGAGCGACATTCGCCAGACCCATTTTGTTCGGGCCGCCGAGCGCGGCATGAAGATTGTCAGCTACGACAGCCCGTTTGCCGAGCCGATGGCCACCGATAACCGGCTGTTCGACAGCGTGTCGATGGACAATATCGCCGCCGGGCGCCTGGCCGCACAGCACCTGCTCGAACGCGGCTGCCGACACATCGTGTTCGCCACCGAAGCGACGCTGACCGTCGGGCGCAGCCACAAGATCGACGGTTTTCTGAGCGCCCTGGGGCACAGCCTGAGTGAACGCCAACGGGTGATCGAAGGCAAGGCCACCAGCGCCTACGGCGACACGGAAATGTTCGAATTGGGGCTGACGCTGGCGCCGCGCGTTCTCGCGTTGGCGCCGCGCCCGGACGGCATCGTGGCGATTAACGATGCGTTGGGCATCGGGCTGATGGTGGGCCTGCGCGCCGCCGGCGTCCAGGTGCCCGCAGACATCTCGGTGATCGGCATCGACAATATCGCGCTGGCCGGCCTGGCCGAACCGGGGCTGACGTCAGTCCGGCCGCCGCTGGCGGAGATGGCACAGCTGATGGTCGAACGCCTGATCGGCCGCATCAACAATGATTCGCAACCGCCCGGCGAGTTTCTCTTCCCGCCGACGGTCATCAGCCGGCGCTCGGTCAAAACCGCCGGTTAATAGAGTAAAAACGGCTTTCCCAGACGATGCGCAGTCGGCATCGTCCGGATCGTTACAGCTAAAAGCAGAAAAAATAGAATCGTCGCAATAAATAAACGGCGCGACGCTTTTATGCACGCAACGTCGTTATTCAGCTCTCCGCTCATTGCTTTGGGCCGGGCCGCTATTATTCCGATTAACCACATGGGAAAAACCATGATGAAAAAAATAATGCCAAAGGATATTGAACGCAGCGCCATCAGGAAATTGACGCTGCATATTGTGCCCCTCATGATATTGTTGTATTTCCTGGCCTTTCTCGACCGCAACAATATGGCCTACGCCGCCAAAGCGCTGGAAGATAATTTGGGATTGACCGCCTCGGCCTTCGGCTTCGCCTCCGGGATTTTCTTTATCGGCTATTTCCTGTTTGAAATACCCAGCAACGCCGGCACCATAAAATTCGGCCCGCGCATCTGGTTCGCCAGAATATTAATTTCCTGGGGCATCTTCGCGACCCTGCTCGGTTTTGTGCGCACGCCGCTGGAGCTGTATATTTGCCGTTTTATGCTGGGCGTGTGCGAAGCCGGTTTCTTTCCCTCGGTGGTGTATTACTTCACGGTGTTTTTCCCGGAAAAGTACCGCACTAAAATTCTCGGCATGTTCATCATCGTCCAACCGCTGTCCAACGCGGTCGGCTCGCCGATTTCTGGCTTTATTCTCAATATTCAGCATGACTGGTTCGGGTTCGCCCCCTGGCAGCTGCTGTTCATCCTCGAAGGGCTGCCGCCGATCGTCATCGGCCTGTTGATCCCATTCCTGATCAAGAACTCGCCCAAGGATGTCGGCTATCTGAACGTGGAGGAAAAGGCCTGGCTGATGAGCAACGCCGGCCGCTCCAAATCCGGCTCTAAAATCACGCTGGGCGACTTCCTGAAAGGGATTAAAAACAAGAAATACCTGCTCTACGCGCTGCTCAACTTCGGCATGGTGTGCGGCATTTACGGCTTCGGCACCTGGCTGCCGTCGATCATCAGCGCCATTTCCGGCGGCGATATCTTCCGCGTCAGCCTGCTGGCGCTCATTCCCTACGGCCTGGCCGCGCTGCTGGTCTATCCGTGGAGTCTGTGGGCCAGCAAAACCAAAAAACTCGGCGTGTTCGCCGGCCTCAGCATGGTGATCGCCGCCATCGGCCTGATGGGCGCGGTGACATTTTTTAAATACGATCCGTTCGTCGCGCTGTCATTCCTGTGCATCGCCGCCATCGGCATTTACACCGCCGTGCCGCCGTTTTTGTCCATGCCCGCCAACATATCCACCGGCGCAGCCGCGGCCGCCGGACTGGCGGTGGTGAGCTGCATCGGCAATATCGGCGGTTTCGTCGCCCCCTATGCGGTGGGCGTGCTGAACGATCTGACCGGCAGCAGCGCGCCGGGGCTGTTTTTCCTGGCTTCGTGCCTGCTGGCCACCGGGTTGATCTGCATTTTCTACTGCGCCAAACAGCGTGAAGGCGTCATCAATTCTTAACGAACCAATAAGGAGTCAATCATGGGCGATCTTGCGGGCAAAAAGGTCTTTATCACCGGGGCGGAACAGGGCATCGGCCGCGCCACCGCGGAGCGACTGATCAAGGCCGGGTGCGACATCTATTTTCACTATCACAGCGACGAAAGCGGCCCCAAAGCGCTGGTGGCGCTGGCCCATTCATTGGGGCAAAAGGCCGCCTACGGCTACGCCGATCTCATCGACACCGACGAAACGCTGCGCTGCGTCTCGGCCGGCGCCGAGTTGCTCGGCGGCATCGATATCCTGATCAATAACGTCGGCGGCATCGTCGGGCGCAAATGGCTGGGCGAGATCGACCGCGCCTTCTGGCAAACCGTGATCGACGTGAACATGACCACCATGCTGAACGTCACCCAGAGCGCGCTGCCGCACCTGAAAGCGGCGCCGGACGGCGCCAGCATCGTTAACCTGGCCTCACAGGCGGGCCGCGCCGGCGGGCACGCCGGCTCGCTGGTCTATTCCGCCACCAAGGGCGCGGTGCTCACCTGGACGCGCTCGCTGGCGGCGGAGCTGGGCGAGCACGGCATCCGGGTGAATGCGGTGGCGCCCGGCCTGATCCTCGGCACCCGTTTCCACAATCGCCACACCACCCAGGCATCGGCGGAGGAAACCGTTCGCGCCATCCCGCTGGGCCGCGCAGGCACACCGGACGACGTGGCGCGCGCCATCGCCTTCCTGGCGGCGGAATACGACGGTTTCATCTCCGGCGCGACTCTCGACATCAACGGCGGCATCTACCGCATGTAATTCAGCTGCGGGCGGCGCGCTTGCCGCCCGCCCATTCAGGAATCGCTTTATGATCAAATCCGCCATCACTCACCCGCCGCTGCTCGCCGCACTGGCGCAATGCGGGCATAAAACCCAGGTGTTGATCGCCGACGGCAACTACGCCTGCGTGACGCACGCGCCGAAAGACGCCACCGTGGTCTATCTGAACCTGGCGCCCGGCACGCTCGCCGCCCCGCCAATCCTGGAAAAACTGCTGGCCTGCATCAACGTGGAAAGCGCGGCGCTGATGGCCTGCCCGCCGGACTTCACCAACACCATCGAAGCCGAATACCGGCAGCTGCTGCCGGCACATTGCCCGGTCGAACACCTGCCGCGCGAGGCGTTTTACGCCGCGGTCAAATCGGATCGAACGCTGCTGGTGATCGCCTCCGGCGAACAGCGCCGTTTCGCCAATCTGCTGCTGACGGTGGCGCCGGTGGTGTAAAAGAGGTAGAGGGTGTGAGGGGTAAAATGAGGGGGCCAGCCCCCTCATGCCGTTACAGGTCAGCGACCCACTTCTCCAGCTCCCCCGCACGTTCCGCATCGATATAGCTGGTGGCCCAGCCAAACAGGTAAGCGAAGGCGAAAATGCCCACCGTCGACGACACCAGCGTCGGCGCGAAAAACGCGGCGATAGCGGAGAGCGTATACCCTGCGCCGATCGACAACCCGAACGCTTCGAGCTGGTTGCGGAACGCTTTCCAGTTGCCGGTTGAGAAACCTTCAATCGCGGCGTTTACCAGATCCGCGCCTTTGATCGCCCAATCCACCCCGGTGAAGACCTTGCCCAATACCCGCGCATTGCGGGCATACTGTTCCGCATCGATCATTTTCAGCCAGGTGACAATCGCCGCTTTGTCCTGCGCCTTAAGCTTTTTGTTCAGGCCCTTCGTCAATTGCTCGTAGGTTTTCTCCGCATCTTGCACGTTGCGGATATATTCTCCTTGTATTCCCGCCTCCAAATCCTTGGCGAGTTTGGCGTATTTCGCGCCGATCTTTTCCGCAATATCTTTATTGATACCTGCGGCCAGGCTGACGCCATCCTTGATGGCTTTTAATTCCGCATTTTGATATTCGACGAATTCCTTAACGATCGTTTTTACCGAGCCGGGCGATTTTACCGGTTTGCCGTTGGCATATTTCACCTCCATGGCATTCAGGTTATCCCCTCTCACCACGGCGATAAACGCGGGCCGGTTCTTATTGGCCTTATAGTAGAGGTTGTAGGTCGCCACTCCGTCTTGCTTTTCCACCTTCAAATGATGAAAACCGTAGTAACTCCCGGTCGTGCGGGTCGTCGAGAATTCGCCGGTTTTGCCGTTGCCATGCCAGCCGCTGACGGGCCGATCGCGATGCGAGTCTGTCACGAAACTGCCTAACGAAGAGGCGCCGATCTGCCCGGCATTCAGGCCATTGTTGCCGCCTTTGCCAGGAGTTGAGGGCTTGCGCGCATGGCCGGTTTCGATATCCCCGATCGCCACTGTCACCCCCTTGGCGTTGACCCCCATCACCAGCCCCCCCAGGCCAATGTGCTTCGCCTGCTCGGCCGTCAAACCGGTGGCGGAAAGGCTCAGCGTGCCGGATGGGCTGACGCTTTCAATATGCAATTTCGCATCCGGGTTAATTCTGCGCGCCGCCTTAATCACCGCCTCCAGCTTCATGCGCAGCGCCGGATCGTTTTGGATCGCCGCTATCTGTTGCTGTTCCGGGCTGTTGCCAACGCCGGCGCCGCCGCGATCGCGATCGCCGGAATGGCCTTTATCGCCACCCCCCGGCTCAGGGCCCGTACCGCGTTCAGAACTCCAGTTAGTCCCATCTCCTTTACCACCATAATTAAATCCAGGCATATGCTTTCATCCTTATTTCGTTTTATTTTTAAGATGCCGATATTCTCGTTTAACGCGGATTGACACGCGCATTATCCCTATCGGCAAACCGTTTTTAGCTGCCCGTCATTTATAAAAAACTGCAGAAATAAGGACAACGGATGGCGGCTGTCTGGTCGGTGAAACAATCAACGAGCCAACGCATGCGCGCCTTTTGCAATACAGGCGTTAGAGACTGAAATATCCAAGGGACATATGTGATCAAACAGCGCAAAACGGCGAATGGTGAATAAGAGAGGCTGTACGCGCTCAGCCGCCAGGCGGCCAGCGACGCATCCGGGTTCTGAACTCGGGGGAGTAAACGCGGTGAAGCTCGTCGGCCATCAGATCATGCCATACTTACCCTACCTTATTATCGCCTATTCCCTTAGGTCTCGACGGATTGGGCCGCGCAGCAGCCCGTGGGGCATCACGCGGCTCCCGCTCCCCCAGCCGCACCAGCGGGATATCCGCCAGCCGGGTGGTGTAGGCCGGCGACAGCATTTCGCGCTTCATTTGCCACGGTTTGACGATCCCCTGCCCGGCGAACCATACGCGCCCGCGCCCTTCCTGATTCAGGCGATCGAGGGTCGCCATCAGCCGCTCGCTGTTGCGGCGCGGCGGGCAGTCGTCGAACAGGTCGATCTGCGCCATGGCGGCGGCGCTGAAATCCCCCAGCACCACGCCGCCCTTCAGGTAACGTCGCCCCTCCTGCCAGATGCTCTCCAGCGCGCGCACCGCCATGGCGATGATGTCGCGGCTGTCGTTGCTCGGGGTTTGCAGCCGGGCGGTGCCCATATTGCTGTAATAGCCTTCGCCCGCCGAATGCGGGCTGGTTTTGATAAACACCGACACGTTACGGCAGTAGCGCTTTTCCTGCCGCAGCTTTTCGGCGGCGCGTTCGGCGTAGCTGCAGATCGCCTCGCGCATATGCGGGTAATGCGTCAAGCGCTGGCCGAACGAGCGGGAACAGATGATCTGCTCTTTCGCCGCCGCCTCATCTTCCCACCGCAGGCACGATTCGCCGCGCAGTTCACGTATCGTGCGCTCCAGCACTACGCTGAAGGTTTTACGCGCCAGCCGGGTATCGCAATCCGCCAGCTGCAGCGCGGTGTGGATCCCCATCGCCTGCAGCTGGCGTGTCAGGCGGCGCCCCACGCCCCACACCTCTTCCACCGGGATCAACGCCAGCAGCTTGCGCTGGCGCACCGGATCGGATAAATCCACCACGCCGCCGGTGCCGCGCCATTTCTTGGCCGCGAAGTTGGCCAGTTTAGCCAGTGTCTTGCTCGGCGCAATGCCGACCCCGACCGTCAAATGCAGCTCGCGCCGGATGCGATCGCGCACCCGCCGGCCGAACGGTTCCAGCGCTTCGCAGTGCGCCACGCCGTCCAGCCGCAGAAAGGCTTCGTCCAGCGAATAAATCTCCACCGCCGGCGCCATCTCCTCCAGCGTGTCCATCACCCGGCGGGACATGTCGGCGTACAGCGCGTAGTTGGAGGAAAACACCGCGACGTTGCGGCGGCGCATCTCCTCTTTGATTTTGAAATAAGGCGCGCCCATCGACACGCCCAACGCCTTCGCCTCGGCGCTGCGGGCGATCACGCAGCCGTCGTTGTTGGACAGCACGATCACCGGCCGCCCCCGCAGGTCGGGCCGAAAGATGGTTTCGCAGGAGGCGTAGAAGCTGTTGACGTCTACCAGGGCAAACATGGTTACAGCGCCGCGTAGACGATAAAGGTCACCACGCCGAAGATCTCCAACTGCGCCTCGTCGTTGAACACGATCGGCGCATAGGCGGGGTTCATCGGCAACAGCCGCACGTCGGGGTAGCGCTGCAGTTTTTTGACGGTGAATTCACCGTCCACGGCGGCGATCACGATATTGCCGTGTTCCGGCGTCAGGGCGCTGTCGACGATCAGCAGATCGCCGTCCTGAATATTGCCGTCGATCATCGACTCGCCGCTGGCGCGTACAAAGTAGGTGGCGTTGGGATGCCGCACCAGCAGCTTGCCGATATCCAGCCGGCTCTCGACATAGTCCTGCGCCGGGGAAGGAAAGCCGCAGGCCACGCGATCGGCAAACAGCGGTAACGTCAGAGACTCACCTGGTGAAAAAGCATACAACCTTGAATTGCTCAGCATAATCATAACCAAACTGTATATTTATACAGTAAAGCATAAACAAAACGCGAACGCGCGCAACCCCAAATCCCCCTGCGGATCGCGCTTTCCCGCGTAATATAATAATTTTCTGAGTGATTTTTTTTTTACGCCTGCTAACGGTTTCACTCTGCCTTGCGCACACGTTATCCACTAAAACTGTGGATAACCTGCAGGGCGTGATTCCCTACGCGAGCGGGATCAGAATCCTGTATAATGCCCACACCTGCTCAATAAGCATTCATCCCCGTCGGCGCCTCGTCACCGACGGTCACGAGAACGTTATGAACAAGCACCTACTCCTCGCAGAAACCGACGACATCGAACAGGCCTGCCTGTCTCGCCATGCGGTCTGGCAGCGCAACGATCTGGCTCAGGCGCAACAAGATTGGCTGGCGGAAGAAGTGCCGGTTGCCCTGGTGTACAACGGCATTTCCCACGTGGTGATGATGGCGACGCCGAAAGACCTGGCGGCCTTCGCCATCGGTTTTTCGCTGTCCGAAGGCATCATCGCCTCCCCCGACGATATCTACGACATCCGCCAGCAACCGGCCTGCAATGGCATTGAAGTGCATGTGGAACTCTCGAGCCGCCGCTTTATGCAGCTGAAAGAGAAGCGCCGCAGCCTGGCCGGCCGCACCGGCTGCGGCGTCTGCGGGGTCGAGCAACTGCAGGAGGTCGCTCAGCCCATCGCGCCGCTGCCTTTCACGCAGCGTTTCGATTTGGCGCTGCTCGATCGGGCGTTGGCGCAGCTGCAGGAAGTGCAAACGGTGGGGAAACTGACCGGCTGCACCCACGCGGCGGCCTGGATCCAGCCGGACGGCGCGCTCAACGGCGGATGTGAAGACGTCGGCCGCCATGTGGCGCTCGACAAACTGCTGGGTTATCGCAGCCAACAGGCGTGGTTGCAAGGGGCGGCGCTGGTGTCGAGCCGCGCCAGCTACGAAATGGTGCAAAAATCCGCCATGTGCGGCGTCGAGATCCTGTTCGCCGTTTCCGCCGCCACCCGCCTGGCGGTGGAGGTGGCCGAGCGCAGCAACCTCACGCTGGTGGGCTTCAGCAAGCCGGGGCGCGCCACCGTCTATACGCACCCGCAGCGGCTCTGGCAATCGACAACGGCGGCCTAACCCCGCCGGATAAGAATCGACTATTCTCAATAGCAGGACACCAGGAAGCGCCCACGTTATGATAATCCGCCCGCACCAGAACTGGTTTTTTCGCCTGTTCGCCTGGCACGGTTCCGTGCTGTCAAAGATCACCTTTCGCCTGTCGCTGAACGTGCTGATGTCGATAGTGGCGGTGATCAGCTACCAATGGTACGAACAGCTCGGCGTGCATTTGACCATCGCGCCGTTCAGCCTGCTGGGCATCGCCATCGCGATTTTTCTCGGCTTTCGCAATAATGCCGGCTACAGCCGCTTTGTCGAGGCGCGCAACCTGTGGGGCTCGCTGCTGATTACCGAGCGATCCCTGCTGCGCCAGATCAAAAGCCTGCTGCCGGACGAACCGGCGGTGCAGCAAAAGGTCGCCAAGCTGCTGATCGCCTTCAGCTGGAGCCTGAAGCATCAGCTGCGCGCCACCGATCCCACCGCCGATCTGTACCACAATCTCAGCAGCAAAGAGCTGGCCGAAGTGATCGCCAGCCCGATGCCGACCAACCGCATCCTGCTGATGCTGGGCCAGGAGATCGGCAAGCTGCGCCGACGGGGGCTATTGAGCGACATCACTTTCGAGCTGCTCGACAACAAGCTGAGCGAGCTGTCCCACGCCCTCGGCGGCTGCGAACGGCTCGCCAGCACCCCGGTGCCGTTCGCCTATACCCTGATCCTGCAGCGCACCGTTTACCTGTTCTGCAGCCTGTTGCCTTTTGCCCTGGTGACCGATCTGCATTACATGACACCGTTTGTTTCGGTGTTCATTTCCTATACCTTCTTATCCTGGGACTCACTGGCCGAAGAGCTGGAGGATCCGTTCGGCGTGTCGGCCAACCATCTGCCGTTAAACGCCATTTGCAACACCATTGAGCGCAACCTGCTGGAAATGAATGGCCAAAGCCCGCTGCCACCGCCGATGAAACCCGACGAGCACTTTAATTTGATCTGAGCTATTTCACCCGAACACACTGGAGCCGAATGCAATGAATGCAAATACCCCCCTGCCGCAAGCCGTATTCACGCCGGTGACGCGCCATGCCATCTTTATCGTCGCCACCCTGTCGCCCGTTCCCGCCCATCTGGCGGCGGTTCGCGCCTGGTGCGGCGACATCGCCGCCGTGGTGCGTTCGGTCGGCAAACGCGCGCCGGCGGGCAACCTCACCTGCGTCTGCGGCTTCGGCTCCGAGGCCTGGGATACGCTGTTCGGCGCGCCGCGCCCCCGCCAGCTGCATCCGTTCAGCCCGATCGGCAGCGGGGAACGCGTCGCCGTTGCCACGCCCGGCGATATCCTGCTGCATATCCGCGCCGATGAAATGGATCTGTGTTTTGAACTGGCCTCTCAGCTGATCGGCAAGCTAGGCGACGCCGTGACGGTGATCGAGGAGGTGCACGGCTTCCGTTACTTCGATCAGCGCGCCATGATCGGCTTCGTCGACGGCACGGAGAACCCGGAAGGGCATGAAGCCTTCGATTACACGGTGATCGGCGACGAAGACGCGGCGTTCAGCGGCGGCAGCTATGTGCTGGTGCAGAAATACCTGCACGACATGCAGGGCTGGAATTCGCTCAGCGTGGAAACGCAGGAGAAGATCATCGGCCGCCATAAGCAGTCCAACATCGAGCTGGATGAAGCGGTCAAACCGTCGTCATCACACAGTTCGCTGACCACCATCACCGACGAGCAAGGCAACGAGGTGAAAATTCTGCGCGACAACATGCCGTTCGGCCGCCCCGGCCTGCGCGAGTTCGGCACCTACTTTATCGGCTATGCGCGCTCCCCGCAGCCGATCGAGCAGATGCTGGAAAACATGTTTATCGGCCGCCCGGCCGGCAACTACGATCGGCTGCTCGATTTCAGCCGCGCGGTGACCGGTACCCTGTTCTTCGTGCCTTCCGCCCCGCTGCTGGAAGCGCTGGCCGATCGCAGCGGCGCCGAACTGCATTAATCCGTTCTCCCTACAGCAGCAGCGCCAGCTCCATCGCCGTGCGCTGCAGCTGCGGCAGCACTCGTTCGCGCAGCTCCGCCGCCGAGATCTGCGACGCATTGACGCCGACGTTCATTGCCGCCACAACCCCGCCTTTGCGTGAATGCATCGGCACCGCAATGGAACGCAGGCCGATCTCTAACTGTTGATCGTTGATGGCATACCCCTGTCTGCGAACTCTGGCTAACTGTTCCTGCAGCTGCTCCGCACAGGTGACGGTAAACTCGGTCAGCGGTTCGAAAGTGACCCGCGACAGATAATCCTCCAGCTCTCCCTCGTCCAGCGCGCTGAGCAACACCAGCCCCATCGACGTCGCATAGGCCGGCAGACGGCTGCCGCGCCCCAGATCGATAGTCATGATGCGTTTAACCGAGGCCCGGGCGATATACAAAATGTTATCGCCATCCAGCGTCGCCACCGAGCAGGATTCATTAAGCAATTTGCTGAGATAGTCCAGCGAGTTTTGCGCCGCCTTCGCCAGCTCGGAAGAGGAAAGATAAGCGTGACCGATAGTTAGCACACGCGGCAGCAAGCGATAGTGGCGCCCATCGGGACAATGCACGAATCCCAGCGCTCGTAGGGTATACAAACAACGGCGCACCGCTGCGCGCGGAATGCCGGTTTGTTGACTGATCTCTGACACCGACATCTGCGAATACTGTGGCTTGAAGGCCTGCAACACCTCCAGCCCTCTGGCCAGCGAGGCCATAAAATTAGGATCGCCCTTGTACTGGTCGTTGCTTAAATCACCGATCTCCTGCAGCCGACGCAGTTCTTCGGTGCCAAATTCAGGAACTTCACTCATTCAGGCCTCCCATTAGTATCTGCTCTCAATTTACACGCTCAATACGGCAGCAAAGCCCTGCGTATCACATCCGATGCCAATTTAGCCGCCTGCATCACAAAATGCAGACCTAAAACCTCAATGCACCGATAATCGCACAATGTTCTGATATTCGCACTTGCTGATGCTTTTTTCATCCTCTAGGTTAATTTCAAACCCGCTGGTTGTTGGCGCAACGTCCTAACCGAGCCTTGAGGAGAACTGATGATAGATAAAAGCATGGCGTCCGCAGACGCCGCCGTCGCAGATATTCCGGATGGCGCCACCCTTATGGTCGGAGGATTCGGTCCGGCCGGGCAGCCCTACGCACTGCTGGATGCGCTGATCCGTCGCCGGCCACGCGCGCTTACGCTGATCAGCAACAATGCCGGTAACGGCGATTTTGGCCTGGCGGCTCTGCTGAAAGCCGGCTGTGTGCGCAAAGTGGTGTGTTCTTTCCCACGGCAGGCAGATTCTTGGGTGTTTGACGACCTCTACCGCCGCGGCGAGTTGGAACTGGAGCTGGTTCCGCAAGGCAATCTGGCGGCGCGCATCCAGGCCGCCGGCGCCGGGATCGGCGGTTTTTATACCCCGACCGGCTATGGCACCCAATTGGCGGAAGGAAAGGAAACCCGCGAGATCGACGGCCGCCGATACGTTTTCGAACTGCCGCTGAAGGCCGACTTCGCGCTGATCAAGGCAGAACAAGCCGACCGTTGGGGCAACCTCCGCTATGACAAAACCGGGCGCAACTTCGGGCCGATTATGGCGATGGCCGCCAACTGCACCATCGTCGAAGTCAACCATATGGTGCCGTTGGGCGAACTGGATCCGGAAAACATCATCACGCCCGGCATCTTCGTGCAGCGTCTGGTGCCCTCTTCTCCCCGTGCAGCCCAGCTTTCGGCTTAAGGAACGCATCATGAGCAAACTGACCCATCAACAGCTGGCTGAGCGCATCGCGCGCGATATTCCCGAAGGCGCCTACGTCAATCTCGGTATCGGCATTCCAACCCAGATCGCCAACTATCTGCCGGCCGATAAAGAGATCTTCCTGCACAGCGAAAACGGCATTCTCGGCATGGGCCCGGCGCCAACGCCGGGCGAAGAGGACCCGGAATTGATCAATGCCGGCAAACAACCGGTTACGCTGCTGAAAGGCGGCTGCTTTTTCCACCACGGCGACTCTTTCGCCATGATGCGCGGCGGCCACCTGGATATTTGCGTGCTGGGCGCCTATCAGGTCTCCGAACGCGGCGATCTGGCGAACTGGAGCACTGGCGCACCGGGGGCGATTCCGGCGGTCGGCGGCGCGATGGATCTGGCGATCGGCGCACGCCAGGTGTTTGTGATGACCGAACACCTGACCAAAACGGGTGAATGCAAAATCGTCCGCCAATGCAGCTATCCGTTAACCGGCGTCGGCTGCATCGACCGCATCTACAGCGATCTGGCGGTGATGGACGTCACTCCCCAGGGACTGGTGGTGCGTGAAATATTTGCCGGCCTGACCCCGCAACAACTGCAGGACGTCACCCCGGTCGAACTGACTTTCACCCTTCAACACGGGGAACCGCGCCATGAATCCAGCTTATCTGTGTGACGCCGTCCGCACGCCCTTCGGTCGCCTCAATGGGAGCCTGGCCGGCATACGCGCCGACGACTTGGCCGCTCTGCCGTTGAAAGCGCTGCAGGCACGCCATCCGACGCTCGACTGGAGCCAGGTGGACGACGTGTTGTTCGGCTGCGCCAATCAGGCGGGGGAAGACAACCGCAATGTCGCGCGCATGGCGCTGCTGCTCGCCGGCCTGCCGGTGCAGGTGCCCGGCTGCACCATCAATCGCCTGTGCGGATCCAGCCTGGATGCGGTAGCAGCTGCGGCGCGCGCCATCAGAACCGGCGAGAGCGAGCTGATGATCGCCGGCGGCGTGGAAAGCATGTCGCGGGCGCCTTATGTGATGGGCAAGGCGGAAAGCGCCTTCAGCCGCACGATGAAGATTGAAGACACCACCATGGGCTGGCGTTTTATCAACCCACAGATGCAGGCGCTGTACGGCGTGGACACGATGCCGCAGACCGCCGAAAACGTGGCGTCGCAATTCGGTATCAGCCGTCGCGATCAGGACGCCTTCGCCCTGCGCAGCCAGCAACGCACCGCCGCCGCACAGGAAAGCGGCTTTTACAGCGACCAACTGATCGAGGTGCTTATCCCGCAGAAGAAAGGCGAGCCGCTGACCTTCAACCAGGACGAACATCCGCGCGCCACCACCTTAGCCGCACTGGAAAAACTCAGGCCGGTGGTCGCCCCGCAGGGCAGCATTACGGCCGGCAACGCATCCGGCCTGAACGACGGCGCCTGCGCGTTGCTGCTGGCCGGCGAGCGCAGCGTGGCTCGCCATGGCCTGCGGCCAATGGCACGCATCATTGCCAGCGCCGTCACCGGCATCGAACCGGCGATCATGGGCTTTGCACCGGCGGCGGCGGTGCGCAAAGTGTTGCATATTGCCGGCCTGACCCTCGAACAGATGGACGTGATCGAACTGAACGAAGCCTTCGCCGCGCAAGCGCTGGCGGTGACCCGCGAGCTGGGACTGCGCGACGATGCGCCGCAGGTGAACCCGAACGGCGGCGCGATTGCGCTCGGCCATCCTCTGGGCGCCTCCGGTGGCCGGCTGGTGATGAACGCCGCCTGGCAACTGCGAAAAACGCGCGGGCGCTACGGGCTGTGCACCATGTGCATCGGCGTCGGCCAGGGCATTGCACTGATTATCGAACGGGTATGAGGTCAATCATGGATATTGAATATCGCCTCGACGGCCCGGCCGACGCACCGCTACTGGTGCTGTCCAACTCGCTGGGCACCACCTTCGAGATGTGGCAACCGCAGTTGGCGGCGCTGACCGAACGCTTTCGCCTATTGCGCTACAACCAGCGCGGCCACGGAGCCACCCCGTTGGCGAAAGCGCCGCTGCAACTGCAGCAGTTGGCTGAAGACGTCATCGCCCTGCTCGACCATTTGGATGCGCCGAACGCCCATTTTTGCGGCATTTCGATGGGAGGATTGACCGGGCTCTGGCTCAGTCGTTATCACCCCGAGCGCATCGGACGGCTGGTGGTCGCCAATACCGCCGCCCGCATCGGCAACGCCGAAGGCTGGCGACAACGCGCGCAGCAGGTACGGAAACACGGGTTGGCGCCGATCGCCGCCGCCTCACCCGCGCGCTGGTTCTGCGCGGCATTCGCGCAGCGCCACCCCGAGCAGGTGGCTGCGCTGGTGGCGGCCCTGGCGGCCGGTAATCCGCAGGGATACGCCGCCTGCTGCGAGGCGCTGGCGCAGGCCGACCTGCGCGCCGAGGTTGCCTTGATGACGCGGCCGATGCGGGTGATTGCCGGTGAGCAAGATCCGGTCACGACGGTGGCGGACGCCGAGTTTTTAGTCGCCAATGCGCCACTCGCCGATCTGCGGCGGTTGCCGACATCGCATATTTCCAACATCGCCTGTCCGGATCTCTTCAACCGCTGCGTTGTCGAGTTTCTTACTGAAAAGGAATGAAGCATGGAACTTCGCATTGAACGCATCGACAGCTGGCTGGTGGATATTCCCACTATTCGGCCACACAAATTGTCGATGGCCACGATGGGCTGCCAAACGCTGACGCTGGTGCGCATGACCTGCGCCGACGGCCTGATCGGCTGGGGGGAAGCCACCACCATCGGCGGGCTGAGCTACGGCCCGCAAAGCCCGGAGGGGATCAAGTCGGCGATCGACGGCTACCTCGCGCCGCTGCTGAGCGGCAAAAGCTTCAGCGGTCTGGCGCCGTTGGTTGCGTTGATGAATGGCCAGGTCCAGGGCAATACCTTTGCCAAGTCGGCGCTGGAAACCGCCTTTCTCGATGCCCAGGGCAAACGCCTCGGCCTGCCGGTCAGCACCCTGCTCGGCGGCGCGCTCAGCAACACCCTGCCGGTGCTGTGGACGTTGGCCAGCGGCGATACGCAGCAAGATATCATCGAAGGGCAACGCCTGTTGGCGGAAGACCGTCATCGCGCCTTCAAGTTGAAGATCGGCGCCCGGCCACTGGAGGAAGATCTGCGCCACACCCAGGCTATCAAGCAAGCGCTGGGGCCGGAGATCAGCATTCGCGTCGATGTTAACCAGGCCTGGGATGCCGCCACCGCCGTACGCGGAATGGCGGCGCTGCAGCAGATCGGCATCGATCTGGTCGAACAGCCGGTGCCGCAATGGGATCGCACGGCGTTAATCCGGCTCAGTCAGCGCTTCACTCTGCCGATCCTGGCCGACGAAGCGGTGGCCGACGCTCACGACGGTTATGCATTGGCTGCGGGCGGCTTTACCGGCGCCTACGCGCTGAAGATAGCCAAGGCCGGCGGCCCGGCGCAGGCGCTGAAACTGGCGCAGGTCGCACAGGCCGCCGGAGTCGGCGTCTATGGCGGCACCATGCTGGAAGGCACGCTGGGCACCGTCGCCTCGCTGCACGCCTGGTCGACGCTGAAGCTGGACTGGGGCAGCGAGATGTTCGGCCCGCTGTTGCTGAAAGACGACGTGGTCACCACGCCGCTGCGTTTCGCCAACGGTCACGTCAGTCTGCCGTCAGGCCCGGGCCTGGGGGTCGATATCGATGAAGACAAACTGCGCTTTTATCGACGCAAATAACCACGAGGGACTACGCCATGCTATTCAAAGTTGAAATGGTCGTGAAATTACCGCTCGATATGCCTAAAGCGCTCGCCGACGAAATAAAAACGCGCGAAAAAGCATATTCGCAAACCCTGCAGGCGAGCGGAAAATGGCGACATCTTTGGCGCGTAGCCGGTAGCTACGCCAATGTCAGCATTTTCGATGTGGAAAGCAATGCCGAGCTGCACGAGCTGTTATTCGCCCTGCCGCTTTACCCTTATATGAAAATTCGCGTAACGGCGTTATGCCGACACCCGTCATCGATCCGCGACGATGACAAATAAAATACCGGGATAATAACCCGCAAGGTTAGCTGTTAATTCCTGTTCTCTGTATAACCTACATTATAAGCAATGAGGAATTCGCAATGTCTATATCCTTCAATCAACGTCAAGACATTATCAAATTGCTGGAAATCAGCAGCGGTTTTACTAATGACAACGGTGATCCGCGTTTCAAAAAAATCATGCATCATCTGCTGGGCGATATTTGTCAGCTCATCGATCGCTATGATATTTCCCCTGAAGAATTCTGGCAGGCGATCAACTATCTGCACGTCTTGGGCGAACGTCAAGAGGCGGCGCTCCTGGCCGCCGGCTTGGGGCTGGAACACTACCTCGATCTGCGCGACGACGAGCGCGAGCGCCAACAAGGGCTGAGCGGCGGTACGCCACGCACCATCGAGGGGCCGCTGTATGTGGCCAATGCGCCAGTGAGCGCCGGCTTCGCGCGGATGGATGACGGCGACGACGACGGCGAGGTGATGTGGCTGCACGGCCAGGTCAAAGGCGCCGACGGCAAGCCGCTGGCGGGGGCGGTGGTTGATATTTGGCACGCCAACACGTTGGGCAACTACTCTTTCTTCGATAAATCGCAGAGCGGCTTCAACCTGCGCCGGCGGATAACCACCGACGCCGATGGCCGCTACGCGGCGCGCAGCATCGTGCCGTCGGGCTACGGCTGTCCACCCGACGGGCCCACCCAGGCTTTGCTCAATCGACTGGGGCGCCACGGCAACCGTCCGGCGCATATTCATTTCTTCGTCTCCGCACCGGCGCATAAACACCTGACGACGCAAATCAATCTCAATGGCGACCGTTATCTGTGGGATGACTTCGCTTTCGCTACCCGCGATGAGCTGATCGCCAACCCGGTGAAAATCACCGATCCGGCGCTGGCGGCAAAACGCGATCTGCCCGGCCCGCATACCGAAGTGCAGTTTGATTTTACGCTTTATGCCGCGGCGGACCGCATCGAACAGAACAGAATAAATCGCCCTCGCGCGCTGCAAGATTAATATTTTTCGCACAAAAGAATAGCGACGCTAATAACGGGCAATCGGTTATTGATTGCCCACTGCCCCGTCTATCCATTTTCCATGAGGCCATGAATATGCATTCATTATTGAATCCGACAATATCCAAGCTGAAAGAAAAAATAAATCACGCTTTAATTATTGATAAAGAAAATGGCATATATCAGTGCAATCGCGGTATTTTTACCGATGAGGCGCTGTTTGAACTCGAAATGAAAGCCATTTTCGAAGGCAATTGGATTTATCTGGCGCATGAAAGCCAAATCGCCAACTCAGGCGATTATTACACGCTCACCATTGGGCGTCAGCCGGTGATCATCACGCGCGACAAAGACATGCGGCTGCATGCCATGATCAATAGTTGCTCGCACCGTGGCGCGATGTTGGCCAGCCGCAAGGCCGGCAATAAAAGTACCTTCACCTGCCCCTTCCACGGCTGGACCTTCAATAACGCCGGCCACCTGCTGAAAGCCAAGGACGAGAAAACCGGCGCTTATCCTCCCTGTTTCAAGCAGGACGGCTCACATGATGTGAAGCAGCTGCCGCGTTTTGAGTCTTATCGCGGATTTCTGTTCGGCAGCCTGAGTGATGAGGTGCAACCGCTGGAGGACTATTTGGGCGAAACGCGGCAGATCCTCGATCTCATCATCGATCAGGCTGAGAGCGGGCTGGAAGTTCTGCGCGGCTCATCCTCCTACACCTTCGACGGCAACTGGAAACTGCAGATGGAGAACGGTGCGGACGGTTACCACGTCAGCGTGGTGCACTGGAACTATGTCTCCACCATGGCGCATCGGGATGCCGCCAGCGGCACCCAAACCATGGACGCCAACTGCTGGTCGTCAAAAAACGACGGCGGAGCCTACGGCTTCAAGAATGGTCATCTGCTGTTGTGGACCCGGGTGCTGAACCCGGAGTCGCGCCCCATTTATCGGCACTTCACCCGTTTGAACGACGCGTTCGGCGCACACCGTGCCGACCTGATGGTGAACCAAACCCGCAACCTGTGCCTTTACCCCAATCTGTACATCATGGACCAGCTTTCCAGCCAGTTGCGCGTAGTGCGCCCGATTGCCGTCAATAAAACCGAAGTGACCGTATTCTGCTTTGCGCCGAAGGGCGAAAACGCCGACGAGCGAGCCTTGCGCATTCGTCAGTATGAGGATTTCTTCAACGTCAGCGGCATGGGTACGCCGGACGACCTGGAGGAATTCCGCGCCTGCCAGCTGGGGTTCAACGCCGGCAACATGCCCTGGAGCGATCTGAGCCGCGGCGCTACCCGCTGGCTGGAGGGCCAGGCTGACGACAACGCCAAAGCGCTGGGGATCGTGCCTGACATGACCGGCCCCCGCCCGGAAGATGAAGCCCTGTATCTCAGTCAGCATCATCATTGGCAAAACATTCTGCTGCGCCAGCTGGAGCGCCAGCAACGAAACGACGAGGTGGCGCAATGAGTACATGTAACCTGCAACAGCGGGTGGAACAATTTCTGTACCGCGAAGCACGCCTGCTGGATGACCGGCAGTGGGATGACTGGCTGGCCTGCTACCATCCGCAGGTCGAATATTGGATGCCGGCCTGGGCTGACGACGATCGCCAGACGACGGATCCCCACAGCGAGATTTCGCTGATTTATTACGCCAATCGCGAAGGCCTGGAAGATCGCGTTTACCGCATAAAAACCGAACGCTCAGCCGCCAGCAGCATGCCGGAGCCGCGTACGGTGCATCTTATCAGCAACGTGGAGCTGTTATCCTCCGGTGCGGAACAGGCCGAGGTGAACTACCACTGGGCCACCTTCTATCACCGCTACAACCACACGGACACTTATTTCGGCTCAACCCGTTTGTGGATAGATCTTACCGGGGATGCGCTGCAAATTAAGCGCAAAAAAATTCGTCTGGATAATGACTATATCAATCATGTTATTGATATTTATCATCTTTAATACAGGAGGTGAGGTATGTCTTTTACCGTTGCCCTTAATTTTGAAGACGGTGTCAGCCGCTTTATTCAATGCAATCCGAATGAAAGAGTACTCGACGCCGCCTACCGACAAAAGATCAACCTGCCGATGGACTGCTCGGACGGCGTATGCGGCACCTGTAAATGCCACTGTGAGCAAGGAGAGTATCAGTTGGGCGATGACTACCTGGAAGAGGCGCTGTCAGAGCAGGAAGCCGCACAGCGGCGGGTATTGACCTGTCAGATGGTGCCGCTCTCGGACTGCGTCATTGAGGTGCCGATGCCCTCGACGATGTGTAAAACCGCCAGCGAAATGTTTACCGCCACCGTCACCTCCGCCACCGCCCTGTCGGACAGCGCCATCGAGTTCTGCCTGACGCTGGATGATGAGCGGGGCATCGCGTTCCTGCCGGGACAATATGTGAATATCGACGTTCCCGGTAGCGTGGTCAGCCGCGCCTATTCGTTCAGTTCGCCGCCCGGTAGCCGGCAACTCTCTTTTCTGCTGCGTAACGTGCCCGGCGGCATAATGAGCCGTTATCTGACTGAACAGGCGAGACCCGGCGACGCGATCCGTCTGCGCGGCCCGCAGGGCAGTTTCTATTTGCGCACGCCGGTGCGGCCAATGTTATTTCTGGCCGGCGGCACCGGGCTGGCGCCGTTCCTTTCCATGCTGGAACATCTGGCACTCGGCGGCAGCAAACAGCCGGTGCATCTGATCTACGGCGTCACCCATGACCACGATCTGGTCAAGCTGGAACAGCTGGAGACATATCGCCGGCGCCTGCCGAATTTCAGCTATCTGAGCTGTGTAGCCAGTGAGGTGTCGCTGTCGCCGCATAAAGGCTATGTCACCCAGCATCTCGACGAAAGCCTGCTCAATAAGGGTGACCTGGACGTGTACCTGTGTGGGCCGCCGCCGATGGTGGAAGCGGTGCTTGGCGATTTCCAGCGACGCGCCTTTATCCCGAATAGCTTCCATTATGAGAAGTTCGCCCCCAGCCAGGCCGATCAGAGGAGTTGACCATGGATAAGTCACGTTTCAGCGGCCAGGTAATGGCGATAACCGGTGCCGCTCAAGGCATCGGCAAAGCGGTGGCCGAACGCGCGGCTCGGGAAGGGGCGAGTTTGGCGCTGATCGATCGCACCCCCTATCTGGAGGAGGTCGTAGCCGTTTTACGCGAACGCGGCACCGATATCATCGCCCTGCAGGCCGATTTGGAGCACTGGGAAGAAGCACGCGAGGCGCTGGATCAGGTGCAACAGCACTTTGGGCGCGTGGATATTATGGTGAACAATGTGGGCGGCACCATCTGGGCGCGACCATTTGCCGACTATGCGCCGCAACAGATTGAGGCGGAGATTCGGCGCTCGTTGTTCCCGACGCTATGGGGTTGCCGCGCCGCGTTGCCGCATATGCTGGCGCAGGGGAGCGGAGTGATCGTCAACGTTTCTTCGGTCGCCACGCGCGGCGTCAATCGCGTTCCCTATTCCGCAGCCAAAGGCGGCGTCAACGCCCTGACCCAATCACTGGCCTTTGAATACGCTGGAGCCGGCATTCGCATCAACGCCACGGCGCCGGGCGGCACCGAAGCGCCGCCGCGGCTGACGCCACGCAACCGCGAATCCCCGACGCAGCAGGAGGAACGGTGGTATCGGCAGGTGGTTGAGCAAACGCTCGACAGCAGTCTGATGCACCGCTACGGCAGCGTCGATGAACAAGCCGCCGCTATTCTGTTCCTCGCCAGCGCCGAAGCCAGTTACATTAACGGAACGGTGCTGCCGGTCGCCGGCGGCGATTTGGGATGAAACAGGCGCAGGGCCGCAGCGATCAGCCTTTGGTTATCCTGCGGCCCTGCGCGTCGATCACCGGCTCGCCGTCCTCTTTGCTGAAGGCGCCGCGCTGCGGATCCGGCAGAATCTCCAACACCGCCTCCGACGGACGGCACAGGCGCGTGCCAAGCGGCGTCACCACGATGGGGCGATTGATCAGGAGCGGCTGTTGCACCATGAAGTCGATCAGTTGATCGTCGCTCCAGGCGCCGTCGTCCAGCCGCAGCTCGGCGTAAGGCTCGACGTTTTTACGCAACAACGCGCGCGGCGTCATGTTCATGTCGGCCAGCAACGCAATCAACCGTTCGCGGCTGGGGGGCGTTTCCAGATACAGAATCACCTCCGGCTCAGCGCCGCTGTTGCGGATCAGCGCCAACGTATTGCGCGACGTGCCGCAGGCCGGGTTGTGATAAATTTTGATGTCGCTCATGTCAGTTGCTCCGGTTATGGCAAAACGGACAGCCGCAGCACCAGCGCGGCCAGGGTGACGAACAGAATTGGCAGCGTCATCACCAGTCCCACGCGGAAGTAATAGCCCCAGGTAATGACGATGTTTTTCCTTGCCAACACATGCAGCCACAGCAACGTGGCCAGGCTGCCGATCGGGGTGATTTTGGGGCCGAGATCGCTGCCGATGACGTTAGCGTAAATCATCGCCTGCCTGATGACGCCTTCCGCGCTGCTGCCGTCGATCGACAGCGCCCCTACCAGAACCGTCGGCATGTTATTCATGACGGAAGAGAGAAACGCGCTCAGGAAGCCGGTGCCGAGCGTCGCCGCCCACAGCCCCTGCCGCGCCAGCGCATCCAGCACGCCGGACAGCAGATCGGTCAGGCCGGCATTGCGCAGCCCATAGACCACCAGATACATACCCAGCGAGAAAATCACGATCTGCCAGGGCGCCCCGCGCAGCACTTTGCCGGTATCGATCGCCCGCCCGCGTTTCGCTACCGCCAGCAGCACCAGCGCGCCGCAGGCGGCGACCAAACTCACCGGCACGCCGAGCGGTTCCAGGGCGAAAAAGCCGATCAGCAACAGCGCCAATACCGCCCAACCGGCTCGAAACGTCGCGCGATCGCGGATCGCTTCCCGCGGTACCGGTAAACGCGTCAACGCGTAGCCCGGCGGAATATCCTTGCGGAAGAACAAATGCAACATCACCAGCGTCGCCGCCACGGCGACGAGGTTGACCGGCACCATCACCGCCGCATACTCCGTAAAGCCCAAGTGGAAGAAATCCGCCGAAACGATATTCACCAGGTTGGACACCACCAGCGGCAGGCTGGCGGTATCGGCGATAAAACCCGCCGCCATGACGAAAGCCAGCACCGCCGCAGGACGAAAACCGAGCGCCGACAGCATGGCGATCACGATCGGCGTGAGGATTAACGCGGCGCCGTCATTGGCGAACAGCGCCGCCACCGCCGCGCCCAACAGGAGCATATAGGTAAACAGCCAGCGGCCCTTGCCGTTGCCCCAGCGCGCGACGTGCAAGGCGGCCCAGGCAAAAAAGCCGCTTTCATCCAGCAACAGGCTGATGATGATGACGGCGATAAAGGTCGCAGTCGCATTCCAGACTATCTGCCATACCACGGGGATGTCGCCGACGTGCACCACGCCGCTCAATAATGCCAATCCCGCCCCGATCGACGCACTCCAGCCAATACCCAGCCCCTTCGGTTGCCAGATGACCAAGATCAACGTCAGAATAAAGATCGCCCCTGCCACTATCATCGCTGTCCTTCCGCCCCTTTAAGTTTACATATTCGATTTTTCATATGTGTTTGCGTAAATTTTTTACCGTTACGGGCAACCTTTCGCCACGCGTTGCGCTAACTCCGTCATCTGTTCTGGCCGGCACTGATAAGCCTGCTCAATAATCGCCGCCGCCCAGGCCGGCATATGCGGCGACAGGCGATAATGTATCCATTTACCCTCGCGCCGATCGAGCAGCAGCCCGCTTTCACGCAGCATCGCCAGATGCCTTGAAATCTTGGGTTGCGGCAGCGCCAGTGCGCCCGACAGCTCGCACACGCACAGTTCACCGGCGTGGCGCAACAGCAGCACCAAGGTCAGACGCGTCTCGTCAGACAGGTTTTTAAACAGCTTCAGCGGCGTCAATGACGACATGTCACACTCCCGTTAACCTTTCTCTTCACCACAACTCGCTCGTGAAGATACCAGCTTCACATGCGAAAAAACAAATATAAAATGCAAAACGTTGCCCTCCTCACCGAGACATATACTTATCTTTATGCCGTTCTTGCAGGAAGGAGGTACCATGCCGCTCACATTCAAACGTTCGGAAAGGCTCTCCATCGGCACCGAAATAGAGTTACAGCTGGTCGATGCCGAGCACTACGACCTTACGGATCGAGCCGATCGGGTGGTCAGCGCGGTCGGCGACCGCCGGCGCGTCAAGCATGAGCTCACCAAATCGATGGTGGAGCTGAACAGCTCGGTGCACCGCGATCTCGATGAGCTGCACACCGAGCTGCGCGCCCTGACCCATACCGTCCGACGCAGCGCGCAGCGCCTGGGCTGTGACGTCTGCGGCGGTGGCCGCCACCTGAGCAACGACTGGCGCAAGCAGGTCATCAGCGACAACGCGCGCTACAGGCAGCTGGCCAGCCGTTTTGGCTATCTCTCCAAGCTGGCCTGCGTGTTCGGCCAACACATTCACCTCGGCGTCAACGACGGGGACGAAGCGATGTACCTGTGCCATGCGCTGACGCCCTACTTTCCGCAGTTGATCGCGCTCAGCGCCTCGTCGCCGCTGTATCAGGGGGTCGACACGTGCTTTGCCAGTTCCCGCTTCAGCGCCCAGAACTCCTTCCCCAACTACGGATGCCTGGAACACATCTACAGCTGGCATGAATTCAACGCCTACTACGAACGGTTGAATGCCGCAGGCGTGATTGAAAGCGTCAAGGATATTTACTGGGATGCGCGGCCAAAACCGGAGCTGGGCACGGTAGAGATCCGCATCTGCGATACACCGCTGCGCCTCACCCACGCCGTGCTGCTGGTCGGTTACTGCCGCCTGCTGGCCGATTTTCTGTTGCAGCACCGCTCACCGATCGCGCCGGAATACGATGCCTTCACCAATTACAACAAGATCAACGCCTATCGCAGCGGCTTTGCCGCCGAATACGTCGATCCCGCGACGCTGCGCCGCAGCAGCCTGACCGCCCACATCCTGCACACTCTCGAAGCGCTGAGCGGTTTTGCCGAGCGACGGGAGGATCGTGCCCTGCTGCAGGCCGTCGAGCGCCATGTCCGCCAGGGCATCAGCGATTCGGAGCATATCCGCCAGATGTTGCACAACGGCCTGCCGCAAGCTCAGGTGATCAAGCGCCTGTGCGATGAGCTGTTGCAGCCTGCAAGTTAAGTTTCGGCTATCGATTCCATACGCCAAAGCCGCTGTTCATTATGTGCTCTTTCGCTACAATCGTGAGCACTGACATTCACCGTATCGAGGACACCATGTACAACTTCTCCCGCTATCAGGCAAAAGAACTGGCGCTGGCTTACATGAGCGGCAAAAAGCACGATCTGTCGCCGCAGGAGTTTTTGCAGCAGCTGAAAAGCAGCGAGCGATCGTTTGAGCATCTGCTGAAACACGGCAGCGAAATGCCGCGTGACGTGCTGGTTAAAAGCTTCTGAACAGCCGGTTGCCGGCCATTTCCCCTCTACGCCGCCGGTGGCGAGCCTGGCAGGCCCGCGCATTCCCGGCCGTTCATCCCACGTTCCTCATCCTGCCCGTTTCGCCCTCACAGGCGAAAACCCCATAAATTCGTACCTAGAGGCGAATTATTGACATATTCGTATCCAGGTGCGAATTTATAGTCATCCCTCCGCAAATAATGGAACACGCCATGCCGACGCCAATCAGCGTAATCAGCGGCGATCTGGTCGATTCCCGCCGATCAGACACCGTCAACTACCTCAATGGGCTGCATAACCTGCTCGATCGGCTGCGGCGTGACGGGCGGCTGCATCAGGTGGAAATCTTTCGCGGCGATGCCTTCCAGGCGCAGGCCGCCCCGGAGGACGGGCTGTTGCTGGCGGTGTACATACGCCTCGCGCTGCGGGCGATGGGCGCCGCGCACTGGGATGCGCGCATCGCCGTCGGGCTGGGTAGCCAACGGCCCGACGCCGCCGGTTACGGCAGCGCCTTTATCAACTCCGGCAGCGCGCTGGACGCCATGGCAAAAAATTGCCGGCTGGCTCTGAAAACCGACAACGATCGGACAAACACCATTGTCAGCGATCTGCTGCCGATGTTAGATCATGTGATTGGCCGCCTGTCACAGGCCGAAGCGCGCATCGTTCAGGCGAGAATGTTCGCCGACAGCGGCGCCGCCGTGGCGGACCAGCTGCAAAAAGCCGCCTCCACGGTCTCCGCCGCGCTGAAACGCGCGGCCTACGAGGAAATCATGCGGTTTATTCACGCCATTAACAGGATCGTCTGACCATGGATCTGACCTATGCGCCTTTGCTGGCCTGGCTGTTGCTCGTCCATCTGCTGGCGGATTTTCCGCTGCAGCCGCTGAGTTGGGTGGAAGATAAAATCCAACATCGCGCGCGTTCGCGTTTTCTGCTGTTGCACGCGTTGCTGCACGGGGTGCTGGCCGCCTGGGCGGTGGCCGGTTTCGGCCTGCTGCACGGCGGGCTTTCTTCACTGCAGGTGCTGGCCAGCCTGCTGGCCATCGCCGTCAGCCACTACCTGATCGATTTGCTGAAAGTCACCGCGATGAACCGTCTGAGCCCGGCCCGCAGCTTTCTGCTCGATCAGGGATTGCATCTGGCGGTGATCGCCTTGCTGTGGCTGGGGCTGACGCCGAATGCCGGTGAACTGCTCGCCGCGCTGGGGCGGCAGCTGGGGCGTTGGCAAACCGGCCTGGTGCTGGTGGCCTACAGCCTGATTTATCTGCCGATGAGCCTGCTGATTGGGCAACTGCTGGCGCACTGGACGCCGCAAATGCCGCCTTCGGCCAAGGCCGACAACGACTCGCTGCTGCGCGCGGGCAAACAGATTGGCTACCTGGAAAGAACGCTGATCCTGACCTTCGTGCTGCTGGGGCAAATTCCGGCGATCGGTTTTTTACTGGCGGCCAAATCTATCTTCCGTTTCGGCGATCTGCGCCAGAGCGACGATAAGATGCGTACCGAGTATGTGCTGCTCGGCACGCTGTTTTCCTTCACGCTGACCATCATGCTCGGCCTGCTGGTCAACAAACTGCTGTAGCGGTGCGGGGGCGAAAAATTTCGCCCCCGAAGTGAACGCCGAGGCGGCTTAGAGCCACTCGCCAAAGCGGCGGATATAGAAACGCTTCATCAACTGCGCGACCACGCAGTAGCTGACCAGCGTTGCGGCCAACCACGGGAAGTATTCCCACGGCAGCGGCTGCAGGCCAACCAGGGCGCCGAGCGGTGAGAACGGAATGTAGATGCCGAGCGCCATCACCAACCCGGTGGTCAGCAACACCGGCAGCGCCGCGGTGCTCTGAATGAACGGGATCTTCTGGGTGCGCAGCATATGCACCACCAGCGTTTGCGACAGCAGCCCCTCAATGAACCAGCCGGACTGGAACAGCGCCTGGTGTTCTACGCTGTTGGCGGCGAACACGTACCACATCAGCGCATAGGTCGTAATATCGAAGATCGACGAGGTCGGCCCAATCCACAGCATAAAGCGCCCGATGTTTTTGGAATCCCACTTGCGCGGCTTGCGCAGGAACTCTTTGTCCATCTTGTCCCACGGCAGCGACAGCTGGGAAATGTCGTACATCAGATTTTGAATCAACAGGTGGATCGCCAGCATCGGCAGGAACGGGATGAAGGCGCTGGCCACCAGCACCGAAAACACGTTGCCGAAGTTGGAGCTGGCGGTCATGTTCAGGTACTTGATGATATTGCCGAAGGTCTCGCGCCCTTTGATCACCCCCTCTTCCAGCACCATCAGATTCTTTTCCAACAGGATGATGTCCGCCGACTCCTTGGCGATGTCGGTGCCGGTGTCGACCGAAATGCCGACGTCGGCATCGCGCAGCGCCGGCGCATCGTTGATGCCGTCGCCGAGGAAGCCGACGGTATGGCCGTTGCTCTGCAGCATTTTCAGCACCCGCGATTTTTGCAGCGGCGTCAGCTTGGTGAAGACCGTACGCTGTTCCACTTCGCGCGCCAACTCTTCGTCATCCATCTGTTCAATCTGCAGCCCGGAGAGCGGCTCACCCGGCTCCAGCCCGACATCGCGGCAAATCTTGCAGGTGATCACCGGGTTGTCGCCGGTCAGCACCTTCACCGTCACGCCGTTTTCCTGCAGTGCGGCGATCGCCTGCTGCGCGCTCTCCTTCGGCGGATCGAGGAAAGTCAGCAGCCCTTGCACCACCATGTCGCGCTCGTCGGCCACGCTCAGCGGTTCGGCCGGGCGCTGCGCATCCAGCTCGCGCGTCGCCAGCACCAGCACGCGGAAACCGTCTTCGTTATACTCGCGGGCCAGCGCCTGCAGCGCCGCACGGCGCGCGTCGTCCAGTTCCAGCGTTTTGTCGCCTTCGCGCACGTGGGTGGCGATCTCGAGCATCTCCTCTACCGCGCCCTTACAGATCAGCTGCTGCGTGCCATTTTCGTCCGCCACCACGATCGACAAACGGCGGCGCACGAAATCGAACGGCAGCTCATCCACCTTGCTGAAACGGCCCAGGGCTTCGATCCCCGGTTTGCCGCGGCCAAAGCGGATCACCGCCTGGTCCATCAGGTTCTTCATGCCGCTCTGATGGAAGCTGTTCAGCCAGGCCAGGTGCAACACCTCGTTATCCCTGGCGCCAGTGACGTCGATGTGGTGCTCGAGAATGATGCGATCCTGGGTCAGGGTGCCGGTCTTGTCGGTGCAGAGCACGTCCATGGCGCCGAAGTTCTGAATGGCGTTCAGGCGCTTCACCACCACCTTGCGGCGTGACATGGCGATCGCCCCTTTCGCCAGGTTGGAGCTGACGATCATCGGCAGCATTTCCGGCGTCAGGCCGACCGCCACCGCCAGTGCGAACAGCGCCGCCTCGCTCCAGTCGCCTTTGGTGAAGCCGTTGATCAGCAACACCACCGGCACCATCACCAGCATGAAGCGAATCAGCAGCCAGCTGACGCTGTTCACCCCGCGATCGAACGCGGTTTGCGCCCGCGAACCGACGATCGACTTGGCCAGCGAGCCGAAGTAAGTGCGCCCGCCGGTTGCCACCACCACCGCCGTGGCGGTGCCGCTGGCGACGTTGGTGCCCATCAGGCAGATATTGGACAGCTCAAGCAGCGCGTTCTCGCTGGACACTTCCCCTTCGCTCGACTTCTGCGCCACGTTGCCCATGGCATCGTATTTCTCGATCGGGATCGCTTCGCCGGTCAAAATCGCCTGGCTGATGAACAGATCGCGCGAGGCGATAAGACGCACGTCGGCCGGCACCATGTCACCGGCGGAGAGCTGAATGATATCCCCCGGCACCAGTTCGCGGATCGGCACTTCCAGCGTCAGCGGATGCGCGCTGTAGCTGCTGCGGCGCAGCACCGTAGCGGTGGTGCGCACCATCGACTTCAACGCTTCCGCCGCTTTGTTGGTGCGGTATTCCTGCCAAAACCGCAGCAGCCCGCTCAACGTGACCATGGTCAGAATGATAATGACGCCGGTGAGTTCAGTTTCTTCACCGCTCTGGAGCGGCAGCCAATAATCGGTAAAGAAACTGATCGCAGCCAGCACCATCAGCACGAAGATAAACGGGTTGTTAAAGGCCTTGATCAACTGAATCAAGGCATGCGGCGCCTTGTCGTGGGCGACCTGGTTGGCGCCGAACTGCTCCAGCCGCTCATCGGCATCGTCCTGGGTCAAGCCGTTGCGGTTGCACTTCAGGTTCGCCAGCGTTTGGGCGATGCTGTTGGTCGCCTCTTGCGCAATGGCGTAGGTCACCGCGTCTTTATCACGGCGACGCATTCTTTCATTAATCTGAGTCATAACGCTATTCTCTTATTTTCGTTCTGCGCACAGGGAGATCCCGCCCGATAAACAGGTGACTCTGCGCAGAGTGGAATTTTTTTAATTAGCGTGACTGAATAGCGTGATTACCCTGTCAGCCACGCAAGAATCATTTCCCTTCCGGGGTCATCGTCCATAACGCCTCCTTAATGCTCCGCGTTATTCAAGGTACTCATGAATAAAACCGAACATATAATCAAGTTAATCAATATTTATATTATTACTCAGACCGGTAATTCGGACGCGACGCGCCAACGCACGGCACTCACGCTTTTTTCCAGACTGACGCGGCAAACAATACCCTCAATTTCTTTTTGCGCGGCCGGCGTAGCGGTAATTTCCGCGCACACTTCCAATTGCCCCGGGCTGGCAATATCGGCGCTGCGCAAGGATTGCAGCCGCAAGGCGACGCCGTTCAGCGCCTGCAGAATCAGGGTGCGCACCAGAATTTCATCCTGCTCGCCGCAGGTCACCTGAATGCGATAGCACAGTTCCAGATCGGTCGCCTGCTGGTGCGGCTGCAGGTTGATGCGCTGCGCGGCCTCGCGCAGCAGGATATTGGCGCACAGGATCACCAGCGTGGCGACCACCGCATCCCAATGCTGGCCCAGGCCGCACAGGACGCCGATCCCCGCCGAACACCACAGCGTGGCGGCGGTGTTGAGGCCGCGAATGTTCAGCCCTTCACGCATGATTACGCCGGCGCCGAGGAAGCCGATACCCGAGACGATCTGCGCGGCCACCCGGCCGGCGCTGGCCGGATCGGTGGACATAGAGCTGAGAATGAAGACCGCCGCACCGGTCGCCACCAGCGCATTGGTGCGCAGGCCGGCCATGCGTTGGCGCCACTGGCGCTCGGCGCCAATCACCGCGCCCAGGCACATCGCCAGCAATAAATTTAAAACGAAAGGAGTCATAGCCATGACTTTCCCCTTAATTAACCACAGGAGATAAAATCATGTGCTGTTTAGCACACGCGAAAACGCGCTGAAAATAAATCAGCGAATCAGCGTGTCATGCCTGGAGGGAAAAGGCTGTGGCTGCAGAATACCATAATAACGTCCAACTCAATTCGCCTGAAGCCACTTGGCATCAGGAAACGTTTTCTTATTCGGGTATGCACAGCTCAGAAATAACTGGAGAGGGGTGCTGCCCGCCGATAACGGCAAGCAACAAATCAGAAGATAATTGGTCAGCTTGCCTTATTTATTTTATTACAACTACAACTGTCCAATTGGGTTTCTCCACCGAAATTTTGGCTGAGTATAGTGACGTCGGGTAATGAAGTAAAGGCCAATTTATTAAACGAAAAATAAACTGGAATACCGCAATGATATTCCAATGTCACAAATAGAAGATGGCGACATTGGGCGCCGACGCCGCCTTCCGGCCGCTGCATCAGGCCCTGTGGGACAAAGCGCTGACCGCCAACTTCAGCGCGCAGCCATTCGCCGGCGTAGCGGCCCGCAGCCTGCGCGCCAAACTGGCCGATGGCCGCACGTTCGACGTTGCGCCTTAGCAAGGTCGCCGGCGGTGGGCTACGCTAGGCTATATTTCCGACAACCCGTAAGGAGTGGCCGATGACGCCTCTGATCCACACTCTGCTCGACGAAATTTGGCAAAGCCTGGGGCAGCGCCCCGCCCCCGCCGACCGGCTAACCGTAAGCGGCACCGGCGCATTGCCTTCGGCTTTTCCCGTAACCGAATTGGCTACCGCCGCCTGGAGCGCCGCCGGTTTGGCCTGCGCCGAGTTGCTTCGCCGCGAGGCAGCCAACGCGCCGCAGGTCTGGGTCGATCAACGCCTGGCCTCGCTCTGGTTCGGCTGGACGCTGCGTCCGCTGGGGTGGACGCTGCCTGCGGCCTGGGACGCGCTGGCCGGCGACTATGCGACGACGGATGGCTGGATACGCCTGCATACCAATGCGCCGCACCATCGGCGAGCGGTGGAGCAAGTGCTGGGTTCGGCATCGGATAAAGGCACGCTGGCGGAACGCGTGCTGGGCTGGAAAAAAAGCGAGCTGGAGGAAGCGGTGATCGAAGCCGGCGGCTGCGCGGCCCAAATGCGCTCGGCGGCCGCGTGGCGACAACATATTCAGGGCAAAAGCGTAGCGCTCGAACCGCTGATCCACGCCTCGCTGCAGCCGGAAGCGCCACCGCCGGGCTGGGCGCTTCCCGTCGCCCGGCCGCTGCACGGCGTACGGGTGCTGGATCTGACGCGCATTCTCGCCGGGCCGATCGCCACGCGTTTTCTTGCCGGTTTGGGTGCCGACGTGCTGCGCATCGATCCCTACGGTTGGGATGAGCCCGGCGTTGAACACGAAGTCATGCTGGGCAAGCGCAGCGCGCGCCTCAACCTGACCAATGCGCACGATCGCCATACGTTTGAACATCTGCTGAGAAACACCGACGTGATCGTGCACGGCTACCGTGCCGGTGCGCTGGAGAAGTTGGGTTATGGCGCGGAGGAAAGGCGCGCGCTGGCGCCGGGCCTGATAGACGTCTGCCTGAATGCCTACGGTTGGAGCGGGCCGTGGCGCACCCGGCGCGGTTTCGACAGCCTGGTACAGATGAGCTGCGGGTTGGCGGAAGCGGGCATGGTTTGGCGTAGCGCCAGTTTGCCGGTGCCGTTGCCGGTACAGGCTCTGGATCACGCCACCGGCTATTTGATGGCGGCGGCGGTGCTGACCGGTATGGCGCAGCGCCTGAGCCGCGGCACCGGCTACCACGCGCGGCTGTCGCTGGCGCGCACGGCGCAGCTGCTGCTGGCGCATCCCTGTTCGGCAGATTATCGGCCGGAACCGCTGGCGCCGGCCGGCCCCGCCGACGAGAACCCGGAAACGGAATTGACTTACTGGGGGGCCGCGCAACGCCTGCGCGCCCCGCTAAGCCTGCAGGGTACGACGCTGCAATGGGCGCTGCCGGCGACCACGCTCGGCACCGCGCAGCCGGAATGGCTACGCCGCTAAATCGCCGCCAACTGTTGCTGCAGCCACTGCAGCAAGCGGGTGACCGCCGGCGTCAGCCCGGCGGTCTGCGGCCACACCAGATAAACGTCGTCATCGCTCAGGCGACAGGGCGCGGCCAACGCCACCAGTCTCCCGGCGTCGAGGGCATCCTGCACCAGCAGCTTTTTCGCCAGCGCGATGCCAAACCCTTGCTCCGCCGCGCGAATCAACAATCCGGCATCGTTGAACAACGCCTGTTGCCGCCCGCACAGCGAGCGCCCTTGTGCATTAAACCAATCGCGCCAGGGACTGACGTCGTGTTCCAGCAAGGGAACTTCGCCACCGTTCTCGAACGCCGCCCCCCATTCTCGCGCCATATCCGGCGAGGCGACAGGCAGCACGTCGCCCGACGCAATACACTGCGCCTGCAGCCCCGCCCACTGACCGCTGCCGATGCGGATCGCCGCATCAAACCCACGCTGCGACAGATCCTGCAGCGCCAGCGACGCATCGATATCCAGCGCAATATCGGCGCAGGCTTCATGGAATGCCGGCAGACGCGGCAACAGCCAATAATGGGCAAAAGACGGCAACACGCTGATGCGCAGCGTCTGGCTTGTCGCCGCACGCCGGGCGCGGGCGATACCCTGCTGCAGCGCCTGCAGCGCCGGTTCCACCGCCGCCAGCATCTCTTTCCCGGCCGCATTCAGGCGCACGCCGCGCCCGCGCCGTTCAAACAGCGGATAGCCGACCGCCTGCTCCAGCAACTGAATTTGCTGGCTGACCGCACCGTGCGTCAAATGCACCTGCTGCGCCGTGGCGCGCAAATTTTCCAACCTGGCGGCGATCGCAAAGGTCGGCAAGACATGCAGGGGAATGCGTTCATTCATCATTGGTTAACCAGGCTATCCAAAAAGGTTATTTTTCATCGATTTTGACCGGCAGGCAAATGTTCTATGTTTACCCCATCATCCCTGACGCTTTCGGAGCCGCCATGCACCCACGTTTACAACAAGACCTCGCACAGTTTCCGCAGATCCTCGACCACACTCGCCAGTTGGCGGAAGATTTTCTGACCGGGCTGCAGCAACGCTCGGTCTGCCCGCCGCTCGAGCATCAGCAGCTGCAACCGGGCGACGATCGACTAGATGAAAACGGCGAAGGCGCCCTGGCGGCGCTGGAGCGCTTTTGGCAACGTTATCAGGCCGGCATTTCCGCCAGCGCCGGCCCGCGTTATTTCGGCTTCGTCACCGGCGGCGGCACCCCGGCGGCGGTCGCAGCGGACTGGCTGGTTAGCGTGACAGACCAAAATAGCCTACTCAGCCATGATACCATCGCAGCCACGATCGAGCTGGCGGCCGTGACACAGTTGAAATCCCTGTTGGGCCTGCCGGAAACGTTCAGCGGCAGCCTGGTCAGCGGCGCGACCATGGCCAATTTCACCGGGCTGGCCATTGGCCGGCAGTGGCTGGGACAACAGCACGGCGTAGATATCGCCCAACAAGGCCTGGCGGCGCTGGGTTCCATCCGGGTATTGTCGGCCAATCCACATTCCAGCAGCGTGAAGGCGCTCAGCATGCTCGGTATCGGCCGCGAGGCGCTGACGACCATCGCCAGCCTGCCGGACTCAGAAGCCATGGATATGGAAGCACTGGAACGGCAGCTCGCCGCCGGCGCCGGCCAGCCAACGTTGGTGCTGGCCAGCGCCGGTACGGTCAACACCGTCGCGTTCGACGACCTGCCGCGTCTGCTGACGCTGCGGGAACGTTATCCATTTTGGCTGCATGTCGATGCGGCATTTGGCGGCGTGGCGGCCTGCTCGCCGCTATACGCTCCAAGGCTTGAGGGCTGGCAGCATGCCGATTCCATCACTGTCGACGCACACAAATGGCTGAACGTGCCTTATGACAGCGCGATCCAATTTACCCGCCATTTGGATCTGCAAATGCAGGTATTTCAGAACCATTCGGCCTACCTGGAAGCACCGACATTGCGGCCAGACAACTATCTGCATCTGACGCCGGAGAATTCGCGCCGCTTCCGCGCCCTGCCGCTCTGGCTGACGCTGAAAGCCTATGGCCGCAGCGGCATACGGGATATCGTCGAGCGCAACGTCCGATTGGCGCAGGCGCTGGGGGCGGCGCTGGCAGCCGATGACGGTTTCCAGCTGCTGGCGCCGGTGAATTTGAACGTGGTCTGCTTCGCACTCAGCCATCCACAGGGCGACAGCGAGGCGGCGCGCGATCGCTTTCTCGAGCGCCTGAGCCGACACGGCGTGGTGTGCTGCACCCCTACGCGTTATAACGGTCAGCCGGGGATCCGAGCCGCACTGGTCAACTGGATGACGGAGGAACAGGACATCCGGCTGGCGTTGGACTCGCTGCGCCATTGCCTGGCGGAAACGGCCTAACGCGCGCGGCGTATTACCCGAGTTGGAAGGCCTGCAAACGCCGTTCTTGCCGCCCGTCATCGCCGATATTATCCGGCGACAGCCAGGCGGCAAACGCCGCGCGCCGCGCCGGCCATTCCCCGTCGACGATCGACAGCCAGTCGGTGTCGCGCGTGCGTCCTTTGACGACGACGGCCTGGCGGAAGGTGCCTTCATAGCGAAAACCCAAGCGCTCGGCGGCCTGGCGTGAAGGAAGATTGAGGCTATCGCATTTCCATTCGCATCGCCGGTAGCCAAGATCGTCGAACAGATGCCGCAGCATCAGGAAAATCGCCTCGCTGCCCAGCGCGCTGCGCTTCATCAGCGGCGACCAGTTGATGGTGCCCAGTTCGGCCACGCCGTTGGCAGGATCGATGCGCAAAAAAGCGCAGCTTCCCACCGCACGCCCGTTTGACTGATCGATCACTACCATCGTGTTTCTGTCAGCGCTGGACGCCTGAGCCTGAAGATAACGCTGGAAATCTGCGCGCGACTGCGGCCGTTCCCAGAACAGATAAGTCCAGTCGCGATCGTCCTCGGCGGATTGATAAGCCTGATAAAGCGCCTCCCCCCAGCGCTCGAGGTTAAGCGGTTCGAGGCGGCAAAACCGCCCTTGCAGTGGCGAGTGCCCGGGCATGCCTGCCGGCTGCCAATGAGGGAGGGCTTCGCCTATCGGCTGCCCATACTGATTCCGTCTCACCGCGACATCCTGTTTTTGAAAGGTGGAGAGGCAAGTTAAAACCAACGCGGGCCAGAGACAACTCCGACCTGCCATTCCTCCCCTGCGGATCGGGCAGCAGGATGATAGTTTAGAGAAATCACTCAATCACCGTTAAACATTCACGAAAATTATTTCATGTAAAATAAATATCCAGATAACTCATTGTAAAACGGTGATTTATAGCAACAAATAAGCTACACATTCCGGCCATAATGTTAACTTTCGTTTGCCGTTATGATAAAAAAAGAAGTGCTAATCATTAGCATGGAAAGCAGGAAACCAACACAACTTAATGATTTTTAAACAAAAAAATAAAATAACCTCAGGAAGGGCATTTTTTAATCACTCAAAAAATGCGCTGAAAGACTTCAAAAAAACGACACA
Organism: Serratia nematodiphila DZ0503SBS1; assembly: GCF_000738675.1. NCBI lineage: Bacteria > Pseudomonadati > Pseudomonadota > Gammaproteobacteria > Enterobacterales > Yersiniaceae > Serratia > Serratia nematodiphila. Next base: position 2,926,798 of record NZ_JPUX01000001.1, on the reverse strand, counting down.
TGAATTTTTTTTAAGACTTTTCCTAGCAAACTAAAATTTTGTTTCGTGACATGATGAACAGATTCGCGGCAAGCAATGCAGACAGGCACGGGCGCCAAGCGCAGATCAGGCTCAACATGCCGAAGCTGGACGAGCAGCAGATCGCTCTGACTTAAGCCAAACTTATAGATTCATGCAATTAATAAGTTTAGTATGAAAATATCATTGAGTGACGCCGTGTTTATTGATAGAACACTCGCTACACTGAATTATTGCTCCATTTTGCCTTTCGGCTTTTTAGGCTTTTTTTCATATTACCGCAGTAAAACGGATTTAAGTGGGGGTGCGATATGCCAACGATTATCATGGATTCATGCAGCTATACCAGATTGGGGTTAACCGACTATCTGACTTCGCATGGCGTGAAGAAGCGCCATATTAATGCCATCGAGGACATTGACAGCCTGCATGAAAAATGCAGCAAGTTGAATCCGAGCCTGGTGTTTATTAACGAGGACTGCTTCATCCACGAAGCAAACGCCACCGAGCGAATAAAACGGGTGATTTCACTGCACCCGGATACGTTATTCTTCATCTTCATGGCCATTACCAACGTACATTTCGACGATTATTTATATGTTCGCAAGAACGTCATCATATCGTCAAAATCCATCAAGCCAGAGACTATGAATCAGCTACTTAGCCACTATCTCGAGAGAACGTCCCTCCGTACGGAGAAATCCTCTCTGGATCAAACGCCGGTAACGCTGAGCCAGACTGAATCAAACATGTTACGCATGTGGATGTCCGGTCAAGGCACCATCCAGATATCAGACCAGATGCAAATAAAGGCCAAAACGGTCTCTTCCCACAAGGGAAACATCAAGCGGAAAATAAAAACGCACAACAAGCAGATCATTTATCACGTTGTTCGTTTGACCGATACATTGACCAGTGGAATATTCGTCAATAGCCGCTGAACCACAGAGAACGCCCCCGCTCTGTTTTACCAGCCGTTAAATACCCGGTGATAATGTCATCTGGATAGCAGCCGCTGGAACCACAAAAAAATACCTGTTGCGTTATCCCCCGCTAGCGCAACGGGTATTTTTTTGCCGTCGATAAAAAAAATCTTACCGCAATGAAATAATCTCAAAATGGACAATTTCATTAGCAAATTAATGAGATTAGCCCAAGTTACTGCCCATGCTCGCGACAGGGCTCCACAAACGTGCCGTCACGGCTGTCGATCTCATTAAAAAACCATACGCCCGCCGGGTAGTCGTCAAGAGAAACCAGGTACATGGTGCCTTCGTTGAACACCTCTACGGCCAGAATGACGCCTTCACGCCGCGGGCCGCCGTCTGTTTTTACCGTCACTCGATCGTTAACTTGCATACCCTTCTCCCTTATTTGCGATTGCCGTCAGTGTATTACAAAACCGGAGGCGATGGACACCGCTCCAGCCCTGCCGGCCTCTGCTATCAGCGTAGCAGCCGCCTGGATTTTCACTTTCTTAACGGTTTGGCCGCAGAATCTTAAGCCGGCCTCGCGTAGCCTGTCTTCAGGCGTTTCCCCCCCAGAGAAGCGCTCGCAAATGAAGAAGTAACAAGGAACTTTTGCCCGCAGACTTGCGGGCTTTTTTTTGCGCGCTGCCAAATTGCAGGCATAAAAAAACCCGCCGCAGCGGGTTCTTTTCAATCAGCGGGAAACGCCAATTAGATAGCGGTAACGTTAGCCGCAGATGGACCTTTCGCACCATTCTCGATAGAGAACTGTACGTTCTGGCCTTCAGCCAGGGTCTTGAAGCCTTGATCCTGGATAGCAGAGAAGTGTACGAATACGTCTTTGCTGCCGTCTGCTGGGGTGATGAAACCAAAACCTTTAGCTTCGTTGAACCACTTCACTTGACCTTTGATCATGTTAGACATGTCTAATTTCCTTCAATAATAAATGTAAGCCGCCATGGGCGAGGTAGCCGGTCATCAGTTACTTATGGAGGCACTGGAAAGGAAATTCGTCAGAGAAGGGCTATCCGGGATAACGCTTTAAATTTGAACTACTTTACTCAAAATGTCGTGCATAAATAGGTCTGTACCACAGGCCGACATCATTAACTCATGAGCGAGCGGCAATAGCAACCTTTTTCGCCGCGATGGGACGCTAATCTCGGCTAAACGCACAGGATTTGACCCTGTCTGCCGATAGTGCCGCCGCCTGGCTCGCCCGTAACGCCCAAGGCAAATGATAGTAATTCTCGTTCTGCTGTTTTATAGTTGCCTGACGAAATCATTCAGGGAGATTCACCATGCCGAGATGGCTTACATTACCGGCTGTCAGTGCCGCCGCCCTGCTGGCCTTTGCCGCTTACAGCGCTCCGCAGAGTGCACTGGAGCTCAATTATCAAGCCCCCGACCCCAGCATGGTTCCCGCGCCCAAGCCGCCTGCCCCCTCAGGGCCGGCACCCAAAACGGGAAAACCGCCGATTGCCTGGACAGAGGCGAGAGATAAAAGCGGTTTTCGCGTCGATATTGAGTGCGATCATCCTGGCTGCAGCAAACCGCGCGCCAAACCTTATCCCGCGTATGAAGGCCCGGTGAAGAAAACCGATCGCCGCCGCCAGTCTGATCCCTATTCCACCAATAAGGATCCCGATTACAACATTCAGTTGGGGTATGAGTGGTAGTGGCGCTTTCGGAGTAATACCTATATCAGCCTCCTTTGCCGCTGCATAGAATATGCCTCAGTTCACCACTCCTCCTGGTGTTGAACACAACAAGCTGTGTTGCAAATCTTTATGCGCCTCCCTATAGGCGCTTTTTTTTTTGCCTATCCCTCAAAGCGTCTTCCGATTACAGATTGCTCTCATTGCCCCACAAAGTGATGAATGTCACAAATACGCCTCCTTGCCATTCTTATTCGGAGGTAACGTTCATGGCCACAGGATCCCTTGCCCTCCTGGCCGTCTTGGCCGGCATTACGGGCTTCGCCCTCTACAAGCATTTAAAATCTCAGAAAAAAAGCACACTCGTCCGCCCGCACGATCGGTAACCGACAGCGCGCTTTCACCGCGAAGGCCTGGCACATCGCGCGCCGCGCCTTCGCGGGCTGTCATGCTTTCATCACAAAATTGTCACATTATGGCCATATGATGATTCGCGTTTATCCGCTCTGGCTTAACACCAAGGATTTCGCCCATGACCATAATTAAAGCTGCAAACCATCAGGAAGCAGAAAAACTCATCCGCGCCGGCACCGCCAAGAAAATCGAACTGGCTTACGATATCGGCAGCGACGACTTCTTCCAGCTTGCCAGCCTGTGGTGCGATAAAGGCGCCAAAATCTCCAAAGGAAAAGAACACTTCATCGTCTCGTTAAAAGGGTTCCGCATCCCGCCTAACGATTAATGCCCTGCCGCCCATCGCGGCGGCTTCGCCTCTTCCTCGCAAAACCGCTCTATTCAACCACGCGCGCCTCATTCGATTTCGCTAAGCTAACAGCAGACTTTATTGCGGACGTTTCGCCTGATAACCACGTCCGCCACGATGAGGAGAGTAACCATGTCAACAAATGCAGCGCTGCCCGGCACGATGAAAGCGATTGAAATCAGCCAACCGGGCGCTCCCGACGTTCTGGTCGTTACCGAACGCCCGGTGCCCGCTCCGCAAGCGGGCCAACTTCTGGTGAAAATCGCCGCCGCCGGCGTTAACCGCCCCGACGTACTGCAGCGCCAGGGGAACTATGCGCCACCGCCCGGCGCCTCGGATATCCCCGGCCTGGAAATTGCCGGCGAAGTGGTGGCCATCGGTGAAGGCGTGACCCACTTCGCGCTCGGCGATCGGGTTTGCGCCCTTATCGCCGGCGGTGGCTATGCGGAATACTGCACCGTGCATGAAAGCAATGCGTTGCCGGTGCCGGCGGGGCTGAGCCTGACCGAGGCCGCCGCGCTGCCGGAAACCTTCTTTACCGTCTGGGTCAACGTGTTCCAGCGCGGTCATCTCAAAGCCGGCGAAACCGTGTTGATCCATGGCGGCACCTCCGGTATCGGCACGGTCGCCACCATGCTGGCGAAGGCCTTCTGCGCCCAGGTGATCACCACCGTCGGCTCCGAAGAGAAACGTCAGGCCAGCCTGGCGCTGGGCGCCGACGTGGCGATTAATTACCGCAGCGAAGACTTTGTCGCACGCACCAAAGACGCCACCAACGGTAAAGGCGCCGACGTCATCGTCGACCTGATCGCCGGCGATTATGTCGCCAAAAACTATCAGGCCGCAGCGATGGAAGGCCGCATCGTACAAATCGGCACGCAAAACGGCGTGGTGAAAGAGCTCAATCTGATGCCGCTGCTGTTGAAACGCCTGACCCATACCGGGTCGACGCTACGCTCGCGCAGCGTGGCGGACAAAGCGCAGATTGCCGCCGATCTGCGCGAAAAGGTTTGGCCGCTGCTGGAGCGCGGCGTGCTGAAACCGCAAATTTTTAAAACCTTCCCGCTTGAGCAAGCCGCCGCCGCGCATACGCTGATGGAGTCCAGCGAGCACATCGGCAAGATCATGCTGACGTTCTGAGCCCATTCCCCGCGGCCGGTGCTGCGGGGAAACCAATGCCACGTTCAGGGAATGATGCCGCGGCGGCGGAACTCATCGAACAGTGAGAAAAACATGGCTTCGGTTTCGACAAACTGGTGGAAACCGAAGCGCCGCGCCTTGCTGCCATCCGCGAACATGTCATAGTCCCAGGAAAAGACGAAATCGGCGAAACGCCAGCCGGCCACCGCGCGATAGTCCGGTTCGGCCAATTGGTGCCGCTGCGCCAGCTCCCGCCACAGCGACGCTTTGTCCGTCATCATGATCTCCAGCGACATCGGCAGCGGCGGCGCGCATTCCAGCCCAAAGTAAGCGGCGATTTTCGGCCACATCTCGCTCCAGCGAAACAGATCGCCGTTGTTGATATTAAACGCCTGATTGGCCGCCACAGGTTCGGTCGCCGCCCACAGCGTGGCGCGCGCCAACAGCCCGGCGTCGGTCATTTCCAGCAGGCTGTGGTAAGCGCCCGGTTTACCCGGGAAGCGCAACGGCAGCCCGAGCGCTTTGCTGATCGACGCGTAAACCGCGATGCTTAACGCCAGATTCATCGGGTTGCCGAGGGAGAAGCCCCCACCACGCTTGGACGGATGGCGCTCCAACGCCAGCGTTTGCCGACCTGCCGCTGCGCCAGATACTGCTGCTGCGCCACGTTAAACTCCGGCGGCATATGCCCGGCATCGCTTTCGCGCGCCGGCGTTTTAAACGGCCCCAAATGCGCACCATACACCTTATAACCCTGCATCAAACTGATGTGCTCCAACGCCGGCGCGATCGGCTCCAGCCCTTCGACAACGTGTTGCAACATCTGCAGGTTCGGCGCCACCAGCCCCGCACAGTCCGGCGCATCCTGATAGGCGGCATAGAAAACGTGGCTAATCGCGCTCAGCGGCCGCAGCGCGTCGCGCGTCGCCGCCGCATCCAGCAGATCAACCTGAAGGTGGCGCACCCCCGGCGCCGATTGTCCCCCCCGGCGCGAGACGCCCACCACTTGCCAGCCCTGGCCGGTCAGCTCCTCAATCAATCGGCGCCCAATCACGCCATTGGCGCCGATCACCAATGCCTGTCGCTTTGTATTCATCTTGCCACTCCTCAGGTTGTCGATACCCTGAGTGTCATTGATTAGCAATACTTGCGGTAGAAGAGTGTTTACACTAACACTTATAAGAAAAATCTAGAGGCAAGATCGACATGGATAAGCTGAACGCAATGAAAACCTTTATGCGGGTGGCGGAGCTGGGCAGCCTGTCGGCCGCCGCTCGCGATCTGCGTTTGACGCAGCCGGCGGTCAGTCAGCAAATCGCCGGCCTGGAGCAGCAACTCAGGGCACAACTGCTGTTTCGCAGCACCCGGGCGGTCACCCTGACCGATGCCGGCAGCAGTTATTATCAGCGCCTCAAACCGATTCTGGCGGCGGTCGACGAAGCGGAAGAATCGCTGCACGGCCAGCACCACCAGTTACAGGGCAATCTGCGCATTCATGCCCCGACCGGGTTCGGGCAGTTGCACGTCACGCCGCTGGCCATCGCTTTCCAGCAACGTCATCCGAACCTCGCCATCGAGCTGCTGCTGGACGATCGTCGCGCCGACGTGATCGGCGAAGGCATCGACGTGGCACTGCGTTTCGGTGAACTGCATGCGCCCGGCATGGTGGCTAAACGTTTGGGCGAGCTGCAACGCCTGCTGGTGGCGTCACCGGCCTACCTGGCCAAGTATGGCGCTCCACGTTCGCCGGCGGAGCTGGCTAAACATGCGCACATTCGTTACAGCGGTTTGAACGACGGCGATACGCTCACTCTGTTCGGGCCGCACGGCCCCGAGATGGTTGCAGTGCGGCCCACGTTCCGCGCCAACAATACGCTATCGCTGCTGGCCGCCATTGAGGCTGGAGCCGGTATCGGCGGCGCCCAACGGCCGTTAATCGCCGAGCAGCTGGCGACGGGGGCACTGGTGCCCGTTTTGCCGGAATACCGCTACCCGCCCATGGCGCTGCACGCGGTCTACCCCGCTTTACGTTTTATTCCGGAGAAAGTGCGCGCCTGGGTGGCGCATCTGCAGCAGGCGTTGACGGCGATCGAGGGAATTAACGGAGTGAATGCTCCCGGCCAGACGCCGGGAGCCTAATCATTATTTGAACAGTTTACCGACCATATCGCCCAGCTCGTTGCTGTCTTGCTGAACTTCACCGTTTGGTGAGGCGGCATCCGCGACCGTTGGCAAGAACTGTGCAATGGTGCTGGACGCCTGTGCAGGATCGATGCCCAGCTTTTCAGCCAGTTGGTTGATGGCGTCGCTACCCAACGCCTGCTGCACATGGTCGCCGGTAATCGGCTGATTTTCGCCATTGCCGAGCCAGGAACCGACGATATCGCCGAACTGCCCCTGACGGAACTTGTCCAAAATGGCCTGCAGGCCGCCTTGTTGCTCGACCCACTGCATAATGGCGATGTAGTCGATACCTTTACCACCGTTGGCGCCGCCGCCCAGAATGTTACCCAATACGCTATCGAACAGACCCATGATATTCCCCTTTAGCGGGTACGGCCCGCGCCGCACCGCCGGATTGATTTCACGAAAAAGGGCCGCCGCGGCGACCCTGTTGAGCAACGGCTGCTTAGCCTTTGATCTTCCTGTAGACAAAAAGCACCACCAGGGCACCGATGACCGCCACCACAAAGCTGCCCAGGTTAAAACCGTCAACGCGGCCCATACCGAAGAAGGTGCTGATATAGCCGCCGACGACGGCGCCCACGATCCCCAATATAACGGTCACAATAAAGCCGCCGCCGTCTTTGCCCGGCATAATCCACTTGGCCAGGATACCGGCGATTAAACCAAAAATGATCCAGGAAATGATGCCCATCTTTACTCTCCCTATTACCTTTTGCCTAACAGAAATCCTATTACCAGGCCCACGACGGCGCCGGCGCCTATCCCCGCCCAAGGGTTATCCTTGAGGCAGGCACATGATTGCTCGAGCGCTGCTTTTACACCGCTGCTCACTTCGCAGGCGGTGGTTTTCACGTAGTCGCTCGGTTGCTCAACACCGTTTAGATCGTCATTTTCATATGACATGTCAAATCCTTACAGACCAACCCTCTGAGAATTTCGTCACATGTTTCGCGCCAGGCACCATCCGCTCCGCGATCTTGCTCTGGGCAATCTGCCCGCTGCCGCTCAATGCGGAGGCTTCCGGCGGCAAACGCACAACTTCACACTATGACTATGGTAAAAAATCAGCGGTTTACCTATTTCCGTCCGTCTGAATTTCACCATACAAAAAACGATCTGATTTCATCCCGCTGTCATCTTGCAAGGCTAAACTTTAAACATATCCTCCGGGAGGAAACGCCGATGTTCAATGCACCTTTTGTCCTGATCCTCGCGCTACTGTACGCACTGGCCGCCGCTTGGGACGGTTCCGTAGCGTTACTGTTTCATTAAGGTTACATAGCCGTTGTCACTTTTGCGATGCGCTTAATTGTGTCTTTATTTTTCAATTTCGCCAGCCGATTGAAATAGCGGAAAATATCCCCTCCTCCCTCGGTAAAAATCCTATTTCGCTTCGTTTTTCGCCTGCGTTTAAATAAAGTGTAAAAAAAAGCATTAATGGAAAATCCTGTTTAGCACAAAATATTCTATCATCTTCCTCATGACAATTTGGGTTAAGGTCCCATTGGCAAAGAAAAGGAATAACAGGAAAAATGCTTTCTAACCAACGCTTTGAGCGCGAATTATTGCGCCCTCGTTATTGGTTGTTGTGGATAGGACTGGGAATACTCTATCTCTTGGTATTACTGCCCTACCCGCTCATTTATCGGCTCGGACACGGCCTTGGCAGAATAGCCATGCGCCTAATGAAACGCCGGGTAAAAATAGCGCGCCGCAATTTAGAACTCTGCTTCCCCGCAATGCCCACCGCCGAGCGCGAGGCGCTGATCGTCAAAAATTTTGAGTCCGTCGGCATGGGCCTGTTCGAAGTCGGCATGGCCTGGTTCTGGCCCGACTGGCGCATCGCCCGCTGGTTCAAGGTGAGCGGCATGGAAAACATGCGGCTGGCGCGTCAGGACGGCAAAGGCGTTCTGCTGATCGGTCTGCATTTCCTGACGCTGGAACTGGGTGCGCGCATTTTCGGCATGCAAAACCCCGGCATCGGTGTGCATCGCCCGCACAACAACAAGCTGATGGAATGGGTACAGACCCGCGGCCGGCTGCGCTCGAATAAATTCATGATCGATCGTAAAGATATCAAAGGTATGATCCGCAACCTGAAACAGGGCGAAATCCTGTGGTACGCGCCGGATCACGATTATGGGCCGCAAAGTAGCGTATTCACACCGTTCTTCGCCGTGGAAAATGCCGCCACGACCACCGGCACCTTTATTCTGGCGCGCATGGGGCGGCCGTCGATCGTGCCTTTCGTGCCGCGCCGCCTGCCAAATGCTCAGGGCTATGAGCTGATCGTGCAGCCGCCGTTGACGGACTTCCCGCTGGATGATGAAACGCGCGCGGCGGCCAAGATGAACCGCGTGGTGGAAGAACAAGTGCTGCTGGCCCCCGACCAATACATGTGGCTGCACCGCCGCTTTAAAACCCGCCCACCCGGCGAACCGTCGCTGTATTGACCCCTTCGCGCCTTTGCCCGTCACACCGCCGGCGAAGGCGCGCTCACCTCGCACAAGCATTCTGCGCCAGGGGAACTACACTAGTAAGTCACCGACGGCAATTATTGCCGCCAGCAATCATTTCGTCCGCCCGAGAGCCGGTCGTTGCCTGTCGGGCCATAATCGAGGTCAATGTCATGCTGGTACAACCCTATCTGTTTTTCAGCGGTAACTGTGAGCAAGCGATTAACTTCTACGTACAGCAGTTGAATGCCAAAGTTGAAATGGTCATGCGCTTTAAAGACATGCCCGAAGAAGCCCGGCAAGGCGGACCGCAGGACGTCAATCCGGAAGCGATCATGCATGCGCGCCTGCTGATCGGCGACGGCGTGCTGATGGCCTCCGACGGCTGTCCGCAAGATGACAGCGGCGGTGCTTCTCACAAAGGTTTCTCGCTGTCGCTGAACCCCAGCGATGCGGAACAAGGACGCAAACTGTTCGACAATCTGGCGCAGGGCGGCCAGGTGACGATGCCTTACCAAGCCACCTTCTGGGCCAAAGGTTTTGGCATGCTGACCGACAAATTCGGCGTCAACTGGATGATCAACGTCGAATAACCCCGCATGGCGCCGCTAGCCATAGCGGTGCCAGTCATACGCCGCCTTGGCGAACAGCACGAACAGCAGCGCCAACAGCGCCAATCCCAACCGCCAATAGGGCGATCGGCGGCGGCGCCAGGCGAAGTACATCATCACCGCCAGCGTTCCCAGCGTAAGGGGGTAATACACCGCCAGCGTCAGTAAAGCGATAATGATGTAATCAGACATGGCTCTTTCACTCCGAGGTGTTCACACCGCCGCTGATGCGGGCAGCGATCGACCTTTCGCCTTATCGCCTCGTTAAAGGCTAGAGGTCTGACGCATTTATGCATAAAATATAAGATTGCTCTTAACTCAAACTGAATAGTAATCAAACAACAAGGGTGACATGACTCAGCAGCAACCCATACAGGATGCCGTGCCGGCGCGCAGCGTTAAAAGCTCCCCATTATTATTTCAGGCCGGCGTGTTTGTCATCATCGTTGCCGCCACGCTGATCCTTTTTAACAGCTGGCAAATCTGGAACGCACACCAGCGCGATCTGCGCAGCGCCGAGCATGAATCCGCCAACCTCGCCCGCTCGCTGGCGCAGCATGCCGACGATACTTTCATGCAGGTGGACGGCAATCTGCTCGATCTGACCGAACGTCTCCAGAACGACGGACTGGGGCCATCGCAATTGACCCGGCAGCAGCGGGTGATGCAAACACAGGTCGGCAACCTGCCGCAGCTGCATGGGCTGTTTCTCTACGATGCGCGCGGCCGCTGGTTGGCGACCTCCTCGGGCAAGTTCATCAAGAACGCCAACAACGCCGATCGCGAGTACTTCATATACCATCAAAACCGCGACGACGGCGGCCTGTACATCGGCAAGGTGATCCGCAGCCGCACCACCGGCGATCTGATCATTCCCGTTTCGCGGCGTTTCAACAACCCGGACGGCAGCTTTGGCGGCGTGGTGCTGGCGACGCTGTACATCGATTATTTCCGCCAGTTTTACGATAGCTTCGCCCTCAACACCGACGCCTCACTGAATCTGCTGCTGGCGGACGGCACCATCCTTTACCGCCGCCCTTACTCGGCGGCGTCGATCGGTAAAAACATCGCCAAGGGTGTGCTGTTCAGCGAAATTTTGCCGCATTCGGAATTCGGTAACGCCACCATCACCTCGCTGTACGACAAAGTAGAGCGCATCTACGGCTATTCGCGGGTCAACCGCTTTCCGCTGGTGATCGCCGCCGGGCTGTCGAAACGCGACGCGTTGGCGGACTGGCGCACCGACGCCGGCCTGTTCGCCGTCGGCGGCCTCTCGCTGCTGATGATCCTGTTGGCGATGGGCATGGTGCTGCTGCGGCAAATCAAGCACAGCATGCAAACCGAAGCCGAGCTGATGCGCACCCGCGATCAGCTGACCAGCATCAACCAGATGCTCGAAGAGCTGGCGCTGCTGGACGGCCTGACCGGGCTGGCCAACCGCCGCCAGTTTGATATCGCGCTGAAGAACGAGCTGGCACGGGCTTCGCGCAACTACCGCAGCGTGGCGCTGCTGATGCTGGATATCGACTATTTCAAACAGTACAACGACAGCTATGGCCACGTCGCCGGTGACCAATGCCTGCAGCAGATTGGCCAAACGCTCAAAGGGTTGGCGTGCCGCAGCAACGACGTTCTGGCGCGTTACGGCGGCGAAGAGATGGGGATTATCCTGCCGGATACCGACGTCCAGGGCGCACTGATTTTCGCCGAACGCGTCATCAACGCGGTGCGCGATCTGAAAATTCCGCATCAGGGTAATCCGCACGGCATCGTCACCATCAGCATCGGTATCTGCGCCAAAGTGCCACATATGTATAACGATACGCCAATCAGCTTTATCAATGAGGCGGACAGTGCGTTGTATCAGGCCAAGAAAAAAGGCAAAAACTGCATTTACGGCGCTTAATCATTAATCGGGCCACCAAATTTTGGCGGCCCGATTTATTACCAACCAAAATGAAATAATTCCTCTCCGCAACATTATTTTCCCGGGTTACCCTGCGCTCTGAATAAAATAACGCCAATAATAAGCGTAATATTTATTTCCATTAAAATTCAACAAGATAAAAAATCACCATTCCGCAGACAATTCGTGCCATTTTTGATTATTCGTGCCTACGCGCAGCCCCGTTTAGCCCTCGTTTACTTTTCATTGGTATTGCCGGTGATATCCTTATCAGGACTATTCTCTATATCAGGAAGCCATCGCACGCTTCGGCGCACTGCGCCCTGCTGATACATCCATAATAGAACCCACAAATTTCACGTTGCAATTGAGCGGCCTGCTGACGCCGCTCCAGCCAGCCACTGCGCAAGCCAGTGCAGCCAATCACGCGGCAACCTGAAAGACGGGAATAAAGCGATATAGATTTGCGAGGAGATCTCATGCCTACTGGCGATATTATGCGTGAACAGGCCGTCCTGACGCTGCCGTTGCGACAATGGGCGGCAGCGGAAGCATCCAGCGCGGTCAGCGAACTGGAACAGGGCAAGGTACTGTTTCTGCCCGAACTGGCCTTCCCCCTGTCTGAACAGGAAATGCCGCTGCTGGAGCCAACGCTGGTCGATCCGAAGCGCAAAAACATCAGCTATCAACCGCTGTCCGGCAAACTGAGCGGCGTCGCCGTCGCGGAACGCCGTCAACAGGTTCAGCAACTGCTGGAGCGCTATTATCAATCTTGCCGCCAGCTGATCGCCGGGCTGCTGCCCGAGTATCAGGAGGCGCTGCACCACCCGACCGGCAGCCTGCGTTTGCACCCGGTTTCCGCCTGGCGGGCGACCAGTTCCTGGCGCAAAGACGACAGCCGCCTGCACGTTGACGCTTTCCCGTCGCGCCCGAACTACGGCGAACGCATTCTGCGCATTTTCACCAACATCAACCCGCACGGCGAGCATCGCCAATGGCGCGTCGGCGAGCCGTTCCCTGAGCTGGCGGCACGCTTTATGCCGCGCCTCGCACGCTACTCCGCCCTCAGCAGTTGGCTGCAGCATCAGGTGCGCATCACCAAGACCCGCCGCAGCCATTATGACCACCTGATGCTGCAGTTGCATGACGCCATGAAGGCCGACGGCGATTATCAGCAACGGGGTCCGCAGCTGGCGCTGGAATTCCCACCGGGCAGCAGCTGGATTTGCTTCTCGGATCAAACGCCGCACGCCGCAATGGGCGGCCAGTTTATGCTGGAACAGACCTTCCTGTTGCCGGTGAACAAGATGCAGGATCCGCAGCGTTCGCCGCTGAAAGTGCTGGAACAGCTGCGCGGGCAGCCGCTGATCTGAATGGCTCGCCGCCGCCGGGATGCCGGCGGCGGCGAAACGCGCATTATGCCTCGAAGTCCCCTTGCTGGCGCGCCACCAGCGTCAGAATGCTGTACAGCGCCACCGGTTGCTGTTCCTGATTCAACACCTGAACATCCCACACCACCACGCCGTGCGGCCGATCTTCGGCGGTTTTTTGCGGCTTGCGGATTTTCTTTTTGCAAGTCAGCCGCACCTGAATGGTGTCGCCGATCTTCACTGGTTCGATAAAGCGCAGATTCTCCATGCCATAGTTGGCGATCACCGGCCCGACGGCGGCGTCGACAAACAGCCCGGCCGCAGCGGACACCACAAAGTAACCGTGCGCCACCCGCTCGCCGAACAGCGAATCGGCAGCGCCGATCTTGTCCATGTGCGCGTAAAAGTGGTCGCCGCTCAGGCAGGCGAAGTTGACGATATCCGCTTCAGTCACGGTACGGCGCGCGGTCAACAGGCTGTCGCCCAGCTGCAGCTGCTCGAAGTATTTCCGGAACGGGTGCACCGGATGTTCGGCGACCGGCGCGCCGCGCACCCATTCGCCGCCGATGGCCGCCAGCATCGCCGGGCTGCCCTGGATCGCCGTGCGCTGCATATAGTGCTTCACCGCGCGCAGTCCACCCAGCTCTTCACCGCCGCCGGCGCGCCCCGGGCCGCCGTGCACCAGCATCGGCAGCGGCGAACCGTGGCCGGTGGATTCCGCCGCCGCCTGTTCATCCAAAATCAACATGCGGCCATGGGCGCACGCCGCCGCGCGAATGAAGCGCTTGGCCAATGCCGGATCGGCGGTCACCAGCGATCCCGCCAGGCTGCCCTGCCCCAGCAACGCCAAGGCGATCGCCTGCTCGGTATCCGCATACGGCATCAGCGTCGCCACCGGGCCAAAGGCCTCAGTGCCGTGCACCGCCTGATGGGTGAACGGATCGGCGCAATACAGCAGGGTCGGCGGATAAAACGCCCCGCCGCGCGCGCCGTCGCCCATCACTTCCAGCTTATCCAACGACGCGCCGCACAGCGGTTCGCAGCCGTTGCGCAGCAGGAACTCCACCTTGCTTTGCACATCATCACGCTGCTCGTGGCTGACCAGCGCCCCCATGCGCACCTGCTCCAACTGCGGGTCGCCCACCGTCACCCCCGCCAGACGCTGCAACAAGGCCTGACGCACCGCCGCCACCTGCGCCGCCGGCACGATGATGCGGCGGATCGCGGTGCACTTCTGCCCCGCCTTGGCGGTCATTTCACGGCACACTTCTTTGATAAACAGCGCAAATTCCGGCATCTCCGGCGTCACGTCTTCCGCCAGCACGCAGCAGTTGAGCGAATCCGCCTCCATGGTGAACGCGATCGATTTCTCCAACAGGCGCGGATGCGCCCGCAGCCGCTGCCCGGTCTGCGCCGAACCGGTGAACGTTACCGCATCCTGATAATCCAGGTGCGCAAACATGTCGCCGACGCCGCCGCATACCAACTGCAGCGCGCCTTCCGGCACCAGCCCGCTGTCGACGATCAGCCTGACCATCGCCTGCGTCAGCTGCGCGGTGGCGGTGGCCGGTTTGATGATGGCCGGCATGCCCGCCAGCCAGGTCGGCGCCAGTTTTTCCAGCATGCCCCAGCAAGGGAAGTTGAAGGCGTTGATATGCAGCGCCACGCCGGGGCGCGAGGTCAATACGTGGCGGGCGGCGAACTGCGCCTGCTTCGACAGCGGGATCAGCTCATCTTCCGGCCACAGCGTATCGTCCGGCAGATCGCGGCCGGCCATGCCGGCATAGGCGAACAGCGTGGCGATGCCGCCTTCGATATCGACCCAGCCGTCGCTGCGCGTCGCCCCGGTTTGATAGGAAATCTGATACAGCGTCTCTTTATGCGCCAGCAGGTGTTTCGCCACCGCTTTCAGCATCTGGGCGCGCTGCTGGAACGTCATGTGCGCCAGCGCCGGGCCGCCGTGGCTGCGGGCATAGCTCAGGCTCGCCGCTAACGGCAGGCCGTCGGAGCAAACCTGGTACAGCGCTTCGCCGGTTACGGCGTGACGGATCTCGCGCGCCTCTCCCTGCCCGTACACCCAGGCGCCAGAAAGATAACTGTGTAACTGCTGCATGTGCCCTCCGGAATTCATAAATTTTCACCATACAGCTTAATTACGTATCACATAAATGCCAGTCAACGCCAAACTCAATTTTAACAAAAAGAGAACAAGAAGCGCTTTCAAGCCGTTCCCTCTGGCATTAATACGGAGTCACCTCTTAAATTTATCAATTAGAATCATAAAATTAACAAAAACACTTGTGAGTGCGCTCGCAAAACCACATAAATCTCGTTTGATCTTTTTGTTATCAATTTGTAGCCTTATGGTTAGTTAAAGTGATTCACATTTTTATATTTAATGTGAAAAATACGAATCACCAAGAGGCAAGCATGACAACTGACGCACAGTATCAGCAGCATTTCGACGACAAGATCGCGGCGGATATCGCCATTGAGGCTAAAGACTGGATGCCGGACGCCTATCGTCAGAACCTGATTCGGCAGATCGGCCAACACGCCCACTCAGAAGTCATCGGCATGCTGCCGGAAGCCAACTGGCTGACGCGTGCCCCCACGCTGCGCCGCAAGGCGGTGCTGCTGGCCAAAGTGCAGGATGAAGCCGGCCACGGTCTGTACCTCTACAGCGCCGCCGAGACCCTCGGCTGTTCGCGCCAGGACATCTACCAAAAGATGCTCGACGGCAAGATGAAATACTCCTCTATCTTCAATTACCCCACGCTCAACTGGGCGGATATCGGCGTGATCGGCTGGCTGGTCGACGGCGCCGCCATCGTCAACCAGGTGGCGCTGTGCCGCGCGTCCTACGGCCCCTATGCGCGGGCGATGGTGAAGATCTGCAAAGAGGAGAGCTTCCACCAGCGCCAGGGCTACGAGGCGGTAATGGCGATGGCCAACGGCAGCGACACGCAGCGCGCCATGCTGCAGGACGCCATCGATCGCTTCTGGTGGCCGGTGCTGATGATGTTCGGCCCGAGCGACGTCGACTCCCCCCACAGCGCCCAGAGCATGGCGTGGAAAATCAAACGCCACAGCAACGATGAGCTGCGGCAGAAGTTCGTCGACAACACCGTACCGCAGCTGGAAGCGCTGGGCATGACGGCGCCGGATCCGGATCTGCACTGGGATGCCGCTGCCGGCCACTATCGCTTCGGCGAGATCGACTGGAGCGAGCTGCATGAGGTGATCAAAGGGCGTGGCCAATGCAACCACGAACGCCTGCAGGCCAAACGCCGCGCCTGGGAAGACGGCGCCTGGGTGCGTGACGGCGCCATGGCCCACGCCGCGAAAAACGCCGCTTCCGCCGCATAGCCAACATAAGGAACCGAGATCATGAGCCACGTTGAATGGCCGCTGTATGAAGTGTTTATCCGCAGCAAACAAGGGCTGGCGCATCGCCACGTTGGCAGCCTGCACGCCGCCGACGACCAAATGGCGCTGGAAAACGCCCGCGACGCCTACACGCGCCGTAATGAAGGCTGCTCGATTTGGGTGGTGCAATCGCGCCATCTGATCGCCTCGCAGCCGGAAGATCGCGGCGCGTTCTTCGATCCGTCCGAAGACAAGATCTACCGTCATCCGACGTTTTACACCATTCCCGACGGCATCAAGAACATGTAGAGGCGACCATGACGGTTAACGATCCGCGCATCAGCTATTTGCTTCGCCAGGGCGACACGCCTCTGATCCTCGCCCAGCGCCTGTGCGCCTGGTGCGGCCACGCGCCCGAGCTGGAGATCGATCTGGCGTTGGCCAACATCGGGCTCGATCTGCTCGGCCAGGCGCGCCACTTCCTGGGCTACGCCGCCGAACTGGCCGGGCCGCCCTGCAGCGAAGACAGCCTGGCCTTCGGCCGCGACGAACGCCAGTTTCATAACCTGCTGCTGGCGGAACAGCCGAACGGCGGTTTCAACGATACGTTGGTGCGCCAGTTCCTGCTCGACGTCTACCACGTGCAGCTGCACCAGGCGTTGAGCCGCAGCGGCGATGCGCAGATCGCCGCCATCGCCGCCAAGTCGTTGAAGGAGGCCGATTACCACCTGCGCTTCAGCCGCGGCTGGATGATCCGCCTCGGTGACGGCAACGACATCAGCCACCGCAAGATCCAGCAGTCGCTGGATAACCTGTGGCGCTTCACCGCCGAGCTGTTCCACGCCGACGCGCTGGAGCTTGAGCTGGCGGAACAGGGCATCGCCGTCGATCCGCGCGAGCTGCAGGCTCCCTGGCAAGCGCAGGTGGAAGAGACGCTGCGCCAGGCGACATTGACGCTGCCCGCCGAGCAGGCGTTCCGGCACGGCGGCAAACAAGGCCGACACAGTGAACACCTCGGCCCGCTGCTGGCGGAGATGCAGTTCCTGCAACGCGCCTATCCAAACGGCCAATGGTAGGAGGCCGCGAT
Organism: Serratia nematodiphila DZ0503SBS1; assembly: GCF_000738675.1. Lineage (NCBI taxonomy): Bacteria > Pseudomonadati > Pseudomonadota > Gammaproteobacteria > Enterobacterales > Yersiniaceae > Serratia > Serratia nematodiphila. The sequence continues at coordinate 2,909,265 of NZ_JPUX01000001.1, read as the reverse complement.
GAACGTCACTCGTTTGCAACCCGCTGAAATCCCGCAGATTTGGCACTGTCTGCAACAGATCAGCGATCCCGAGCTGCCGGTGCTGTCGATCACCGATTTGGGCATGGTGCGCGACGTGGCGCGCGACGGCAACGGCTGGCGCGTGACCTTCACCCCAACCTATTCCGGCTGCCCGGCCACCGAATTTTTGCTCAACGCCATCGAGCAGCGGCTGACGGCCGCCGGATTCAGCCCGGTGCGGGTGGACATTCGCCTCAGCCCGGCCTGGACCACCGACTGGATGAACGCCGACGCCCGCGAACGGCTGCGGCAATACGGCGTAGCGCCGCCGCAGGGCCACACCTGCGATCGGCCGCATGCCCACGGTCCGGTAGCCTGCCCACGCTGCGGCAGCACCCACAGCGAGAAGATCAGCGAGTTCGGCTCCACCGCCTGTAAAGCGCTGTACCGCTGCTGCGACTGCCGGGAACCGTTCGATTATTTCAAATGCATATAGGAGCGCTGACACCATGACGGTCTTTCATCGCCTGAACGTCGCCGCCATCGAGCGCGAAACGCCGGACGCCGTAGCCATCACCCTGCGGGTGCCCGAAGAGCTGCAAAACCAATACCGCTACACCCCCGGCCAGCACCTGACGCTCAAGGCGCTAGTCAACGGCGAAGAGCTGCGGCGTTGCTATTCCATCTGCAGTTCGCCGCAGGAAGGCCTGCTGCAGATCGGCGTGAAAGCGATTGATCAGGGCCGTTTCTCCGGCTTCGTCAACCGCATGCTGAAAGTCGGCGATGCGCTGGAAGTGATGGTGCCGCAGGGGCGCTTCGGCTATCAGCCGCAGGCGGAGCGCCGCGGCAACTATCTGGCGATCGCCGCCGGTTCCGGCATCACGCCGATGCTGTCGATCATCAAGGCGACGCTGCAGCTCGAGCCGGGCAGCAGCTTCACCCTGATCTACGGCAACCGCAACAGCCGTTCAATGATGTTCAAAGAGGCGCTGTCGGATCTGAAAAACCGCTACCCACAGCGTTTTCAGCCGCTGTACCTGTTCAGCCAGGAGAGTCTCGACAGCCCGCTGCTCAGCGGCCGCATCGACCGCGAACGCCTGGCGGCGATCGGCGGCGCGCTGCTGGATTTCCGCGACTATGACCACGCCTTCATCTGCGGGCCGGAATCGATGATGGACGACGCGCAGACCGTGCTGGAACAGGCCGGCGTACCGGCCAATCACATCCACAGCGAACGTTTCAACACCAGCGGCCTGGTCGCCCGCCCGCGCCACAGCGGCGATCGCAATGCCACCCGGGTGGCGATCTTGCTCGACGGCCGCCGGTTGGATATCGAGGTCGGCGAACAGGACGACAGCATTCTCGATGCCGCGCTGCGCCAGGGCGCCGATCTGCCCTACGCCTGCAAAGGCGGCGTGTGCGCCACCTGCAAATGCCGTCTCAAGGCCGGCCAGGTGGAGATGGGCGTCAACTACAGCCTGGAGCCGGATCAGCTGGCGGCGGGCTACGTATTGAGCTGCCAGTCGTGGCCGAAAGGCGACGGCGTGGTGTTGGACTTCGACGTCTAGGAGCCGCGATGGATACCCCGTTTATTTTGCATCAGCAGCAACACCGGGTGGTCACGCTGACGCTGCATCGCCCGGAGGCGCGTAACGCCCTGAGCACGCCGTGCCTGGAACAGCTGGTTGCCCGGCTGGAGCAGGCCGACGCCGACAGCGGCGTGGGCGCCGTGGTGATCGCCGGCGCGGCGCGCTTCTTCGCCGCCGGCGCCGATCTGCGCGAACTGCAACAACAGAACCTGCCGGCCGCGCTGGCGGATCGCCGTCCGCAGCTGTGGCAGCGTCTGGCGCACTTCAGCAAGCCGCTGCTGGCGGCGGTGAACGGTTATGCCCTGGGCGCCGGCTGCGAGCTGGCGCTGGCCTGCGACATCGTCATCGGCGGTGAAAGCGCCCGCTTCGGCCTGCCGGAGATCACCCTTGGTCTGATGCCGGGCGCCGGAGGCACCCAACGCCTGATCCGCTGCGTCGGCAAATCGCGCGCCAGCCAGATGGTGCTGACCGGCGAAGCCATCGACGCCCGCATCGCGCTGCAGGCCGGCCTTATCAGCGAAGTGTGCGTCGATGCCCTGACGCTGGAACGCACGCAGCAGATTGCCGATCGCATCAGCCGTCAGGCGCCGCTGGCGCTGCGCGCCGCCAAACAGGCGCTGAAACAGGCCGAGGAAATCGGCCTTAGCCAGGGGCTGGCGATGGAGCGTCAGCAGTTCGTCACCCTGGCCGCCACCGACGATCGCCGCGAAGGCATCGCCGCCTTTTTCGAAAAACGTACGCCAAACTATCAGGGGCGCTGATTTATGGATAACGCATTGATTCTCAGCCATCTCGACGCCGGCGTGTTGACGCTGACCCTCAACCGGCCGGATCGGATCAACAGCTTTAATGACGAGATGCATCGCCAGCTGGGCGAAGCGCTGACGCAGGCCGAGCGCGACGACAGCGTGCGCTGCCTGCTGATCGCCGGCGCCGGGCGCGGTTTCTGCGCCGGGCAGGATCTCAACGATCGCAACGTCAGCGCCGATCAACAGGCGCCGGATCTCGGCCTGTCGGTCGAACGTTTCTACAACCCCCTGATCCGCCGCCTGACCGCCCTGCCGAAACCGGTGGTATGCGCGGTCAACGGCGTGGCGGCCGGCGCCGGCGCCGCTTTGGCTCTGGCGTGCGATATCGTCATCGCCGCCGACAACGCCAGCTTTATTCAGTCGTTCTGCCGTTTGGGGCTAGTCCCTGATTCCGGCGGCAGCTGGTTCCTGCCGCGGCTGGCCGGCCACGCCCGCGCCATGGGCATGGCCTTGCTGGGTGACAAAATCAGCGCCCAGCAGGCGCTGGAGTGGGGCATGATCTGGCAGGTGGTATCGGCGGAGGAGTTGGCCGACCGCACGCAAACGCTGGCGCGCCATCTGGCCACCCAGCCGACTTACGGTCTGGGTCTTATCAAGAAAGCCATCTACAGCTCGGCCACCAACAGCCTCGATCAGCAGCTCGATCTGGAGCGCGATCTGCAGCGATTGGGCGGCCGCAGCGACGACTACCGCGAAGGCGTCAGCGCGTTCTTTGCCAAACGCACGCCAAACTTCAGCGGGAAATAGCCATGAACGCGCCCCTTCTTAACGGCCAGGTGGCGGTGATCGGCGCCGGCACCATGGGCATCGGCATCGCCCAGGTGGCCGCCGCCGCCGGCCACCCGGTACGGCTGTTCGACATCGCGCCCGCTGCTGCCCAGCGCGCGATAGACGAACTCGCTCGCCGCCTGCGGCAGCGGGTCGACGGCGGCAAGGCCGACGCCAACGCCACCGAGGCGCTGCTGGCGCGCCTCGAACGCGCCGACTCGCTCGAGCAACTGGCCGACTGCACGCTGGTGATTGAAGCGGTGGCGGAAAATCTGGCGATTAAGCAGAGCCTGTTCCGCGATCTGGAAGCGGTCTGCTCGCCCACGGCGCTGTTCGCCAGCAATACCTCCTCGCTGTCGATCACCGCCATCGCCGGCGCCTTGCAACACCCGCAGCGCATGGCCGGGCTGCACTTCTTCAACCCGGCGCCGCTGATGAAGCTGGTGGAGATCGTCAGCGGTCTGGAGACCGGGGCCGAGACCCTCGCGGCGCTGCAGGCCCTGGCGCAGCGCTGGGGTAAGCAAAGCGTCGTGTGCCGTTCAACGCCGGGATTCATCGTCAACCGCGTGGCGCGGCCGTTCTACGCCGAAACCCTGCGCGCGCTGGAGGAACGGGTGGCCGACGCCGCCACCCTGGACGCGGTATTGCGCGACGCCGGCGGCTTCGCCATGGGCCCGCTGCAGTTGACCGATCTGATCGGCCAGGACGTCAATTACGCCGTGACCGACTCGGTGTATCGGGCCTTCTACCAGGATCCGCGCTTCACCCCCTCTCTGGTGCAGCAGGAGTTGGTGGCCGCCGGACATCTCGGCCGCAAATCCGGCCGCGGCTTCTACCGCTACGACGCGCAACGCCCCGCCGCAGAGATGATCGCCTTTGCGCCGCCGGCGCAGGCCGCGCCGCCGCAACGCGTCACGCTGCACGGCGACTGGTCTTCTCTGGCCGATTTAGCGGAACTGTTGATCGAAAATGCGGGGCGATCAAACAACCTGGCCAGACCAGCCCGTACCTCACGATCGACGACGTTACACTGATGTTAACCAATGGCAAAACCGCCAGCCAACTGGCCGACGAACGTGGAACGCCTGTGGTGCTGTTCGATCTCTGTGCCGACTATGCGCATGCCTCCGCCATCGCCATCAGCTGCGCGGCGCAAAACGGCGCGCAACACAATGCCAACGCGATTCGCCTGCTGCAGTCCCTCGGCAAGCAGGTCATTCAACTGCCGGATTATCCCGGCCTGCTGACGATGCGCACCCTGGCCATGCTGGCCAACGAAGCGCTCGACGTGGTGAACAAAGGCGTCGCCGGCGCCGAAGATACCGATCTGGCGATGCTGCGCGGCGTCAACTATCCGCGCGGCCCGCTGGCCTGGGGCGCCGCACTCGGCTGGCGTCACATTCTGACGACGCTGGAAAACCTGCAACGCTATTACGGCGAAGCGCGCTATCGCCCGATGCCGCTGCTGCGCCGCTACGCTTCCCCCGCCTCTTTCCCAGGAGCCAAACGATGAACGCCAATACGCCGCGCGCGCTGGCTCAGCGCTGCGCCGAACAGATGTTCCAGCAAGATACCTGCGCTCAGGCGATGGGGATGCACATCGACGCCGTCGACGCCGGGTACGCGCAGGTCAGCATGACCGTCGGCCCGCAGATGCTCAACGGCCACCAAACCTGCCACGGCGGCCAACTGTTCAGCCTGGCGGACACCGCCTTCGCCTACGCCTGCAACAGCCAGGGGTTGGCGGCGGTGGCCTCCGGCTGCAGCATCGACTTCGTCCGCCCGGCGCTGGCCGGCGATCGCCTCACCGCCAGCGCGCAGATGCGCCATCAGGGCAAAGCCACCGGGCTGTATGACGTCGAAATCGTCAATCAACAGGGCAAAACCGTCGCCTGGTTTCGCGGCCGCGCGCACCGCCTTGGCCACAGCATTTTAGGAGATCAGGCATGAATCAGGCATTTATCTGCGACGGCGTGCGCACCCCGATCGGCCGCTACGGCGGCGCGCTGGCGCAGGTGCGCGCTGACGACCTCGCCGCCCTGCCGCTGCGCGTGCTGCTGGAGCGCCATCCGCAGGTGGATTGGGCACAGCTGGACGACGTGATCCTCGGCTGCGCCAACCAGGCAGGGGAAGACAACCGCAATCTGGCGCGCATGGCACTGCTGCTGGCCGGATTGCCGGTCGGCGTTTCCGGCACCACGGTGAACCGCCTGTGCGGTTCGGGCCTGGATGCGTTGGCGATGGCGGCGCGCAGCATCAAAGCCGGCGACGCCGGGCTGCTGCTGGCCGGCGGCGCGGAGTCGATGACCCGCGCGCCGCTGGTGATGGGCAAGGCCGACAGCGCCTTCAGCCGCCAGGCGCAGCTGTACGACACCACCCTCGGCTGGCGCTTCGTCAACCCGCGCATGCAGGCCGAGTTCGGCACCGATTCGATGCCGGAGACCGCCGAAAACGTCGCGGCGCAGTTCAATATCAGCCGCGCCGATCAGGACGCCTTTGCGCTGCGCAGCCAGCAGCGCGCCGCCCGGGCGCAGGCGCTGGGCCACCTGGCGCAGGAGATAGCCCCGGTCAACCTCACCGGTAAAAAAGGCGCGGTCACCCTGTTCAGCCAGGATGAACACCCGCGCGCCGACACCACCTTCGAGCAGCTGCAGGCGCTGAAAACCCCGTTCCGTCAGCCCGGCAGCGTCACCGCCGGCAACGCCTCGGGCCTGAACGACGGCGCGGCGGCGCTGATCGTCGCCTCCGAAGCAATGGCGGTGCGCCAGGGGCTGACGCCGCGCGCGCGCATCGTTGCCACCGCCACCTGCGGCGTGGAGCCGCGGCTGATGGGCATCGGCCCGCTGCCGGCCACCCGCAAGGTGCTGGAGATCGCCGGGCTGAGCCTGGCGCAGATGGACGTCATCGAACTGAACGAAGCGTTCGCCGCCCAGGCGTTGGCGGTGATGCGCCAGCTTGGCCTGCCGGACGATGCCCCGCAGGTTAACCCCAACGGCGGCGCGATCGCTCTGGGGCACCCACTGGGCATGAGCGGCGCGCGCCTGGCGCTGGCCGCCCTGTTTGAACTGGAACGGCGAGCTGGCCGCTACGCGCTTTGCACCATGTGCATCGGCGTCGGCCAAGGCATCGCCATGATCATTGAGCGTGTCTGACCCCTGAGGCTAACCATGACAATAAATCCACAGCCCCTCGAAACGATCGAATTCGCCTCGCGCGATGAGATTGAAGCGTTGCAGTTGGCGCGTTTGAAGTGGACGCTGCACCACGCCTACGACAATGTGCCGATGTACAAGCGCAAGTTCGATCAGGCGGGCGTACACCCCGACGATCTTAAGCAGCTGAGCGATCTGGCGCGCTTCCCCTACACCACCAAGCAGGATCTGCGCGACAACTACCCGTTCGACACCTTCGCGGTGCCAATGGAGCAGGTGGTGCGCATCCACGCCTCCTCGGGCACCACCGGCCGCCCGACGGTGGTCGGTTACACCCAGCGCGACATCGATAACTGGGCCGATATCGTCGCCCGCTGCCTGCGCGCCGGCGGCGCCACCGCCAAAGACAAGGTGCACGTCGCCTACGGCTACGGCCTGTTCACCGGCGGCCTGGGGGCGCACTACGGCGCGGAACGGCTCGGCGCCACGGTGATCCCGATGTCCGGCGGGCAGACGGAACGCCAGGCGCAGCTGATCCTCGACTTCAAACCCGACATCATCATGGTGACGCCGTCCTATTGCCTGACGCTGATCGACGAACTGGAGCGCAAGATGGGCGGCGACGCGCGCGGCTGCTCGCTGCGGCTCGGCGTGTTCGGCGCCGAACCCTGGACCGAAGCCCTGCGCCACGAAATCGAATCCCGCATGGGCATCAAGGCGCTGGATATTTATGGCCTGTCGGAAGTGATGGGGCCGGGCGTGGCGATGGAGTGTCTGGAAAGCGGCGGCGGCCCCACCATCTGGGAAGACCACTTCCTGCCGGAGATCATCTGCCCGGAGACCGGCGTCGCCCTGCCGGACGGCGAGCACGGCGAACTGGTGTTTACCACCCTGACCAAAGAGGCGCTGCCGGTGATCCGCTACCGCACTCGCGATCTCACCCGGCTGCTGCCGGGGGACGCGCGCCAGATGCGCCGCATGGGCAAGATCACCGGCCGCTCCGACGACATGCTGATCATCCGCGGCGTCAACGTCTTCCCGTCGCAGGTGGAAGAGCAGATCATGCAGTTCGAGCAGCTGTCGCCGCACTATCAGCTGCAGGTCAGCCGCAGCGGGCACCTGGACACGCTGGCGGTGCGCGTCGAGCTGAAAGAATCGGCGCTCAGCCTCAGCCACCAGCAGCGTTGCGACATCTGCCACCAGCTGCGCCACCACATCAAATCGATCGTGGGCGTCAGCACCGACGTCAGCATCGCCAACTGCGGCGATATCCCGCGCTCGGAAGGCAAGGCGCAGCGCGTGGTCGATCTGCGGCCGCGCTGAGGCGCACGGCGTCACGGATGACGCCGCCCCAAATTATGTTAATGTTGTGGCTCATCGAAGGCTAACCCATGGAAAAATATGGAACATAAACTGGATGAGTTCATTCGCCACGCCGTCGACGCGCAGCCGATCAGCGGCACCTCGCTGATCATTTCGCTGTACGGCGACGCGCTCAGCCACCGCGGCGGCGAAGTGTGGCTCGGCAGCCTGAGCGCGCTGCTGGAGGCCTTCGGTTTCGGCGATCGCTTCGTGCGCACCTCGGTGTTCCGCCTGCAAAAAGAAGGTTGGCTGGCGGTGGAGAAAATCGGCCGCCGCAGCTTCTACCGCGTGACCGAGCAGGGAATGCGCCAGTTCCGCCACGCCGAATCGAAGATCTATCTGCGCGAGCAGCCCGCCTGGGACGGCAAGTGGGAGCTGCTGCTGCTGGAATGCGCCGAAAAAAACGCGCGCGCGCGGCTGAAAAAAGAGCTGGGCTGGCTCGGGTTCGGGCAGATCGCCAACAATCTGATGGCCGCCCCCACCCATGCGCAGACCGACGTGACGGCGCTGCTCGGCGAACTCAACGCCAGCGAACAGGTGATCTACTTTCGCGCCGATTACCCCTACAACCGCTCCGAGCAAACCCTGCAGAAACTGGTGGCCGACTGCTGGTCGCTCAGCGACGTGGCGGCCGGCTATCACGAGTTTATCGTCTCCTTCCGGCCACTGATGACGCTGTTGCGCGAAGTCGACCCGGCGGCGCTGACGCCGCTGCGCTGTTTCCAGATTAAGCTATTATTGATTCACTTCTTCCGTCGCGTGGTGTTGAAAGATCCGCTGCTGCCGGATGCGCTGCTGCCCGCGCAGTGGGAGGGCCAAATCGCCCGCAACCTGTGCATCAATCTCTACCAGCAGGTCGATCGCGCCGCGACGGACTACGTCAGCGCGCTGGCGGAGACCACCATCGGCGCCCTGCCCGCGCCGGCCGCCGGTTACTATCGGCGCTTCGGCGGCCTGCCGCGCGACCCTACATATTAAGGAACTCACGCTATGCCTGTGTATCAGATTGACGGCCTGACGCCGGTCGTTGACCCCAGCAGTTACGTGCACCCGACGGCGGTGCTGATCGGTGACGTGATCGTCGGCAAACACGTGTATATCGGCCCGAACGCCAGCCTGCGCGGCGATTTTGGCCGCCTGGTGATTTGCGACGGCGCCAACATTCAGGACAACTGCGTGATGCACGGCTTCCCGCAGCAGGACACGGTGGTGGAAGAAGACGGCCATATCGGCCACGGCGCCATCCTGCACGGCTGCCGCATTCGCCGCAACGCGATGGTGGGCATGAACGCGGTGGTGATGGACGGCGCGGAGATCGGCGAGAACACCATCGTCGGCGCGATGGCGTTCGTCAAAGCCGCGGCGACGATCGAAGCCAACAAGCTGGTGGTGGGCAGCCCGGCGCGCGTGCTGCGCGATCTGACCGAACAGGAGCTGGCCTGGAAGATTGCCGGCACCCGCGAGTATCAGGATCTGGTGCAGCGCTGCAAATCCTCGCTGCACGAAGTGGCGCCGCTGACCGAAATCGAACCGGGCCGCCAACGCCTGAGCTTCGGCGATCACCTGATCCCGAAAAGCCAGCTTTAATCCCCAGGGCTGAGGCGCGCCTCAGCCCCTCCCCGCATTACTCCACTTCCGGCGCCTTGAGCGGCGACGGCGCAGCCGCGCGGCGGCTCTGGAAGTGATAAGCCACCACCAGCAGCAGGGTGAACGGAATACCGAACCACAACGTCATGCGGAAGAATTCGGTAAACGCGGTCGAGATCATCAGCGCCGTCATCAGCCCGGCGCCCAGCAAGGTGGTATAGGGGAACCCCCACATGCGGAACTTCAGGTGAGTCTGCCGATGCCGGCGGCGGAAAAACAGGTGGGTGACAAAAATCATCAGCCAGGTAAAGCAGGCGCCATACACCGAAATAGACATCATGGCGGCAAACGACGTTTCCGGCGCCACCAGGCTCAGCACGATAGACACCACGATGCCGATGCACGACATCGCCAGCGCATTGACCGGAATGCCGCGTCGGCTGACGCGCCCCAACGCCGCCGGCGCCTGCCCGGCGCGCGACAGCGAGAACATCATGCGGGTGGTGATATACAGCTGGCTGTTCATCGCCGACAACGCCGCCACCAGCACGATAAAGTTGAAAATACCGGCGGCGGCGGGCAAATGGATCACGTTCATCGCCATCAGGAACGGGCTTTCGCCGGTGCCGGACTGGCGCCAGGGCACGATGGCCAGCATCAGGGCGATCGACAGCATGTAGAAGATGAACAGCCGCACGATGGTGCCCTTGAACGCCGCCTTCACCGCAATCACCGGATTCTTTGCCTCGCCGGCGGCCACCGCGATCATTTCAATGCTCAGGTAGCTGAAGATGGACACGATCACCGCAAACCACATGCCCTTGACGCCAAACGGCATGAAGCCGCCGGCGGTCAGGTTGCGCAGGCCGTAGGCCGGGTTGCCCGAGAATGCCAAAATGCCGATGCCGATCAAAATAAACGCCACGATCGCCGTCACTTTGACGGTGGACAGCGCGTATTCCACCTGGCCGAACGACTTCACGCCGATCACGTTGACGACGATCACCGCCGCCGAGAACAGCAGCACCCACGGCCAGGTCGGCGTCGCCGGGAACCAGAACTGCATGTACATGCCGATGGCGGTGACTTCGGTGCCCACCGCCAACACCACGCAGGACCAGTAAGAATAACGCACCAGAAAACCGAACAGCGGGCCGAGATAGAATTCGGCGTAGTCGCCGAACGAACCAGGCGTCGGGTGTTCGGAGGTCATTTCCGCCAGGCTGCCCATCAGCAGCAGCGCAATGACGCCGCCGATCAGGTAGCTCAGCAATACCGACGGCCCCGCCATCTGAATGGCGTAGGCGCTGCCGAGAAACAGCCCGGTGCCGATGGCGCCGCCGATCGCCAGCATCGACATCTGCCCGGCGGTAAGATGCTTGTTCAACCCGCCCTGGCGGCGGGCGATATGCTCAAAATCATTCATCTGTGGCATGGCTGGGTTCCCGAGCGGAGTTAGGCGGTGCGAGTGACGTCGAGGATCGCGGCGGTCACATAGTCGATGTTGCCGGGGTTAAGCCCCGGCAGACACATGCGGCCGGGCGAGACCAGATAGATGGCGTAGCGCTGCCGCAGGGTCTGCAACTGCGCTTCGTTCAGGCCGGTATAGCTGAACATGCCGCGCTGCTCGCGAATGCGCCGGTGGTCCAGCGAAGAGCCGCCCTGCGCCAGCCCGGCGGCCAGCTGTTCACGCATTTGCTTGATGCGCGAGCGCATTTCCGCCAGCTCATTGCGCCAAAGCCGGCCGAGTTCGGCGTCGCCGAGCAGGGTTTCCACGATCTGGCTGCCGTGCGTCGGCGGGCAGGAGTAGCTGCGGCGGATCAGCGTTTTTAACGCCCCTTTGACGTTGGCGGCATTTTCCGCATCGGCGCAGCGCACCGACAGCGCGCCCAGACGCTGGCCGTACAGCGCGACGTTTTTGGAAAACGAGTTGCAGACCAAAAACGGCAGATCGGTTTTCAGCGCTTCGCGCAATGCAAAGCAGTCCTCCTCCAGCCCATCGCCGAAGCCCTGATAGGCGATGTCGAACAGCGGCAGCAGGTTACGCCGCTGCAGCACGGCGAGCGTGGCGCGCCACTGCTCCGCCGTCAGATCGGTGCCGGTCGGGTTATGGCAGCAAGGATGCAGCAGGACTACGCTGCCGGGCGACAGGCTGTCCAACGCGTCGAGCATGGCGGCGAAACGCAGGCCGCCCGCCGATTCATCAAAGTAGGGATAGGTATTCACCCGCAGCCCGGCACCTTCGAAAATCGCCCAGTGATTGGCCCAGGTGGGATCGGACACCCAAATTTCACCGCGCGCCAGAAAGTGGCGCAAAAAATCCGCCGCCAGCTTCAACGCGCCGGAGCCGCCGACGGTCTGCACCGTGGCGATCTCGGCCGCCTGTTGTTCACCGAACAGCAGCGTCTGCACCTGGCGAGCGAACTGCGGCGAACCTTCGATCGGCGGATAACCGTGCGGGCGACGCAGCGCCAGCAACCGCTGCTCGGCGGCCTCAACCGCCTGCATCAGCGGAATATTCCCCTGCCGATCGTAATACAGCCCAATGCCTAAATTCACTTTTTTCGGATTGGGATCCTGCAAATAGGCTTCCATCAGCGACATAATAGGATCGGCGGCGGAAGGTGCAACCTGTTTAAACATGACGCATCCTTAACTCGTTATTGAATTAATATGAAGACTGACTTAAGAAGAAATTAAATCAGGCGATGGCGCTGACGGTAATTTCTATTTTCATTCCCGGCACCACCAATTTTTCGACAATGACCGTGGAGCGATTGGGATAAGGATAATTAAAGTATTTCCGGTAAATATCATCGAGTAATTTAACGTCGTTGACGTCGGTGAGATACACGATCACCTGCATCACCTTATCGCTGTGGCTGCCCGCCGCTTCCAGCGTCTGCGCCAGATTATCGAAGGTCAGCGTAATCTGTCGCTCCGGCGCGCCGGTGTCGATGCTGCCGTCCGCCCGCACCGGGCCGTGAGCGGTAAACAGCATGCCACCGCCCCGGGTGGCCCAGGAAAAAGGCTGGCCGATCTCCGGCAGCCCGGTCTCTACGATCTCGCGCATGTCAGTGGTTCCCGTGGTGGTTAAGTTGGTGAAGCAGCGCGCCGTCGGCGGCGAACAACGCATCCAGAATGGTAAAATGATTGGCGCCGGGCACCGCGACCAGATCGGCCGGCAGCCCGCGTTGGCGCAGCGCTGCATGATAGTGTTGCGACTGACCTCTCAGTTCCGGCAGCTCCAATGCGCCGTAATACAGCGTAAGCGGTTTGCCGCGCCTCGGCAGGCGGCGCGCCGGGCTGAGCGTTTCAATTTGCCGCGCGCTCAGCTGCAGCGCCCGATTGACATAGCTTTGTTGCAACGGCGCCAGCTCGAACAGGCCGCTGATGGGAAAGACGGCATCCACCAACGCATGCTGCTGCCAGAGCGCCGCCAGATGCCCGCCGGCGGAATGGCCGCACAGATAAACCGGATGGGCGTAGTGCGGCGGCAGGCGGCGCTGAATGGCATCCAGCGCCATCCCGATCTGTCGGCATATTTCGTCGAGATCCACCGCGGGCGCCAGCGCATATTCCACCAGCACCACGTCAAAACCCAACGCCAACGGCCCGGCGGCGATAAAGGCGAAATCCGCCTTATCGCAGAATTGCCAATAGCCGCCGTGAATAAAAATTAACGTCCCCTGATGCGGCTTGGCAGAATAGAGCCAATCAAATGTTTCGCGTTCGCCGTTGCCATAAGCAATATTATTTTCATGGCGCGTCTGTTTATAAACAGACGCGCTGCGAGTTTGAAATGAAGTCAAAATAGCCGCTTCATTATCCACCGTGGCGCCGTTATCATAACTCCCCGCAAGTGGTTTCATATATTAAACTTCGTTTATTATTTAAAATGTAAATTAACTATTAGCACCGGCAAAATTATTGTCAAGACGGGCGCATCAGCAATGCGCGCCCGGTAAAATAAAACCTGATGAATAATGAAAAAGTTTAACCCATGAAACTTTTTGCGCTTATTTCCCCCGCCCGTCCGGCTGAATTTGCGGCAAGGCGCTGAGCCGTTCAAATGCATAATCCCAAAAGGCGCGCACCTTCAGCGGCATGTGCTGCGCCTGCTGCGCCACCAGCTGTACCGGCATCGGCAACGGCTCATGATCCGTCAACAGCCGCACCAGCGTACCGGCGGCCAAATCGTCCGCCACCTGATACGAGAGCAACCGGGCGACGCCCTTGCCGGCGCGCACCGCCAGCAGTTGCGCTTCCACGTCGTTGAGCAACAGCCGGGGAGCCAATCGCACGCGCTCGCCGTTTTCCTGCGGGCCGAAGCGCCATTCGCGCAGCGACGGCCGCTGGGTGCCGACGATGGTGGCATGCTCCGCCAGCTGCGCCGGCGATCGCGGCTCGCCGCAGCGCGCCAGGTAATCCGGGCTGGCGACCGTCACCCGGCTGACCTGCCCCAGCCGCCGCGCCACGCGGGAAGAGTCCTGCAGATGACCGATGCGCACCGCGATATCCAACCCTTCGTCAATCAGATCGAGATTGCGATCGTTCAACACCATTTCGATCTGCATCTGCGGGTAGTCATCGAGAAACGCCATCACCACCGGCGCCACGTAGCGGCGGCCGAACTGCACCGGCGAAGTAACGCGCAGCAAGCCGCTCAGCTGTGCTTCGGCGGTATCCTGCACCACCGCCTGATAATCCTGCAGCAGCTGTTGCGCGCGCTCCAACAGCCGCGCGCCCGCTTCGGTAGGCGCCAGCCGCCGGGTGGTGCGCTCCACCAATCGGGTGCCAAAACGCTGTTCCAGTGCGGCGATCGCCCGGGTGATCGCCGGCGCCGAACGCCGCAGTTTGCGCCCGGCCGCCGCCAGGCTGCCCTGCTGCACCACCGCCACGAAGATGGCCAACTCGTCTAACCGATCCATAGACTCTTCCGATAAGTGAAATTATCAATTTCCACATTGCCGGATTCCTCTCATTCACCGCAAGAGTATGCTGAAAAAAAAGCACTGAGGAGAAACGCCATGTCCACCATCACACTCTACGGCACCCCGCTTTCCGGCCACGTTCACCGCGTAGCGTTGTTGCTGCGCATGCTGGCGCAGCCCTATGCATGGGTCGAAGCCTCGGCGGAGGTGCGGCAGAGCGCAGCCTTTCGCCGGCTCAACCCGTTAGGCCAGATCCCGGTCTTGCAGGACGGCGATCTGACGCTGGCCGACAGCAACGCCATTCTGGTCTATCTGGTGAAACGCTATGCGCCGGACAGCCACTGGCTGCCGGAACAGCCGGCCGCGGCGGCGCGGGTGCAGGCCTGGCTTTCCAAAGCCGCCGGTGAAGTTCGCTACGGCCCGGCCTCTTGCCGATTGATCGCCCAGTTCGCGGTGCCGGAGGACTATCAGGCGGCGCGGGCGGTCAGCGATCGTTTCCTGCCGCAGATGGAACAGCATCTGAGCGAGCGGGACTACCTGGCCAGCGAACACCCGACCATCGCCGATCTGGCCTGCCACAGCTACGTGGCGGTCGCGGCCGAAGGCGGCATTTCGCTGGCGCCTTACCCTGCGATACGTCGCTGGGCGGCGCGCATCGCTGCACTGCCCGGCTTCTTTGCCATGCCGGCCCTGCCGGAACCGGCGGGGAACTGAGGCCATGATCCCGCAACTGTTCCATCCCGATGAGCTGCGCGCGCAGACGCTGGCCGGGTTTGGCGGCGTAGGCGGTGGCATCTACCCTGCGATGCCGGATCAGCACCGCGCGTTTTTCGCCGCGCTGCCCTACCTGTTCGTCGCCACGCTGGATGAACAAGGCTGGCCCATCGCCACCCTGTTCACCGGCCCGCCCGGATTTTTACGCACGCCGGACGACACGCACCTGCGTATCAGCGCGCCGCGTCGCAGCGACGATCCCGCCCAGGCGCTGTTGCTGCCCGGCAAACCGGTCGGCGCGCTCGGGCTGGATTTCAGCAACCGGCGGCGCAACCGCGCCAACGGCACCGTCGGCCGCACCGACAAAAACCGGGTGGAGATCGTCGTTCAGCAAAGCTTCGGTAACTGCCCGCAGTATATTCAGCGCCGTGAACTCTACCCGGTGGACAGCCGGCCACAGCCGGTTGAGCATTTAGCCTCGCTCGATGCGGCGGCGCAGGCGCTGATCCGCACCGCGGATACCAGCTTCGTTGCCAGCTGCGCGCACCTGGCACTGGCGCAGGGCGGCGTCGATATTTCCCATCGCGGCGGCCGCCCCGGCTTTATCCATCTGGAAGGTGACACGCTGTGGATGCCGGACTTTCGCGGTAACCGCTATATGAACACGCTGGGCAATCTGCTGGCCGAACCGCGGGCGGCGCTGCTGTTCATCGATTTTGAACGCGGTGACGTGCTGCATCTGCAGGGGGAAACGCAGATCCTCTGGCAAGCGCAGGGGCATCCCGGCGTTGAAGGCGCAGAGCGCTATTGGCGGTTTGACGTTCGCCGCGCCTGGCGTTTTACGGCGGCGTTGCCGTGGCGGGGGCGTAATCTGGAGTATTCGCCGGCGACGCTGGCGACCGGGGTGTGGCAGCGCTGAAATGAAAAGCCCCGCTGCAGCGGGGCTGGTTCGGAAATTACAGGCTGTGTTCGGCCGCCGATGCGGCCTGATAAAGCTGACGAAAATAATTCAACCGCGCAAAGAACAGGCGGCTTTGCTGCTCCGACATATTGCCGGCCACCTGCCCGGCGTCAATCTGCCGCCCTTGCCATTCCATCAGAGCGATGCTCGACGCCAAAAAATCCATTTCGCTGCCGTAGGCCGCGAGATGTCTGTCCACTGATTTCATCATTCGCACACTCCTTTTAATTACATCGAAAAGGGTCATATGCCTGCTCTTTCAGTATCGGCCCGGTGAAGGATATTTTTTGTACAGAAGGTGCGCATAAAGAAAACCACCATCTTGTTGCCGCGTGGGCAAACGGCGGCGGCAAAATTTGCTAGGGTAAAGGGTAGCCGTATGGGATAGACCACTCTGTTGAACTCAGCAAAGGAAGAGACTCATGAGCACCAGTATCTGCGCTACCCTCAAGGATCCTACGCTGTTCCGCGAGGCCAACTACATCGACGGGCAATGGTTGCCGGCCCAGGAAGGCCGTTCGATCGCCATTCATAATCCCGCCAACGGCGAACGGATCGGCCACGTACCGGCCTTCGGCGCCGAAGAAACCGCACGCGCCATCGCCGCCGCCAAAAAAGCGCTGCCCGCCTGGCGCGCGTTGACCGCCAAAGAGCGCGCCGGCAAGCTGCGCCGGCTGTTTGAATTGATGATGGAAAATCAGGAAGATCTGGCGCGCATCATGACGGCGGAACAGGGCAAACCGCTGGCCGAAAGCCGCGGTGAAATCGCCTATGCCGCCTCCTTTATCGAATGGTTCGCCGAGGAAGGCAAACGGGTGTATGGCGACACCATTCCACAGCCCCAGGCCGGTCGCCGAATCATCGTGCAAAAAGAGCCGATCGGCGTGTTCGCCGCCATCACCCCGTGGAACTTCCCGGCGGCGATGATCACCCGCAAAGCCGGCCCCGGCTGGGCCGCAGGCTGCACCGGGGTGATCCGCCCCGCCAGCCAGACCCCGTTCTCGGCGCTGGCGATCGCCGTGCTGGCGGAGCGCGCCGGGCTGCCCGCCGGGGTATGCAACGTGATAACAGGCCCCAGCAAAGGCATCGGCGGCGAACTCACCGCTAACCCGGACGTGCGCAAACTCTCCTTCACCGGCAGCACCGAAGTCGGTGCGCAGCTGCTGGCCCAGTGTGCGCCCACCATCAAGAAAACCAGCATGGAGCTGGGCGGCAACGCGCCGTTTATCGTGTTTGACGACGCCGATCTGGACGCCGCCGTGGCCGGCGCTGTCGCCTCGAAATACCGCAACGCCGGCCAGACCTGCGTCTGCACCAACCGTTTTCTGGTGCAGGACGGCGTATACGATGCCTTCGCAGCCAAACTGAAAGCCGCCGTCGCCAAGCTGAAAGTCGGCAACGGCCTGGATGACGGCGTCACCATCGGCCCGTTGATTAACCCGGACGCGGTGGAGAAAGTGCGCGAGCATATCGCCGACGCCGTCGAGCACGGCGCCTCGGTGCTGCTGGGCGGCAAGCCTGACGCGCTGGGCGGCAATTTCTTCACCCCGACTATCCTGACCGATGTGCCGCGCACGGCGAAAATCTTCCGCGAGGAGACGTTCGGCCCGGTGGCGCCCCTGATCCGCTTCAGCCAGGAGGCCGACGCCGTCGAACTGGCCAACGACACGCCGTTCGGCCTGGCCGCTTACTTCTACAGCCGCGACATAGGCCGAGTGATGCGCGTGGCCGAAGCGCTGGAGTACGGCATTGTCGGCATCAACGAAGGGTTGATTTCCACCGAGGTGGCGCCGTTCGGCGGCATGAAGCACTCCGGTTTGGGCCGCGAAGGATCGAAGTACGGCATCGAGGACTATCTCGAAATCAAATACCTGTGCCTTGGCGGCCTGGGTGCCTGATGCGATCGCTATCCATATCGGCTGCCGCTGACGCGCGCAGAGGAAAGCGACCGCGTTAGTCCTCGCCTTCCTCGGCCCCTTCCTGGCTTGCCGGCTCCGCCTGCCTGTACGGAGCCGGTGAGCCAATCAGGCGTCCTGATTGAGTACGTTGCCGATAGCCTCCTCACACTGCAAGATATTATGGTGGTGACAAGCCAGCGGGATGACCCGCAGCCGCTCACAAACCACGCCCAGCCCGTTATCTTCCAGCGCCAGCAGCGGCGCCGTTATCGCCTCCGGCAACTGCGGGTTACCCTCCGTCGCCTTAAACAGCGTCACTTTCGTGGTCTGCAATCGGCGGCTCAGTCTTCCCTCTGACAGCCGCCGCTCCGCCTGCCCGGCGGCCATGGCGCGTGTCGCCGCCTCCCCCTCGATGCCCAGCGCTGGCAACAGTTGCTCCAGCGGCAGCTCCGCCGTGGTCTGCCGATAGAAACTGTCCAGCAGATACAGCTGCACGTTACGGCAGCCGCGCGCCTCCAGGCGAGCGGCGATCTCCAGCGCGATGATGCCCCCCAGCGACCAACCGAGAATGCGCACCGGCCCGGCACCTTGCAGCAGGCCGGCGGCAATCATGTCGTTCAGATACCGTTCGGCCAGCTCGCCGAGCGAGTCGATGGTCGGTTGATGGTAAAGATTGTGGTTATCTACGCCATAGCAATTGAGTCTCCCCTGCAACGGCTGAGCGAAAGCATGAAACGCCTCCGCGCCCACCAGCGCCGGGTGAATCATCCACACCGCGGGCACGCCGTCTGTCCGGCGGTTAAGCGGCATCACCAAACGGCGCTCGCTTGCGGCCAGCAGATTTTTCAGGGTGCGGCTTTGCAACAGCTGCACCACCGGCACCGGCGCGGCCATCAGCGCCCCCATGCCAACGCACAGGGAGATCGCCTTGATCGAGGTGCCGCCCAGCAGGAAGAAATCGTCCGTCATGCCGACCTGCTCGCACTGCAGCGCCTCCTGCCACAATGCGCACAACTGCTGCTCCAGCGCATTCGCGGGAGCGACATAGGCCTGCGGCTCATTCGCCGTCGGCGCCGGCAACGCCTTGCGATCCAGCTTGCCGCTGGAGTTGTACGGCAACGCTTCCAGCCGCACCAACGCCGCAGGCAGCATGTATAGCGGCAATTGCCCGCTCATAAAGGCCAGCAGCGCCGGCTCCTCCAGCGGCGCCTCACTGACGTAATACAGCGCCAGACGCTGCCGATGCGCCTCTGACAGCACCACGGCGCAGCAGGATTTGATCGCGCCGAACGCCAGCGCACATTGCTCGACCTCCCCCAGCTCGACGCGGTAGCCATTGATTTTCACCTGAAAATCCATACGGCCGAGGAACTCCAGATTGCCGTCCGGCAAATAGCGCCCGGCATCGCCGGTGCGATAAAGCCGCTCCCCCAATTCCGGATGGTAGATGAATTTTTCCTCGGTCAGCGATGGATTGCGGTAATAGCCGCGCGCCACGCCGGCCCCACCGATGTACTGCTCCCCCGGTAAGCAGGGCGGCAACACGCGCAGATGGCGATCCAGCACATAGAAACGCTGATGGGCCATCGCCCGGCCATAAGGCACGCTGGGCGCCAGGATCGGCGTTTGCGGAATATCATACAAAATCGACCAAATGGAGCTTTCGGTCGCGCCCCCGGCGCTGACTACCCGGCACCCTGGCCGCCATTGGCGAATGCGCGCCGGCAGTGAACGCGAGATCACCTCGCCCACCAGCACCACGTTGCGCAAATGCGGCCACTGCGCCTGCGACGCGGCGGACTCCAGCTGCTCCACCAGCAGCGTCATCACCGAAGGCGCGGAATTCCAGAAGGTCACCCCCTGAGTCATCAACAACCGATGCCAGGCCTCCGGCTGATAGCGTTCGGTTTCGGTCGGCATCACGATGGCGCCACCCACCGACAGCAGGCCGAAAATATCGAACACCGAAATGTCGAAGCTCAGCGCGCTGAGCGCCAACCCGCGATCGTCCGCGCCGAGTTCCAGCTGGTGCAAGGTATCGATGATGCTGTTCACCGCGCCGCGATGTTCTATCGCCACCCCTTTCGGCGTGCCGGTAGAACCGGAGGTGAAGATCACATAGGCCAGCGCGGAAGGCGCCGGCAAGACCGGCTCACCCGGCGCCGCCGGCGGTAACGCGTTGACCGCACCTTGCGGATCGATGGTCAATAGTCTGGCGTTACCGTGGGCCGCCCACGCCCGGCTGCTGAGGATAATCCGGGTCTGCGACTGCGCGACGATATCCAGGCGGCGGCGCTCCGGCCAGGCGCCGTCCAGCGGCAAATAGGCCTTGCCGGCCATCAGGATCGCCAGCACCGCAATGATTTGCGCCCGCCCTTTGTCCACCATCACCGCGATGGTGTCGGCGCGCATATCCGCATGCTCGCGCAGCTGCAACGACAGCGCCAACGCACGCCGATACAGCTCACCATAGTTCAGCTCACCCCATTCATCGACGATCGCCACCCGCTGCGGATCGCGCTCGGCCTGACGGATAAAATCATGATGGATGGCGCGTTCGAAATCGTAGGCCGGCGGACAGGATTGACGGAAAGCGCGCTGCCGCGCCGTTTCACTCGCCGATACCAGCGCCAACTGACTGACTCGCTGCTCCCCGTGATTGACGATCTGCGTGAGGATCGTCAGATAATACTCACCCAACAGCGCCAGCGTGGCCGGTGCAAACAGGGCGGTGGCATAGTTGAAGATCGCCCTGCCGCCTTGCGGCGCCAACTGTATGCTCAGCGTCAAATCGAATTTGGCCGCCTGATAGTGTGTCAACAGATCCTGCGGCGCCAGCCAGGCCGGCGCTTCACCCGCCTCTTCCAGCGCGAACAGCGTCTGAAACAGCGGATGGCGCGACAGATCGCGCGGCACCTGCAGCAGCTCAATCAACTGATCCAACGGTAAATTCTGATGCCGCTGCGCCTGCAGCACGCCGTCAAAGACCCGATGCACATAATCGTTCAGCGACGCCGCATCGTCTATTTGCGAGCGCAACGGCAGCGTATTGACGAAGAATCCGATCGCCGAGCGGGTCTCCGCCACCGGCCGGTTAGCGACCGGCGTGCCGACCAGAATGTCTTGCTGGCCGCTGAAGTAACCGAGCAGCAGATTAAAGGCCGCGAGATACAGCGCAAACGGCGTGACGCCTTGCCGCCGGGCGAACTGCGTCGCCTGCATCGTCAGGGCCTCCGGCAGCGCGATGACGTGATTGGCGCCGCGATGATCGAAGCGCGCCGGCCGCATGAAATCGAGCGGCATCTCCAGCGCCAGCCACCCATCCAGCGCTTGTCGCCAATACGCCTTCGCCTCATCCGCCAGCGCGGAGTCCAGCCAGCGCCGCTGCCAGACGGCATAGTCGCCATATTGCAACGGCAACGCCGCCAGCTCAGCCTCCCGCCCTTGCCGCTGCGCCTGATACAGCGCATCCAACTCCTGCAGCAGCACCGGCTGCGACCAGCCGTCAAACGCCAGGTGGTGCACCAGGATCAGGCTGTAAGTCACCCGCCCGCCATCAGGCTGCGCCACCTGGTAAACGCTCGCCCTGATCGGCAACTCCCTCTCCAGGGCAAACGGCCGATCGATATCCTGCCGCAGTCTGTCCGGCCAGCGCGCCGCCTCCAGCGCCACGCGCTCCAGCGAAAGCGTTTGTTCACAGGCTCGGGCAACGGCGAGTTGGGACGGCTGCTGGGCAATCAGGCTGTGTAACACCTGATGCCGGGCGACGACCGCCTGCAGACTGCGCTCGTAAGCCGTCAGACAGACCTCCTCGCCGAGACGGAACAGCATCGGCACATGATAAAGATTGCCGCCGCCGTTCAGGTTCTCGATAAACCACAGCTGCAGCTGCGAAGCGGAGAGCGGATACTCGCGCCGCCGCAGCGGCGGGATCGACATCGGCGCTGCGCCCTGCCCCTGCCGCAGCAACGCACGGCACAATGAACGGATCGTCGGGAACCGGCCCAGCTCGCTCAACGTCACCTCGCTCCCCAACCGCTGACCGATCTGGTAACAGGCCTGGATCGCCAGAAGGGAATTGCCGCCCAGCGAGAAGAAATTGTCCTCCACGCCGATATCCTGCCGCTGCAACAGATCGCGCCACACCGCCAGGCAAGCGTTCTCCCGCTCGTTCTGCGCCGCGACGAACTCGCGCGCCGTCCTTTTCGGCGGCGGCAACGCCTGTCGGGCTATCTTGCCGTTTTCGGTCAGCGGCAGCTGTGCCAGCTGCATCAGCGCCTGCGGCACCATGTAAGGAGGCAGTTGGCTGCTCAAATGCTGCGCCAAATCCTGCGGGGCGATCGCCTCATCGGCAACGAAGTAAGCGGCCAGACAGGGCTGAGGGTCGGTGACGAGCACGCAACAACAGGCGGTCACCCCCGGATAGGCAAGCGCGGCATGCTCTATTTCACCAAGCTCGATGCGGTAGCCGTTCAGCTTGACCTGCTGATCGAGACGCCCCAGAAACTCCACATTGCCGTCCTCGAGCCACCGGCCCGCGTCGCCGGTGCGATACACCCGCTCCTGCAGCTCCTCATGCCAGAAGAAACTCTCGGCGGTGCGTTGCGGATCGCCGTAATACCCGCGCGCCAACCCTTCACCGGCCAGATAGATCTCCCCGCGCACGCCCGGCGCCGCGGGCCGTCGTCCGGCATCCAGAATGTAGCAACGCTGGTGCGGCAACGGTTTACCGTAAGGGATGCTGACCGAGCGAATTTTCTCGCCTCGCGGCACCTCATACAGCATGGTGAAGATCGCCGCCTCCGTAGCGCCGCCGGCGCTGCAGAAGCGGACGTGCGGCGCCCAGGCCTGGCAGCGTTCCGGCAGCGAGGTGGCGATCCAGTCGCCCCCCACCATCACCGCCCGCAGCGCCGGCGCAGGCCCAGCCGCCAGCCCCGCACCGTTTACATAGTCCAGCAACAGCTCCATCAGGGCCGGTGCGCTCAACCATTGCGTCACTCGATGTGTCATCATCAGCTGATACCAGGCTTGCGGATTGACCCGATCTCGCTCGGCCGGCATCACAACCGCGCCGCCCGCACTCAACGGGCTGAAAATATCGAAGATCGCCAGATCAAAGCTCAACGCGCTGAGCGCCAGGCTGCGATCCCGCTCGTTGAACCCGAAATACCGCCGAACGCCTTCCAGCATGTTCACCGCGCTGCGATGTTCGATCGCCACGCCCTTGGGCGTGCCGGTTGAGCCCGAAGTGAAAATGATATAGGCCAGACTGTCAGGACCGGCCTCCACCGCCAGCAGACGCCTCTCCGGCAGCGGCAACTGCGCCGCCAGCCCGCCGGCATTCAGTTCGACCAGGTTGATCTCGTCGCAGGCCCAGGGCGCATCGCTGAGCAACGTATTGATGCCGGCCTGCGCCATCACCTTCAGCCGCCGCTGCGGCGGCCATGTCGCCTCCATCGGCAAAAACGCCTTGCCGCACATCAGCGCCGCCAACAGGGCGATCGGTTGCCGGCGCCCCTTGTCGGCGACGACGGCGATGGCGTCGCCGGTCATCTTGCCCTGCACACGCAGTTGAGTGGCCAGCGTTAACGCCGCCTCATGCAGTTCGCCGTACGTCATTTCCCCCTGCGCGTCGATCACCGCGACGGCCTGCGGATTGCGCAGCGCATGCCGCACGAAGTCCTGTTGCAGGCAGCGTTCAAACGCATAGCTAAAGGCCGGCGCCGCAGGCAGCGCCGGGCTCTGCGGCTGCAGACGTATATTTTCCAGCGGCCAGTCATTGTGGCGCGCCATCTGTTGCAATAGGGCGAGATAGTAGCCGGCCAGCCGATCCATCGACGCTTTGCTGAACAGCGCCGACGCGAAGTTGAAGCGCGCGCGCATCTGCTCCCCCTGCAGCGTCAGCGTGAGCGTCAGATCGAACTTGGCGGTGCGCTCATCAGCGCTCAAATCGACCACCGACAGCCAGTCCGGACGCGCCGGTGCGCCGCTCTCGCCCTCCAGCGCGAACATGACCTGGAACAGCGGATGCCGCGAAAAGTCGCGCGGCAGCGCCAGAGCGTCCACCAGCGCCTCCAGCGACAGCGTCTGGTGCTGCTGCGCCCGCAGCGTCGTGGCTGCAACCTCTCGCACAAATTCGGCGACGCCCTGACGCGGGTCGATCTGCCGGCGTAAAGGCAGCGTATTGACAAAGAATCCGATCAGATCCTCCAGCTCAGGGCGATTACGGTTCGCCAGCGGCGTGCCCACCATAACATCGTTCTGACCGCTGTAGCGGGACAGCAGCAGCATGAACCCCGCCAGCATCACGGCATGCAGCGTCACGCCCTCTCGGCGCGCCAACGCCTCCAGCGCCTTCACCAGCGCCGCCGGCAGCGGCACTTCGCTGTTGTCACCGCGTACGTCGAAGACCGCCGGCCGCAAAAAATCCACCGGCAGCGAGAGCGGCTGCCAGCCCGCCAACTCTCGCCGCCAAAAGGCCAATTCATCGGCCCGGCGCTGCGCATTTTCCGGCGCTTGTTGCCAGCAGGCATAGTCGAGGTATTGCAGCTCGGGCTCCGGCGGCGCAGGCGGCGCGCCCCGATAGCGCGCGTCCAGTTCCTGCAGCAACACCTCAAGCGACCAGCCGTCAAAGACGATGTGATGGAACACCAACAGGCAAACGGCCGTTTCCCCGCCCGCCGCATCGCGGTAACGATAGCGCGTGGCGCGCAGCGGCAGCTCGCGCGTCAAATCCATCGGCCGGCTGCAGGCCTGCGCCAGCGCCATGTCAAACTCAGCGCCGCTCACCGTCAGCAAAGGCACCGGCAGCACGGCGTCGCTAACCCACTGGCTGGCTTCGCCCCGCTCATTCTGGCGAATCAGGCTACGCAGGATCTGGTGGCGTTCGACGATCGCCTGCAGACAGTCCGCAAAACGTTGGTCATCGATGTCCGGCGCCAACCGCAGCAGCACCGGCGACAGATAGTGCGTGGCGCCCGCCGACAGTTGCTGAACAAACCACAATCGCGACTGCTGAAGCGACAGCGGCCCCTCCCGCAGCCCGCCGGCGAGGATGGGCGGCTCATCCGACGGCGCCTGCCGTTGAGCGGCGATATGCTCGCTCAGCGCGGCCACCGTCGGATGCTGATTCAACGTCAGCACCGAGATCTTCGCCCCCGGCAGTTTATTCACTTCGTGACACAGCCTGATGGCCATAATGGAGTTGCCGCCGAGGCGGAAGAAGTTGTCGTCCATGCCGACATGGCTGCCCAGCAGCCGATTGAACAATGCAGAAAGCTGAGTCTCCAGCGGCGTGCCCGGTTGGCGAAACGCCGTTTGCCGCTCGACCGGCAGCGGTTCCGGCAATGCCCGGTAATCGACCTTGCGGCTCACCGTCAGCGGCAGCGCCGACAACGCCGACAGCGCCGACGGCAACATATAATGCGGCAGCTGCGCCGCCAGACGTTGCAAGATGTCGCCGGCCTGCGGCGTCGCGCCGGGCTTCGGCACATACCAAGCCGCCAGTTGGTCCGTCGTGCCGGGGCGCAGGGTCACCACCGCCTCGGCCACCTCGGGCAGCGCGCGCAGCTGCATTTCGATCTCGCCCAACTCGATGCGATAGCCGTTGATCTTGATCTGTTGGTCGTGTCGTCCGAGATAATCCAGGCTGCCGTCGGCCAAGCGCCGTACCCGATCGCCGGTGCGATACAGGCGCCGGTAAGGCTCACGCAGTTCAAAAGGATTGGCGACGAATGCGGCTTCCGTCAGCGCCGGCAGGTTCAGGTATCCGCGCGCCAGACCGACGCCGGCCAGACACAGCTCGCCCTCCGCCCCCAGCGGCAGCAGATTGTCATGCTCGTCAACCACATAGCAACGCATATTGGCGATGGCGTGGCCGATATTGCGCGCGCCGTTGCGGCGATAAATATTCAGACTGACGCTGACCGAAGCCTCGGTCGGGCCGTACAGATTGGCAACCTGCATGCCGCAGGCCAGGTAATGGTCGAGCGCCTCCTGCGCAGTCGCCTCGCCGCCGGTCGCGAGATAGCGCACCGAAGCCGGCAGGTCAGGCAAGGTGCCAAGCAGCGCCGGCGGCAGGAAACAGGCTTCGATGCCCCAGGCCGCCATTTGGCCGCACAACAGTGCCGGATCGCGCCGCTGCGCCTCGCCCGCGATGAACAGCCGGTGGCCGTTGTTCAGGGCCATGAACACTTCAAACACGTGCGCGTCAAAGGCCAGCGACGCGAACTGCAGGCAGTTGAGCGCGCCCGATTCATTGCGCAGCAAACGCTGCGTATGGCCCCGCACCATGTTGGCCGCGCCCCGGTGTTCACACAGCGTGCCTTTCGGCCGCCCGCTGGTGCCGGAGGTGTAAATCACGTAGGCCAATTGCCGGGCTTCGACATTCGGCAGGCTCGCGGCATCCGCATCAACAAGCGATTCATCCGCCGCCAGGCAAACGCCGTCCGGCGCCAGTCGCTGCGCCGCCTCTTGCAATGCGCTTTCCGTCAGGACGATGGGGCTGTTCACCTCTTGCAGAATATATTCCAGGCGCTGCGCCGGCGCCGCGGGATCCAGCGGCACATAGGCGCCGCCCGCCTTCATGATGGCCAGCATCGCCACCACCGCTTCCGCGCTGCGCTGCAGATACAGCGGGATCAGCGTCTCTGGCGGCATGGCGGCGCCGCGCAACCGGCGATATTCTTCCCGCAGCCGTAACGCCAGGCGATCGCTGCGCTGCGCCAGTTGGCGGTAACTGAGCGAACCGTTGGCATCGGTTACGGCGATGCGTTCCGGATGACGGCGCGCCTGGCGGGCCACGCCGTCGAGCAGTGTCGCCCCTGGGTCGGCCGTGTCCGGCTCGCTCTCCCAAGCGTCGCGGCAGCGTAAAACCTGCTGCGCCGTGAGCTGCGGCCACGCGGCTATCGGTGCGTCCGGTTCGGTTAGCGCACGCTGCAATAGCCCGAGATACTGCTCCGCCATCTCCGCCATTTGCGTGGCGTCGAACAGATCGGGCCGATAACGCAGGCGAAACTCAAAGGCCTGCTCGGTCGGCTGATACTCCAGCAGCAGTTCCGAACCGGCCAGATCGACGTTGTAACGGTGATTGACGCCGATGCGGCAACCGTCAAGCGCCAGCGGCGCATCTTTCAGGTAAGCCTGGGTGAAATTGACGTTCAGCTCGCGCACCGGGCTGAGGTTCAGCATGTCATAAACCGGCAATTGGCTGTGCCGCAGCTTGCCCGTCGCCTTGAGCGCTTTGCTGTAGGCCAGCGTCGCGCGGTACAGCTGGTTGAACGTGGCTTCCGGGGCGAGCGTTAAGGGAAACACTGCGGTGTTGACCTGGGCGCCGAAGAACAGCGGCTCGCCGCCGTCCGGCGCGACGGGATAACCGATATGCACCGTGTCTTGCGCGGATTGCCGGGCGATCAGCAACGCCCACAGCGTTTTGAATATCAGGAATGGGTTGGCATACCTGACGCCGGACTTCAGCGCCTGCCACTCGGCGAACGGCAACGTAAAGCGCACTTCGCCGGCGCCGGGTGCTTCGGGGACTTCGCCGGGGAGATAAGGCAACGCTACCCGCGGGGCGCATTCGGCCAACCGGTCGCCCCAGAATGACGCGGAAGCGAAGTCCTGCTTCAACGCCGCGATATCCGCCTCATAGCGCCGGTACAATCGACAAATGTCCGTTTCATCCGCCTGCGGCGGCGCCACGGCCGCCCCGCGATTGTAATAGGCGGAAACGGCGTTGTAGAACTCCTGGCCGGACAGGCCGTCGATCAGGATGTGATGAACGACAATGATCAAATTATAGCGCTGCGGCGCCAGCTCAATCAGGTAGAAGCGGCACAGCGGCCCCTCCCGGAGATCGAACGGCGTATTGATTAATTTGCCGACATCGCAATCGGCATCAAGCGTTTCCAACGCAATTTTCTTCTCCGTCTTTACCCAGCGTAATTGCGGTGAGCTGTCGTCGAGGACATGGTGAAACAGAATATAGTCCCGGCACACCCCGTCGACCGCCGCGCGCAGTCGATCGACGTCCAGCGCCCCCTCAATGGTCTGATCCAGCACCAGGTTGTACTCGCAGGAGCGTGGATTGAGGACGTATTCATTCCAAAACGTGTGGGTATAGGGTGAAGCGATGATCGCGCCCATGAATCAATTCCCTTTTAATATATTCCAACAATATATGAATAGATATTTATGCATGACATAAATACCGTGACGGTTATGCGACTGAGCTGTTAGGTGAAAACTTAAAAAACGTTAGAGCGAATATTATTTTATTTTTGTAAAAAATAAAGACACAAAAAAACAAATAAAATAAAGCCAATAAAAACAATACCATAAAAAACAATTTATCATTTCAAAATGATTATTTATTTTTCATTCATAAATAAAATAACTATTGTAAACAAATTAAAAACAAAGATAGGAATATATCTAACATAAATAGATTTAATTTAAAGGCATCGCAGGAAAAACGATAAAAAAGAGAATCTTCTTAAATGAAAACACGCATCTTTCAGTTGCGCTATTCCAAAGCGTAGGGTGTCGGAATATCCTATACTCGTTGCAGGATGCAGTTTTCCTCCCATTGAATGCCAGTACAGGGAGTCACAAATGGCTATTTTCGCCCACTTACGGGCAATTTTTTCAGCATTATTGGCAGAATTATCTGATGAATAAAAAACATCCCGTCTTGACCCCGGCAACCCTGTTATTGCTGCAGCCGGTCTGCATCGGTTCGGCCCTGGCGGCGGATCAGAAAGACAGCGACACCCTGGTGGTGATGGCGCAACCCACCGGATTGACCGAGCTGGGATCGCCGGTGTCCGTCAGCGTGATCGACGGGCAAGACCTGCGCAACGCCGCCCCGCAGATTAACCTGTCGGAAAACCTCGGCAGCGTGCCGGGCCTGCAGCTTCAAAACCGGCAAAACTATGCGCAGGATCTGCAGCTGTCGATACGCGGGTTCGGCAGCCGCTCGATGTTCGGCGTGCGCGGGGTGCGCATGTACGTCGACGGCATTCCCGCCACCATGCCCGACGGCCAGGGGCAAACCTCCAATATCGACATCAACTCCGTCGAGCGCATCGAGGTGCTGCGCGGCCCCTATTCCGCTCTATATGGCAACGCCTCGGGCGGGGTAATCAACGTTGACACCCAGACCGGCACCCAGCCGCCGACGCTGGAGGCCGGCGGCTATTTCGGCAGCGACAACACCTGGCGCTACGGGGTGAAAGCGACCGGCGCCACCGGCGACGGCACCCAGGCCGGCGACGTCAACTATGCTATATCGGGAACCCGCTTCACTACTCAGGGCTATCGCGATCACAGCGCCGCGCGCAAAAACCTCGGCAACGGCAAGCTCGGCGTGCGGCTGGACGACGTCAGTACCCTGACGCTGATGTTCAACAGCGTCTCGATTGACGCCGGCGATCCGGGCGGCCTGACCGAAGCGGAATGGAAGGAAAACCCGCGCCAGGCGCCGCGCGCGGATCAATACAACACCCGCAAGTCGCTCGATCAGACCCAGGCCGGCCTGCGCTATCAGCGCCAGATGAGCGAGCGCGACGAACTGACGCTGACCGCCTACCACGGCGAGCGCCACACCACGCAGTACCAATCCATTCCACGCGGGCCGCAGCTCAACCCTACCCACGCCGGCGGGGTGATCGTGCTGGAAAGAAAATATCAGGGCATTGACACTCGCTGGAAGCATGAGGATACTCTCGCCTCGTTACCGGTAACACTGATCGGCGGTCTGGATTATGAAACCATGACCGAACGCCGGCAGGGGTTTGAAAACTTTATTCTGCGAGACGGCACAGTGGACTACGGCGAGAAAGGCGACCAGCGGCGCAACGAGAAAAACCGCATCTGGAACCTGGATCCTTACCTGCAAACCTCCTGGCAACTGACGCCGCACTGGACGCTGGACGCCGGCCTGCGCTACAGCACGGTCAGCTTCGACTCGACCGACTACTACATCACGCCGCGCAACGGCGACGACAGCGGCAGCAAACGCTACCACCAGTGGCTGCCGATGGGTTCGCTCAACTATAAAATCAATCCGGCGTGGAACGTTTATCTCTCCGCCGGCCGCGGCTTTGAAACCCCGACCATCAACGAACTTTCCTACCGCCCCGACGGCCAGGCCGGCCTGAACATCGGTCTGCAGCCGTCCACCAGCGACACCGTCGAACTGGGCAGCAAACTGCGCCTCGGCAACGGCCTGGTGAGCGCCGCCCTGTTCCAGACCGATACCGACAACGAGCTGGTGGTGGCGGAAAGCAGCGGTGGGCGCACCAGCTACGCCAACGCCGGCAAAACCCGGCGGCGCGGCCTGGAACTGGCGCTGGATCAAGAGTTCGCGCTGGACTGGCGCCTGCATATGGCCTGGACGCTGCTGGACGCCACCTACCGCAGCGAAATGTGCGGCAAAGCCGTTTGTACCCCGGCCCAAACCATTCCCGCCGGCAATCGCCTGCCGGGCATCGCCCGCAACATGGGCTACGCCTCGCTGGCCTATGCCCCGCCGGAAGGCTGGCACGCCGGCGCGGAGCTGCGCTACATGAGCGACATTCAGGCCAATGACGCCAACAGCGCGCAGGCTCCCGCTTACACCGTGGCCGGCGTAAACGCCGGTTATCGCTTTACCTGGAACCGCTGGGCGCTGGACGTGTTCAGCCGGGTGGACAATGTTTTCGATCGCCGATACGTCGGTTCGGTGATCGTCAACGAAGGCAACGGCCGCTACTTCGAGCCGGCGCCGGGGCGCAACTGGGGTGGCGGCGCCACCTTGTCTTATCGCTTTGAATAAGGCAAAGCACCTTAAGGTTAAAAAACGGGATGGGTTTTACGTCACCCTAGCGGCTTCTCGCTGAAATAATAGGGAGAAACCGCGTGTTTTTTCCGATTTGGCTTAATCTCTAAATCGGGGACTTTCATTTTTGGTAAGGGTATTGCTATGCAAAATAAAGCGTCACTATCGCCGCTTATCGTCATAACGGCGCTGTTTGCCGCGCTGAGCGGGCTTTATCTGCTCGGCGGCGGCATCTGGCTGGCCAAGTTGGGCGGTTCGCTGTATTACATCATCGCCGGGCTGGTGCTGCTGGCGACCTCTTGGCTGCTGTTCCGCCGCCGCGCCACCGCGCTGCTGCTGTACGCGGCATTCCTGTTGGGCACCACCATTTGGGCCCTGTGGGAAGTGGGCCCGGACTTCTGGGCGCTGACGCCGCGCCTGGACGTCACCTTCTTCTTCGGCCTGTGGCTGGTGCTGCCGTTTATCTACCGCAAGCTGGTGGCCAACGGCAAATTCGCCTACGGCGCGCTGAGCGCGGCGCTGGTCATCACCGTCATCGCGTTGGCCTATGCCGTGTTCAACGATCCGCAAGAGATCAACGGCACGCTCGACGCCGCGCAGGTACAGCCGAAAGACGCCACCGGCGCCGACTGGCCGGCCTATGGCCGCACCCAGGAAGGCACCCGTTACTCGCCGCTGAGCCAGATCAACGACAAAAACGTTGGCCAGCTGCAAGAAGCCTGGCGTTTCCAGACCGGCGATCTGAAGACCGCCAACGATCCGGGTGAGATCACCAACGAAGTCACGCCGATCAAAATCCGCGATACCCTTTACATGTGTACGCCGCACCAGAAGCTGTTTGCGCTGGATGCCGCCACCGGTAAAGAAAAATGGAAGTTTGATCCGCAGCTGAAATACAACCCAACCTTCCAGCACATCACCTGTCGCGGCGTGTCTTATCACGAAACCGCCGCAGCCGCAGGCGCCGCCGGCGACGCCGCTCCGGCGATGTGCGCACGCCGCATCATTCTGCCGGTCAACGACGGCCGCCTGTTTGCGCTGGACGCCGAAACCGGCAAACCCTGCCCGGACTTCGCCAACAACGGTGAGCTGAACCTGCAGAGCAACATGCCGTATGCGACGCCGGGCCACTACGAGCCGACCTCACCGCCGGTGATCACCGATAAAGTGATCGTCGTCGCCGGCGCCGTGACCGACAACTACTCCAACCGTGAGCCTTCCGGCGTGATCCGCGGCTTCGATGTCAACAGCGGCAAGCTGCTGTGGGCCTTCGATCCGGGCGCGAAAGATCCGAACGCCATCCCGGCGGACGAGCACCACTTCGTGCCGAACTCGCCGAACTCCTGGGCGCCTGCCGCCTATGACGCCAAGCTGGATATCGTTTACCTGCCGATGGGCGTCGCCACGCCGGACATCTGGGGCGGCAACCGCACCCCGGAAATGGAGCGCTACGCCAGCGGCCTGCTGGCGCTGAACGCCTCCACCGGCAAACTGGCCTGGTTCTATCAGACGGTCCACCACGACCTGTGGGATATGGACGTGCCGGCGCAGCCAACCCTGGCGGACATTACCGACAAGAGCGGTAAAAAAGTGCCGGTCATCTACGTGCCGACCAAAACCGGCAACATCTTCGTGCTGAACCGCACCAACGGCGAACTGGTGGTGCCGGCGCCGGAGAAACCGGTACCGCAGGGCCCGGCCAAAGGCGATCGCCTGTCGCCGACCCAGCCGTTCTCCGAGTTGACCTTCCGTCCTGAGAAGAAACTGACCGGCGCCGACATGTGGGGCGCGACCATCTATGATCAGCTGGTCTGCCGCGTGATGTTCCACAGCCTGCGTTATGAAGGCACCTTCACCCCGCCTTCCGAGCAGGGCACGCTGGTGTTCCCGGGTAACCTGGGCATGTTCGAATGGGGCGGCCTGGCCGTCGATACCGATCGCGAAATCGCCATCGCCAACCCGATCGCGCTGCCGTTCGTCTCCAAACTGATCCCGCGCGGCCCGGGCAACCCGATTGAGCCGCCGGAAGGCGACAAAGGCGGCAGCGGCACCGAATCCGGCGTACAGCCGCAGTATGGCGTGCCGTTCGGCGTCACCCTGAATCCGTTCCTGTCGCCGTTCGGCCTGCCGTGCAAACAGCCGGCCTGGGGTTACATTTCCGCCGTGGATCTGAAAACCAACGACATCGTGTGGAAAAAACGCATCGGCACCGTGCGCGACAGCTCACCGCTGCCGCTGCCGTTCAAAATGGGCATGCCGATGCTGGGCGGCCCGGTGACCACCGCCGGTAACGTGTTCTTCATCGGCGCCACCGCTGACAACTACCTGCGCGCCTTCAGCGTGACCAACGGTGAAAAACTGTGGGAAGCGCGCTTGCCGGCCGGCGGCCAGGCGACGCCGATGACCTATGAGGTCAACGGCAAGCAGTACGTGCTGATCTACGCCGGCGGCCACGGTTCCTTCGGCACCAAGCTGGGCGACTACGTGGTCGCTTACGCTCTGCCCGATCAGAAGTAACCACCGCCGTTAGTACCCCGCAAAGCACGCCGCAAGGCGTGCTTTTTCTTTTCCCGCCCCGCCGGCTGTCCCCTCGCAATACCCTTAATTTTTTCACTCGCATTATTGATAATGGTTATCATTCGCAATATTATACCTCTGCGGCCCCGGCAGCGGCTGCGATCCTCTCCAGCTTAATGGGCAATACAACGATCGGCCGCCTTCGGGCGGCCCTATTCGGAGGCGCATGGTCGACCATACTCGGAAGCATCGAAAGAAGATCCTGCAAGCGGCGGTGAAGACGCGGCGTGCCGGTCTGCCGTTCACGGCGGACTCCCCAGCCACCCCGCCCTTTATTGGTTTGCCGCATCAGCCGAAGGCGGTGCTGGTGCATCTGGTCGGCCATGATGGCGCACAGGAGGAACATGAATGAATCTGCAGCCCTTTACCGCCATGTTGATGTTCGCCTATGTGCTGCTGATGGTGCCGCTGCTCTACGTCATCGACAGCCGCCTGAGCGCCAGCAAGCTGGTGCGCAAAGCCACGCAAAACCTCATCATCATCGCGTTGACGCTGCTGTTCTTCAGCGCGATGACGCTTTTATACTGAGGCCATCTCGCCGGTGCCCCGCGGCCGGCGTTACCCGGCCTCCCGGCGTTTGGCTCGCGGATATTTCCACAGCCAGCGCCCGCTGACCATGCGCCAGTAGAACAAGGCGCCGCGCACCGCCCAATCGAGGAACATCCCCAACCAGACACCCACCACGCCCATGCCCAGTTCGATACCCAGCGCGTAGCCCGCCACCACGCGGCAGCCCCACATGCCAAGCATCGTCACCCACATGGCGAAGCGGGCGTCGCGCGCGCCTTTCAGTCCGGCGGGCAACACCCAGGAAGCGGCCCAGATCGGCATAAAGGCGGCGTTGAGCCAAATCAGGGTTTTCACCACCGTTTTCACGTCATCCTGCGAGGTATAAAACGCAGCGAACACCCCGGCCAACGGCGCCGTGCCCCAGGCGATAGCGGTCAGCCCAAGGGTCGACAGCCAGAAAATATGGCGCAGCTGCCGTTCCGCCTGACCGATCTCGCCTTTGCCGAGCCGCCGGCCAACGATGATGGTCGAAGCCGAGCCCAGCGCGTTGCCCGGCAAATTGATCAACGAAGCGATGGAGAAGGCGATGAAGTTACCGGCGATCACGTTGGTGCCCATGCCGGCGACGAACATCTGCGTCAACAGTTTGCCGCCGTTAAACAGCACCGACTCGACGCTGGCGGGAATGCCGATCCCCAGCACTTCCCACAGGATGCTCATCTTCAGCGGCGTGAAATAGCTTTTCAGCGTGATGTGCAGCGCCGGATTAAAACCGATCGCCAGCACATAGAGGATGGCGATGGCGCCGATATAGCGGGAAATCGTCAGCCCCAGCCCGGCGCCGACGAACCCCAGCCCGTGCCAGCCCAGCATGCCGTAAATCAGGATGCTGCTGATGATGATATTGAGGATATTCATGCCGCCATTGATAAGCAGCGGGATCTTGGTGTTGCCTGCGCCGCGCAGGGCGCCGCTGCCGATCAGCGCAATCGCCGCCGCCGGGTAGCTCCACACCGTGGTTTGCAGGTAAGAGAGCGCCAGCGCTTTCACTTCCGGCGAGGCCGCGCCGGCGATCACATCAATGATCGGTTCGCCCGCCAGGTGAATGCCCGCCGCCAACAGCAGCGCCACGCCGGTCATCAGCACCAGCGACTGACGCGCCGCCGCCCGCGCCCGCCGGCGATCGCGCTTGCCGAGGCTGAAGGCCACCACCACGGTGGTGCCGAGATCCACCGCGGCGAAAAAGGCGATGATCACCATGTTGAAGCTGTCCGCCAGCCCTACCCCGGCCATCGCCTCTTTGCCGAGCCAACTCACCAGAAAGGTGCTCAGCACCCCCATCAACAGAACGCAGGCGTTCTCCAGAAAAATCGGCACCGCCAGCGGCGTGATTTCGCGCCAGAACAGCACGCGGTAGCTTTTCCGTTTGGCGTACCAGGGCGTATTTTCCACGCGCTGACGCAGTGCGGCATACAGGTTCAAGGTGGGCTCGATGGATAAAAGTGAAACATCATTTCAAATGATGAGCGATAAATCGTTATCCTGCAAAGAATTTTTGGGCGCCCGTGGCGAACGCCCGACAGGCACACCGCAGCGCTACTCCATGTAGTCTTCCTGATCGGCCTGCGCCGCCGCGATAAAGCGCGCGGTGCTGCGGCTGAGCGTGGCGCATTTGTCCGTCAGCAGTTGACTATCCTGTTGCAGAGTCAGGTAACGCGCCTGGGTGAGCGCCGGCAACTGCCGATACCCTGCCGCCTGCGTGTCCCAGCCGCGGTGCTGCGCCGCACGCATTGCGGTGCGCTGCAGCTTCACGTCGTCCGGTATCTCGCTGCGCCCGCAGTCCACGCGCAGGAAATGCCCGCCGGCCAACATCAAAGCGATGTGATCCAATTGCGCCTGCAGCGGCGGCGCCGGTTGATGCGCCGTCTGCTGACAACCCGCAAGCAGCAACAACGCCGCTACGCCGCAAAGAGACGCGCGAAACAGAGTAGACATGGACGCTCCCGGAAACCTGTGGGTGATGCAATGATCTTAGGTGAGCGGATGCCGGGCGGCAAGGCGGGCAGCACGCTTAGCGCCGGCCGCTGCTGACCTTGGTGGCGCGGGCGGGGTTGCCGGCGACGAATTCCAGCGTGGGGGAATAGTAAAACGGCAACCAGGCGTTATAGCCGCTCTCCCACTCCCATTTGACCGGGCAAGGCCACAGCATGTCTTCATGCAGGATGTAATAGATCCACCGCCCGGGCGGGCGGCGCGGTTTGCGCGTTTTCATAGCGGGTTCGACGGCCTGATGGAATGCGATAGGGTCAACTGCTGCATTTTACCGCGATTTGGGCCGCGGGGACAGCCTGCGTTGCCGGCTTCGCCCCCGGCGCCCGCAAGCGCCCTTTATTCACCGCCGCCTGCCGGCGCGCCGCTCTCGGCCCCCAGCACCACCACCCTGTCGGCCGAGTCGATGGTCGACTTTCTGTGGGCGACGATCACGCGCGTAATATTCAGCGAAGATATCGCCCGGTTGATCGCCGACTCATTCTCAACGTCCAGATGGCTGGTCGCTTCATCCATAAACAGCACGCTCGGGCGGCGATAGAGGGCGCGCGCGATAAACAAACGTTGCTTTTGCCCGCCGGAGATGCCGTTGCCCAACTCGCCGATCAGGGTTTCGTAGCCCATCGGCATCTGCATGATTTCATCGTGGATATTGCTGTGTATCGCGCAGGCCATGATCAGCTCTTTATTGGCATTGACCTCAAACCCGCTGATGTTTTCCGCAATGGACCCGGAGAACAGCCGGTCGTCCTGCAGCACGCAGGCGATCGCGTTACGGTAGTTATTCACCCCGACTTTATGGATATCCATCGCGTCGGCCAAAACCTGGCCGGAAGTGGGGCTGAGCAAACCGCACATCACCTTCAGCAAGGTGGTCTTGCCCGCGCCGGAGGCGCCCACGACGGCCACGCTTTCGCCGGCCGCAATGCGCATGTTCAGGTCTTTGAAGATCGGCCGCGACAGCGCGTCATATTGATACGTAAGATTTTTTACCTCAATGGCAATCCCCGTGCCCAAGGGGAAAACCTGTCGCGGCGCGGACTCCGTCTCCGCATCGGTAAAGACGATGTCGGATATCCTCTCATTGTGCAGCGACAGCATGCGCAAGCCGATCGCCAGATCGATCAGGCTCGAGGCCCGCTGAGAGAATTGGCCGCGATAGGCATTGAACGCCATGAACATGCCGAGCGTCATGGAATTGTCGATGACCATCATGGCGCCAAGCCACAGGATCGCCACCTGATCGAGCGTCGTGATAAAGGTATTGATCCCGCCGAACATCATATTGAATCGGGTGATTTTGATATTGGTATTGGCGGCGTCGACGTTCAGATTGAGCCAATAGCTGGAGCGCGTTTCCTTGATGCCCAGCGCCTTGACGGTAGAGATGCCGTACAGCGTCTCCATGAAATGCGAGTTGGCCTTGGCCGCCTTGACGATCTGCTCCTCCGAGAATTGACGGTAGGTTCTGTAAGTCATCATCCTGATGAGGATGTAGATCAGAGTGAAGCCCGCCACGACCCAGACCAGCCAGCCGCCGTAGACCATCATCATCGCGAACAGCCCGACCGTCATGATGCCGTCGATGATCCCGCTGACGATATTATTGGTAAAGGTGGTTCTGATCGCATCCAGCGAGGAAAAGCGCGATTGAATGTCCCCCAGGTGCCTTTTTTCGAAAAAATCCAGCGGCAGCTTCATCAGGTGTTCAAACAGCGTCGTCTTCCACTGAATATCGGTCAGCGTCCCGAGCACGATGGAGATCCAGGCCCTGGCGATGCTGACCACCGCGCGGAACAAGGTGAAGAAGATCAGCCCCAAACAGATGACCGTCAGCAGGCTGTAGTCATGCGCCTGAATGACATGGTCGGTCACCAGTTGGGTTCCCACCGGCAGCAGCAGGTTGACCGACTCGATGACTATCGATAACGCAAAGATCTTGAGCAGCGTCCCCGGCAGGCCCTCGATGTTTTTCATCAAATCCAGCAGGCGCAAACGGGTCTTGAGGGTCTCTTTTTGAAAGGCCCTGTCGGGCCACAGCTCCAACGCGATGCCGGTAAAATGATTCGACATCTCCTGCAGCCCGATCACTCGGCGCCCGAAGGCCGGATCGTGAATGACAAAACCGGCGCGCTGCACCTTAACCAACACCACGAAGTGATTCATATTCCAGTGCAGTATGCAGGGCGTTTTCAGCTGATTGATTTCGTCGATGTCCAGGGACAAGGCGCGCGTCTTCAGCTGGATTTGCGACGCGATTTGAGAGATCGTCCCCAGGGTCGCGCCCTGGGTGGAAATGCCGAATCGCTGCCGCAGGCTCAGCATATCCACATTAAACCCGTAATAGGAGGCGATCATGGCGAGGCACGCCAGGCCGCATTCCGATGACTCCGACTGCAAGATGCTCGGCACCCGCTTGCGCAGTGAGAAGGTTAACTTCTCGTTGATCCGTTCAAAGAGATTATTGTCCTTCATCGACTCGCCCCACGACGCTGTTTTTTATGTCATACAAAGGCGCGATCGCCCACTGATAAAGCGGTTTCTTATCCAGGAAGACGATGACCCTGGCCTGCAGCCCGCTGCTGATTTCGAGATATTTGCCTTTATCGCTGAATTGCGTGTCGCTGATGGACGCCAGCACTTTGTAGTAGGCGTTCCTTTCCCTTTTATTTCCGCTGCTGTATTCCGACATTTCCTGCGGGGAGGCGGGGACCGACGAGATGGATTCTATTTTTCCCGGAAACTGACCGAATTTATCCGACGGGAAGGCTTCATAGCGAATGTTGATGCCATCACCGATTTTCACGTAGGGCAAACTGTTATTCGGCAGCCATAAAACCAGATAATATTTGATGTTATCAATCGGTTTGATTTGCGCCAGACTGCTGCCGCTCTCGACCACCTGCCCGGCGGTCACGCTCAACGACTCGATTTTCCCCTTGAGCGGCGCTTTGATAATGACCTGGCCGCCGGCATTGGACTCCGCCAGCTGGCGTTGTAAATCACTGCGTTGCGATTCGCTTTGCGATATCTGATTGTCGTAATCGGCGGCGCGAATCAGCAAATCGCTGCGCAACTGCGACAGCTGAATATTTTGCTGGATCTTTTGGCTGTAGAGCGCCTGATACGAGCTTTGCTGTTGTTGAAAGAGCGAACGCTGATAATTTAACTGATCTTTGGTGATCAGGCCTTTCGTCAAATAGTGCTCGTAATTTTTCAGGCTATCCCGCATTTTATCCATCCCCTCTTTGGCGCTGAGGTTCAGTTTCTCGGTTTCTTTATAGGCGTTTTCATAGCTATTGATCTGTTTGCGCAAATTATCCAGCATGGCGGTTTTATTTTTATTCAGCTTGCTGATTATCGAATCCAGATTGCTAATCTGTTTGCTTATTTCGCTGGCTGCGATATGGCTGACATTGCCGGACGTGGTGCTTCTCGAGACATCAATCACATACAGCGGCTCGTCCTTTTCCACGACGTCACCGGCTTTATGAAATGCCTGGCTCACGTAGCCGTATTGGGAGGAAAACACATTGGTGGAATGCGGGATGCTGATCACCTCGCCTTCAACATCGACCCGGCGCGTGTACTCGCAAAAATAGAGTGCGCCCGCCAGGATCAGAATAAAAGTGAAACAGGTGGCGGCAATCACATGGCTCGACGCGCCGGAAATTAACAGCGCCCTGCCGGTCCATCTTTGACGTTGATAATTGACCGCCTCCTGGCGGAAAATATTCCTGCTCTGATTATCACTCATAGGAAGAACCTGCGCTTGCCTGACCGGAAGACAGCCGCAGCGAGAACGCTGCGGCTTTGGACCGCGTATGGATTTAGCTGATGGTGCCGTTAATCAGCCCATCGAGGCCTTTTTTGGAGTATTCCAGCGTGGTGTCCCAGCCAATAACGGCTGCGGCCACGCCGCTGGCTACGCCGCCCAGGATGCCGCCGGCGACCATGCCGACGCCCTGGCCAATCGAGCCGACGCCCAGCAGGCCGCCGCCGTCGCCGCCGTGCTTACCGCCGATGACGGCGCCCGCCATGCTGCCCACGGAGGCGCCCAGAGCGATGGATGAAACGGCTTCCGCGGCATTGGAAACGGCGCTGCCAATCAGCCCCGACAGTCCATTGCTCATATCCCAGGAATAAGCGCCTGACACTTCGTTAATTTCGATAACAGACAGTTCTTTCATTGGTTAATCTCCATATTTAAACGGACAAACACGGCCATACATGCGTGTTGTCATTGCATTGGCATCGGCCTGCAGCGCCTGATGCCACCAATAATGTCGCGCGAACAGACGACATTATATTTTTAATGGGGGTCTCTTTAATTCTGCGTAATGGTGAATGTCATCACCGCGTCGGCCTGCCCGGGGCTAATGGCTCCCGTTTGCTTATAGCGCGCCATCAAGGGGATCCTGATCTCTTTTTCAGCCGCGGTGTGGTAATTGATCGGTCTGGAAAACGTTAATGGATTACGGTTCTCATCCAACACTTCCACGGCGACGCCCTTCGCCGCATCAGCGCCGTCGGCGATATCAATCATTCCCACGCCTGGCGAATTTCCGACCGCCTCGAACGTGACCTGAACCGGAATATTGTCCTCCTGACATTGCAGAACCACGGAAAAATTGCGTTCGGAAGACGCCGCCGTGCTGCCGACGCCATTAAACTCGCTGCGTTTAGGGCTGCCCAGATTCACCGTTTGATTTTTATAGTTCAAATCAACCAGGCAACTTTTCTGAATGACCTTCATGCCGGAAATACTGAGATCCAAAATGGAGGTCGAATCCAGATAATATCTGGCGATAATTTTCCCGCCCATATCGCCGCCGGTTTTGATCGGGCCGGTTTTAATAAACGTCAGCCGAACATCGTTTCGATTGATCCATGGCGTCAGCAAGTTGGGCGAAATCGCCGTGTTGACGGGCACGTTCTTATTGCTCTGCCATAAGTCTGAAATCGTCACCCCCACGCCCTCGATGCCCGTTTCAAATACGCCGGGCAGCGCGCTCGGCGTCAGCGGCGACATGGAGCGATAGGCGACCGAGCCGGAACAAAGAAAAGAAAACGTCGTGCCGTTCATGCTGTTCTCGGTTCGAACAGCCAGCTGCTCGCCGACTTCGATGCGCGGATCCACGGCCAGCGTCAGCAACCCCATGCGGGCGGTTTTCGCGTTGGTGGTACAGGTGCCGGCATAAACCGCCGTCGTGAGCGTCGCCAGCCACACCAGGGCGCCGTAACCGAATATCCTGAGAAAAACGTTCATTTTCACTCTCACTTAAAAGTCATGATGGAGATAGAGCGAGATCTATTGGCAAACGCCATTTAGGGTTTGGAGACCCGCTGACGGCGGCTCCGCCGGCAACTGATAACGGATGCGGCATTGGTTCTCGCCATTCCTGCCCCACTGCGCGATGAGCAGGCCCTTTTCCGCCATGCCGCTCAGATAGACCACGCCGTCGCCGCCGACCAGAAACGGCTGAGTCGCCCCCTCGGCAAGACGCAGGCTGGCGCCCAGCGGCAGAGGAGCCCCCTGCGAGTCCGTCACCTT
This sequence comes from Serratia nematodiphila DZ0503SBS1, assembly GCF_000738675.1. Classification (NCBI taxonomy): domain Bacteria; kingdom Pseudomonadati; phylum Pseudomonadota; class Gammaproteobacteria; order Enterobacterales; family Yersiniaceae; genus Serratia; species Serratia nematodiphila. The sequence goes on along the minus strand of NZ_JPUX01000001.1, from coordinate 2,867,984 downwards.
CATCAAAATCCGTCTGCCGACGTTGGCTTTGAAATTCGCCCGGCTCACCGCGCCGCGAGTCGGCGTGACCGACTGGTTCGTCAACTCGAGATCGACATCATCCGGCAAGCTGTCGACATCGAGGCGAATCGAATTGTTGCGATAAGGCGTGGCGTAAGGAACGATAGCGTAGCCGCGCCAGTCGGTTTTCACCCCGACCTGATTGCCGACCGCCACATCGCTCGCGCCGGCTGCCTGCACCAGGGCGACGGTTTCGCCGAACGGTTGACCGAAGGTCACGCCGTCTTCATGGGCGATCACCCCGCCCTTCACCCCGTAGTTGACGCGCTGTTGACTGCGATCGTAGGCGTAGCCCGCCGTGAGTTCGCCGTACGTCGCGCGCCAGTCGGCGTTGGCGTTGCCGCTGTTGCCCTGGCCCTGGCTGCCATACCCTTCCTGTACGCTCCAACTGAGGTTGCCGCCGGCCAGCGCCGTGCCGTTGAGGCCCGCCGTATGGCTGGTATTGCCTTTTTTGCTGGTGTTGAGGTTGTAGGTGGCGTAGGTGTTGCTCAGCCATTTCTCTAATGGCACGCTGATGTTGAAAGCGAAGATCTGATCGCGATCGTAAATGCGCCCGCGGTTCGAATCGCCGTAAATAGCCTGTGAATTCCGGCTGTAGCTGTAGTTAAAACCGTAGCTGATGCCATTCCAGCTATTGTTGTAACCCGCGCTCAGCGACTGCATATTGCGCTCGGAGCCCCAATAGTCTTCGGAGACCGCGCTGAGTGAAAGCGACCCCGCCCCTTCCCATAAATTCTGGTTCAGCGTGATTTCGCCGCGATTTTTGCGGCGGTCTATCGGGGCGTAACGGTTGCCGCTGCGATAGGTGTCCAGCACTTCCTGCAGCCCATAGTAGCCGCTGGTCGAATAGCGGTAGCCGGCGATGGCGAAGTTCGTCCCCGTCTCGACGATATTTTTGCTGTAGCGCACGCGCCATGACTGACCATCGCTTTTCGGTTGATGCTCCTGCTTTGCCCACGCCTGGGTGACGTCGGCCGACAGGGCGCCGAACTCGCCCAGGTTCTTGCCCAGGCCCAACGCCAGCGATTGATACGGCCCGGCGAATTGGCCGCCGCCATACAGGGTGAAACCGGCGGGCAAGCCATAAATCAGGCTGGCCTGCGAGAAGATCTTTTTATCCACGCTGTGATCGTAAGTGCGGTATTGCCCCGAGGTCAGCGCATATTTCAGCCGCCCTTCGCGTTGCAGCACCGGCAGGCTGGCGAAGGGAACGGTCAGGTGCTGTTCGCTGCCGTCCGCCTCCTTGATAGTCACCTCCAAATCGCCGCTGCCGCCGGTCGGGTACATGTCCGAAATTTCAAACGCGCCCGGCGCAACGTAACTCTGGTAGATGACATAGCCGTTTTGGCGAATGACCACTTGCGCATTGCTGCGCGCGATGCCGCGCACCACCGGCGCATAACCACGCAGGCTTTCCGGCAACATGTCGTCATCGGAAGCCAGCTGCGCGCCGCGAAACGACACGCTGTCAAACACATCGGACGGGCTGCTGCTTTCGCCGAGCGTCAGCAAGCTTTTCAGGCGGATGATATTGCGCTGGGCGTAGGTATAGACGGAGTCCCAACGATCCTCCGACGCTCGCCCGCCGCCGGCGCTGTTGTAGCTCCAGGTGGTGTAGTTCCGCACTCGCCAGGCGCCCAGGTTGAAGCCCGGCCGCAGGTTGAGGTAATAACTGCTTGCGCTCTGGGTGAATCGATCGCGCCCCTTGCTGTTGCTGCCGGTGAAGCCGTAGTTCAGCAGCATCGCCGGCAGGCCTTCATCCCATTGTTCCGGCGGAACGTATCCGCGCACCTTATTTTCCAACGCCGCCTGGGGGATACTCAGCATCAGGCGTTGGCGGTTAAATTGAAATTGCGCCGAGGCCTGTGGGATCGCGGCCAAATTCGCGCAGCGATCGGCGCCGGCCAAACCGGGAAACAGCTCAACTTTCACCCCAAGCCGTTTCAGATCTTCCCGCGTCAGACAAGGCTGTAGATCGGCCTTCTCGTCGCTGCCGGCTCGCAGAGCGAACGACACCTCGCGCGTTTCCAGCAGCATGTCGTTCACCCAAATATCGACCCGATACGTGCCGGGAACCTGCTGGCCATTTTCAAAAATCGACAGATCGACGTGCTGCTGGCCTGAGCGCCCGGTTTCCAGCAACGCCGGATTAAAATAATCACGAGAGAAGGCGGGATTAGCCATATTGCCGCATACCGCCGTTGTTACCGTGAATAAGGCTATGCGTTTCAGCCAAGCATCCCGCTTCGCTAATATACGCTTTTGAGTTATCATTCATTAGCTCCATTATTGAAATGTTTTATCCCTTTTTCTGCCTTCCCTTACAGATTAAATACCTGACTGATGTTCTTTACCTGTGCCGCCATAATCATTAATTAATTTCCAGCTTACCGACGTTGCGCCCGCCACGGGCAATGCAAACATTTCGCTGCTCATCGGCGCGATATACGCCACCTCTTTCATTTCCCGCCCCCCGATACGGACATAATGGAAGTTCATATAATAAGGCGTTGGGTTGGTGAGTTTTAATTCTGAACCGACACGCTGCCATTTCAGCTGCTGCGTCACCTCTTCGGGTACCTGGCGGAGCAGCGGCGCCGGCCGATAAATCAATTTAATGCGGGTCTTGACCGCTATTTGCAGCGTATTCGATTTACCCGCCTGGGTTGTTGAAGGAATGGATTTAATATTCATCCAATACAAGCTTTCTTTATCTTTCGGTAAGTCATCGCCCACTTTCACGATGCGCAGCATATTTTCCTGGTTGCCGTCCAGCCGAAATAAAGGCGGCGTAACGATAAACGCGATTTTATCCACCCCGCTTTGTTGATTCTCCAGCCAGGACTGAATCAAATACGGTTCTTTATCTGGATTCTCCACGCTGATTGACGCTTCTTTTTTTTCGCCGTTGAATATCACCCGCGTCCCGCCAATCACCACGCCGGCGTGAACCGTAGACGCAAACAATAAAATAATGAAAGCCGCTAAGGCGCCGTAGCGATTAAAACGCATAATATTATCTCCGAGGCAATACAGCCCGCTGTGAACCAGCGGGCAAGAAAATATTATCAGTTATAATTCAGCGTAAAGGTGGCGACGCTATTGGCTTTACCGGCGGTCACATCTGCCTGCGTGGAAATATAGCGGGCGGTAAAATCGAGGTTATTTTTCACGCCGCTGCCGGAAGCCAACGGATAAGCCGTCGACGCCGTGTAAAGCGGCAGAACACTGTTAGAAATATCAGACAGTTGGATACCGACGCCGGTAGCGACATCCGTTTCCTGAGTCAGCTGTAATACGTTGCTGTCGCCGTTATCGGCCGCGCCGTCAAACTTAACGGTGGCGCTTTTTACCGTATCCGGACAATCGGTGACTTCCAGCGTGAATTTTGTCGCGCTGGACGTTGATCCCTTGCCACCCGCAAATGCCGTTCGGGCCACATCACCCAAAACAACATTTAATGGATTACTCAAGTCATTCGTGACCTTGCACGCAGCATCGACAATATTCCCGGTAAAATTAACCTGACCATCTGCTGCCAGAGCAGGTAAAGCGCTTGAACACGCTGCCGCGACAAATGCCAACATAATCACTTTTTTTTCCATCATGGGTACTTCTCCTTTTGATTAGACAGACTTCAAAATATCCCCGCCACGGAGAACCCGGACAGGGAGAATAGGAGCCCCGCTCCTTTCACAGTTAATTATGCTTAGCTTTCCCCCTTTAGCAATACATAAAATCAATGTAAAGATGAGAAAAGATAATTACCCCAAATAGAATTAGCATCATTCTTAATTTTATTTTGAAAAAACCGCCAAATCGGCGTTTCTTGATTCATTCATCTGGCCGCAAGGGAAGTTATTATCGCGCTATTCGAAGGCGCTTTCGCCAGATCCTCCTCATTTTCCCCTCAGCCGGAAAATCGGGCGACATCGCCGTAAAATGAAAACCTGGCGAAAAAAAATCGACTGAAATAAATGACATTTATATTACGAAAGACATCACGACGCGGCGGCAGCGAGAGGGGCGGCAGAATAGCAAAAGCATGGCGATAACGGTTTATCAAACAGGAGGGAGAATAAGGCGTTCGCCGTTCGTGAAACCGGCGCGGTCATGTGACAACGAGAAAATGGCGTTACGCAGAAATATTCTGTCTGGCGCCGTTCACTATTTCGAAAATAAGGCGGCAATGCGCTCTGTCGCGCAGAATAACGCATTGCCGCCTTATTGTTTTTCGGCGCCGCTAATTAATCGTCATGGCGATAATCTTCACCCAACCCTCTGCCGGGTAGGGTTTCACACGCCAGGCCATCGCCCGCGGGAACGGCGGACGGATAGTTATCGTCCGGCGTGATAAAGACCGGCGTGGTCGCGATAAACCCATCGTTGAACACCGCCTCGATAAAGGTGGCCTCCCAGCCTTGCGCCGGGGCGGCCAGACGAAACTCGCCGCGATCGGCCTCCGCTGCGGCCAACGGCTCCGGGGTGAAGCGTACGCCGCACGAATAACGAAAATCTCGGGCCGTGCGGTTGTGCGCGCTCCAGCGCCGCACGGTGGCCGGCGGTTCGGAAAAACGCAGCGTGCGCACCGCAGCATCCGCGGCGCTGCCTTGCACCTCGATCGTCGGCAACGCGATATCGCGCTGGCGGCGCTTGATCATCGCCAATATGGCGCGTTCGGCGGCCGGCCGACTTGCCGCACGATCCCCGTCGGCAATCGCGCGCAGCGAAGCCTCTCCCGCTGAGGCGCTGAAATAGAATCGCGTGCTGTCCGGCGGATAACGTTCGTCGCCGCTGGCGATGATGACATATTTCGGTACCGCTGGCCGCGCTCCCGCCGTCGGCGGCGGATAAGCGGTGGGATCCGCTATTTGCATCAGTTTATCGAACGCCGGCGTCTCTATGCGCCGATCGATGCCGAGTTGGTAATAAGGATGAAACGCCAACGGCCAACGGCCGCCATACGTACGATAGATATGCTTCAAGACCTGCCGCGCCGCGACCCCATCCGGGAACATGGCGACGACGGCATCGATGCGCTCATCCGACAATGACGCCAGCCACGCCGCGGTTGCGCCGCTCGCCGCGCCCGCCACGATGAATTTATCTATCCCCCACCGGCTCAATTCGCGCTGCGCCAGCGTCATGGTTTGCGACAAGGCCGCCGTCATGGGGATCGCCAGCGGCATCATCAAGTATTCATCCGCATCGTCCAGGAACAATCGCCAGCCTCGGGCCTGGCTATCCTCCCCCGCACGACGCCGCCCCTCATTTTGATATTCCAGGTACGGATAAGGCAGCCGGTTGACGACAATCACGACGGTGTGACTTTCCGCCGCCAAGGCCGCCGGCATGGCGACGGAAAACGCCGCAGTTTGCTTGCCTGGCCCGCTCGCCCCTGCGGCGGCGCAAGCGCAGTCATCGCTCATCAGCACCAACGCTTTACGGGCAAGCGCCCCGTTGGGGATATAAATATCCACATCGTGCCACCATTGCGTCGGCCGGATGGCGTCTTGCGGCGACCAGGATTGCGACATCAACCGATAATGACGTATCGACACGTCATGGCCGTTATCCACGCCCTTTAACGAATATGACAGAGGCAATATCGCCAACTGATTGTTATAACAAGGAATAACGGTGTGCAAGGCGGAATGTTCGTCCGCAAAGCAGCGATCTTCCTCTGCCGCCATGGCCTGCCGGCCGCCGATTAAGGCCAGGCAAATCAGCGCGATGTATCCGATGCGTTTTAGCATTTTTTCCTCCCCCCTTTGTCCGTGGCAAATCCCTTTTACGCCGCCTGGCGGCAGGAAACCTTCCGCGCGCCTAGAGCACCTGATGAAAGCGTATCGGATAGCCAAAGCTGTCCTTTTCGAACGCCACGTCCCTGTCGTTCTCGCCCAGCAATAGGCTGTAAACGCCGTTTTCCTCATAACGGCTCATGGCGATATACAGCACGACCTCCCGATGGTCAGCGATCGTAAACTGTTTGCGCCTGGCGTTGATTTCCAACGTAAACGCCACCACAGGATTGTTGTTCAGAAATACCGAGGTCTGCTGCATGGAGACGATCCTGCCCTGCGCTTTCTCGGTCACCTGAAAGGGCGTGGCGTCATTGGGGGCGCGTATATCCACCTTCTTTTGGATATAGATAAAGTTAAACACCGCCAACGCCACCGCCACGAACAGGTTGATGGCCATGATCAAGATGATTTTATTCGCCATGAACTCTCCCTTTGCCGTTCTTCCGGCTCCCGACATGTGCGAGGTAAAAGTGCCCTTGCGGGCACTTTTCATTAAGGGCCGGGCTTATGACGATTTACGGCCAAACAGCTGCGAGAAGGCGCTAATACCGGCATCGATGACGGCGCCAATGCCCTCACCGAGTTTGGCGCCGGCGCCCGCCGCATCCGCGTGGATCCCGAATAGACCGGTACCGGCATCTACGATGGCGCCAATGCCATTGCCCAGGATTTTGCCGGCATCGGAAGCGATGCCTGCGCCGGAAACCGCCATGACTTCTGCTTCAGTCAGTTCTTTCATACTGTCTCCTTTGTATTTATCGACATGTTTAGTAATGAAAAAATGAAACTCTCACTGTTTGTTCACCTCCTTGTTATCTGCCCACGAAAGACCCTGTTGCCAATGCGTTCACCCGCGCGGCGGTGACAATGTCAGAACAGGCCGAACTCACGGCAGAGATAATCGGCAACGCCATTGCGGCTGTTGGGCAACGCAATCGGGTTAAACGGCAGCGCGCGCTTCAATTCGCCCATCGCATTGCCCATCACCACCCCCGTTCCGGCCCAGCGCAGCATGTCCAAATCGTTCATCGCATCGCCGAAAGAGAGGCAATCGCGCATCGCTATCTGTTTGGCGCTCAGATAGTCGGCCACGCTTCTGGCCTTGGAAATATGCTTATCCATGATGTCTATCGTTTCCGCAGAGGACTTACAGATGGACAGCGTTTTTCCGAAAGCCTGACTGACCTCGTCGTAAAATCGCTCGATCAGCGCCGCTTCACCCTGCAGCAGCACTTTCAGGATCGGTTGCCGTTTCATCGCCTCCGGCTCGACATAGCGGCAAGCGACGCCCGAGGTTTTGATATAGTCGGCAAAATGCGGATTCTCTTCGGCCATCATCCATCCTTCCTGGGTGAACAACGTCACGTGGAGCGGACAGGCGAAGAGGTAATCCATCAACATCATTTGGCTGTCGCGAGGCAGGAAATAGCTTTTATCCGCCACCGGCCGCCCCTCGATATTGACCATCGCGCCATTGCAGGAGACGATCGCCGGCGAGAACCCCAAGCCATCCACAATCCCGCGCGCATCCGCATCGCAACGGCCTGTCGCGATGACGATTTCCAGCCCGCGGGCATGCAGGATATTGAGCGTTTCCACCGTCAGATCAGACAGATTCCCGGCAGGATCCAGCAAGGTTCCGTCAAGATCGCTCACGATCGCCCGGTATTTTATTTTGCCGTCGATAGCAAGCCACATATCACGCCTCCTCCGCCTGGATAATCCCGTCTTCGGCGCGGATTTCGCTGTCGGGCGGAAGGTGGGCGATCGCGAGCGCAATGGCCTGAAAACGGCGCCCTACCGCAACGATGGTCTCCTGAGCTATCTCGTGAGAATCATAAAACAGTGAAATGGCGAGCCGTTCCGCTTCGGGGAACAAACACAGCACCGTCTGGTGGTTGCTGCCGCTGACGATATCCGTCACCTGGAACGTAAACGGCAAGCGCGGATCCTTCTGCGGTTGCGGCATGTTTTCAAACACAAACAGGCTGCCGAACGGCGAAGTGGGCACCCATTGTTCGTCGTAGCGGTTCAGTTCGGAAAAGGCGTACTTCTGCCTCAGCGTCTGGGAAGCCGCGATATCGGCCAGCAACGCATAAATGGGCCGGCGGCGAATCGCCTGCAGGCGCAGCACCGGGCTGGCGACACACAGGCCAAACAGCGTCTGCACCTGCTCAATGTCCGCCGGGCGCTCGCTCATGGTCGTGCCGATCGCGATATCGTCACAGGCCAGCGCTTCGGCCAGCGCCAGCATCCAGGCCAGCTGCGTCAGTTGATTGACCGTGATCCCCTGGCGCCGGCAAAACGCGGTGAGGCTTGCCACCTGTTCCGCGCTGAATTCCGCGCCATATTGCCGCATGCGTCGCCCCTGCGGCGCGGCATCCGGCGCAGCGCTCAACGGCAAACGTTGGTTGACCGGCGCCCCGCGCAAATAGTTCGCCCAGAATGCCTGCGCCTCGGGATCGTCGCCGTGCGCGCGCACATAAGCGGCGAAAGGCTCAAATCGGTTAATTTCCAGCGCCGGCGCGCCCCCTTCCAGCAAGGTGAGGTAGTCGTTGAACCAGTGTTCGAACAGAACGCCGAGGGACCAACCGTCGAACAAGATATGGTTAAAGGTCTGCACCAGATAGTGCTCATCGGCGTTCAACTTGATCAGGCGCCAGCGGATCAACGGCGGCGCATCCAGCTCAAACGAGGTTTCTCGTTCCCGGGCCAACAGCGCTTCCATCCTTTCTTCCAGCAAGGACGGCGGCGCATCGGTCCAATCCTCGATCGCGATCGGCGCCTGCAGCGTCTCGCAGATGAAGACGTTTGGCCGCCCACGGCGGGTTTGATCGCCGAACCCGGCGCGCAGCATTTCAAATCGCTGCAGCGCCAGCGACCAGGCCTGGTTCAACACCTCCGGCTGCAGCGGGCCGGCCACCTCATAAACGGCCTGATCGATCTGATACTCGCGGTTAAGCCGGTTGAAATACATCAATTCCCGCTGCGTGACCGTAGCCTCGAAAACGGCGGCGATGCGATGACGTTGCTGCCAGCGGTCCAACTCGGCGAGGCTGACGTTGGCATGGGGGAAGTCCCCCGGGCTGGCGAGGCGAACGCCCTGGCTCGCCTCGTGGCAACAGTGTGCGACCAGCGCCGACAGGCTCTCCCGATAGTGCGAACCGATCCGGGCCAGCGTCGCCTGCGGCAATAAGCCCGACATCACGATGCTCAGTCGGTCGCCGTGCACGTAGAGCACCAGATCCAGCACATTGTCGCTCGCCGGCAGCGCGCCGTTTTCCAGATCCGCCGTTTGGTCGATCAAGGCCCACAAGGCGTCGTCAGTCTGTTCGTTAAAGACCCCGAGATAGTTGAATGAAATGGCCGGCAAGCGGTGGCGCCGCAGGCAGGCTATCGCTTCGTCGTCCGACGCTGAACCGTATTTCAGCGCCGAATAGCCGATGCCGTGATCCGGCATCTTTCTTAATGCGTCCTTGATGGCGCGCAGCGTGTGTTTTGGGCTCTGATGGGCGGTGATGCGCAAAGGCAGTAAGGCGGTGAACCAGCCGACGGTGTCGTCGAGCTGGATCTTATCGTCATTGATATCGCGGCCATGGTGTTCGAGCGTCAGGTAACTGTCCGCACGGCCATGCCAGGCCTGCAGCACCGGCGCCAGCGCCGCCAGCAACACATCGCGGATCGAGGTGCGGTAGGCCTGATGACAGCTGTCCATCAACAGCGTCGTCAACGCCGCGTCGCACTCGAAGCGGCAAAACGCCGGACTCTGCGCCCCCTCGCTGAGCGTGGCGTAATCGGGTTGCCCGGCGATCATCGCCAACCAGTAAGCGCATTGGTCATGCCGGCTCGCCGCGTAGTGCCTTAACGTCTCGCCCCACTGCCGGTAGCTGGTGCCTTTCGCCGACAGCGATTCCCCCTGATGCAACCGTCGCATGTCTCTGACGATGATGCGCCAGGACACCACGTCGATGATCAGATGATGGAATGCGCAGAACATCAGCGCGTAACCGGGCGCGCTGCTGTCGAAAATGTAGACGAAGCGGCACAGCGGCCCTTCTACCGGATCAAACCCCGATTGCCATTGATGCAGAAGTTCGGCGCGGCTTTGGCGACAAAGCGCCAGGTCATAGTATCCCCATGAAGGGCCGCCGTCGGCCACCGACAGATAGCGCTGCGCGACCAGCGCGCCGGCGTCGTCGGCGCTAAACCGCGCGCGCAGCATGTCATGGCGCGACGCCAGCCCGTTCACCAGATCGGCCACGCGCTCGGCGGACATCGGCGGCACCCGCACCAAAAAAGTCTGGTTGAAGAAGGCGCGATGTTGCGGCGGCTGCTCGTTGTACCAGCGCTGAATCGGCAGCAATTCGAATTCGCCCTGCAGCTCGCCCTGTTCATTGAGCGGCGCAATCGCCTCCCGTTGCTGCAAAATGCGCTTGGCCAGCGCCCGCGCATTCCGGGTTTCGAACACCGCACGCGAGTTGCTGTGATAGCCCGACTTGCTCAATTCGCTGGTGAACACGATGCTTTGGATCGAATCGCCGCCCAGACGAAAGAAGTCGTCATCCACCCCTACCCGTTCAACGCCGAGGATCTCCGCCCACAGGGCGCAAATCAACGCCTCCAGCGCGTTCTGCGGCGCGGCATATCGCTCGCTTTGCGCGAATTGCGGCGCGGGCAGCGCCGTGCGATCCAGCTTGCCGTTCACCGTCAGCGGTATCTCGTCGAGCGCGACATAGCTGGACGGCACCATGTAATCCGGCAGGATCCGCTCCAGCCGGGCGCGCAAATCGGCAGGATCCAGCGGCTCGCCCCGCGCCATCAGCACATAAGCGGCAAGGCGCTTGCTATCGCGATGGACGACATCCACCACGACGCATTTCTCGACGCCCTCCAGCGCATTGATCGTATTCTCTATTTCGCTGAGTTCAATTCTGAAACCGCGGATTTTTACCTGGCAATCGTTTCTGCCGAGATACTCCAGGTTGCCGTCGCGCAACTCTCGCACCCGATCGCCGCTTTTATACAAGCGTCGCCCGTTCAGCGTAATGAAACGCTCTTGCGTCTGCTGCGGCTGGTTGAGATAGCCGCGCGCCAGCGCGTCTCCGCCGATATACAGCTCGCCGGCCAGCCCTGGCGGCAACGGCTGCAGCCAGCGATCCAGCACATGAAGTTCGCGCCCCGGTATGGCTCGCCCAATCGGGATGCTGCTGCGGGTTTCGTCCGCCGCGATGGCGTACATCGTGGTGAACGTGGTGCATTCCGTCGGGCCATAGCCATTGATGACCTGCTGCGGGCGGTTGGCTTGCCGCACCAGGCGCTGCATCAGCGTGGCGGTCAGCGCCTCCCCGCCCACCAGCAGACAGCGCAGCCCGGCGAACAAGTCGGGGTGACTGAGGTAAAGATGATCGAACAGGCTGCGCGTCGCCCACAGAATCGATACCTGCTGCCGACGCAGCAAGGCTTCCAGCTGCGGCACATCGCCGGCGATATCCTCCGTGTCGCGCACGACGACCAATTTGGCGCCGTTGAGCAATGCGCCCCACACCTCGAACGTCGCCGCATCGAACGCCGGGCTCGAGAGGAAGAGCAACGCGTCATCGGGCGTGACAGCGATGCCGGACGCGGTCGCCAACCCGCACATCGCGTGTTGCTCGAGCATCACGCCTTTCGGGATCCCCGTCGATCCCGAGGTATAGATCACCGCGCCGAGCCGGTCGGCGCCGGTGACGGCCGGCAGATTCTGCCGCTCGTGTGGCAGGCGGTTCAGATCGCCCAGCGTGAGGACGGACACGGCGTGCGTCATCATCGCCGCCAGCGCCTCGGCGGCCGACTGCAGGCTTTCCCCGGCGATGAGCACCGGCGCGCGCGTTTCTTCGAGAATATGCCGAATGCGCGCCTGAGGATAATTGCAGGAGAGCGGCACATAGGCCGCACCGGTTTTCAGCACCGCCAGCAGCGCCACCACCATTTCCAGGCTTTTCTCGCTGTACAGCGCAATCAGCGTATCCGCCTGGGGGGCGCCCCCGGTCAGCGCTTGGTAGCGGAGCGCAATTTCGCGCGCCAGGCTATTCGCCATGCCGTTCAGCTCACGGTAGCTGACATGCAGCCCCTCAAACTCCAGCGCAATCTTATCCGGATAACGCAGCGCGATCGCCTCAAACCGGGCGCTGAGGGTTTCTCTCGGCAACGCGGGGGCCGCGTCGTCATCTGGCGGCATGTCGGCGGCGGGATAAAAGGCGAGGTGGCGTAAAGGCGCGTCAGGCGCGCGCATCGCCGCTTGCATCAAGCGCATGAAATGTTCCGCGCAGCCGCGCATATCTTCTTCGTCAAACATGTCCTGACGAAAACGCAGCCGGAACTGCAAGGCATCGCTGTCGGCCCGATCTTCATATTCCAGGGAAAGCGACGCGCTGGCCATATCGTGGTTGGCTTCAAACAGCGGCGAAGTGGCGCAATCGGCCAGTGCCAAGGCCGCATCGCGCAGGTTGGTCTGGGCAAAGGAAATCGGCATCGCGCGGATCCCCAGCGCCTGCACCACCTGTTGCGTGGGCAGTTGGTTAAACCGTTGGCGCGAGTGCGGCGCCGCGGCGGTAATAAACGCCAGCGCGCGTTGATAAACGGCGGCGAAGCCTTCGCCATCACGCAGCGAGAGGGGCATCACGCTGGTGTTTACATGCCCGCCAAGCGCAAATCTTTGCCCCTTTTTTATCGACACCGGATAGCTGATATAGACCGTTTCCTGATTGCCGCTGCGCGCCATCAAGATGCCCCACAGCACCAGCAACGCCAGAAAGTCATTCATTCGCCGTATTCCCGCGCCCTGCTTCAGCGCTTTCCATTGCGCTTTGGGCACCTGGAAACGCAGCTCGGCCGCCTCATCGTTTCGCACGGCGCCGCTTTTCTCAAAGGGCACGTCTATCGCGCCCAAATTTGCCGCTTCGGCCCGCCAGTGCGCCAGCGCTCCGTCGGCGGCCAGTTGTTCAACCTCGCGCTGCAGCTGCCGGTTGATGGCGGCAATCTCGGCCGCCTCGAGGCGTGTCGACAGCCGCTGTTGACCATAGTAATGGCTCACCAATGAGAAAAACTCGTCGGAAGACGCGCCGTCGATCACCAGATGATGGCCCACCAGCGCCAGGGTATAGCGCCCCGCCCCCTCGGCGAAAAGCGCCCAACGATAAAGCGGCCCGCGGTAAATGTCGAAGGGCTGGCGAATCACTTGGGTCAGCAGCGTGCGGTCCGTGTAATGCTGCAAAGGATGGATTGCGTCATTGCGACGCCAATACAGCTCGCCATTCTGTTCATGAATATGGCTGTTCAGCAGGACATGATCTTGCACCAGCGCATTCAGCGCAGCTTGTAATCTGATGGGATCCAGCGCGCCCTCAATACGCTGCAGCACCAATACGTTGTAATTACAGCCCTCTGGATGGCGGTCATATTCATCGATAAAAACTTTTGAATAGGGTGATACAGGAATCTCTTCCATGACAAACACTCCATTTAGAATACACGTGCCCTGCTTAACGGCGATCCATGCGGCATACCCAAACCTCTTTCGGCATCAGCTCGCTTATCTTTTCGGAGTAATAACCGATCAGCATGTTGATGCGTTTTTCTGCAATGACCTCCGCCGCCTGAGCGCAAATCGACTTGTAAAAACCAGTAGGGATCATCACTTTGCAACGGCTATGCAGGTGCCGACAAACGCCGATGGCCCAGGAAAAACACTCCCTGGAAGGATTGGAAATATCCAAAAGTTCGGCACACTCACTGGAACAGCCAATCACAGCGTAGAGATTGCCTTTATTGATATAATGAATTTTATGATACAGAGGATGTTTTTCAATATATTCAAATGCGCGATGATCTTTTTCTCGCCCCAGATTATTGATAAAACTGGCCTGCCGCGCTTGGCCGCCCTCGGTAAAACGAAAGGCCATAAACTTATCAGGCTTTAAGGTTAATTCGACGAAGGGATAGATTTGCGTATTGGTGGTTAAATACTTTCTGAAAATCTTTTCATAAACCCTGATCTTCCTGTCATCGGAAAAGCAGATATCCGCCGCCACATCCGAACGCTTAGCCTGCAGGAAAAAGTCTTTCAAGACGGTGGAAGATTTGACCTGACGGTGGATCCCAAGATCGCCAAGCATATTGACATTAAAAGACAATTTGTTGATTTTAAAAGGATAAAAACTGGATACAAACATCCCGAGATAACGTTCTTGATCCTTGTAAAATATGCCCGTTTTTTCCATCGGCGCCCCACAATGCGGATCGAGCAAATGCTTCCAGTGCAGGAAACGCTCCCCGCCCAAATCTCTGCCATAAAGCTCCTGCAATAATTTGAAATGATTATGAGAAACCGCTTCCCTCACAAAGACAGCCATGTTTTATCTCCCTATAAAACCGATTCCATGCTAGGCGGAAATCAATAAAAGATGACCGCTCAGCGCCGTTGATAATACGGCGCCGGACCGTTCGCTTCCTTTCCCTGATTAACAAGAGTCGCTGTGCATTTTTAGCCAGCGCAAAAATTCAATATTATTATCGATGTTCAGTTTTCTCATGGCCGAACGTTTATGAATACTCACCGTTTTCGGGCTGATGCCGAGCAACATCGCCGTTTGGTTTTGTGAATAGCCCAAATGGATCAAACGGCACACTTTCCCCTCGCTAAAGGTCAGCTGGGTACGACAACGCGGGCAATAGCTTGAAACCAAACTATTTTTCTTGCGATAGCAGAACATGACCTTGTCCACGATCGCCGCCACGCTGTCTTTGCGCGTAATACTTCCGGCCTCCAAATTGCAATGAATTTTAGGGAATGTCTTTTTATGCTCCAATATTGAAAAATAGAGCGGAATAGAAGAAAAGTTGCCCTGCAAAAGCTGGGTATGGCAAAAATTTATGGACACCCGCTTGTCCGGCGCCCTGAATATGATGTTGGCACGTTCTTCTCCCGTGATCTTGGCCTTAATGCCATTCGTGAGAAAACCTTCTTGCAAGGCAAGACTCAACCCCAGCTTGAAGAATTGATTTTTATCCACAATAGCGATATTGACGCGCTCCATTAACAAACCTCCCTTTTGACTACGCTTGCTCACTCTCCTTACTGCAATATCATTGCTGTGATTATTTTTTGTTTTAACGTGCTTTTTAATAAAAAAGCGTTATAGGCGAAGCAAAAAAGACCATGCCTCGCAAAAGTGCATTTTATATAGGGTTATATAAATCATCTGCCCTGGAGAGCATACAAAAGCAAGACGCGGTAAGCTGCCGCGCTTCGCAAGGGAAATTGTTATCGTAAGATATATTTATAAGGCATCATTGCCATCAGCATCACGGTGCTAAGATTTTTCTCTGATACGTTAATTTTACTCCAAGAGCGCAATATATCCAGATAAATATCGAAAAAACACATAATATAGAACATAACATTGCGCGACATTGATTGTTAAGAGAATCCGTTTATGCATTAGGAATTTACTTATGATAAAGGCAGGATAATGCTTTTTTCGTCCGTGGCGGCGGGGTCATCGCAGCCCCTATTAAACAGAGTATAACCATATTCATTTTATTGTAAAAAAATTGCATAAAAAAAAGCTACACTTTATGGCAGTAAGTGATTCCCGCCCTTTCATGTAGACGGCAACAAAAAAGAAGAAGGCGAACCCATCGGCCGCCCGCGCAAGAAATGCCTGGTAGGAGTAACGATTTTTCAGGAGTGATGCGCAGCGCAGAAAGATAACGCGGCATCGTTGACGAGCGGGATGAATTATATTTTTTTGATCCTCATCAGCTTTTTGGCCTCCAGACAGGAAACCAATCCGAGGTGATCTTTTTTTAGCTGCTTGTCGCTCCCAAGAGGAAGAATGACTTTGAACGTTTGCAACTTACCGTGATTATTATAGATATCAAAGACTATCACCGGCGGGCCATACCCCAGGATCATGCAGTCTAAAAACCGCAGAACGGCGCACCCCAAGCGGCTCCTGGCCTCCCGGATAATTTTATCCGCAAGCTCATCATACCGGAAAGGTCTTTCCGGCGTCGTCAATACCTTCATAAGGTCTCCCTTCTGGTATATATCATTCCGATTTAAAATAATAACCTCATAAAACAGCCGCCGTTCAAGGCGAGTGAGATATAACAATCCAGGCTTCGGCAATATATAATCTAACGATGCAAAATCAATCTAACAAAAAACACAATAGTATAAAAAAACAGCGCGAGTTTTATTGAAAAAATGACCTGATTTGCAATAATGAAATGGCCTGAAGTAAAGGGCTAACTGAAAAAGGAGTTTCAATCATGAAAGAACTATCCGCAGTAGAAATTGAACAAGTTAACGGTGCTGGTTTTTTTGGTGACGTAGGCACACTGATTGGCAGTGCGGTAGGTACAGGTATTGATACCATTTCCGCGATTGCCGGTGTTAACCCGGATGCCAAAACCGTTGTCGGCACCATCGGTAAAGGTATTGGTCTGGCCGTCGATGCGCTGATTTCCAGCGGATTGCAGATCATCTCTAAACTGTAATAACAATTCATAATCATCCCTTCCTATTTTTTTAATTCGTTTCATTTTAAGCACCTTCGCGGGTGCTTTTTTTTACATCAAAGAATCAAAGAATATAAAAGGTCAGAAAAACCATTATCCAAAAAAACAAGCTGGGTATCACTATGATGAAAAAACCCATGCGTTTATTGGCGTTTTTAAGCATCCAGTCATAGATCATCGCACCACTCCTTGTGAATACCGGGAGGCATTTCCACCTCCCGGTATTTTATCCATCGAGTTGTTGATTACAGTTTCGGCACTTTGGAAAAGAAGTCCGCCATTTCGTGCGGGAACCCTTTCGCAATCGCCGGACGAAGATCGTCCATGGAAACATTAAAATCTTTCGGCTGCTCGCTCGTTTGCATTTTCTGGTGTGCGTTCACATTTGATTGCAGACCATTAAAAATGCCCTTCATATTGCCGAACATATCATCGCAAGATTTTGTCACGTTACTCATGACCGACTTGGCCGCATCCGGCCCCGACATTTGAATATTGCTGACGCCTTGCATAAACGGTTGACTCAGCGACGATTGGGAGTTGGTGCCCAAATTGCCGCCGGCCTTCATGGTTTCTAAAATTTTGGCTGGATCTAACATGTTTATCACCTCTTTACGGTTGTGTTTACATCGCTTTCGGGCACGAGAATCCTCGCAACGCCCGTGACCAAAGTGGGAAATCTTTCATCGTCGAGCGCAATTCCAGTTTGAGCACGCCCACCACCGACGACATCGACATCGTCAGCTCTCGCCTGTCGCTGGCGAGCGGCACGGGATTGCTGGCGTCGAACATCCGGAACAAGGCCCAGGGTCCGTCAAAACTGGCGACCTGGATCTGGCCGGTGCCGGTGCGGAAGGTGAGTCGAACATAGCTGCCGCCTTTCGGGCCCGGCCAATCGATACGGGTAGGCTGGCTGAAACCATGGCTGTAGTTAATCACCTGCCCGTCGATATCCAGGGTCGCTTCCGTAATGGTCGGCGTCAGGGACAACGGCCTGATGAACATGGAGAAGGACAGCTTGTCGCCGGCAGTGAAGAAGGTATCGCGGATCAGCCGGGCATTTTCAAACGCGCCCAGCGTGCTGGCATTGACGATCCCCTCTGAACCCGGTTTGGCATTCCATTTCTGCGCGTTGACGTCCACATAAGGGGCCAGGTTCTCATCGAAGAACTGCTGCATCGCGCCGCTTTGGCCAAACATGCGCGAGAAGTCCTCGATGCCGACCTCCGCTCTGGCGTTGCGCGAGAACGGATAACGCCCGCTGATGCTGCTCTTGCACAAGCCGGAGGCCAGCGACGAAGCGCCTTTGCTCAGGTTCTTCTGGCTTTGCTGAATCGTCTGGCTGTCCCCGACCTGCAACAGATCCATCATCACGCTGCGCACCGGTTCCGGCTGGCGCGCCGCATCCAGCTGCAGGCGCTTCAGCGTGCCTCCGGCGGGCACCACCTGGCCGCCGCGCAGCGAGGTGGACAAGGTGGTCAACTGGCTGTACAGCGCTTCGAAACTGCGGCTCAGCGGATCGTTGCTGGCGTTGGTGGTCTGCAACAGCTGATAGCCCAGACGGCGCAGCAGCTCGAAGCGATCTTCCACCGCGCGCTCCGGCGTGAGACGAAAACGCGCGCGCTCGCCGGAAATCTCGCCCAGGATGTCGCGCCGCTGCTGCTCGATGCGGTTGCGCTGGCGATCGAACCAGCTTGCCGCATCGCCCTGGTTGGTGCCGGTCATGCTGGTTTCGCGCGCGGCGAAGCGCACCAGATTGGCCAGCGGGGAAGAAGGGTCGGACAGTTGACGCGCCAGGATCGCCGCATCCTCAAGCCCGTTGACCGGCCGGGCGCGCACATCGCGCATGAACGCATCCCATTTGTCGGCATACTCGATGAGATAAAGCTTCCTCGCCTCGTCGGCCAGCTTCTGCGCCGAGGCCAGCGAGTTCACCGCGTTTTTCCCTTCCCCACTGTCGCGCAGCACCCAGGACTCTTCTTCGATCATGTCCTTGGCGGCGTCATCGAGCTGCGCCAGGAAAACGTCGCGATAGCTGGCGCGGGTATAGAACCCCGGCACGGCGGTATCGGTGACCGTCGCCTGGCTCTTGCGGCGCAGCATCAAGGAGACGTTCGGTCCGGCGGCGTCGGCCAATGAAATATCGTTGATCGCCGCCGGCAACGGTTTCTCTTCGATGCGGCGCACCACCCGCACCTGCATCGGAATGTTCATCGCTTTCACCCGCGCCAGGCGCAGCAGATCGCCGTTCATCTTCATGACCGGCGCGTCCGGCAAAGAGAACATCTCCCGCAGATGGTAAGCGAAGATGCCTTTGTTCATGTCGGTGTAACCCTGCGGCATAAAGGTTTCCCAGCGCGCCATGAACCAGTCGACCAAGGCTTCGGCGGAGCGATGCGAAGGTTCGCCCATCATCAGGTACACTTTCAAAGTGCCGTAGACGTCCTTGTTGGACGCCGAGACGTCATTCTTGAGTTCGTCCGCGATATAGTTTTCCACCGCCGGCCAGAAGATCTGCAGCAAATGGCGTTGGTAGGTTTTTTGCGCCGCGCTGTTGATCAGCTTGTGCTCGAAATAGGGATTCGGCACCGGCGACACTTCGCCGCCCAGCTGCGCGTTCATGTAGCCCAGCTGCTCATAGGCGGAAATGACATCGTCGCTGACGCGGTTAGTCACCGGTATTTCGCGCACGATGCGCTTCGTTTCGTCAAAGCGCGCCGCAATGTAAGAGATGTAATCGCTCTCCCACAGGTAACGCATCGCCAGCAGGTTAAACGAGACCGCCAACAGAATGAGCACCAGCACATAGCGGCCCAGAGAGCTCATGCGGCTGCCGAGCGGCCTGGCGTGCGAAGACTGCTGCATCACCCCGCGTTCTTGCCGGGCGTAATCCAGCTCCGGGTGATAAATGCGCCCGGTCGGGCGAGCTTCATAGATATCCGCCGCTTCCGCGTTGTAGATCGCCCCCTGCGGCGGCAAGGCGATGGTGCTGCCCAGCCACACCTGCTGCAGATGGCAGGCGTAGCCCACCGGCGTTTGCGGGAAGATCTGCTCTAACAGGGAATACAGCGGGTTGCCCAGCGACCCCAGCGACTCGGTGAAGAACAGCAGCTGCTGGCGGTTTTGGCCGTCCGGCGCATCGTGCAACAGTTCGAGCACGTGATGGCTGACGCGCGCCACCATCTCCCGGTAGAGGGTTTCATACTGCTCGAAGGGGGTTTCTCCCTGTTCGGCGCGGTTCAGGCTGAACCCCATGCCTTTTTGCAACAGATCGTCGCCCAGCATCGACAGGAAGGTCTCGCCGCCGACCAGTTGATCGAGGTGGCTGATGGTAAGATAGACCGGCAGCTCGCTGCGGAACCACGAGGCCATCTCCAGCAGGCGCACGCGCAGCGCGTCGGCGACCGACTTTCTCTCCGTCAGCGAGGCGTGCAGCAACCAACGCGCATCCAGACACAGCATGATGCCGTCGATGCCCGGATGGCGGCGATGGCGGCGGATCAGTTTGAACAGGGTGTCGCGCGCCCTGGCACCCTCTTCCCCCAGACCGTTCAACTGCAGCCATTCGCCGGAAGTGTCGACATACACCGAATTCTCCGCCAGCCACCAGTTGCAATCCTGGGTCGGCCCGACGTCCACCGTCTGCTGCAGGCCATAGTGCTCGGCCAGCAAGAAGCGTTCGCCGCTTTCGCCGATCAGCGAGGTTTTGCCGCTGCCCGGCGGCCCGATGACCAGAAACCACGGCTTTTCGCTGACGTAACGGCGCGTCAGGCGGTATTTGAAGCGCTGCCAAGGGGTGCGCTGCTTTGCCGTGCCGACGTACTGCAAGGTGCGCAAGGCGTCGTAAAAGCGCGAGGTCACGCGATCTCGCTGGGCGGTCTTGCGTTTGGCCGGGGCCGGCGCTCGCGCGTGGCGGAACACCCAGGATAAGAACGTCGCCACGAACGGCCACAGCGCCCAGCACAGGATCAGCGCGATGATGATGCCCCTGACCCAGACCGACAGCAGCGGCCGATAGGTGCCGATGGCGATCAACGGCCCAACCCACCACACCACCGCACACAGCAGCAAGGCAATCACCAATATGAATGATCTACGTATCATATAATTTCCTTATTATCTCTACGCCGGCGGATGTCTTAGTTATCCTCGGGGACCTCGGCGGCTACCCCTGCCTGATTTAACGTTGCAGACGGTGAAGCCATCTCCCTCTCGCCGATTTTCCAAAGGATGTCCACGCGGCGGTTGCGGCGGCGCCCTTCTTCCGTCGCGTTGTCGTCCAGCGGCTCCTGATCGCCCTTGCCGACCGATGTCACGGTGCGGTTGTATTTACTGTTGGCCAAGGATTCGCGCAGCTTGTCGGCCACCGTCTGCGCGCGAGCCTCGGACAGTTTCAGGTTGGAGTTGTTGGAGGTGTTGCGATACGGTTTGTTGTCGGTATGCCCGATGACCTCCAGATCGCCCGGCCACGGCGCCAGCGCCTCCCCCAAACGCTCAATGTTGCGTTTCTTTTTGAACTCTTCCGACAGCTTCGACTGCCCGGTGGCGAATGCGCCGTCAGAGGTGAAGATCAACAGCCAGCCGCGCGGATCGGCGCGCACCTCCAGCCACCCTTCGCTGAGGATTTGCGGCAGCGGCTGCGGCAGCGTCTCCATGATGTTGATTTTGCGCGGCTGCGGCGGCGTCCAGGCCAAAATGGCGTTGCGCAGCGCGCGGGACTGATCGTGCAGATACCAGGCGGCCGAGGCATACGCCAGCAGCGCGATGGCCAGGCCGTAGCACAGCAGCTTCAGCGGCGTGATGCGGGTCGCCTTGCGCACCACTTTGCTCGGCTCTGCATCGGCCAGCGTCTGCGTCGGGTTCTGGCTATACAGATAGCCATCAAGACGGTTGCGCACGTCGGCCAACAACACCGCGCCGCGTTCCATCACGTGATATTGCCCTTCGAAGCCCAGCGACAGGATCAGATCGTAAAACGCCAGGATCTCCTTGTTGCGCGGCGAGGCGGCCAGATAGGCCTGCAGATGCTCGAAGCACTTTTCCCCGCCCCAGGCGTCGCGATAAAACTCCACCAGCAGGCTGAGATTCAGTTCGCCGGATTCGAGCGTGCTCATGCAGCACTCATCCACGTAGGAGCACAGCAGATAGGCCAGCTTGTCCACATCGCTCGGCGCGATGTGATCCGCCAGCAGCGTCTGCTGGAATTGTTGGATCTCGCGCACGATCTGCGCGCGCACCGCGCCCGGATTCAGCTGTTTCTGATCGCGCACCCGCTCCACCTGCAGCAGAACCGGGATGGCGGCGGCGATCAGCGGGTTGTCCCAATGGCCCATCATCACGCCGGGCTTGCTCAGCGCGGCGCGGCCGAACAGCCCGCTCGAGGTCGGCGCGGCCTCGGCCGGGCGCTCGCCCGGCGCGGGCTCGCTGCTTTCCGGCGCAACGCTTTCAGCCTCATAAGGCTTGGGTTCGGGGGGCGTCGCCACCCCGGCGCTTCCCGGCCGCAGCTTGGCGGCCAGCGCCCGCGCGCCGAAGGACAGCGCGGCGATCTCCGCCGTCGTTTTGCCCACGGAGCCGGACGCGGGAAGGCGCGGCGTCGCGTTGTTGCGCGTTACCGCCATCGCCTCGCGTATTTTTCTCTCAAATTCGTTCATCCCACCCTCCCTTGCCTTAATCCCCAGACGTCAAAACGCAGGTCGGGGAAATCACCCACGATGCTGAGCGCCATCGCCGAGCCGGCCATCATTTCCTTATAAATCGGGTCGGCATGATCAACCTCGAAATAGATGCTGTTCGGGTAATACGGTATGTGCCGTGGCGGCGAAGCCATCGGGAGCAAACGAGCGCCCGGTAATTGCAGATCGATCAGCTGAATGATTTTCTCGACCGGCCCCAGTTTGACCTGTGCGGGGAAATACGAGCGCAGATGCTCGATGGACAAACCGCAGCTGACGGCGAACACCAGTTTTTCCAGGCGCAGCTGCGAATCGTTCGGGCACAGATAAATGCTGTCGCCGCGATCGACAAACGGCAACGCCACCGCCGGCGCTTCGATCACCAGCGACAGCGCGCGGCGAATCGAGGCGAACAGCTGGAAGTAGCAGTTGTGCGGTTCATCGTGCAGATACACCAGATCGGCCCGATCCCAGAGGCGTTCGCCGCCGGGAATGATGCTGAGCCGCCCCAGCAGGCTCAGCAACGTGTCGAACAGGGTTTCAGGATGCACCTGCGGGCTGGCCAGCAGTTGGCTGATGCGCAAATTGAACTCGCTCAAGGTTTGCAGCAACAGCAACTCCAGCAGCTCGGAAAGCCCGCCGATCGTCATATGCACGTCCGGGCGGAAAACCGACTCCAGACGCTGGCTGATCAGCCCAAGCAATTCGGTGGTGAAAGCAGGCAGCCAGCCGATGGCGCGGAAATCCAGCATCGGCGGCAAGGCGCGCTCATCCAGCAGCACCCGACGATCGCTGGTGATCTCCCGCACGAAACCGACCGGCAGCACGCTTTCCGCGCTGCTGACCGCGTCCTCCAGGCTTAGCCGCGTCACCAGGCTGCCCAGTTGCATCGTGCACACGCGCGGCGTTCCCTCCAGGCTGACGCCGTGGTTGCGATCCGGCACCTCGGCGTCCATGGTGCGAAAACGGCTGCTTTTTCGCGCATCCTGGATAAGATCGATCTGGGCATTGCCGGCGATGTCCATCAGCACGGACAGGCACACCACTTTCCCCTGGCAGCCTTCTCCCAGCACCAGCGGCGGCGGCAGCGGAATATCCTCAGGCATGCTGAACGCCGTGCCGTCGGGGAAAACGCCCTTGGCTTTCTTCAGCGCAAACTTGCCCTGTTCCAATAGCCCGTTGTCGATCTCCAGCGTCAGGAACCCCCAGGTGAAGGTTTCGACGCTGCGCAAGCGCGCTTCAATCAAGTGCTCGAAAAAACGTTCCTGCTGCTGGAAATGCTGCGGTTCCATCAACATGCCTTCTACCCAGGCGACGCGTTGTTTAGGTAACATGTCATTCATCCATTTTGTCGTTAGTCACTATGCTGAGTGACGTCATCCCCACCATCACCTTCATTTGCGAATCAGCCTGCGCAGGGGACTTTTGCTCGGCGAGCGGCAACACGCCGCTGATTTGCTGAAACTCCGCCCCGACGACGACCCATCGCTCTTGCCCCGCCGGCACCTCGAAGCGATATCGCAACGTCTCCCTCGGTTGCAAAATGCTCTGGTGCCGGCTCAGCGCCCCTTCCGACGGCGCCGTCTCGCGGCAAGGAGCGCCGTCGCCAATCCCCTCGGGCATCCACCCCGAGCGATTGGTTTCTATCACGCACACCTTGACCGGCTGCGCCTCCCCGGCGGCATTGGGGTTTACGTTGTCGTTGGCGGTCACCTCGACGTCGATAAACCGCAACCGGCGCCCCGCATCCACAGCCTCATCGTGAGAAAACCAGCTGCATCCGCCGAGCATCCCCACCGCCAACAGTCCCCCTGTCGCCATCCCCCGGAGCGTTTTCACCATGCTGAACTCCTATGCATTAACGAAACATTTGGTCTGGCTGGGCGCGACCTGAGTGGCGACCATGTTGTTATTGTTCGTCGTGCTGGAATCGCCTAGCCGCGTGACCGGCATGCCGCCGGTGAAATACTTGCCCGACCCCTGCACCGGCTGCATCTGGGCCGAATGCGTCCCGGAGGCGGCGCCGATCACCCCGCCCGAATCGACGGTGGCCGCGCGAATACTGCCGAGATTCTGTTCATTGCCGCCGCATAGGAAATAGTTAGGCACGTTCGGTATGCCGGTGCTGTTGGGCGCGGTGTTCGGGCCCGGCGCCGGTATCATCGGGTCACAGCCGGCAAAGCTGATCCCGGCCATGTTGTTATTGGCTGCAGTCATGGTGGTTTACCCCATATGTATCTGGCCGCCGTCGATCTTCAGCACCGCCGAAGACTTCAGGGAACCAATTTCACTGGTGATGACGAGGGATTGCCGCGCATCCTGAATGATGTGCTTCGCCAGCACCTCGTCGGTTTCCTCCACCCGCCGGCTCGCGTGCTTGCTGCGCACAAACAGGCGTTGAGAGATTTGGTGCAGCGTTTCGGCGACCCAACGGCTGCTGCGCGTCAGCAGCGTGAAGTGCGGGCTGCGCAACGTCAGCCGCTTGCCGCCCTGCAGCTCGATCTCCGGCGCCACGATGCGCAAGTTGGCGCAGCGGCTGTCCAGCGTCATGACGGCGTTCGCCTGTTGCCGCGACAAGATCTCGGTGATGACCAACTTATCGCCGTCGGCGATGACGCAAACGCGATCGCCCGCCAGCGGCTGAACCAGACAGCTGGTGGCGACCGCCAGACAATGGGCTCGCATGCCGTCGACATACAGACCGCCGTTGGCGTCGGCCGCCAGCGTCACCACCTTGCGCCCCCCTTGTTCGGCAAGCGGAGCGCTGCGCACCAACTGCAAAGGCGTCACCCTGGCGTTGGCATAGACCTTCTGATGCTCTCTTCTGGACTTATACATATCTGCTTACTCCTGTTGGCCGTTGATACGACGGTTGCCGCGGCCCCGGTTGTTGATGCGCATACCAGGCGTCGATCGCACTCAAGAACGGATCGGCGGTAAGCGGCACGTTTTCGGCGCGATGACGCTGCGCGCCATGCAGGCGAGCGCTCTGTTGCTGAGCGGCGGTCAACGGCTGTTCGATCAGGTTCGCTTCCCGCAGTTCGGCCTGCTCAAGATTGGCTAACGCCAGATCGCACGCCCTGAATTCCGCTTGCGTCAGGATGGCGCGCCCCCAGTTGGCGCCGCCCATCGCGCATTCGCTGAACCGGGCCTTCTGCCCCTGCGCCAGGGTCAGCGTCGCGCGTTCGAAATCGCAGCGCAGCGCCTGCGCTTCAGCGAAGATCGCCGAGGTCAGATCGCTGTCGGCGAACGAACACGCCTCCAGCTCGCTGCGGTGAAAACTGGCGCCCTGCAGCTGTAGCTGCGCCAAAGTGCAGCCCGACAGGCGGCAGGTGAACCAGATGCGCGCCTGCCCCGCGATCGTCTGCCAACTGCACGTCTCCAGCTGACAACTGCCCATCACCTGACGATCCAGGGTCGACGCCTGCCACAGGCACTGCCTAAGTTGGCAGGCGTACCAGTTGGCGTCCTGTATCACGTCCTGATGAAACATCAGGTTGGTCAGGGTGCTGGACTGCACCGCCAGATGCCCCAGGCTGCTGCGTTCAATTTCCGCGCCGTTGACCTCGCACCGGATCAAACCGCAGTCATCCAGCAGACAATCGCCGACGTAACACCCCTGCAGCGCGGTGTCGTTGCACGCCAAATTGCACAGCAGCCCCTGTTGCAGCGTCAGGTTGTCAAACCGGCATTCGTTGAACGACAGGCTCATCAGGCTGCCGCCGACCACGTTGACCTGCTGCAGGGTGCAGCCCTCAAAGCGCACCGCCCGCAAATCACAGCCTTCAAACGTGACGCGTTCGAAATGACAGTCGATGAAAAAGCAGTCGCTCAGCGTCAACCCTTTCAGCTCGCGATCGTGAAACCGGCGTTTCTTGAAGATCCGCGGCATGGGCGGCGTCTGCGCCACCGCCTGGGCGACCTCCAGTTCGATCGCCTCTCGGTCAGGCAGCGCCTGTTGAATCACGCGGCTTTCAGTTTTCATGCGCATAGTCCCCATGAATGATTCTGCGCGGCACCCAACACGCGCGCTCCAGCAGACAACCGCTGAACCGCGTGCCGGCGTCCTGCCAGGTCATCGCCAGATGCGCCGCCGCCAGATTGCACTGGTCAAATGCCGCATCGCGCAGATCGGCGTTATAAAACAGGCCTTGCTGAGCGCTGCTGTTTTGCCAACGTGAGTGCGTCAACAGGCTGTCTTTAAACCGCACGCCGGCCAGATCGCAGCCGGCGATCGCGCAGGCCGTCAGATCGGCCTCGTCAAAGTTGCATTCAGTGAAAACGCTGTACTGCAGTTGGCACCTCTCCATACGCGCCGCTTTCAATCCCACTTTGGTGAAACAGCTATCGCTGAACACGGCGTGGGAAAAGTTCGCCTGCATGCCCGCCGTCAGGCTCTCGACGCGGCAGCGTTCGAAGCGTACGCCGCGCCAGTTGCCGCCAAGGAACGAGTTTTTGGTGAGCGTCATCTCCAGCGCAACCGCCTCTTCGGCGAGGCAGCGGTTAAACACGCACGCGTCCAGCTCGCCTTGCAGAAACTGCGCGCGGATCAGCGTCGCGCCATTAAACATGCCGTTGCCGATCGCCGCGTGTTCAAAGCGGCTCGCGGTGAAATCACCCCGCTCGAAAACGCAGTTATCCAGCTTCACGTGGTCGGCGCGCAGCCCTTGCCCCTGAGGCTCCGCCAGCGTCACCCGTTCGAAGACCGCCTCTTGCCACACGCTTTCCGCCAGCAACGGCTTTTGCAGCGTGCACGAGATCATGCGGATCTGGCGCAGCGCCGCCTGCGTCAGGTTGACCGCATCAAAAACGCAGTTTTCGAAGGTGCAGTTCTCAAAAGAAGCCTGCGAGAAATCGCAGCGCTCAAAGCGGCACTGCAGAAAATGCCTGCCCGACAGCGCCTCGCAGCGCAAACCGCTGAAGGTCTTCCCTTCCACGGTCGCGCTATCGGGGAAAAACGCGTCATTGCCGTCTTCGGCGGGAAGATCCGGCACATCGGGCAGCGTCACGGAAGCGGGCTCCGCCGCCGTTTGTTGCTGATGCAAGGCGATCGCCTCGCGGATGCGTCGATAGAACACGGCGGAATCGCCCAGAGAGGTGGGCGACGGATCGTAACGCAAGTCGCTGGGGTGATCCGACACCGCCTGGATGACGTTCAACCCCATCTCCGCCGGCATCAGATCCGGATCGAACAGAAACTCAAAGGGCGAGGCGTCATCATCGCTGCGCTTGCGGAATACCTGTTGGAAATAGTCGAACGAGCGCGGCGCATCGCAGCGATCCAACGCCAGCATGACGGACTCGATGGACTCGTCCAGCAGGTGCGTCAACGGCGCATTGCCGGTGAAGATAAGCAAAGCGATGTCGCTGTCGGGCAGGAACCACAGCGTTTTGCGCTGCAGCTCGATTTCCTCGAGGCTGTCGCTATCGTGACGGCGGATGAACGCCCGTCCGCGCACCGCCGGCAGCTCGCCGCGAATCGCCTCGCTTTGCGCGCCGACGCCCTGCAGCTCGAAGGGCACCCGATCCGGCCACGCCGCTTCCGGCAACCACTGCGCCGGCGGCGCCATCTGGAAATAACGCCGATCGATATTGGCCGGCAGCCCGGGGAATGCCGTCTCGAGATAGGCTTTGCCGGCGATCTGGCCCGCCACCTTATCGATGTGCGCCTTGCGCAGCGCAAACTCGTGCGGCACCGGCGCCGGCGCCGCCAGCGGAGAGCGCTCCTGCGCGGTCCCCTCGGCGGACAGCGTCATCAGCAGCGGCCGCAGCCCGTCATTGCAGCCGCGGCCAAACGGGTTCTCCTTGTTGTCTTTACCGCCCCAGGCGGAGGTGTGATCCAGCGGCACGCTGAGGAAGGGTTCCACCTCCATCGCGCCGCGCCGTCCCTCGCCCTCGACCCGCCAACGGCGCTTCAGCCCGCCGATGTCGGCGCTGACATTCAGCGTTTTCACCGGCTGACCGATGCCGGCATGGCCGGCGATCAGGTATTCGGCGAACGGCTTCGGCTCGGCAACATCCAATATCGGCAGGCTGAGCGGCACGCGCTTCCACGCCTCCCAGATTTCGGCTTCGTTCACGAAGTGTTCAGGCCGGGACAGGTAGCACCCGGCCACGACGCTGATGCCGAGCCGGCTGTCTGTCCCGATCTGGTAACTTCCTTTAATCGCCACCAATTGCTGTGGCCGTATGATTCTCATTGCCGCGCCTCGTTAGTTTTTGCTTTGCATCCCGACTTTTTTCAAATCGACGCCGGTCTCGGACAGTGACGCGCCGGTATAGCTGATCGACACCCCTGTCGTGCTGCTGCTGCTGCCGGTATTGCTGACGCTGCTGCCGGTGTTGCTGACGCTGCTGCCGGTGCTGCTGACGCTGCTGCCGGTGGTGCCGACACTGCTGCCGGTGGTGCTGACACTGCTGCCGGTGGTGCTGATGCTGCAGCCGGTGGTGCTGGTCGACGATCCGGTGGTGCTGATGCTGCAGCCGGTGGTGCTGGTCGACGATCCGGTGGTGCTGACGCTGACGCCGGTAAAGCTGGTGCTGCTGCCGGTCTGGCTGGTGCTGACCGTGGTGTAGCTGTTGCTTTCGCCGGTCATGCTGTTGCTGATGCTGGTGAAGGAGTTGCTTTCGCCGGTCATCGAGTTCGACACGCCGGTGCAGCTGGTGCTCTGCCCGGTAAACGACGTGCTCAGCCCGGTGAACGAAGTACTGACGCCGGTAAATGACGTGCTTACGCCGGTGAACGAGGTGCTGACGCCGGTAAATGACGTGCTCACGCCGGTGGCGGTGAGGCTGACGCCGGTCATCGACGCGCTGACGCCTTTAATCGAGGCGTCAAACCCGGTAATGCTGAAGACGTAATCCTTGTAAGAGACGTGGTTGGTGAACCAGTCCGTAAAGGTGCGGCGGATGATGTCGAACTTGTCCATTCCCACCTCGGTGGCCTGGTTGCGCTCCACCGTGGTTTGCAGATCGCGTTCGGCATGCAGCATGACGCGTTCGTTGTTGCGGTTGTCATCGAAGGTCAACTGGCTGGCATGCTGCGGCTTGCCGAAGCGCAGCGAACGCGACACCATGCCCGAGTAGTTGATGTATTCAGGCAACTGATAAGGCGGCGGGTTGTCGCCGTTATACACAATCCCGGTCACCATCGGACGATCGAGATCGCCGTCGACATAGGTCACCAGCACTTCCTGACCGACGCGCGGCATGGCGATCACGCCCCAGCCTTTCCCCGCCCAGGCCTGCACCACGCGGATCCAGCAAGAGCTGTCTTCCTCGGTGGTTTTGTAGCGATCCCAGTGGAAATGTACGCGGATGCGCGCAAATTTGTCGGTATGCACTTCGGAGTTGGGCGCGCCGACCACGGTGGCGCTCTGGATGCCCGGCATCTGCGGTTTTGGCGTTTCGCGCAGCGGGCGGAACGGCACGTCGTCGTTCAACGCATTGAAACGGCAGGTGACGTTGCGGCCGTCGCTGCTGCTGTCCGGGCCGTCTTGCACGAACACATAGTCGCAGCGAGTCAGCTTGAAACGGCGGTTGCGGTTGGCGTCCGGGTGCAAAATCAAGGAGAAATCCTTGCCGGCCATCAGCCCGACGGCGTTGCTCTCGCCAAACAGCAGATGGCCGTCGCTTTGCATTTCTTCAAGGCGCAGCCGCGCCAGGTTTTCACCGCGTTCGGTATCCACATAACCCGCCGCGTAGTCGTACCACTCCAACGGGGTGTTCTGCAGGCCGAGGCGGCTCTCTTCCACCTTGGTTTGCAGGTTCTTGCGCGGGTTCTGGAAGTCGAAGTCGCGCAGCACGATTTCATTCGGGCGCACTTTGCGGGAGCGCTGGATGCGCTGGATCCCTTCGCGGATGGCGCGGTTTTCTTCGCTGTCCGGCATGAACGGCAACACGGCGTAACCAAAATCCAGATCGTCGAAATTCTGCCGGTCGGTGATCACCAGCGTGTGTTTATCCTCGGCGTGATCGAAGTAATACCAGATGCCTTCGTCTTCCAGCAGGCGGCTGATAAACGCGAAATCCGTTTCGGAAAACTGCACGCAATATTCACGCGTCGGATAAGTGCCTTGAATATCCAGACGGTAGTCGGCAAAACCGTAGCGCGAGAAGATTTGCTCGATGATGTCGAGCACGTTCAAATCCTGGAAAATGCGGCTGTTGCGGTTCTGCATCAAAAACCACAGCCAGGTGCTCAGCTCCAGCTTATAAACGAACTTATCCTGATGCTGCCCCGAATCGGAGGCGCCGATCACGTAAGCGTAAAACGGCCGCGCGCCGAAATCCGGCCTTTCTATTTGAATGCTGATCCCTTGACCCAGCAGAGATTCATAATCAACGTCCGCCTGTTCACATTCGAATTCGAGCGTATATTGCGAGTTGCTCGACAACCCTTCTTTGGTGGTGAAGCTGAGTGGAAACGCATTTAATTCGGCTAACACCGGGTTATCAATTTCGATTAAAGGCATAACAACCTCTCTGATCCGATATCGAACCCCGCCCCGCGTTTACGGGCCGGCGGCAAATTAAAAATCAGTCGAAATAAACACTTAAACTATCGTTCTCGACCATGAGTTGGATATTCTGCAGTTCCTGTCCCGTCCGTTTGCGCTGCAGCACTTCATTGCTGATGGGCGGCAAAATCGCCTGCTGCAGCAGCGACTCGACCGCTCTGCCGCGCGAAGGATGGGCGCTGATGCGTTTGGCTATCCAGCCTGGAATGTCGCCTTCCAGCACCAGCGACACGCCCACTTCTTTGTGCAAACGCTGTTGTAAACGCGAAATCTGTTTGGTGGCGATATGGGTTATCGCTTCGGTAGAAAGCGGCACGTAGGGAATGACGTTCATGCGCGCCAACAGCGCCGCCGGGAAGAAGCGCGCCAGCACGTCGTGCAGCATCGGCCGCAGCGCTTCGGTTTTCAGATCCGGCGTTTCCGCCAGCGTGGCTTCTATTTCGCCGGCGCCGATATTGCTCGTCATTAAAATGAAACACTGGCGGAAGCTGATCATGCGGCCCTCACCGTCTTCCATCACGCCCTTGTCGAAGACTTGATAAAACGCCTCGTGGATATCGGGATGCGCCTTGTCGAATTCGTCGAGCAAGACGATGGAATAAGGTTTGCGGCGCACCGCCTCCGTCAACTTGCCGCCCTTGCCGTAGCCGACATAGCCCGGCGGCGCCCCTTTCAGGGTGGAAACGGTATGCGATTCCTGAAACTCGCTCATATTGAAGACGATCAGATTATGCGCGCCGCCGTACATCGCCTCCGCCAGCGCAAACGCGGTCTCCGTTTTGCCGACGCCGCTCGGGCCGGACAGCATGAAAACGCCCAATGGCCGATCGTGCGCCTGAATGCCGGCGCGGGAGATGCGCACCGCCTGCGCGATTTCATCGATCGCCGTCTGCTGGCCGAATATCTGGCGGCTCAGCAGTTGATTGAGATTGAGCGCATTGTCCAGATCGCTTTGCAGCATGCGGCCGGTGGGGATGCCGGTCCAATCCGACAACACCTCCGCCACGACGCGGTCATCCACCCACGGATACACCAACGGCAGGCCGCCGTCTTGCAAGGCTCCCAGCTCGGAGGCCAACTGCGGCAAGCGCTCCGGCGACTGCCGCTCCGCGTCGAGCAAGGTGGTGACCGCCTGTTGCTCCTGCGCCTGCCGCTGACGCAGCGCAGCCAGTTCGCCTTCCATGTCGCTGAGGGTCTGCTGCAATTCAGTGATGCGGCTGAGCGCCAGATCGTCGAATTTGCTCTCCTCCTGCAGGCCGTTCATTTCGGTGCGCTTCACCGCCAACCCGGCCTCGAGCGACTCGATTTTTTCAGGCAGCGCATGCTGGCTCAGCGCCACCCGCGCGCAGGCGGTGTCCAGCAAGCTGATGGCTTTGTCCGGCAGTTGCCGCGACGGCAGATGGCGCAGCGACAAATGCACCGCGGCCTGCAGCGCCGACTCGCGGATCTTGACGCTGTGGTGCTGCGCAAAATGCGGGGCGATGGCGCGCATCATGTTCACCGCATTCTCTTCGTCGGGTTCAGAAACCAACACGTACTGGAAACGGCGCGTCAGCGCGGCGTCCGGCTCGATGAACTGTTTGTATTCCGACCAGGTCGTCGCCGCCACCATGCGCAGCGCCCCCCTGGCCAACATCGGTTTCAACAGGTTGACGGCGTCGCCGGTGCCGGCCTGCCCGCCGGCGCCCACCAGCGTATGCGCCTCGTCGCAAAACAGGATCACCGGCACCGCCGAATGCGCGATGGCGTCGATCAGCGCTTTCAGGCGCGATTCGAATTCGCCCCTCATGCTCGCCCCGGCCTGCATGCGCCCCAGATCCAAAGACAGCAGCCGGGCGCCCTGCAGCAGCGGCGGCACCTGCCCCTGGGCTATCTTGCAGGCCAGCGCTTCCGCCACCGCCGTTTTGCCGACCCCGGCTTCGCCCACCAAAATCGGGTTGTTCTGCCGGCGACGCAGCAAGATGTCGATCACCTGGCGCAGCTCCGCTTCGCGGCCAATCACCGGGTCGATTTCACCGTCGCGCGCCTGGCGGGTCAGATCGGCGCACCATTTATCGAGAATATCGACCGTCTCGGACGCCTCCGGCGCATCGCCGTAGGCGCTGTAGACCTCTTCTTCCTCTTCCTCATGCTCGACGGACTCCGCCAGAATCGCCGGATAATCGTCGAACAGCTGCGGGATCGGCAGTTTTTTGAACTCGTCGCTCAGCCGGTACAGGCTGCGCTGCAACGTGGGATCCTGCAGAATGCCGACCAGGATATGAATGGTGCGCACCCCGCCGGACGGCGTTTCGGCGAGCTGGCTCATCAGCAGCCCTCTTTCCACCACCGTTTCCAGTTGCGTCGACAGATCCACCACCGCATTCGTGCGGTTCGGCAAGGTATGCAGAATGCGATCCAACGCATCGCTGATGCGCTGACTGTTGATGGCGTAGTGCGCCAGGATCAGCGGCAGGTCGCCGCGCTCCTTGTCCACCAGGACTTTCAGCCAGTGTTCCAGCTCCACGTATTCGTGCCTGAAGGTTCGGCACAGCTTGGTCGCTTCGACGAATGACTGATAAGCAAAGTGGCCCAATCGCGAAAAAAGACGTTCTCGTTGATACACCTTAAATTTCCTTATATTAAGTTGTTGATTGATAAACCAGCTGCCTAAACGTCCCTGTCTTAGGTTTCAGCCAGCTGTCTTTACTCAGCGACTTGCCGCCCAGCTGCGCCGCCATGCCCGGCTCCGTGGCGATCAGCAGGCTGACGTCCAGCATCAGCTGATGGCTCGTGAAGTCATGACAGATGCTCACCAGCGCCTGCAGCCGCCGGCTGCCGCGCTGATACTGCTGATACTGCGGGGCCCCCAGCGGGCCGATCTGAATATGCGCGCCGTACTGGGCATCGAAAAAGCGGCTGCCGATGCGCGTGCTGCCCAACTTGCCCAACTTTTGGCTGCCGCTTTGCTTGCCGTCGTCGATCCACTTGGCGTAGCGCGGCGTAATCGTGATGGGAACGGCGAAGTAGGCCGCCAACATCTTGTTGAGCTGCCGCAGCGAGCGGCGGCCGGGCAGATAAGTGCCGGGATACGCCTCGCGCAGGCGCTGGACATGCGGGTTCACCATCAGCGCCGTATCGACGCCCACCGTCTGGCGCAAATGGCGCAAGAACGGGTTTTTGTCATCGTCATGCTCATGGCCGATCATCGCCTTCAGCTGCGCCCAGGCCCGGTAGTGCAATACGGCGAAGCGCTGGCTGACGATGCCGACGAACTGCTGGAACGCCTGGTTGCGTCTGGCGATGACTTCGGTGCGCGCGTGCTCGGTCACATGGATCGGCAGCGGGCCGTAGGGGGCGAACATGCCGAAATGCCGCGCCTGAATCAGCACTTGCTTAGGGCGCTGCACGATAGAGGCGATTTCACGCGAAGCGAACGCCATATCCGCCGGCTGGGTAATGCAGAGCCTTTCGCGGCTGCGATCGTTGGAGACGCCGAGCCGCGGCGCATCCGGCTGCGCGCGTTCGATACGCCGCAGCAGCTCGAAAAAATCCTGTCGATTGGACAGCCCGCGGATTTCGGCCTGGCCCGCGCTTTCGCTTTGCGCCCCCGGCGTCGGCGCCTGTTCCAACGAGAGCGCCGTTTCACGCATCAACGACATATCAGCCATAGTAGAGCGCCCCCCAGTCGGCGTGGGTTTCCCCATCCAGCAACAGCTTCATGCTTAACGTTTGGTTCAGGTCGCCGTATTGGCTCAACGCGTGGTGCAATATTTTGCCGAACAGATAGGCGCCGTGGTCGGCATGATGGTTGGCGCTTAAGTTGACGGCGATCTCGGCCCCGCGGATCCAGGCCAGCGGCCCCGGCCCCTGATTGCGCTCGAAGTGGTGCTCCACCCAGGCGTTTTTGATGCTGGCGATGCGCTTGCGCTGGCTGGAGTCATCCTGATGGCAGAACAACGACAGCCAGTCGCGCAACAGCGCCGAACAATCCTGAACGTCGGGGCGCGCATGGCGCAAAGGATTGGAGGCCAGCATCTGAATCGCCTGCCACGCCTGGCTGATGTTCGGCACCGCGACCGGGTTGCTCGGGTAGCGGACGATCTCCACCTGGTGGATCGGCATCGCCGTTTCCAGCTGGAAATGCGGCTGCTGAAGGTGCGCCGGCACCAGATGCCGTTCGCAGACCAGCGCCTCGACGCTGAGCGACGTGATGTCGTCGATGTCGATGCCGCTTTTGCCCGGCGAGATGGCGATGAAGGTATCTTCGTTGGGCAGGTGCGGATTGTTGTACTTGGAGGGCGACGGCTCCCGGCGACGGTGCAGCGTATAACCGGCCGGCTCCCGCTCGCAGTCGTACTGCACGTCGGCCTGCAGCGAAGAGAAAATCACCGGGTTGCCGTCGGGCAGCATGCCTTTCACCTGTTTTACGCTGTGTATCTCATACAGCGAGGTGTTCAAACGATCGACCACCAGCTGGTGCTCCGTGCGCTCATCCGTCAGCAGCACCGGCGAGCAATGGCGGCGATACAGGTTGATGACCGGGGTCGCGAAAAGATGAAAATCCCTGGCGTTGACGCGACCGATCAGAGTGAGTGGGCGTTGCTCCAGCGCGAACAAGATCTCGAACTCGTGAACGCGTTCACATTGACGCAGAAAATCCTGCACGCCATGCAACTCCAGGCTGAAGAAGCGGCTTGGCGCGGCGAAGTATTCGCGCATCAGCCGGTTGCCGGGCAATTCCCCCACCACGGTGGGCAACAAGGCTTCTTCATCGCTGACGCCGCCCAGGTGCAAGCTGTCCGGCGGCAGGACTTTGACGATTGGCCGGTCGTCGCTTTTCGCCCATAGCACGATGCGCAAGGTGCGATTAAGCAACGCGGCCAGCAGTTGATTGGCCCGCACCGTATCTTCCGCCAGCGTCAGGTGCAGCGGCTCGAGATCCAGCTCCGAGACGGGAAGCACGCCGTGCGTCGTCAGGCATATCCTGACGTAGGCCGAGCAATCCTGCATGTGTCTGGCGGCGCCGTCAGGCAAATGGTGCGGCGGCAAAATCTCGCATTCCGCCAGTGAAATCTCAACCGGCTGCACTTTAATATGCCGCGCCGTGGTGAACGTGGCGGGTTTGTTGTTCAGCGAGATATCGTTGAGGGTCATGCGGCTCCCGCGCGGCAGGTCAACCTGGCTGTGCCACTGGGGAAAAGAGAGATCGGGCTTAATCGCGACGGTGGCGATCGCGGGAACCGGCGTATACCACAGCGGCGCCAGGCGTGAGAGCATTTGCAGGGCAAATTCCGGCTGCTCATTGTTCAGCTTTTCCTGGATGCGGGTGCAAAGGAACGCGGAGCCCTCCAACAGACGCTCAACGAAAGGATCCAGCACGCCGTCGATATGCATGCCTAAATGCTGGGCGACCTGGGGATGAGAAGAGGCGAACTGACGACCGGCCTCGCGAAAATAACGCAGCTCATCATTATATAATTGGAGAAAGCGCTCACTGAACATAGTCACCCCTATTAATCAAATACGTGTACGGCGCCACAGGAATAATCAAGAGCGATGCGCAAATTAACCAGCATTTCGTCACCCGGTAATGAGCAGGTGCCATAAATATCGAATAAAATCGCCAGCACATACGATTGGCGTTCATTCACTACAGGCACCACACGAATCGTTTTCGGATCCAGACGCGGCTCAAATGAAGTAATGATTCTTTGTATATGTCTCGCCAGCGTTAACGGATCGGTATTAATCGGTATGCGTTGGCTCAGCGACGGCAGGCCATAATTCAATACCGAGCTTTCGCTGTGCGCATAATCATGAAGTTTCAAATCAGCGCTGCGCGATGCGTCATTCAGTAAAAATTCGATATCACGCACCAAAACACGCCGCCAATTATCGGCGCTGGCGCTTTGATGTCTCACGCTGAGCTTATCGAATAGCATGGGCAATGACGCTTTCATTTAACACCTCGCGATAAGGCTTATGTCTGCCCGCAATCGCTGCGGGCAGACAGCCTGCAATTAGTGTTGTGACATCAATGATCAGATACGGGCATTAAGCTTGAGGTCATACCCCGTCTTAATGACCGCACCCATGGAGCCATCATTGTTTTGCTCTTTGTACTCAACTTCGATACGTGCGAAATTCAGCTTGATAACGTCGGTTGGCAGCACGGTATCGATTTCAGTACCGATGGTGGAATTCAGCGGCATATTACCCACGGTCTTGAATGAGGAAACCAGGCAGTTGCTGAAGGTCACGGCAATGAAGTCTTGCTGACCCTGGCCTGATTTACGGCAAACAAGTTTTGCCTGAGGAATATGCTCGCCGGTGGCGCACATCAGGAACAGTTTCGGCGAAGCCTTATTGCTCACCATGCGAAACTCAAAGTCTTTCATCTCGACTTTGCCTGAACCACCGCCGCTTCCGAACCCCCAACGGCCGGCGTTTTCTTCCGCCCATTGCCAGGCTTGCAGCTGAATCCAGCCAGGGTAGGTTTGGTCGGGTGATTCACCATCAACACCCTCAATTTTCAAAAAATAGTCTACTAAAGCTTTCGTGCTCATTTTTTGTCTCCTTGACTGATAGGTCTACTTCGTTAATTGAAAAGTCTATTCAGATAAGTCGTTATATTGCCTACGCGATCATTGAAATAGCGACAATGAGAACCCATTAGCCATTAATAAATAGCAATAGCGTAAAAAACAGCGCCACTAAATTTCAATGAAACATCAATTCCCACCAACGCCATTTAATAATTAACGTCGGCAATATCCAAACCAATGACCAGCCGTAACTTATCTGCTCCCATCTTTTTTGGCTGACGGAAGTTTTGATACAAGTCGCAAGGACACGGTCATGCCTTCCAACTGGTAATGCGGGCGCAAATAGAAATGCGCGCGGTAATAACCCGGATCATCTTCCACATCCTCAACGCGCACCTCGGCGGCGGCTAATGGACGACGCGCCTTGGTCGCCTCGGTCGATACGGAAGGATCGCCATCGACGTAGTTCATCAGCCAGTCATTCAGCCACAGCTGCATATCGTCCCTGGACCGGAAAGAACCGATTTTGTCGCGCACGATGCATTTCAAATAGTGCGCGAATCGGCACGTGGCGAAAATATAAGGCAAGCGCGAAGACAGCTTGGCGTTGGCCGTCGCGTCGGGATCCTCGTATTTCGCCGGCGCGTGCATGGTGCAAGAACCGATAAAAGCGGCGAAATCGGAATGCTTGCGATAGACCAGGGGCAAGAACCCGGCGTCGGAAAGCTCTTGCTCGCGCCGATCGGAAATGGCCACTTCCGTCGGGCACGTCAGTTCATATCCGCCCTCATCGGAAGGAAACGCGTAGGCGGGCAGTTCTTCCACCGAGCCGCCGGATTCGATGCCGCGAATCTTCGAACACCAGCCGTACTCATGGAACGCGCGGTTGATGTTGACGCCCATCGCATACGCCGAGTTGGCCCAGGAAAAATCATCATCCACATCCGGCCTGACGGACTCCTCGAAAGCGAACTCTTCGATCGGGTTGGTTTTCGCCCCGTAAGGCAAACGCGACAGGAAACGCGGCATCGTCAACACCAGGTAACGCGAGTCGTTGCTTTCGCGCAGGCGGCGCCAGGACGCATATTCCGGCGTGGTGAAAATCTTGCCGATATCCCGCGGGTTGCCCAGTTCGTTCCACTTGCTCATCTGCAGCAGCGACGGCGACGCGGCGGAAATGAACGGACAGTGCGACGCCGCGGAAATTTTCGCCAACTCGGTCAGCAGCGTGACGCTCATCGGGCTGTGATCGAATTCAAAATCGCCGATGATGCAACCGAACGGCTCGCCGCCGAACTGACCATATTCCTGTTCGTAAATCTGTTTGAACACCGGGCTTTGATCCCAGGCGGAGCCCCGATAGCGGCGCAAATTGCGCGTCAGCTCATCCTGGCTGATGTTCAACACCCGGATCTTGAGCGTTTCGCTGACGTTGGTGTTATCGACCAGATAACTCAGACCTTGCCAGGCGGACTCCAGCTTCTGGAACTCCTTGTGGTGCAAGATATTGTTCATCTGTTGCGAAAGCTGTTCGTCGATCTGGGCAATCAACGATTCAATGGTCAATACGACATCCTGGCTGACCTTGACCTTGCCTTTGTTGGCATATTCGGACAGCGTGCCGATAGCCCGACGAACCGCTTCCGAAGCCTCGTTCGTTCTGGGCCGGAATGAACGCTTGAGCAAACCGTCAAGCTCATTTTCCGTGTCCTGCGTTTCAACTTCAGCGACTGCCGTAGCCTGCTGCTTAGCCGAATAGCGTCGTTGCCTCGCTCTCATTCCTCATCTCCTTTATTGCCGGGATCCTGCACATCCTGTTCCGCATCCGCGACCGTTTTACGCGCATCCGTCACTAAACGATGCAGAAAATCGGGTTTCTCCAGCAGATTCTTCACCACCTCTTCCGCGCTGGATTTACCATCCATATAGGTGATCAGCTCCGTGAGATGCTCCCGGGCTTCAAGCAGGCGTTGCATCTGCGGAACCCGTTTGGCGATGGCGCCAGGCGTGAAGTCATCCATCGATTCAAACTCCAATTCCACGTCCAGCAACGCATCGTCTTCGCTCAGGGTGTTCTCTACGTAAAATTGCAGACGAGGCTTGATGGCGCGCATGCGATCGTTGAAGTTGTCCTGATCGAAGGTCAGGAATTTCCGCTCTTCGATCGGCAGCAAAGGCTTTTTCCGATGCCCAGAGAGATCGGACATGACCCCCGTAACAAAGGGCAACTCCACTTTCTTTTGTGAACCGTAAAGCTCTACGTCATATTCAATTTGCACGCGCGGCGCGTTATTTTTACCGATAAATTTCTGAGAGCTTGAGTCCTTAGCCATTGGAAAACTCCTTTGTGATAAAAATTACTTCCCGGACAATTGATTTAACGAGGCCAGAGATTCCGGCAAAAGCTCCTCAACAATCGTCGCGAAGTCCATACCGATCATTTTTTGTGAACGTCGAATAAGAATGGGGGCCGGATGGCTGGGCTCATAGTTTTGGAAATAGTCCAAAACCTGATCCAACAGCAAGATGACATCCTGCCGGGAACGGATATATTTGCCGGGCATGGCGACAGGCGCGTCAGCATCCGGCGAGTCAATCTCCGCGTCATCCCGTTCAGCCGGCAATTCCTGCTGTTCCAGTGAAGCCAGCTGGCGGCTGAACTGTTTCAAATAGTCGCGCACCTGCCGACAGTCCAAACGATAATCTTCAGCCTGCAGATTGGCGTAATTCTCGACGCGCTCCAGCGCATCGATTTCCAGCGCCAATTGCTCTTTCAGCGAAGGCAGATTTCTGCCGGCAAAATAACTGTCGGCTTGCCCCAGCACCTTTACCACCTCCGAAAAATGCAGGCTTTTGCCTTCCTGCTCGTCAAGCCGCATATTCAGCAGCTCGTCGGTGGTTAACGGCGTGTCGGGAAAAATCTTGCTGTTCTTGATTTCGTGCAGACAGGACGATGTGGCGAGCCACCCTAATGCGGCCGCATGAAAGCTGTCCGATGAGGGTTCCATGTCCGCCTGAGGGAAAATGGTGGCGCCCTCCTCGGCATATTTGGCGTCAATATCCTTAATGCCCTGGTAGAAGGCCGAAAAACCGTCGATATGAAGATTGGCGCGCATAAACCACAGCACGACATGTAAATCGAAGCACTGTTCCAGCAACGCGGCAGACTGCTCGCGAATGGCGTGCCAATTGATATCACGCGCATTGTCTACGGCATTAAGCGGATCGGTTTGGCTGTCATATTCCGAAAGCGTGAATTCAATTTCACTGTATCGTGGATCAAATTCGACGCCATTCACTTCCGTTGAGATGACTTCATTCATGGCCTGATATCCTTTTCAATCAGCACTAGAAACATAAAGCCTAATAAAGCGGGCTTTTACGTTCGCCAGTCTTTCCCAGAGTCCTTTTAGCGTAAGTTAGTCGTCACCAAGCTCGCAAATTGTTTAGATGTATTAATATTAACAACAATAATAGATTGAACCTATCAATAGAATCACAGTGATCGGTTTAAACTATTTTACATTTACATATTTATTTTTTTCTTTCAAAATCAATAAATTGCAACCGATAATTATGCAAGCTAAGAATAGGAAAAAAATCAAAAACTGCCCTAAAAACAACGTTTCATCCTTGGTAGGATAATTCCAGTAATACCACTGGATACAAATAATTTAATTAGCAAATGATAACCACAGTAAATAGTGAAATTTTTTCATAAAACCATGACAGCCAGTCGTTTCTTGCAAGCGGGTAGCACGCAATGATCAATAGAAAACGATGGCAGTGTGACTTTCATTTCCAGCACTCAGTACTTACACATGCGAAACCTAGTGTGAAAATAAACAATTTGGCGAGAGTTTTGATTATTAATTTTAAAGCTAAAGCACAGATTAACATTCCGCCGTGGTGCACCGAATACCTATTGGTACACAAACAGCCTGGTGGATAAAGCATCATTCTTTTATAGTTAACTCAGGGTAATGATCAGAATCATTTAAGATTCAATTCCCCTTTGTGTGTGTTCTCATACGGCTTACCGCGGCAAAAGCATCACTGCGGTAAAGAGTCTCGCAGAATAAAGTGGCATTAGAGATATCATTTACTATAACGGCAAAATAACCACGTAAGCGCTGCAACGACAGGAACCGTGTTAAGACCAGCGATCTGTTCCATATACAAGAAATGTTTCCCTAACTGATAAGACCACTAATTTGATACTAGCAAAGGCAAACCCAATATCAAGAAAAAATATTATTTTTTTAATAAAAAAATAACAAATCAATATACATAAAACAAACAATTCAATAACTTAAAACAGCGCTGAATCGATTACTTTTACGCCAGGAAAAATAGTTCATGGGAATTTACACCCCCCTCATAACCCCCTCAGTCAATCTCCCTCATTCTCTTCGGCATTGAATTGTCATCAAAAAATAAGAAAATCTATAAAAATAAAACCCGCCACTGGCCGTACGCCCCACAGGATCAACTTTCGCAAGGCAAAATAAGCAAGATAATTCCCAATAAAAAGGCCGAAAAAAGCGTTAATGATTTAGCGGTTCAAAATAAAAATAAAGGTAACTCTATTGGGTTATTAAAGCGAAAACGCGCACCTTTTCATTGCTGCAAAAAAACCTTATGAATCTTTACGTTGCCTGTCCTTTGACAATCCTTGATGAAAACGCAAATCGGGTAGCCAGCACATACAGAAAAGAGATGGGCTACGCGGCGGGCCACCTCTGCCGATGACTTTTCTCATCCCCCGTTTCGGCCCGTGCGCACAGGTCATTCCACCTAAAAATCAGGCCGCACCGCCGGCCTCGCCCGGCGATTTAACGCCAAGCCCGCCGTTTTCCTGATCCAGAACAGCTTTCGCATTCATCCGACTGATATATTGATTGAAAATCATTCCTATTCAGGAGAAAAAGCCATGGTTAAGTCACTCAATGCGGCATTCACTCGCTTTTTTGACCACCCGGACGCCGGCAAATTGGCGCTCAGGCTAACCTTCGGCGGGCTGATGCTGTTTCACGGCGTGGCGAAGATTCAGCACGGCGTCGGCTGGATCGCCGGGGCGTTGCAGGAACAGGGGCTACCCGCCTTCATCGCCTACGGCGTGTATGTGGGGGAGATCCTGGCGCCGATACTGATCATTTTGGGGCTGTTCACCCGCCCCGCCGCGCTGGTTTACGCCTTTACGCTGGTGGTGGCGTTTTTGATGGTGGGCACCGGCAAGGTCTTCACCGTCACCGACGTCGGCGCCTGGGGCATTGAAAACGAGCTGGTGTTCTTTATGGGCGGACTCGCCATCCTGCTGCTGGGCAGCGGCAAATACGCGATCGCGCGGAATGAAGCCTATCGGTAAGCGGTAGCATTAATAAGGAGGTTCTTGGTTTGAACCTCCTTTTTGCTCGCTTAAGGTTGGGTGAGCAGCGTGTTCGCCATGAAAGACAATAAGGCGGTCGATTCGGGGAAGGCCGCGCGATTCTCGGTGACCGCGCGATCAAACCGCCAGTTCATGATGTAAACCACGGGCGCAGTCGGATATTGATTAATGAAATCCCAATACAGTTGAATTTGCGCATGCAGTTGCTGGTCGTTCATTCCTAACGATGCCGTAGAAGGCGGTACCAACACCCACTTTTGTCCGGCTGCGCTTATCGGCGCCAGGCGATTGTAGGTACTCCACATATCCGCCACCGACCAATTGTAGTTATCCACCCCAACCCAATCTGGCGTGCT
This sequence comes from Serratia nematodiphila DZ0503SBS1, assembly GCF_000738675.1. Taxonomy (NCBI): domain Bacteria; kingdom Pseudomonadati; phylum Pseudomonadota; class Gammaproteobacteria; order Enterobacterales; family Yersiniaceae; genus Serratia; species Serratia nematodiphila. The sequence goes on along the minus strand of NZ_JPUX01000001.1, from coordinate 2,825,094 downwards.
TTTTACATTGCTCGGACACGCGGTCGCGGGCGCGCCCTGCTGCATTTCACGGATCAATTCGGCGTTATTGGCATGCCGGTAGGACAAAATGGTGTAAATGGGGATCGCGATCCCATACTGCTGCATAGCCTGACGCAGGGTGCAAACATAGCTGGAATATTGGTAAGCGTCATATTTTCCTGCCGTCTGTAAGGCCGGAACATCGAACGGCTCATCGATAAAATAAATGGCGCCGGGCTTATATTTGGTTTCGGCGATCTTCTTCACCACCGTCCAGATCGCATTCCAGGAACCTGCGGCCTGACAACTGCTGTTCGAGTCCGCGCCGGAGCAGATATCGATAAACGGCGATCCCGAGAGCGCCCCCGAGCCGGCCTGTATGTTCACGGCGCATGTTCCCTCGGCGCAAACGGGCAGATTGAGGCTTTCCAGGGTGTGCACCACGTTCAGATTGGTCATACTGAAACCGGTGCCGGTAATCGCCTTAAGCGCCTCTGTGGCGCTGAAAGACGGCGTGGCGGTTTCATAAAAGTCCAGCCAGTCATAGCCGTAATACTTGATATTGGCGTTGGGGCCGGCCGCCAGCGCATGGGCACCGAACAGGCACCCGCACAGCAACGCAAAACGTTTCAACATGCTCTTCTCCTTCAAATCTTCATCGTTGTAAGCCAACGGTGGACAGCAAACGGCGCCATCAACCGGAGACGCTATCGTGACACCCGCCATCGACGACGGCCCGCCGTTTGCGTTGTGCTGCAGCCGATCGAACGATGAGGAGAGTTTGAGAAGAAGTCGCGCCTATTTTCTTATCGAGCGACGAGGAAATGTGGGTAGAAAAAGAGGAAGCCACCGCGGGGTCAGACTGTCCCCCACCGGAAATCAGGTTTAAACCAGCATAATGAATAGCCAGTCATCGGCCATTAACGATCGGCCAGCCGGTAAACCGGAACCTTGCGCGTCGTGCCGGTCAGGGTGTCGAAGATCTCCGTTTCCGCCGTCACGATCGTCATGCCGGTTTTTCTTAGCCTGCGCACTTCTGCGGCGATGCGCTGTATGCCGAACCAGAACAGTCCGTCCAGCGCCGTGACGCGCAGCCCCTGCTCCAGCGCCAGCTTAAGCCGCTCACGCGGCGCCTTGAGCGCTTTGGCGATTTCCCGGTAAGGCAGCGCGCCCACGCCCGACGCCGAAGTTCGGTGAATGCGGGTCGACAGGCCATATTGGAAGGCCTCGGGCACGTCGCTTAAATCGCTTTTCAGGCTGTAAACGCAGCCAAAGCGCTTGCCGTTGAACACCACATTTTTTTGACTGATCGACAGCTCATCGCGCAGGCCGGCAATCAGCTGCGGCGCCCGCACCAGCAATAAGCGAAACGGCAATTCGAAACTGGTCACATAGTCCACGTTGAGCAGCGCAATGCGCAGACGCTGTTCCGCCCCGGCCTGCGTCTGGCGACACTCGTTCAACACCTCGCTCCACTGGCGCGCGAGCCGCGGGGCTTCATCCAGCGGCGCGAAGTGGTATTTCTCGATGTGGTAGTCGATCCTTTCATTCATGTCCGTTGACCCCTGCCTCAGTCATCATGCCCTCAGCAAATTACCTTACCCGCGGGCAACAGTACAACACCGCGATGAGGTCACTCGGGAAATACGGCGCTGGCTTTCGCCGGAACGGACTACGCGGGCTCGATGAACTGCATCATGCGTTGCAGTGCGTCATCCAGGGCACTGAGCCCGGCATCATCCAGACAGGCCATCAGCTGTGCGTCATAATCCGCCACCCATTGCCTCGCCTGGTCAAAAATGGGACGAGACGCCGGCATGACGCGCAGATATACCGCGCGCTTATCTTCCGGATCGGGGAAGCGCGCGACCCATCCCCGATTAACCAGTTGGGTGATCGTGCGGCCTAGCGCGGTGCGATCGGTCTGCGAATGCGCTATCACCTCGCTCATGGCCACGTCGCCCGGAAAACTGTAGAGAATGCGCAACGCGCGCCACTCATGGAGGCTGAGTCCTTGCAAAGCGAGTAACGCAGACAGCCTTTTTTCGCGGTGACGCACCACCTCCGTCATCCTGTAAAGCGCACCATTGGGCAATCCCATTCCCCGTCTGCCGCTCTGCGCGCCTTTTTTTTCAGAATCCATACTGTCTCCAATTAGCCTCGACTTTTGCCCTGACCTGTTCCGGATAAGAGTGCCTGAAAGAGGCGGTACCCGCACGTGTTACGCCGCTGAACTGCTCGGGGAACAGGCAGTTGATGATGGCTTTGCCGCCGCTACCGCGCGCCTTGTCTTCTTCCGTCAGGTACGGCACCATCGGGAACTCGCGTACGTCCGGGAAGATAAAATGATCGCGCGCCGGATGTGAGCGCGTGGCCAACGCCCAAACCACCTGATCGATATCGACAATATCAATGTCATTGCCGACCAGTATCAGTTTGGGGATCAGGTAGCCCGCATGCGAACCGAAGACCACTTCCGCCACCTTGCCGGCAAAATCCGCCGCGGTGGCATTCATTCCGGCCAGTTTTTCGATATCGACGGAGACCACCGCCCAACAGGTCGCCGCCTCATAGGAACACCAGACAAAGTCAACGGGCAAGGCCGCGCTCTGCAGGGTTTCCAGCAGCTGAGCTGATATCATGGTGCCCCAGATCGTATGATTTTCTTCCGGCGGCGTGCCGGCGACGCAAATCGGCAAAATGGGGTCATCGCGAAACGTCACCGCACGCACATGAAACACCGGCTGTTCATGGCCTTGCTGGTGTTGATAGCCGTGATACTCCCCCATCGGCCCCTCCAGCGCCCTCTCCGTAAGGCTGATTTCACCTTCCAGCACAATTTCCGCATTGGCCGGCACCCAGAGATCGTTGGTTTCCGCTTGGGTGAGCGTGACGCTTTTACCGAGCAGCGCGCCGACATAGTCAGGCTCACTGACGCCGGCCGGCAACGGCATCCCCGCGACCGCCACCGCGGCAGGCGGCGCCCCGAGCACCATCGCCCACGGCGTAGGTTTCCCTTCTCGGCGCCACATTTCACGGATCATGCCGATGTGTTGGGTGGGTATCGCCGGGCCGGTGAGACGATTGCGATCGAGCATCATGAGCCTGCCGACTCCCCAGCTATGCCACTTTCCGTCCGGGGATTGCACGACATGGAACCCGTAGGTGCCGAAATAGCGCCCGCCATCCCGTTCATGCAACAGCGGTACCGGGAAGCGTTCCAGATCAACCTCGTCGCCACGCCAAATATTCTCTTTCACCGGGCCGGTCGAACAATAATCCGGCGCAAACGGCTCCGCCTTCACCGCCCGGCGAATCGCCGCCACGATATCCCGCGGAGCGCTCTCCGGCGGCAGCCCAAAATGGAGGGCGAGGCGAGAATAGGCATGTTCCGCAGAAGCGAGCATGCCGGCCGGTGCGCCGAGGATGCGGGCCCCCGGCATCGCGCCCGCCACATGATGAAATAGCGGAGCCGAAAGCCGTTGCTCATAGACCCGGCGGCAGACAGCCGCTATCTCCAGGTCGGCGGAAACTTCCTGATGCACGTCGACCAAATCGTTTCGGCGACGCAATTCCTCAATGAAGTGACGAAAATCCAGTGCGCAATCGAGCAAACTCATGGCAAGTCCTCCAGTCTCCAGGCGGTCAGCCCCTTCTTTAGCCCTCGTTTCGGGCAGGAGACTGATCATTTATGTGCATGTGCACACATATTAGTGCGCAAAAAATCGCGTGTAAATACACTCTATCCTGGAGGCGTTGGGCATGTTGTCAGTCTGGCAAACTTTTCAAGGGATAGCGGACTCAGGCCGTGCACGCCCCTGCCGGCAGGCATTATCGCCGTGACGGTTTCACACGTTCAGCGTGATTGGCATGCATAGCACTGGGCTTGCCGCAAGCGCCGCACCGGGTTCAAGCGCAACGTGGCTCACAAAATGAAGAACATAATCGCAAAATGCTATTCGTTGATATTGCACGAGTTATAATGCGGGAAAGGATCTCGGCCAACGCAAACCGGTTTCATATCCAACGGTTTACAAGCATTAGCGAAAGAAAAGGATTTTGATTCAATGGGGGAATAACGCGGGGTAAAGTGGCGGAGAGAGGGGGATTTGAACCCCCGGTAGAGTTGCCCCTACTCCAGTTTTCGAGACTGGTCCGTTCAGCCGCTCCGGCATCTCTCCTGACAACGCTTGCTATCATGCCCGCTTTTGCGGCATTTTTACAGCATTAGCATACCGCTGAACGTTCAAGTGATGAGTTTACGAGCAACCTGATGATTAAATGGCCGTGGAAAGCGACTCAACCCTCTCAATCCCAGGCAGACATCGAGGCCCAGTGGCAGGACGCGCTGGCGATCCCGCTGCTCTCGCCGCTGAATGAGCAGGAGCGGCAGCGGCTGGTGGCCGTCGCCGGGCAAATATTGCAGCAAAAGCGCATCGTGCCGCTGCAGGGGCTGCAGCTCACCTCGCAAATGCAGGCGCGCATCGCCCTGCTGTTCGCCTTGCCGGTGCTGGAGCTGGGCGCGGAATGCCTCGACGGCTTCAACGAAATTCTGCTCTACCCCACCCCGTTCGTGGTGGAAGACGAATGGCAGGACGAGATCGGTCTGGTGCACTCGGGGCCGGTGGTGCAGTCGGGCCAAAGCTGGGAACAGGGGCCGATCGTGCTCAACTGGCAAGACGTGCAGGACTCTTTCGACCTCTCCGGTTTCAATCTGGTGATCCACGAAGCGGTGCACAAACTGGATATGCGCAACGGCGGCGTCGCCACCGGCGTGCCGCCGATCCCGCTGCGCGAGGTGGCCGCCTGGGAACATGATCTGCACGCCGCGATGGAAAGCCTGCAAGACGAGATCGACATGGTCGGCGAAGAGGCCGCCAGCATGGATGCCTACGCCGCCACCGATGCGGCCGAGTGCTTCGCCGTGCTGTCGGAGTATTTCTTCAGCGCTCCCGAACTGCTGGCCGAACGCTTCCCGGCGCTCTATCAGCACTTTTGCCGCTTCTACCGCCAGGATCCGCTGGCGCGCCTGCTGCGAGACCAGGCGGAAAACGACGCGCAATGGGCGGATTGACGGGCGTATTGCTCAGATACCGAGCAGTCGCACCGCCTGGGGCAATTTAGCGTTGACACACCCGGAGCCGCTGGATATGATGCGCCCCGTTCACACGATTCCTCTGTAGTTCAGTCGGTAGAACGGCGGACTGTTAATCCGTATGTCACTGGTTCGAGTCCAGTCAGAGGAGCCATATTTAGAGAAGCCCGCTTAAGGAAACTTAAGCGGGCTTTTTGCTGTTGGGCGTTTACAGCCCGCGTTGTTCCATCAGCAGCGCCAGATCGACCAAGCGGTTGGAGAAGCCCCACTCGTTGTCATACCAGGCGAGCACTTTCACCAGGTTGCCGCCGATCACCAGCGTGGACAGGCCGTCGATGATCGACGAACGCGCATCGCCCCGATAGTCGCTCGACACCAGCGGTTCATCGCTGTACCCCAGGATCCCTTTCAGCGGGCCGGACGCCGCCGCCGCGCGGAAAGCGGCGTTGATCTCCTCCACCGTCGCCGGGCGTTTCAGCGTCACCGTCAGATCGACGATGGAAACCACCGGCACCGGCACCCGCAGCGAATAACCGGTCAGGCGGCCGTCCAGTTCGGGGATCACCTTGCCGAGCGCCTTGGCCGCGCCGCTGGAATAAGGCACGATCGATTCCGCCGCCGCCCGCGCGCCGCGCAGATCTTTTTCCGGCTGATCGTGCAGCGCCTGGCTGTTGGTATAGGCATGCGTGGTATTCATCAACCCGTATTCGATGCCGAACGCCTGATGCAATACCTGCGCGGCGGGCGCCAGCCCGTTGGTGGTGCAGCTGCCGTTGCTGACCACCTTATGCAGCGCCGGATCGTAGAGGTGATCGTTAACCCCCATCACCAGCGTGATGTCGTCATTCTTGGCCGGCGCCGAGATAATCACCCGTTTGGCGCCGCCGTGCGTGATGTGCACTTCCGCCTTGGCTTTATCGGTAAAGAAGCCCGTCGCTTCGATCACCACGTCCACGCCCACGCTGCTCCAGGGAATTTCGGCGGGATCGCGCTGCGAAAACACCTGAATCGGCCGGCCGTCCAGCAGCAGCTGGTTGTCGCCGGCTTCCACCCTGGCCGCCAGCGTGCCGGAAAGCGTGTCATATTTCAGCAGGTGCGCCAGCGTCTTGCTGTCGGTCAGATCGTTGATCGCCACCACTTCAAAATCGCTGCGCCCCAGCGCCGCGCGCAGCACGTTGCGCCCGATCCTGCCGAAGCCGTTAATGCCTACTCTCACCATGATGCACTCCTCATTTGTGGACTTTGCCTAAAATCTAGCGCCGACCAGAAGCGGCGTAAATGACGTTTACCAATCAATTTACGCCAAATTGCGCGCATGAAAGCGTTCGCGGTATTCGCTCGGGGTCAGCTGCAGTTTGCGCTCAAACACCCGCCGCAGGTTAAGGCCGTTGCCGAAGCCGGTGGCCAGGGCAATCTGCTCGATACCTTCCGCGCTCTGTTCGAGGCGCTGCCTGGCGGTATGCAACCGCCCCTCTTCGACGAATTTGGCGGGAGAAATGCCCGTCTCGCGGGTGAACACCCGGGTAAAGTTGCGCGGGCTCATCGCCACGCGCTCGGCCAACCGATCGACGCTGAGATCGTCAGCGAGGTTTTCCAGGATCCAGGATTGCAGGTCACGGATCGGCCCCGGCGATTTGGCCTGGTTGAGCGGATAGCGGCTGAACTGCGCCTGCCCGCCGGGGCGACGCAGAAACATCACCAGATCCTGCGCCACTTCGCGCGCCTGCACGAAGCCGTAATCATCCTCCACCAGCGCCAGCGTCAGATCGAAGCCGGAGCTGACGCCGCCGGAGGTCCAGATCGGCCCGTCCTGCACGTAGATTGGGCCGTTTTCGACCTGCACCCGCGGGAAGCGCGCCTGCAGCGTTTCCGCCAGCCGCCAGTGGGTAGTCGCCCGCCGCCCGTCCAGCAACCCGGCTTCGGCCAGCAGCAGAGCCCCGCCGCAAACCGAAGCGATACGGCGCGCCTGCGGCGCCGCGCGGCGCAGCCAATCGGCGACCAGGGCCCCCTCTTCTTCGGTCGCCCCCTTGCCGGCAACGATCACGGTATCGCGCGGCAGGAACGGATCGAGATCCGCCAGGCGATGGTCGGCCAGCAGGCTCAGGCCTGACAGACCGTGCACCACCCGGTGAGATTGCGTGGTGGCGACCGCGATCTGATACAGCGGCGTCTCGGCAGGACTCAGGCGATTGGCCTGCATCAGGATATCGGCGATGCCCGCCGCTTCGAACAGCATGCCCCCTTCAGGGACGATAATCAGGAATGAGTGCATGGCGATAATATAAATAACAATCAAAACAGGCCAGACAACCACTGTATAAGAAAAGCCCCGTCGGTTCACCCTGCGGGTATAAAAAAGCCCGCCGATAATCACCGACGGGCCAGGAAGGAACGGCCATCAAGCCTGCGGCAGGTTCACCCCGCCGGCGCGCGCCAATTGCGCCAGCAGCGCCGTTTGAAACGCCTCATCGTGCACCGCCGCGTGAGGTTCAAACCGCTGCTGGTGGTGCCAATAGCCGCCGGAAATCAGTGCCTGCGGCTCATCGCTGCTCACCAGCCACGCCTGCGTCACGTGTCCCAGCGCCAGATCGTCGGGCGCATCCGCGCCGCCCATTTTGGTTGGCACCCAGCCGGGATCGACCGCGCTGCTGATGACGCCGGGCCACAGGCGCGCCACGGCGGCGGCCAGCGCGGTGACGAACAGCTTGCTGTCCGAATAGGAGCCGGCTGCGCCGCCAAGCCAGTCCACGCCGTTCAGTTCCGCTACGCCGTCAAAGTGCATGCTGCTGCTCAGGTAGACGATGCGATCGGGGCGTTCGATCAGGGCCGTCAGCAGATAGGGCGCCATCACGTTCACCGGCATCACCTGCGGCCCGGTGAACATGCCGGCGTTGTGGATCACCGCATTCGGGCGGCCGATGCGATTCACCTGCTCGGCGACCTGCCGGATCTGCTGCACCTCGGACAGATCGCCAATCACCGCCTGCGCGCCCTGATCCAGCAGATCGCGCACCGCCTCCAGACGGCCGGGGGCGCGTGCATGCAGGATCACCTGATGCCCTTCCTCCAACAGCGTTTGCGCGGCGGCGCGGCCCAGCCCGTCGACCGAACCGGTAATGAAAATACGTGACATGCCACTCCTCCGTTTAGCGCCAGCCGAGCGCCGGCGCGACATGGGTTAAAATCGATTCGATAACGTGGGCGTTATAGTCCACGCCCAGCTGGTTAGGCACGGTCAGCAGCAGCGTATCCGCTTCAGCGATGGCCTCGTCCTGCGCCAGCTGCTCGATCAGCGCGTCCGGCTCGGCGGCATAGCTGCGGCCGAAGATCGCCCGGGTTTGCGCATCGATATACCCCAGTTGATCGCCTTCCTTACCGCTGCCGCCGAAGTAATTGCGATCCCGCTGATCCACCAGCGCAAAGATGCTGCGGCTCACGGAAACCCGCGGCTCGCGCGCATGGCCGGCCTCTTGCCAGGCGGCGCGATAGGCGCGGATCTGCTTGGCCTGCTGGATATGGAAGGGTTCGCCGGTCTCGTCATTCTTGAGCGTCGAGCTTTGCAGGTTCATGCCCAGCTTCGCCGCCCAGACGGCGGTGGCGTTCGAACCGGCGCCCCACCAGATGCGATCACGCAGCCCGGCGGAAAACGGCTCCGGCCGCAGCAGCCCGGGCGGATTGGGGAACATCGGCTGCGGATTGGGTTCGGCGAACCCTTCGCCGCGCAGCGCTTCCAGGAACACTTCGGTATGGCGGCGGGCCATGTCCGCGTCGGTTTCGCCCTCGGCCGGGGCGTAACCGAAATAGCGCCAGCCGTCGATCACCTGCTCCGGCGAGCCGCGGCTGATGCCGAGCTGCAGCCGCCCGCCGGCGATCAGATCCGCCGCGCCGGCGTCCTCCACCATGTACAGCGGGTTTTCATAACGCATGTCGATCACGCCGGTGCCGATCTCGATACGTTGGGTTTTGGCGCCGATGGCGGCCAGCAGCGGGAACGGCGATCCCAGCTGACGCGCGAAGTGGTGCACGCGAAAATAGGCGCCGTCCGCGCCCAGATCTTCGGCGGCAACCGCCAGATCGATGGACTGCAGCAGCGCATCCGCTGCGGAACGGGTGCCGGACTGGGCGGAAGGCGTCCAGTGGCCAAACGAGAGAAAACCAATCTTTTTCATCGGGCATCGTCCTCAAAGGCAAAATCATCGGCCTACAGTGACAAAAACCGCGCGCCTTGCGCCAGCAAAATCGCCCCCGATCGCACTAAACGAACCGATTGCCGCCGCGCCGCCCGGCGATTGTAATCAAAAAACAAATGTCGTATAACAAGCAGCTCCGAGGGGTGTCCTGTTACGGGCTGAGATGGTGCAAGCCGAACCCTTTGAACCTGATCTGGGTCATGCCAGCGAAGGGACGGTTAGGCAACAACGCGATCACCCGTTGCCTGTTCATACCTCAGCGTGCCCGGATCTCCACTGACTCAAGGAGGTCCCATGTCCATCACCACCCTGTTCGAAAGCGGTCTTTACGGCCGGTTGCGCCACCATGCCGGCAGCCACTGGCAGAACTACGTCGATCACCCGTTTCTGCAGCAGCTGGCCGCCGGCACCTTGCCTGAACGCGCTTTTCGCCGTTACCTGACCCAGGACTATCTGTTCCTGCTGCACTTCGCCCGCGCCTACGCGCTGCTGGTCAGCAAGCTGCGCACCCTGCCGGAGATGCGCGCCGCCACCGCCTCGCTCAACGGCATCGTCGCCGAGCTGCCGCTGCACGTGGCCTACTGCGCCGAATGGGGGTTGAGCGAAGCGCAGATCGCCGCCCAGCCGGAAGCGGCGGAGACCATGAACTACACCCGCTACGTGCTGGATATCGGCCATGCCGGCGACGCCCTCGATCTGTTGGCCGGTCTGCTGCCCTGCGTGGCCGGCTATGCCGAAATCGGCCTGCGGCTGCTGCACGATCCCGCCACCCAGATGGAGGGCAATCCTTACGCCTCCTGGATCCGCAACTACGGCGACGAGGGCTATCTGGCCGGCGTACGCGCCGCCATCGAACTGCTGGAAACCGTTGGTCAGCAGCGCGGCGCACAGGATCGCTTCACCGAGCTGGCGCAGATTTTCACCACCGCCACCCAGCTGGAGTCGGCATTTTGGCAGATGGGGCTGAACGCCTCATGACCTCCCCGCTTCTCCCGCCCGGTATCCAGGTGCGGGATCTCAGCCTGCGTTTCGGTCAGCACATCGTCTTCGACCGGCTGAGCTTCGACATCGCCGGCGGCAGCTTCGTCGCCCTGCTCGGCGCCAGCGGCGCCGGCAAAACCAGCCTGCTGAAGATCATCGCCGGCCTGGCGCAGGCCAGCTCTGGTTCGGTGACCGGCAGCGACGGCCTGCCGATCGCCGGGCGCATCGCCTACATGGGGCAAAAAGATCTGCTTTACCCGTGGCTGACCATCGAAGAGAACGTCGCCCTCGGTTCGCGACTGCGCGGCGAAACGCCGGACCGGGCGTGGGCGGCGCACCTGCTGGAGCGCGTGGGCCTGGCCGCGCATGGCCGCAGCCTGCCCGCCTCGCTGTCCGGCGGCATGCGCCAGCGCGCCGCCATCGCCCGCACGCTCTACGAACGCCAGCCGATCGTGCTGATGGACGAACCCTTTTCCGCGCTGGACGCCATTACCCGCGCCGAGATCCAGAGCCTGGCCGCCGAGCTGCTGGCGCAAAATACCGTGCTGTTGATCACCCACGATCCGATGGAAGCCTGCCGCCTGAGCCACCGGCTGCTGGTGCTGTCGCCCTGGCCGCTGGGCCTCGACGATACTCACCGCATCAGCGGGCTACCGCCGCGCGCGCCGGATGACGCCGACCTGCTGAAAAGCCAGGCCGAGCTGCTGCAGCAGCTGGTGAGGGCCGCGCAATGAATAGTGCCCAAGAGCGTGGACTCACCCGCCTGCGGCGCGGGCTGACGGTATTCGTCGGCCTGCTGCTGCTGTGGTGGCTGGCGGCGCAAAGCGGCATCCCGGCCTTTCTGCTGCCCACGCCGGGCGCAGTGGCGCAGGCGCTGTGGGACGGGCGCGGCTATCTCGCCTGGCACACGCTGGTCACCGCTTCGGAAATCGTCAGCGGGCTGGTTCTGGGCGTGTTGCTCGGCGCGGCGCTGGCGCTGTGCATGATTTTCTCGCCGCGCCTGCAGCGCTGGCTGATGCCGCTGGTGCTCACCAGCCAGGCGATACCGGTGTTCGCCCTGGCCCCGCTGCTGGTGCTGTGGTTCGGCTTCGGCATGAGCGCCAAGGTGGCGATGGCGGTGCTGGTGATCTTCTTCCCGGTGGTGTCGGCCTTTTTCGACGGGCTGCGCCGGGTCAACAACGACTATCTCGATCTGGCGCGCACGATGCGCGCTTCGCGCTGGGCGCAGCTGCGGCACGTGCGGCTGATGGCGGCGCTGCCGGCCTTCGGCTCCGGCCTGCGCATGGCCGCCGCCGTCGCGCCGATCGGCGCCATTATCGGCGAATGGGTCGGCTCGGCCGAAGGGCTGGGCTATGTGATGCTGAACGCCAATGCGCGCATGCAGACCGACGTCTGCTTCGCCGCACTGTTTATTTTGGTGCTGATGACCGTGCTGCTGTGGGCCGCGGTGGATGCGCTGCTGCGGCGCCTGATCGCCTGGGCGCCGGAAAACGACTGATGATTGCAACCATAACCAGGGATAAAGGAACGACCATGATCAAACAAACCGTCTGCGGGCTGTTGCTCGGCGCCGCCATCACCGGCCAGGCCGGCGCGGCCGACAAGCTGACGCTGGTGCTCGACTGGTACATCAACCCCGATCACGCGCCGATTATGGTGGCCGAGCAGATCGGCGCCTTCAAGGCCGCAGGGCTGGACGTCAAGATCGTGCCGCCGTCCGATCCGGCGCTGCCGCCGCGGCTGGTGGCCGCCAAACAGGCCGACCTCGCCATCACCTATCAGCCGCAGCTGCATTTCTTCGCCGATCAGGGCCTGCCGCTGATGCGCGTCGGCACGCTGATCAACACGCCGCTGAACACGGTGATCGCGCTGGATAAAAACATCACCTCGCCGGCGGATCTCAAAGGCAAAACGGTGGGTTACTCGGTCAGCGGCATCGAACAGGCGACGCTGGCCACCATGGTCGAACACGAGCATCTCAAACCGCAGGATATCAAGCTCATCAACGTCAACTTCCAACTGACCAGCGCCCTGCTGGCGGGCCAGGTCGATGCGGTGATCGGCGGCTACCGCAATATCGAAGCGCTGGAGCTGAAGCTGCAGGGCAAAAAGCCTGTGGTGTTCAACGTCGAAGACTACGGCGTGCCGGCCTACGACGAGTTGATCATCGTCGCCAACCGCGATGCGGTGAACGAGCCGAAAATTCGCAAATTCCTCGTCGCGCTGAAGCAAGGCAGCGACTACCTGCACGCGCACCCGCAGGACACCTGGTTGGCGTTCGCCAAGGCGCACCCGGAGCTGAATACCGAGCTGAACAAACAGGCGTGGCAAGCCAGCCTGCCGCTGTTCGCCCGCGATCCGGCCAAGTTGGATCGGGCCCGCTACCAGGCTTACGAACAGTTCCTGTTCGACAATAAGCTGATCAAGAAAATCACCCCGGTAGACCAGTACGCGGTGGAGCTGAACTGATCACGCCGAGGCGGCGCCACCGTCACCTCGCCCTGGCCGCTGCGCTGCAGGGCCGCCTTCACCAGCCCATTGGCCTTGCAGCGTTCGATAAACGCGTTCACATAGGCGGCGCCCTGCGTGTTTTGCCGCGGCACCGCCATCGCCTGGCGGATGGCGGTAAAATGTCCGTCCAGCACTCGGTAGCCGGGATGGGCGGCCGCGGCGGCCAACAGCGGTTGACGCACGCCGGCCGCCGCCTCCAGCCCCCGTTCGAAAAACAGCGCGATCGCCTCGGCGGAGGTTGCCGCCCGCACTAATTGCGCCTGCTGCAGAGTGCGCGATAAAAACAGATCGTACGCCGCCCCCTGCCCGACCGCGATGCGCACCTCCGGCCGGTCGAGCTGCGCCACCTCAGAGTAAGGCGCGTCGTTCGCCACCAGGTAAGTCCCCTCGATGATCACGTAGGGTTCGCTGAAGGCGATCTGCGCCGCGCGCACCGGCTCGATGGCCATAAACGCCAGGTTCCAGGCGCCGCTGTCCAGATCGGCGAACACCTTGCCGGCCGCGTCATAATTGACCAGCTCCAGCGCCACGCCCAGTTCGCGAGCCAGCGCGGCGGCCAGCTCCACCGAAGCGCCTTGCGGTTTGCCATCAGCCCCGGCCTGCGCCAGCACCGGATTGCCGTAGTTGATCGCCGCGCGCAACACGCCTTGCGGGGCCAGATCGTCGAGTACCGCTGCGGGGATTGTCTGCATACTTCCTCCTGAATGGCTGATGGGCGCACCGTCGCGGCGCTCATTAAGCGTAGAGCGAAACCTCCGACCAGCAAGCTTTCGCCGCCGCGGCCGCCGTCGGTGTGATTAACGTCACACTATTGTCATAAAAATGTACAATAGCCGCCGCTCGTCGGCCGTAGCGGGAGATCGCGCGTTGTTCCGCCGCCGGCAATAGGCTATACCCTTCACTTTTCGCGCCGCGGCACGCTCGGCGGCGCAAACCAGGGCAGCAACGGTTTTATTTCAATCAGACAAGGTTTGGCGGATGGTTTTAGCAGTCGTTTCGTTTGTTCTCTTTTTGGCGTCGATTTTGATTTATCGCACCCGGGCCGCCGCCAACCGCTGGTGGTTCGCCATTCTGCTGACGCTGCTCGGCAGCTATCTGGTGCTGAACGTCATCCTGATCGCCAGCAACTACTTCACCGGCGACGGCATCACCGATGCGGTGATCTACACCGTCACCAGCAGCCTCAAAGGCGCGGGCATCAGCAAATACGTGCTGCCGTTTATCGGCCTGCTGGCGGCGTTGGGGCTTATCTTCGCGGTGCTGGCCCGCAGCCTGCTGCGCCGCAAGGCCAAAGGCAGCAGCGTGGCTTACAGCGTCGTCGCCGTACTGCTGGCGCTGTTTTCTGTCGGCACCACCCCGGCGTTTCAGGACATCTCGCTGCTGGTCAAGAGCCAGATCGTCGGCGATACCGCCGATTTCACCACCTACTACAAGGCGCCGAAAAAGACCGTGCAGGGCAAGCGGCCGAACCTGGTGTACATCTATGCCGAGAGCCTGGAGCGCACCTACTTCGATACCGAGCTGTTTCCCGGCCTGGCCGACGAGATGAACGCCCTGCGCACGGACAGCATCGATTTCAGCAATACCCAGCAATTGCCGGGCACCGGCTACACCATCGCCGGCATGGTCGCCTCGCAGTGCGGCATTCCGCTGTTCGCGCCCTTCGACGGCAACGCCTCCAGCGCGGTCTCCACCTTCTACCCGGAGAACGTCTGCCTGGGCGACGTGCTGAAGGCCGCCGGCTACAGCAACTATTTCTATCAGGGCGCCGAGCTGGCGTTCGCCGGTAAAGACACCTTCCTGAAATCCCACGGCTTCGACCACGTTTACGGCTTCAAAGAGCTGCGCGATCGGGTCGCCGATCCGAGCTACAAAAACGACTGGGGCTGGTACGACGACAGCGTGCTGGACGTGGTGTACGGCAAGTTCGTCGAGCTGTCCAAACAGCGCCAACCGTTCTCGCTGTTCACCCTGACCGTCGATACCCATCACCCGGACGGCTTTATCTCCGCCGGCTGCAGCAAGAAAAGCTACGCCTGGCAGAACAAGGAAAACCGCTCGCTGAGCGCGGTAGCCTGCAGCCAGCAACACATCGCCGCGCTGATCGACAAGATCAAACGCTCGCCCTATTTCAGCAATACCGTGATCGTGGTGTCCTCCGATCATCTGGCGATGAACAACACCGCCTACGATATCCTGACCAAACAGAAGCGCCGCAACCTGTTCTTCATCATCGACGGCACCCGGCCGCTGGCGGAACAGCGCAACGAGAAACGCAGCACGCTGGACAACGGCGCCACGGTGCTGGACGTGATGGGCGGCGACAACTACATCGGCCTTGGCCGCAGCAGCCTGTCGGCGCCGTCGCTGTCCACGGTGTTCCTGAATATCGAAGAGAAGATCAACGGCTGGAAACCGGCGGTGATCAATCAGTGGGGCCTGCCGAACCGCATCAGCGACTACAGCGTGGATACGCGCCAACGCAGCTTCAGCTTCTCCGGCGTCACCTACAAGGTGCCGTTCATCCTGCGGGTGGGCGACAACCGCATCGAACCGATGTTCAACGTCTACCTCTCCACCCCGCTGCGCAAGCAGCTGGCCGGGCTGGGGGCGGGGGAGAAATTCGTCTGGGTCGATAAATGCTACGAGATCGGCCGGGTCTGGGCGCCGCAGCTGGCGCTGAGCACCGACATCTGCGTGGCCTCGGGCACCCTGGCCTCGCCGCCGCAGATCGCGCAGGCCAGCGGCGAACGCTTCAACGGCAAGGTGAACTTCTCCGGCCCGGCGGCGGACAGCGTCGCCGATTATCAAAACGCCGTCGCCCGCCTGCAGGTGGACGACGCGGCGGTGAAATACCGGGCGGACGCCATCGAGTTCATGCTACCCGGCATGCCGGAACAGGTGAAAGCCATCACCGGCGTCTCCGCCGTCGAGGAATGGGGCCGCTGGTCCGACGCCAATCTGGCGCCGGCGGTCGACATCGATTACGTCGATCCGCTGCCGAAGCGCTTCGATCTGGTGCTGCGCGCCCGCGCCTACGGCAACAACGTCGGCGAACCGATTTCGGTACGCGTCGGCGACGAAGAGCGCTTCGTGTCGCTCGGTGAACAGGACAGCACCGTCACCCTGCGCTTCGACAACCCGCGCGGCGCGCAGAAGATCAGCATTACTCCGCCGGCGCCGACCGAGCCGAAAGAGAGCGCCAGCGGCGGCTTCACGCCGAAGAAGCTGGGCATCGGCCTGGTGTCGCTGAAGATCGAAGCGGCCGCTCCCGCCTCCTGATCCCCCGCCTTCACGGGCGCGGTATTTTCTTTGCCGCGCCCGTCATTTCGACCAAGCTTTTACGCCCTTCTTCGGCTAACCTGTGACGGTAAAACGCCGCAACCCCGCCACAGAGCCGGGACATCCAAGGAGAAAGTATGAGCTATGCCCCACCTCGCAGCGGCCTCAGCGCCGATCAGGCACTCGATCAACTGGAAGCCCTGTATGACGCCGCGGTAGACGCGCTGCGGCAGGCGGTCAGTGACTTTATCAGCCACGGCACGCTGCCGGATGCGCAAGCGCGCGCCGCCGGGTTGTTCGTGTATCCCGAACTGCGCGTCAGCTGGGACGGGCAGCAATCCGGCCCGAGCAAAACCCGCGCCTTCGGCCGCTTTACCCATCCCGGCAGCTACAGCACCACCGTGACCCGGCCGCAGCTGTTCCGCCACTATCTGGCCGAACAGCTGGCGATGCTGGAACACGATTACGCCGCCCATATCGAAGTGGCGCCGTCGCAACAGGAAATCCCGTTCCCTTATGTCATCGACGGTTCCAGCCTGGCGCTCGATCGCTCAATGAGCGCCGGCATCGCGCAGCATTTCCCCACCACCGAGCTGGCGCAGATCGGTGACGAGACCGCCGACGGCCTGTACCACGCCACCGACAAGCATTTCCCGCTGTCGCATTTCGATGCGCTGCGCGCGGATTTCTCGCTGGCGCGTCTGCGGCACTACACCGGCACGCCGGTGGAACATTTTCAACCGTTTGTGCTGTTCACCAACTACACCCGCTATGTGGACGAGTTCGTGCGCTGGGCCTGCGCGCAGATCGCCGATCCGGCCAGCCCGTACATCGCGCTCTCCAGCGCCGGCGGTACCTACATCACGCCGGAAACCAGCGCGCCCGAACAGGCGGTGTCCGATCTGGCGTGGAAAAACCACCAGATGCCGGCCTATCACCTGATCTCGCGCACCGGCCAAGGGATCACGCTGATCAACATCGGCGTCGGCCCGTCCAACGCCAAAACCATTTGCGATCATCTGGCGGTGCTGCGCCCGAGCGCCTGGCTGATGATCGGCCACTGCGGCGGCCTGCGCGAAAGCCAGAAGATCGGCGATTACGTGCTGGCCCACGCCTATCTGCGCGACGATCACGTGCTGGATGCGGTGCTGCCGCCGGATATCCCGATCCCGAGCATCGCCGAGGTGCAGCGCGCCCTGTATGACGCCACCAAGATGGTCAGCGGCATGCCCGGTGAAGAGGTCAAACAGCGTTTGCGCACCGGCACCGTCGTCACCACCGACGATCGCAACTGGGAGCTGCGCTACTCCGCTTCGGCGCGGCGCTTCAACCTCAGCCGCGCGGTGGCGGTCGACATGGAGAGCGCCACCATCGCCGCTCAGGGTTATCGCTTCCGGGTGCCGTACGGCACGCTGCTGTGCGTCTCCGACAAACCGCTGCACGGCGAGATCAAACTGCCGGGCCAGGCCAACCGCTTCTACGAAGGGGCGATCTCCGAGCACCTGCAGATCGGCATCTGCGCCATCGATTTGTTGCGCGCCGAGGGCGATCGCCTGCACTCGCGCAAGCTGCGCACCTTCAACGAACCGCCGTTCCGCTAACGGTGCCAGGCCCGCTGCGGCGGGCCGTTTTTTCCTCAACGCACCAGCGCCAGCGCGCGCTTCTCCTGGCTGCGGCCGCCGGCGATCGACAGCAACAGGTCTTTCACCAGCAGCGCCGGGGCGGACAGCCCCTGTTGGCTGGACATGCACAGTGACAGCGGCACCGACATCGTCGGCGCATTGATGCGCGCCATCCAGGCCTTGGCCGGGCCGATCATCGCGCGCGCCACCGATTCCGGCAGCACGGTCGCCCCCAACCCGCTGGCGATCGCGGCGCTCAGCGCGCCCGAGGATTCGATCTCCCCCACCACGTTGGCAGCCAGCTTGCGCAGCGCCATCGCCTCCTCCAGTTGGTTGCGAACCGCATCGCCCTCGCGCGGCAGGAACAGGTTCAGCCGCGCCACGTCCAGCAGCTCGACGCTGTTGCCGGGATGCGGCACCGCGCGCGTCGCCACCAGATAAAGATCTTCCCGCATCAATGCGATGGCGTGCAGCCCGGCGGGCATTTTGGCGCCGTAGACCATCGCCATGTCCAGCGTCTGGTTAGCCACCTGCCCGGCCAACGCCGCGCCGCCGTTTTCATGCAGGCTGAGCAGGATGCCCGGCTGCTGATCGCGCAGGGTCTGCAACAGCGGCAGCGCCAACTGCGCCGCAGTGCTGCCCGACGCCAGCCCGAGAGACACCTGGCCGCTCATCGCCTGCCCGGCGCTGTTGACCGCGCTCTGCGCCTGTTCGCACTGGCGCAGAATGGTCTGCGCGTGGGCATACAGAATGTTGCCGGCCTCGGTCGGCTGCACCCCGCGCTTGGTGCGGATCAGCAGCTGCTGCTTCAGCTCCCCTTCCAGCGTCGCCAACTGCTGGCTGAGCGCCGGTTGGGCGATGTGCAACACCTCCGCCGCCTGGGTCAGGCTGCCGATATCGACGATTTTCACGAAGTACTTCAGACGTCTGAAATTCATAGTGCCTCCAGCGAGCCGCTAAATTGAGAATGCCGAAATCCGGTCATGCAATCACAGCAAGATCCAGGCCAGAGTCGGTAAACGGCCGTGGAAGCGGGGTACAAGGCGGTAAATGGCCGTTCGCCGGGCGGCGCGCGCCACCGCGCAGGGCAACCGTTGCACCATCGGCAGGCAACAGCGCCGATCAACGGGCAATTCGACTGCGCTGCGCGCGGGATAAGCGACAAAAGCGAGAAAAAGCAGCAGGTTGGGCAATCTTGCAGCAAACGAACGCATCGGGCGTTTTCACGCTTTACAAGCCGCAACCGCCCCGCTATTATTCGCCCCGTTCCAACGATTCCTCTGTAGTTCAGTCGGTAGAACGGCGGACTGTTAATCCGTATGTCACTGGTTCGAGTCCAGTCAGAGGAGCCAAATTTAGAGAAGCCCGCTCAGGGAAACCCGAGCGGGCTTTTTGCCTTTCAGCCGCCGTCAAAAGCTGCGTTTCGCCACCAGATAGGCGCCCGCCACCAGCAATAAGGCGCCGACCAGCGCCGGCAGATTCTCGCGCAGCGCCGCCGGGCCGGCGCGGTAGACGTCCGCCAACAGCCCCATGCACAGCTGGCTGGCGACCAGGATCGAGATGGTCGCCGCCGCCCCCAGCTTCTGGTAACCCAGAATGCCGGCGAACACGAACAGCGATCCCAACAGCCCCGGCAACAGCATCCACCACCTGGCGGCGCCGGTCACTTCCGCCACCGCGCCGAGGCCGTTTTTGGCCAGCAGCAACCCCACCAGCAACAACAAACCAACGCTGGAGTTGATCACCAGCGTAATGAGGATGGTCGAAACGCTTTCGGTAATGCGCACCATCAGCAGATTCTGCACCACCAACCCCATTCCCGCCGCGATCAGCAGTAACAGCATATTCATCGCCCTGTCTCCCGGGATCAGCGCGCGGGCGGCGTCGCCCGCTCGTCGAGCCTCAGCTGCAGGAACGTCAGATCCAGCCATTGGCCGAATTTGGCGCCCACTTGTTCCATGCGCCCCACGTCGCGAAACCCCAGCGCCAGGTGCAGCTTAATCGAGGCCTGATTGCCGGATTCGATGCCGGCCACCATCACGTGCTTGCCGATTTCCCGCGCCCGTGCGATCAGCGCCAGCAGCAACGCCTTGCCAATCCCTGCGCCGCGATGCGCCTGATGGACATACACCGAATGTTCCACGGTATGGCGATAGCCGTCCCAGGCGCGCCAGTCACCGAACGACGCGTAGCCGATCGCCTCGTCCGCGGCGTTCACCGCCACCAGCACCGGGTAGCCCGCCGCCTGCCGCTCGCCGATCCACGCCGCGCGGTTGGCCGCATCCACGGTTTGTTCATTCCAGATGGCGGTGCTGTTCAACACCGCGTCGTTATAGATAGCGGCAATCGCCGCGCTATCGTTGAGCGTCGCATTTCGTATAATCATGGTTTACCCCGGCCAATTGTCCACTATAATACTACGATATGAATATTAAATTAGACAATCTAAATCAGCTGATCGGCGCGCGCATTCGCATTGAACGCGAGGCGCGCCACTGGTCGCTGTCCGATTTGGCCGAACGGGCGGGCGTATCGCGGGCGATGGTGCATAAGATCGAACGCGGCGAGAGCAGCCCGACGGCGATGCTGTTGGGCAGACTGGCGGGGGCGTTCGGCCTCAGCATGTCCAAACTGATCGCCCGCGCGGAAACGCAGGAAGGCCGGCTGCTGCGCCGGGAAGATCAACCGGTGTGGGTCGATCCCGAGAGCGGCTACGTGCGGCGCCACGTGTCGCCGCGCACCGATCTGCCGCTCGATCTGGTGCGCATCGAACTGCCGGCCGGCGCGGCGATCCCGATGCCGGCGTCGGTGTACGCCTTCAAGCGTCAGCTGATCTGGGTTTTATCCGGCGAGCTGGTCTTTCTTGAGGGCGACGCGCGCCATGACATGGCCGAAGGAGACTGCCTGGAGCTCGGCCCACCGGCGGACTGCCGCTTTGAAAACCAAAGCGATGAGGCATGCGTGTATATGGTGGCGGTGCTGAGCGCCGCCTGACGGCTCGCCGGCGCTACCCCTGCGTCGGCTGGTTATAGCCGGCGTGGAAAAACTTCTCCGCCAACCGGCTGTCGCCGCCGGAGAAGAACTCGCTCATCGGCTCGCTGCCGAGGCCATAGGCGCGGCTGAGCTGCCCGGCCTCGAACGCCGCCCGGTTCTCGTCGCCGCAGCGCTGCGCCAAATGATGCGCATAACCGAGCACGAAACCGCGCTTGTAGTCGGAGCAAAAGCGCGACAGCTCCGCCTCCGGCTTCAGGTTCTCCACCTTTAACCCCGCCAACAACCCTTTGCCAAAATGATCTCCCACGGGTTCCTCCTCACCGCACAATCGCTATATAAAAAAATATACAGTGAATGAGCGAACGAGAACATACTCCCTAAGTTTTACTCGCCGCATAAAAAAGGCCCGCCAAGCGGGCCTCAGACTGTTGACAAAGAGGGAAAAAGCGTGGTTTTTCCCCCTTTGTGGTGATCAGTCGAAAATCAATAAATTGATTTTCCTTGTTTTTTTATTCTGTGCTATCTGCCAAACCAGCAAAGGTATGAGGTTTGTCATCAATCTCAGGCCCGCCAAGCGGGCCTGCGAGAAAGCGGGCAATCACAGCGTGAAATTCAGCCCTTCGCTGACGGTCTTGCCGAGCGGCAGACGGCCCGACGGCGCTTCTTTCTCCTGCAGGAAATCCGGCAGGCGGGCTTTGTCGCCCGGCTTGCCGATCGCCACCATGGCGTGCACCGCATAGTCGTCCGGCAGTTGCAACGCCGCTTTGATCTTATCGTGGTGAATGCCGCTCATGCAGTGGGTCAGCCAGCCTTTCAGGTGCGCCTGATGCGCCAGGTTAGCCCAGGCCGCGCCGGTGTCGAATGCGTGGGTCGGGTTGTCCACCAGACGCTCGCCGTTCAGGCTGGTGGTTTTGGAGACGATCACCACCAGCGCCGAGGCGTGTTGCGCCCAGCCGCGGTTGAAGTCGATCAGGAACTCCAGGTAGTTCTCCCAGCTGTCGGAGCCGTGCTTGCTGTAGGCAAAGCGCCACGGCTGAATGTTGTAAGCCGAAGGCGACCAGCGCGCCGCTTCAAAGAAGCTCAGCAGCGTTTGATCGTCGATGGCGTCGTTGGTCATCGCGCGCGGCGACCAACGCTCGATAAATTGCGCGTCAATCGGGTAATCGGAGATTCTTGGCTGGCTCATGATAGGTTCTCGCAGTGAAGTAAAAACAAAAGTTCGCTGATATTCCCACAGCTTAGGACGGTAAAACTTTTATTTCGTGCCATTGTCCTGCGGCAATTCCTGCCGCAGCCAGGCCAAAAACGCCCTGACCGGCGGATGCCGCTCGCGCCCCGGCGCGCACAGCACGCTGTATGCGGCGCCCGGTACGCGCACCTCCGGCCGGTACGCCACCAGCAGACCGTTGTCCACCATCTCGGACACCATCACCGAGCTGGCGAGCACCCATCCCTGCCCGGCCACCGCCGCCTGCAGGGCGTAATGCTCCTCGTGATAGCTGCGCATCGCCGCATGGCGCTGCCACCAGTCCACGCCGGCGGCCCGGCACCAGTCATGCCAGCCGCTGTCGTACAGCGCCGAATCCCCCCACTTGACGGTGATCAGCACCGGGTTTTCCGGCGGAGCGGCGGCCAGCCCCGGCGCGGCGTAGACGCCAAAGCTTTCCTCCAGCCGCGCCGCCTGATGCAGCGCGGGATAGTGCGCGCGGCTGTAGCGCACCGCCACATCCACGCTGGCGTCCTGCTGCAGGTCGATCACCTCGGCGCAGGCCTCCAGGCGCACCAGATAGTGCGGATGCGCCTGGTAGAAACGCCCCAGGCGCGGCACCAGCCACAGCGCCGCGAACGAGTGCGTCACCGAGACGCACAGCGATCCGCTGCTGGGCTGCGGCCGCAGGCGCTCAAGCGTGGCGGCGACGTCCAGCAGCGCGCCGTGCACGCCGGCAAACAGCGTTTCGCCCTTCGCCGTCAGCCGCACGCCGCGCGGCACCCGCTCGAACAGCGCAAAACCCAGCTGCTGTTCCAGCGCCTTGATCTGGTGCGAAATCGCCGTCGGCGTCACCGCCAGCTCGGCCGCCGCCAGCTTGAAGCTGCGCAGGCGAGCGGCGGATTCAAAGGTGCGTAACGCGTTGACGGGCAGCGTAGCGAACATGGCGAAGCCTCTTGAGATGAGTTGAGCTCATCCTGGCAGAAAAACCGTCATTTGTCGCCTGCAGACGTTCGCTTCTAGATTAAGGCTGAGTTCACTTCACACCAAGGAGCATGACATGAATACAGCTCATCAATCCAAGCGCCTGGTGGTGCTGGTCGGCAGCCCGCGCCGCGACGGCAACAGCGCCACGCTGGCGCAGGCGATCATGGCGGGCGCCGCCGAAGCCGGCACGTCCGCCAGCCTGCATTTTCTCGACGATTACCTGAGCGGTTTCCTGAGCGATGAACGCCATACGCCGCCGCCGGCCGATCGCTACGCCGAGCTGTTCCTGGAGCACTTCCTGCCGGCCGACGGCGCGGTATTTTGCACGCCGATTTACTGGTACGGCATGTCGGCGCAAACCAAGGCCTTTTTCGATCGCTCGTTCAGCTTCTATTCCAACGCCTACCCTCAGGCGGAACAGGTGCACCAACGCATGAGCGGCAAACGCATCGGGCTGGCGGTGGCGTCGGAAGAAACTTATCCCGGCGCGGCGCTGGGCATCGTGCATCAGATCCAGGAGTTCAGCCGCTACACCCATTCCGCCTTCGTCGGGCTGGTGCACGGCGCCGGCAACCAGCGCGGCGAGATCGCCCGCGATCCGCGCAACCCGCTGCGGGCCGCCCGCGAGTTGGGGCGCGAGTTCTTCACCCGCCCCTACTCGGATTATCAGATGGACAGCCCGCGCAGCACGCAGGTTTGGACGGAATAGCCACGGCCTCAACCGCCACTGCCGATTTGCCAGATAAAGGTCGGCGTATGGCGGTTAATTTCCCAGTCACCGATATTGCGCGCCTTGTAGATCACCGGATTATGTGAAGAGAGCGTGCGCGCATTGCGCCAGTGGCGATCCAACGCCTTGCCGGTACGGGTATCTGAAGCGCCGAGCGCATTGAACAATTCACCGGCGGCGCGCTGCACCCACTCCCCGGCGATGACCTGCGCTCTGGCCGCGTCCAGCTCCGCCGTCACGTTAAGCGCCTGCAGCAGCGCTTCATCGCCGGATCGATGCGCCTCATAAGCCTGCTGCAGCGAGGAAGTCGCTTTTAGCACCGTCGCCTCGACCGCATAGGCCCAGGCGCTGATTTGCCCCACCACCTGCTGGATCTGCACGTCGTCCTTCACCCAACCGGCGTTGCCGTGGCTATAGATCCTTTTACGTTGCCTCACGCCCTCGCCGACGTCTCGCAGCACCGCGCGGCCGATCCCCGCCAGCGTCGCCAGCAACACATGCTGATAGAACGCAGTTTGGTAGCGGAAGCGCTCGGCAAAGTCATAGACGTGCGCCTGCTCGACCTGCGCATCAATAAAACGCGTGGTGCCGCTGCCGGTAGTGCGCTGGCCAAATCCGTCCCAGTCGTCGTCGCGCTCTACGCCCGGCTGGGCGACGTTAACCAAAGCGATCACCGGGCCGCCGCTGTCGCTGCGCTCGGCATACACGTCGATCCAATCGGCAAACAGACTGCCGGTGCTGTAAAATTTCTCGCCGTTGAGCGACCAGCCGTCGGCCTGCGGCGTTACCCGGGTATTGACCTGCCCCAGCTTCACGCCGCCGATCTCGGTCCAACCGCTGCCAACCAGCTCGCCGTCGAGAAAGCGTTCGAACCAGCGATTGCGCTCCGGGCCGTCCGGCGCGTTCAGCCGATCTTCCACGAAGGCGAAATGCGCCCGCAGCGCCTGCGGCAGGTTAGAGTCCGCCTCCGCCAGTTCGGCCAGCAGTTCGAACAGCTGCGGCAACGAAGCGCCGTCGCCGCCCTTTTCACGCGGGATGCGCACCCTGCCGAACCCCGCCTCTTTCAGCCAACGGATCGGTTCATGCGGCAGCGTGCGCGACAGCTCGCGCTCCACCGCCCCGGCGGCGATTTCGGCGAAGATCGGCCGAAAACGCGCGGCCAGCTGTGCGTAGTCTGCTCCGGTGGATAACAGGTGTTGCGTCATGTCAGTGTCCTCTGTGGTTAAGCGCGATCGGCCAGATCGTCGATATCGCGCGCCGTCGGTTCAAAGCGAATGATCAGCAGGAAGACGATGGGGATCGCCGCCGCCAGTGAAACAATCCAAAACATGTCGGTGCCGAAGCGCGCCTGCAAAATCGGCAGAATAAACAGCGCCAGCGCGCTGCCGATACCGGACAGCGAACGGCCGAAACCGACGCCGGTGGCGCGGATCGCCGTCGGGTAAGAGAGCGCCGGGTAAATCATCATCTGCGCGCCGGGGCCGAAGCCTTCGGCGAACAGCCATAGGCCCAACATCAGGATCGCCAGCCCAACGCCGAACGCCGCCTGCGGATGCCCGATCAACGCCAGGGCAATCAGCGCGATAAACTGCAGCGCAAATCCGGCGATCGCCACGTGGCGCGACGGATACTTCCATGCCAGACGCATGCCGAGCAGGCCACCGGTAAAGGCGAACAGCACGTTCAGCCCGAGCGAGGCGGAGAGGGTTTCAAACACCCCGGCACCGAGAAACTGCGCCAGAATCGACGGCAGAAAGAAGGCGATGGCGGTGTATTCAAAGGAAATGCAAACGTTCATCACGCTGGCGACCAGAGTGCGCTCGCGGTACGGCTTGCGGAACAGCACGCGGAAGCTGACCTTCGGCGGCGCCGCCGGTTGGGCGGCGTCAGGTTCCGCCTCATGGGCGGCAATGCCGTATGACTCGCGCAGGATGCGCGCCGCCTCTTTCAAATCGCCCTGGTTAGCGGCCCACAGCGGCGACTCGTTCATAAACTTGCTGCGCACCATGATGATCAGCAGCGCCGGCACCGCGCCGAAAATCAACGAGGCGCGCCACAGCCAGTTCGCATGTTCGGCCGGCAACAGAAAATAGAGCGCAAAGATGATCAGAAAACACATCGACGAAGCGGCGTACCACATCGGGCACCAGGCCGCCAGGCGCGACGCCTTGTTGGCCTTGCCGGAGAATTTGGAGAATTCGGCCAGATAGGCCATCGCCACCGGCAAATCGATGCCGACGCCGATACCCATCAAAAAGCGCGCGCCGATCAGCACCCAGACGTTGGGCGCCAGCCCGGCGGCGATGGCGGAAACCACAAAAAACAGCATATCGGCCATAAACACCTGATAGCGGCCGTACTTGTCGGTCAACCAGCCGCCGACCAGGTTGCCGAGAATGGTCCCGACCATGATCGAAGAAGTTACCACCCCGGTCAGCAGCGGGCTGAGGCTGAATTCACGCACCACGTCATCGATGCCGTAAGACAGCGTGGTCAGATCATAGGCATCGAGAAAAACACCGCCCAGCGCCA
The DNA here is from genome assembly GCF_000738675.1 of Serratia nematodiphila DZ0503SBS1. Lineage (NCBI taxonomy): Bacteria > Pseudomonadati > Pseudomonadota > Gammaproteobacteria > Enterobacterales > Yersiniaceae > Serratia > Serratia nematodiphila. The sequence goes on along the minus strand of NZ_JPUX01000001.1, from coordinate 2,798,963 downwards.
ACAGCACGATCATGCGCGCATGGGTATTTTTCTCGCTGCGTTGGTTAATCAAACGCGCCACATCGCTGGCGGAGCCGATGGGCGCAGATAACGGCGGCGCGGTATCGATATTTAAGGTACTCATAGCTTCCTCGTTGTAATTGGCAGGTGACACCTCGTTTATAGGGTGAAAAAATTACGCCGACAAACAACAAATTATTCTATAAATATCATTAATATCAATAAATTAAACTCAGTTACAGCGTAACAGAAGCGCCGGATTAACACGCGTTAATCCGGCCTTTATCACGGCCATTTCGGGCGGGGATTATTCTGCCGAGACCGGCACCAGCACGCCTTTCACCAGCGGGTCGTCGGTGTTTTTCAGCCACGCCTGCAACCTGGGATCGGCAAACGCCCGCTGCAGCTTGCGAATATTTTCGTCCTGCAGATAGGGCGTGCCAATCACCAGCTGCGAAGCGAAGGTCTTCGGCGCCGGTGGGAACAAGATGCCCTTCTCACGCGGCACCTTGCCGGCGTCGAACTGCGACACATAGCCAATGGCCGCATCTACCGAATTCAGCGCGCGCGGCATGGTCAGCAAATCCAGCTCCTTGAAGTTAAAATGGCGTTTGTTCTCGCGAATGTCTTTCAGCCTGGCGGTACGCGCCTCGATCGCCGGATCCAGCCCGATCAGTCCAATGCGCTGCAGCAGCCACAACGCCTGCCCCTGATTGGCGCCGTCGTTGGGCACCACGATCTCCGCGCCGTCCGGCAACTCGGCGATCGACGTATAGCGGTCGGAATAGATGCCGAACGCCCACTGAAACACCGGCAGCGTCGGGGTCAGCTTAAAACCGTTGGCCTCCACCACCTGCTTTAGCCACCACTGGTGCTGGTAGATCGTGGCGGCGTACTGCCCCTGCGCCACCGCACGATCGGCCTGCACCGGGTCCTGCAGGCCAACCGCCTCCAGCCTGAGGCCGTAATCCGGCGCGATATGCTCGCCGACGTACTCGATCACCCGCTGCTCTCCGGCCATCGCCGGCTCAAAGTGCACTTTCAGCGTGCTGCCGAACTGCACCGTCTGCTGCTGGCGGGCGCTGAAGTGCCAAACCGCGGCGGCGATAATCGCCACCGCCGCGATACCCACCGGCCACGGCCAGCGTTTCTTCTTCACTATCTCAAAATCGTGATTAGGCATGATTAAAGGGTTTCCTGATGATGACGCAACGCGGCGACCAGGCGGTCACCAATAAACTGAATCAGTTGGATCGTGGCGATCAGCACCACAATGGTGGCGATCATGATGTGATTGTCGAAACGCTGGTAGCCGTACACCACCGCCAGATAGCCGATGCCGCCCGCGCCAATGGTGCCGGCGATGGCCGAATACTCGATCATCGAGATGACGTTCAGCGTGATGGCGGCGACAATCGCCGGCAGCGCCTCGCTGAGCTGCGCGCGGGTGACTATCTGCCAGATCGAACCGCCGGACACCAGCCCCACCGCCGTCACCTCCGGCGGCAGTTCGCGCAGCGCGTTCTCCACCAGCCGGCCGAAGAATGGAATGCCGGCGACGATCATCGGGATCACCGCCGCCGGAATGCCGATGGTGGTGCCGGTCAACCAGAAGGTGAACGGAATAATCGCCGCCATCAGCACCAGAAACGGCAGCGAACGGCCCATGTTCACCAACCAGCTCAGCGCGCGATTCAGCGCCGGGCGCGGAAACAAGCCGCGCGATGAGGTGTTGAACAACACCACGCCGACGGCGCCGCCAATCGCCACCACAAATAGCATCACGATGCCGACCATCAGCCAGGTTTCGCCGTAGGCCGGCAGCATCAACCGATGGATCTCGCGCCAGGGCGTGTCCTGGCTCATCACGCTGTCTGACAGATTTTTCATACCGCCTCCTTCAACGCCGCCGGCTGTTCCAGCACCTCGGCGAGAATGCCCAACCGCCGCAGCTCGTCCTGCAGTTCAGCCACCGAACGCGAACCGCCGCCAAAACGCACCGCAATCTCCAACCGCCCGGCCAGGCTGCCGCCCACCACTTCAACGTGGCCGCCCAACAGATCGATCTGCAGGTCGAGTTGGCGGCTGATGCGGCTGATCCAGTCGGTGGCCGCCGGCTGACGGGCGCAGTAGGTTACCTGCAGCCGCAACGCGGCGTCGGACGCCAGCGTCTTCAGCGGGAACAGCCGGCGGCCCAGCGAGGAATCGGGCGCTGCCAACAGTTCGCGCACCGGCCCTTGCTGCACAATCACGCCGTCGCGGATCTCGGCCACCGCGTCGGCGGCGTCGCGCACCGCATCCATCTCGTGGGTGATCAGGATGATCGACAGGCCATACCGATCGCGCAGCTGTTTAAGCAGGCTGAGAATGGCCCCGGTGGCGTCCGGATCCAGCCCGGAGGTGGCCTCATCCGCCAGCAGCACCGACGGATTCAGCGCCAGCGCGCGGGCGATGCCTACCCTTTGGCGCTGGCCGCCGGACAGCTGCGCCGGGTAAAACGCCGCCTTGTCCGCCAGCCCCACCGCCGCCAGCAGGCTCTTTACCCGCTTGTCGATATCGCGCGGCACCACGCCCAGATAGGTCAACGGCAGCGCCACATTCTGCCAGGCGGTTTTGCGCTGCAGCAGCGCGGAAGACTGGAACACCGTGCCTATCGCCCGCCGCTCCCTGCGCAGCGCCTCGCCCGCAAGCCGCGACAAGTCCTGGCCGTTCACTCGGATACTGCCGCTGCTCGGCCGCTCCAGCAGACTGATGCATTTCGCCAGCGTCGATTTGCCCGCCCCGCTGGGGCCGACTACGGCGGTAATCGATCCGGCCGGCACCCGCAGCGAAACGCCCTTCAGCACCTCAATCCGGCGCCCGTCCGGCGCGCGGTAAGCCTTGTGCAACTCCTCAATCTCTATCATCACATCCTCACTTGACGCTCAGTGCATCGGCCAAGGACGCGCCGGCCGGCCAGCGGTAGCCCACCGCCGGGTGCGGCTCCGCCAGGCGCGGCCCCTGATTGAACAATTTTTCTCGCAGAGTGCCCGCCGTGTAGTCGCGCTTGTACGCTCCGCGTTTTTGCAGCTCGGGGATCAGCAGTTCCACCACGTCGGTGAAGGTTTCATGGGTAACGGCGTAGGCCAGATTGAAACCGTCAACATCCGTTTCCTCCACCCACGCCTGCAGCTCGTCGGCCACGGTTTGCGGGCCACCCACCAACAGCGGGCCGAAACCGCCGATGCCGACCCATTCGGCGATGCCCTGTACTGTCCATTCACGGCTGGGATCGGCGCTGGAGAAAGTTTCCACCGCCGACTGAATGGCATTGGTGTGCAGATGCTTCAGCACCTGATCCGGCTGATACTGGCCGAAATCGATGCCGGTCCAGCCGGACACCAGCGCCAGCGCGCCTTCGTAGCTGGTATAGGATTTGTATTCCCGCCATTTTTCCTGCGCCTGTCGGTCAGTTTCACCGACGATCACCGTCTGCAGGTTGAAGATCAGGATGCTGCGGGGATCGCGCCCGGCCTCGGCGGCGCGGCGGCGGATATCGGCCACGGTTTTTTTCAGCAATGTTTTCGAAGGAGAAGCGACAAACACGCATTCGGCGTGTTCCGCGGCAAACTGCTTGCCGCGGCTGGAAGCGCCGGCCTGATACAGCACCGGCGTGCGCTGCGGCGAAGGCTCGCTCAGATGAATGCCCGGCACCTGGAAGAACTCGCCCTTGTGGTTGATCGGATGAATTTTCGCCGGATCGCTGAAGATGCGCCGCTGACGATCGCGCAAAATCGCGCCGTCTTCCCAACTGCCCTCCAGCAGCTTGTAAACCACCTGCAGGTATTCATCGGCGTAGTCGTAGCGCGCATCGTGATCGGTCTGCGCCCGGTGGCCAATATTGCGCGCGCCGCTCTCCAGGTAAGAGGTGACGATATTCCAACCGATGCGCCCCTTGGTCAGGTGATCAAGCGTCGACAATCTGCGGGCGAAAGGATAAGGGTGCTCGAATGACAGCGAGGCGGTCAGCCCGAAGCCGAGATGTTCGGTAACCAGCGCCATCGGCGTCACCAGCGCCAGCGGATCGTTAACCGGCACCTGCGTCGCCTGGCGGATCGCCGCGTCGCCGCTGCCGTTAAGCACGTCGTAAATCCCCAGCACGTCGGCGATAAACAATCCATCGAACTTGCCGCGTTCCAGCAGGCGCGCCAGATCGGTCCAATATTCGAGATCCTTATACTGCCAGGAACGGTCGCGCGGGTGCGCCCACAGCCCCGGCGACTGATGGCCGACGCAGTTCATATCAAAAGCGTTAAGACGAATTTCACGTTGCGATGACATAGCGAGCTCCACAATTATCTGCCGGCCACGGGCGGAGCCGGGCCGGATGGGGGGTCTTAGGGTGTTAAAAACGGGAATGGACGATCAGTTTGCAGCCGGACATCGCGCCAGCAGGTATTGCGCGACGCTTTGGGCGTGTTCCGCCACCTGCGGCAGCCCCATCAGTTCGCCGAAGCGCCCGCGCGCCGCCGGGCCGGCCACCAGCAGGCGCGGGTTGGCAAGGCCGTCGCCGCCGATCGCCTGGCTGTCGGCATTGACCCACAGCCCCAATCCCAGCGGATCGGCGCGCAGCGCCCCCTGCTCCGCCAGCGAACTGAGCAACGGGCTGGCGGCGATCAGGCCGGCATAAGCCGGCCCCGTAGCGATCAGCAACCGCTGCGCCTGCAGCGCCCGCTCTGCGCCCTGGCGCGGCAGAATCGTCAAGCGCACGCCCTGCGGCGCGGGTTCCGCCCGCCGCAGACGAGCGGCCAATACCTGCAGCGTGCCCGCTGCCTGTTGCTCCGTCAGCAGCGTGCTCACCTGCGGCGCAAGGCGATAGCGGTGCACGTCCCAATAGGCGCGCAGATGCCGCAGAAAGCGCTGCTGTTCGGTCGGCGTCAACGCTTGCCACAGGCGCTGGCCCTGGGCGCGCACCGCGTCCAACACCGCCTGCCACGGCACCCGTTGCCGAGCGGCGCGCGCCACCTCAAGGCGCACCTGCCGCACCCCGTCACGCAGTCCGGATGGCGGGGTAAACGACCACGTCGGGTACTCCCCTTCGGCATTGGCACGCGGCAGCAAGCCGTGACGAGAGAACGCGGTAATCGGCCCGCGATGGCCGATGCGGTGCAACGCCGCCACCGCATCGGCCATCGTCAGCCCGCTGCCGACGATCGCCAACGATTCATCGGGTTCAATCTCATCCAGCGCCCCCTCCGCCCAGGGATTGGCGATCAAACGCGCGTCGCGCGCCAGTTCCGGGGCGATCTGCCGCGGCAGCGCGGGCGGCGGATGGCTGGTCGCCAACACCACATAGTCGCCCCACAGCCGTTCGCCGCCGGCGGTGATGACGGACGCGCCCTGCGCCTGCGGCTGCAGGTGCTGCGCCCGATCGCGTAGGTGCCGCAAGCGGGCCTGGCCCGACTGCGCCGCCTGATGAAAACGTTCCTCGACGTAGCGGCCGAAGGCGCCGCGCTGCGGATAGGCTTTACCGTCGCGCCACAACGCCTGCGGATCGGCCGCCAGCCCGCCGCTCTCGCGGAACCAGCGGTCAAAATCCCCCGCCGGTTCATCCGCCAGCTGCATCCTATCGGCCGGGACGTTGATGCGGTGAGTCGGCTCGGTGGTCGAATACGCCACGCCATAGCCCGGCGCGGCGCGCGGTTCGATCACCGTGACATCCACCGCTCCGCGCGCCAGCTGGATCGCCAGCGCCGCGCCGGTGAAACCGCCGCCGATAACGATAATATGGGCACGCTTCGCCATCAGCCCTCCCGCTGCGCCGGGCCGGGACGACGATCGCCGCCGATGGTTTCGCCAAACGGGCCGGTATTGATCGTGCGAGCCGTCTGATGAGTCGACTGCGCCAGCGGCAGCAGCGGCATCACCAGCTCGGCGAAGCGGTGAGCCTCTTCCAGATGCGGATAGCCGGAAAGGATGAAGTTGTCGATGCCCAGCGCCTGATACTCGCGTATGCGCGCCGCCACCTGCTGCGGATTGCCCACCAATGCGGTGCCGGCGCCGCCGCGCACCAGGCCGACGCCGGCCCACAGGTTGGGGCCGATGCGCAGACTCTCGCGCGAGCCGCCGTGCAGTTCGCTCATGCGGCGCTGGCCGGTAGAGTCCATGCGCGCAAAGATCTGCTGCGCCGCCGCGATGGTGTCGTCATCCAGATGCGCGATCAGTCGCTCGGCCGCCGCCCAGGCTTCGTCTTCAGTTTCGCGCACAATAACGTGCAGGCGAATGCCATAGCTGAGTTTACGCCCCTGCCGCTCGGCGCGCTGGCGCACCGCCGCCAGCTTTTCCGCCACCTGAGCCAGCGGCTCGCCCCAGGTCAGGTAGGTGTCGATCTGCCCGGCGGCGATGTCGATCGCTTCCGACGATGAGCCGCCGAAATAGAGCGGCGGGCCGTTTTCCTGCACCGGCGGGAACAGCAATTCGGCGCCTTCGACGCGAATATGCTTACCGCTGAAATCCACCTTCTCCCCTTGCAACAGCCGTTGATACACCGTGAGAAATTCCTGTGTCACCTCATAGCGTTCGGCATGGCTGAGGAAGATGCCATCCCCTTTGTTTTCCACCGGATCGCCGCCGGTCACCACGTTGATCAGCAGGCGCCCGTCCGACAGCCGATCCAGCGTCGCGGCCATGCGCGCCGCCAGGCTCGGCGGCTGCAGGCCGGGGCGCACCGCCACCAGGTAGCGCAACCGGCGGGTGATCGGCGCCAGCGCCGCCGCCACCAGCCAGGAATCCTCGCAGCTTTTACCGGTTGGGATCAGCACGCCGTAATAGCCGAGGTTGTCGGCGGCCAGCGCCACCTGCTGCAAATAAGGCAGGTCCACCGGGCGCCCGCCCTGCGCCGTGCCCAGATAGCGACCGTCGCCGTGGGTCGGCAGAAACCAGAAAACGTTGATGCGATCTTTCACTGACTCAGTCATTTATGCCTTTCCTATATAACTATTTTCATTATTTATCGATAGAAAAACTTTGCTTGGTTATAAAAAGAAAAGCAGGATGCGTGCCACATTGCAGATTTAAAAAAAACAATGCATATCAATACATTGATGAGATATCGACGTCAAAACGCTGCTGCATTGGCAGCAGGCGGCGGCGGAAAGCTGTTGCCAATGCAGCACCGTGCGCCTTTTATCCTCTCGCGGCGGCTCATTGGCTGGGATAAGATTTTTTTCCCCATCGTCGTCAGACAGGAGACGCCCATGTACGATCCCCAACCGTTCGCCGCCGACAAACCGGTGCTGATCGATCCGGCGTCGCTCGCTCTGCAAAGCGTGCTCGATCGGCTGGCTCCCACCGACGCCACCGTGCTGATCGTCGGTGAAACCGGCACCGGCAAAGAAGTGGTGGCGCGCTATCTGCACCACCACAGCGCGCGCCGCCATCAACCTTTCCTGGCGGTCAACTGCGGCGCGCTGACGGAAAGCCTGGCGGAAGCCGAACTGTTCGGCCATGAGAAAGGCGCCTTCACCGGCGCCGTCGGCACTCATCAGGGCTGGTTCGAAGCGGCGGAAGGCGGCACCCTGCTTCTGGACGAGATCGGCGAACTGAACCTGTCGCTGCAGGTCAAGCTGCTGCGCGTGCTGCAGGAACGGGAGATCACCCGCGTCGGTTCGCGCAAACCGCTGAAGATCGATGTGCGGGTCATCGCCGCCACCCACGTCGATCTGGCCGGCGCGATTCGCCAACGGCGGTTCCGTGAAGATCTCTATTACCGCCTGAACGTGGCGGCGGTGGCTTTACCGCCCTTGCGCCAGCGGCCGGACGATATTCCAGTGCTGGCCAGACATTTTCTTGCGCTGTACGCCCGCCGTCTGGAACGGCCACTGCCGCGGTTGACGGCGGAAGCGCAGCAGACGCTGCTGGACTACCCTTGGCCCGGCAACGTGCGCGAGCTGGAGAACACGCTGCATAATGCGGTCTTGCTGAGCCAGGAGGGGGCGATCGCCCCGCAGCAACTGCAGCTCACCCATCGCCTGACGGATAACGACGGCGGCGGCGATGACGCCATCGATCGCTTTGTGCAGCAGCAGTTGCAAGGCGACAGCGCGCAGCTTTACCAACGGGTGCTGGATGCGCTGGTGCGCAACGCCTTCGAGCGCAGCGGCGGCAACCAGCTGCAAGCGGCGTCGTTGCTCGGCGTCAGCCGCAATACCCTGCGCACCCATTTGGCGCATCTTGGTTTGATCAAACCGCGCCGTCGCAGCGCCGGCGCACCCGCACATTCGCCGGCCATCGCCGCAGCGCCGCTGCCCGAACGCGAACTGCGCATCGGCTATCAAAAGTTCGGCAACCTCGGGGTGCTCAAGGCGCGGCAAAGCCTGGAACAGCTCTTCGCCACACAGCGCATCAGCGTGCTGTGGAGCGAGTTTCCCGCCGGGCCGCAGCTGCTGCACGCGCTCGACGGCGATGAGATAGACTTCGGCACCACCGGCGAAGTGCCGCCGATCTTCGCCCAGGCACAGGGCAATGCGCTGGTGTACGTCGGTTTTGAGCCGCCGGCGCCGCAGAGCGTGGCGATGGTGGTGCCGCAAGACAGCCCGATACACAGCGCCGCCGATCTGCGCGGCAAACGCATCGCGCTCAACAAAGGCTCCAACGTGCACTATTTATTGCTGCAGATGCTGGACGAACAGGGATTGACGTTGAACGATGTGCGTATCGTCTACGCGCCGCCGAAGTATCCGCTGTCGGCGACCGACCTGCAGGCGGTGGACGCCTGGATGATGTGGGATCCGCTGCTCAGCGACGCGCAGCGCAGCGGGGAACTGCGCGTGATCGCCGACGGCACCCAGCGAGTGCTCAATCAGCAATTCTATCTGGCGCGCCGCGACTTCGCCGAGCGCTCGGGCGATCTGTTGCAGCCGCTGATGCAAGCATTGCAGCACACCGGCCGCTACATTGCCGCGCAGCCGAGAGAAGCCGCTCGTCACCTTTCCGACGAACTGGGGCTGGCGAGCGCCTCGCTGGAACTCGCGCTGTCGCGCCGCAGCCACGAGATCCGCGCCATGGATTTGCAGGTGATCCGCCAGCAGCAAAGCATCGCCGACCGCTTCTACGCCCTCGGGCTGCTACCCAGAGCGATCGCCGTGCGCGAGGCGGTCTGGCCGCTGGGATCTTAGCCTGGCTTCGGGGGCGCAGTATCGGCCGCCCTTTCTCCTCTCGCACAAACTCATTCCGCCGTCAGAGCCGGGCGGTAATGCCAATGCCGCAAAGACATTTTTAGGTAAAATATACTGCCGATGTCAGTGCTAGGATTAATTCGCTATCATTTTATGTGCACTTTCAATTAACGTTACCCTGTTATTTTCGCATTCGCCGGTCGTCCGACCGGCTTTTTTATTTCCTTTCCTCGCCTGCCAAAAATATCTCTTTTTGGTAAAAAAAAGCGCAGCAGGCGGGGTTAAATAGCAACCGCATAGCCTTATTTACCGTGTAGAGGTCGTGCATCTCAGAGAGATTTCGATGTTTCATTGGCCGGCGTTAATCGCCGGCTTTTTTTATCTTCATTTCATGATGCCTGCACGTCACGGCCCCCAGTCTTATGGTAAAAGAGGATGTGCGAATGCCGGGCCAATTGCTCCATGAAATAACACTTTTCGGTAAAGAAAAAAACCAAACACGCGCTATTATTTAATTGTAGTATTGTCATACCTATTGAATACCCCATGCTTACCGACCCTCGCGGTCGGTTTTTTTTCTTCCTCGCCAACCGTTCCGTTGACGGAAACAGGCTTAAGGGGGGGTGACGGGAGGGCGCCATCAAAATATCGATGGCATAACCAAAGCTTTCCGTTGTGATCAGGCAACCTTCTGCCGCGCGCGATAAACAAAGCTCATTTTATCGGGATGAAATACCACATGCTGACGTTTTCCTTTTCACCTGGGCAGTGATCGTGAATTTTAAAGATTACGCTTTGCGTGATGAAGATATCCTGGGAAGCCAACACCCCCTCATAGAGCGATAGGATGAACTCGTTTTCGCTCATCTTTTTTTCATTGCGTCTGATCGCAATGTACTTTGCCGATGCGTTGTACAGGCTACAGGTTATTGGATTCTTTACGTTTACCTTCATCTGCCCCCGGCTGATTATCGGCGAAAGCAGTTGCACGATCCTTTTTTTCTCGTAATACTCATGCAAATTCAAGTACACGATGCTGCTGGGGAAAGGCTCTTTATCGAAGCCAATAATCGGTTGATAATTGAGAAAAGGCCAATCGCGCAGAGTTCTGAATGTTCTCGGCGGGCAACCGAATTGATTTGAAAACGCACGGCTAAATGATTGCTGAGAACTAAATCCGGAAAGCAACGCGATTTCATAGATCTTCAGATCGGTACATTTCAGCAATAACGTCGCGCGGCTTAGTCTGCGCTTTCTGATATAAGTGCCTATCTTCATCCCTTCATACAAATAGAACATCCGCTGTAAATGCCCGATGGAATACCCTGACTTAATGGATAGCGCCCTTATTGATACATGGCTTTGTGTATCAATGGCTTTTTCAATGATAGCGATTATCTCATCTAAAATATTGCGTCTGAACTTGTTAGAACAATCCATAGTAAAGCCTGTCATCTTGCTATTTTTATTATTGAATGCATCTCTCTTCTTGCGGAACCAAAAGCTGTCCGACTTGCTTTCTTTCGAAGAATGGCATTCCCATATCCGTTCAAATATATCCACGCATCACATTGCAAAAAAAATCATTTCCAGGGCGAAAGATGCCGATTCACCTCTCGCACAAGATGAGATTCACAAAGAAGTCGTGTGGAAAAACGCTGATAAACCACGGACGCCAAGACAGAACAACGCTCAGCGTTTATTCTGCCTCAAAAAGCGCGGGCCACAGCCAGAAGATAAATAGCAAACGCTATTTATCGTGAAAATAAAGCATACATACGCTTCTCTGAATATCATTACCCTTGACGCCCCCCTGGATTAACCATCATTTAATTACGCAATGCCTTGCCTGCCTATTTTCCGCTTAACCACCCACTCTTAAACATAGAATAGTTAATTATTCCGATTCGAAAAGATGTTACTGTCAATAAATTGACAGCCATATAGAGTTTTTATCTATCAATGAGCAAAAATCGTTCTCCCTTCACCTTGGAACCCCAATAAAAATCAATAAAAATCAATAAATTAACAAAATCAAAAATGCCCCCCCTTCACGTTCGACTTCTTGCCATACGCGGCTATTTGGTAAATGACACTTTTAAGTACATTTTTTTTAATTTACCGCGTTAATATTGCAAGCGTTCTATACTCAGGATATTGCCTAAAAGAACGGATAAATTGGGGCTTATCGCTGAATACCGATAACGCGTTATTTTACCCAACGCAACCATTAGGCAGTTAACTAAAAGGGAGCTCCTGCATGTTTATAACCAAAGTCATTGAGGAGCTGCTCGCCTGGGTGGAAGAAAGTGGGTTCAATGAGAAGCTCACCGTTGAGATGCTGTCAGAAAAAAGCGGATATTCACGCGGGCATATCCAAAAAGCGTTTAAAGATGAAACAGGGATGACTTTCGGAAGCTATGTGAGGGGCAGAAAACTCATTCGCGCCGCATTTATGTTGAAAGCGACGAACCTCTCTATTTCCGATATCGTTAAAACGCTAAATTTTCAGTCATATCAATCATTTGAACGAGCCTTCCGCAAGCAATTCAGAACCTCGCCGATGCAGTATCGCAAAAGTAAATCGTGGGACGTGTCCTCCGCCATCCCATTGCTGTTTCTCGACGGCATTCCCGAGCATCGCTATGTGCACCTGCCAAAGTTTTTCGACGATTCAGGGGATGGCGTTGATGCAGAAATATATCACTTCCATCCTGCGGTTTCCGCGCTGCGATTGGCGGCAATTGATAACATGAAAAAAACGGATAGCGGCGTGATTAACTTTTTCAATTTTGGCGCGAGCATCAAGAAAGAGAATTACGTCAGCATCTATTTGAAGACCCTCTATATTTCTGAAGAAGACTGTCTTGGCAGCGTGCTTGCCTCCCTGGCCGACGCCCAGGGAAAAAAAGACATGCAACTTTTTGCAGAGTTCAGTTTTGACGGCGCAAGCGATGAGGCGCAAAAATTCACGCAAAGTATCTACACCAAATCATTCCCGATAAATAAAGTTGGCATGATCGATCGCTTTCTCATTGAAATCATCACCCCCAAAGGCGGCGATAGAATAGAGATGAAGACCTATATCCCCATTGTCTTCCCTATCAAGCACAGAGAGAAAGAGGTAGCGCCTGGGCCAGAGCGCTAACCTTGTCACTATCGGCGTTGCTATTTATTAAAAAGGGTAATTATTTATATTTATCAATAAAGAGTCATGATGAATTTAGGCTCAAAACCACTCATTATCCACTCGCCGCAAAGCACCAACTTTAAGACTTATCTAATTGGAAAACGCGTCAATACCTCCCTAAAGATCGCGCCAAGATGAGATTTTCTCGCCCCCACAAGGAATAACCGCTTATCCGTTAAGCGTTGACTTCGATATGACTTACGTACCAAAACATTAAATATCAATGTGTTACCCACATTTGCTTTTTGTGCGACTGATTGGTCAACTTGTTGTTTTTATTACATTTTCATTAAATACCCTGCCTGAGCGCAACCGGCATTTTTCGCTTTATCCCGCCCGCACGCTTGTAGACATCCCCAGGTAGTGACGATATTTTATTTCCACGAGACTTATTTTTACGGGTGCTATCAATATGCCTTAAACAAGAATAAAGCGCGTCAGGAAAATAGAATTATGAGTATCCAAGCATGGTCTAAAAACCTAAAAAAACACTATCCTAATGTTAATGTTGAAAAAGTCACCGTCGGCGAACGCGGGAAAGGTTATATTGTCTATGTCGATGGGGAAAGAATGGCATTGAATCATTTTTTTCGCCGCTTCTATCGACACCGGCTTGATAAAGAATGACGTTTCACCCTGAACTCAACGCAGGGTAAACCTCTACGCAACCTCGTGATTAAAAGCAGTTCCGCATTCATCATCACTCTAAATAATTAGTCCAGAGAGGCTCTTTCATTCAATGCGCTTATCACTGCTATAAAATATCGGATTGCCCAGCGCACCCACAACCGTATCTCTGCGAGACGGTTACAACCCGGTATTAAATAAAAATGTTGATGGTTATTTTTATCGCGCGCGTTCTGTCATCGCCCAATAAAAAACCCTTATCTTGGTCTGGCGACGGATCCAAGCCGCAATGGCCACTGTTGAAATGGATATCAAAACGACAACTCAATGCCCCTAAAGCGTTAAAGAATAAAAAGTCTCAAGGCGGGAAATGCCTTGCCTTTCGCGCCTGCATTTTCACGCGTTGGCAGCGATGGGATGGTGATCCAATGTGGATTTAAAAGTCAAAGGAAAACATATGATTAGAACATCGTTTGGTAAGAGAGCCGCAATAATCACGTTCTTTTGCTTGCTGGTTTTTTCTGGCGTCGCGTTAACCGTGGGGGGAATTTGGCTGATCGCCCTCGGCGGATCGTTCTACTATGCCATTACCGGGATAGGCTACATCGCCGCCGCAGTGCTGGTCCTCAAGCGCAGCAAATCGGCTTGTTACTTAACCGGCCTGCTGTTTTTGATGACGTTGTTGTGGGCGCTTTGGGAATCGGGGCTTAACTACTGGGCATTGTTCCCTCGCCTGCTGGTGCCCGCCGGCCTCTCTATTATCGCCGCGTTTTTACTTCCCTCATACCTGCACGGCGCCAAGAGTCAAAAGCAGGCTTACATCGCCGGTTCGGCATTATCCGTGGCCTTTGTCGCTTTCTTTATCGGCGCCTTCTTTCCCCATGGCGAAATTACCCCTGCTGGCGACGTGACGTTTATCGAGAGCAAAAGCGACAATGCGCCTGCCGATTGGAGCGCCTATGGCCGCACGACGGAAGGAACGCGCTACGCGCCGTTCAATCAGGTGAACCGTTCAACCGTCAAAGACCTGAAACTCGCCTGGGTTTATCGCACCGGCGATTTCCGGCCGGGCGTGGACCAAAACACCCCGCTCGCGATTGATGATGTGGTGTATAGCTGTACGCCCAACGGTCTTATCACCGCTATCGATGCCGATACGGGTAAAGCGCGCTGGAAATTTGACTCGCATTCCACCTCCCCCGTTTGGCAACGCTGCCGCGGGCTTGGCTACTACAAAAATGAAGATATTGCGCCAGGCGCGCTGTGCGAGAAAACGATCGTTCACACCACGATCGATGCCCGCCTCATTGCGCTGGATGCCAAAACGGGCCAGAAATGCCCCGCCTTCGGTCAAAACGGTGAGGTGAATCTCGGCCAGCATATGGGGGAAGTCAAACCGGGTTATTACTTCCAAACCTCGGCGCCGACCATCGCCAGAGGGAAGATTATCGTCGGCGGCTGGGTTATCGATAACGTAATGAAAGGCGAGCCCTCCGGCGTCATCAGGGCGTTCGACGCCAAAACCGGCGAGTTGGACTGGGCGTGGGACTTAGGCAACCCGGGCATCACCAAGGCTCCGCCTGCCGGAAGCACCTATACGCGCGGCACGCCGAATATGTGGACCACCGCCGCCTATGACGACAAATTAGGCTTGTTGTATGCGCCGCTTGGCAATGCAACGCCCGACTATTACGGCATGAATCGCCCGGAAAATTCGGATGCGTACAACTCTGCCCTGGTCGCCATTGATATTGAAACAGGCCGTGAGCGCTGGAAATTCCAAACCACGCATCACGACATTTGGGATTATGACCTCGCATCCCAACCCGCGCTGGTGGACGGTTTTGATGAGCAACATCGCCCGGTGCCCGCCCTTTTGCTCGGCACCAAACGCGGGCAGATTTTCTACCTGAACCGGGAGACCGGCAAACCGCTGGCGCAGGTTGAAGAGAAAGCCGTGCCGACCCAAGGCGCCGCAGAGGAAGAGCGCCTCTCGCCAACCCAGCCGCTCTCCGTCGGCATGCCGACCATTGGCGCCGAACGCCTGACCGAAGAAAAAATGTGGGGCACCACCCTGTTTGACCAGATGGCCTGCCGCATCCTGTTCAAACAGATGAATTACCAGGGCGACATGACCCCGATCGGCACCCGCCCAACGCTCGAGCAGCCCGGCAATTTAGGCGGACTCAACTGGGGGAGCATGTCGATTGATCCTGTGAACCATCTGGCTTACATGAACGATGTGCGCATCCCGAATGTGTTTTGGTTAGTGGCGCGCGACAACTATGAACGCGTCGCGAAACAGTACCCGCAAAAAGTGATCGATGGCCACGGGCCTTCTCCCATGATCGGCACGCCATACGGCATGATCACGTTGATGTGGATGTCGCCGCTCGAAGTGCCTTGCAACCAACCCCCTTACGGCACGATCACCGCCGTCGATTACAAAAACAAAAAGATTGCCTGGCAGATACCGGCCGGCACCGCCGAAAAAATGGGGCCACTGGGCATCAGATCGCATCTGCCGATGCCGGTTGGCATGCCCACCTACGCGGGCACCATGACGACCGCCGGCGGCCTGGTCTTCTTCGCCGGCTTCCAGGACTATTATCTGCGCGCCTATAACAGCAGCACCGGCAAAGAAGTCTGGAAATATGCGCTGCCGGTCGGCGCGAGCGCGACGCCGATGAGCTACGTTTCGCCTAAAACCGGCAAGCAATACATCGTTATTGTGGTCGGCGGCGCCGCGCATTCGTCAGAAACCGGCGATTACGTGATGGCGTTTGCGCTGCCTTAACCCTTTGCCCCGTTTGTCTGCGCCATCCCACAGGCAAGCGGGGCGAAGACCGGCCTTGCTCAACTGCGCTTTCTTTATCGACAGCGGCCGCCATGGCCGCTGCTTAGCCTTGGCCGACGAGCCCGCCTGAGGGGCGGCATGCAGAAAAACCGTTTGATAACGGCGAGAAAAATTAAATCCACAAAAGGTTCACGATGGAAACATTCTTCACCATATTGATCTTATTGCTCACCGTCTCGTTGTCCGGCGTCGTGACGCGCATCTTGCCCTTCCAAATCCCGCTTCCGCTGATGCAAATCATCGTTGGCGCCGTCTTGGCCTGGCCGCAGTTTGGGTTGCATATCGACTTCAATCCCGAGCTTTTCTTGATGCTGTTTATTCCCCCGCTGCTGTTCGCCGACGGTTGGAAAACGCCGGCGCAAGAGTTCATCCATTACGGCAGAGAAATCCTTTGTCTGGCCTTGGTGCTGGTGATCATCACGGTCGTCGGGGTGGGTTATCTGATTCACTTCCTGCTCCCGTCAATCCCCCTCGCCGCCGCGTTTGCCCTGGCCGCCGTTCTGTCGCCAACGGACGCCGTGGCGCTGTCCGGCATTGTCGGTAAAGGACGCATGCCCAAACCCGTGATGAGCGTGATCGAAGGGGAGGCGCTGATGAACGACGCCTCCGGGTTGGTTTCCCTCAACTTCTCCATCGCTGTCGCGCTCGGCGCGATGGCGTTTACCCTGGAGAGCGCCTTTCTGACTTTTCTGCAGGTATCGATTGGCGGGGTGCTGTGCGGCATCATTATTGTCTTTCTCTATAATCAAATGGTTAAGTTCATCCATAAATGGATGTATAACGATTCCGCCACCCAGATTATTTTCTCGCTGTTACTGCCCTTTTCCTGCTATCTGATTGCGGAAAGAATCGGCGTATCCGGCATCCTGGCCGCCGTCAGCGCCGGCATGATGATTGGCCAATCCAAAGTGAATCGCAGCATGCCGCTGGTGCGTTTACGCACCAATAATATTTGGGAAATGCTCGAGTTCGTGTTTAACGGCATGGTGTTTATTCTGCTTGGGCTGCAGCTGCCAGGCATCTTGAACTTCACCGTGGCGCAAACCGGTATCGATCATTCCATCAGCCTGGAGACGCTGCTGGCTTACGTGGTGATCATCTATTTTAGTTTGATCGCCGTGCGTTTGATTTGGCTGTGGCTGATGAAGGTCGGCAGCGCGACCCTGATGCGCAAAGATCCGCTGTTATTTTCGAAATTCAGCACGCGCGATCTGTTCGTCGCCGCCTTTGCCGGGGTGCGAGGGGCGGTGACCCTGGCGGGCGTGCTGTCAATTCCGCTGTTTTTATTGGATGGCTCGCCATTCCCGGGGCGGTATCAGCTGGTGTTTATCGCCTCGGGGGTCATCTTGCTGTCGATCGTCGTCGGCATCGTCACGCTGCCCTTCCTGTTGCGCGGCAATTTGCCGCCGGAAGAAGATCAGGAAGAGGCTTTCTCCGTTTCAGAAGCCTTGGCGAGCGCGGCGACCAAAGCCGTTAACGAAACCAAGGAAAAGCTGCTCGTCGCCCCGCCGGACGACGCCACGCCGGAGCTGATTGAAGAAACGACGCGGCGGATGCTGGACGTGCTGCAACGTAAAATTCTGACCAAAGAAGACGTTAAGAATATCGTGGCGCTGAAGCGGCTGGAAAAGCAGTTGTACTTAGCCTCGTTGCACGCGGAAAGAGAAGAGCTGTACCGGCTGCGCCGCATGAAGAAAATCAGCCATGAGAAACAGAGAAAGCTGCTGCATCGCATTGATATCACTGAGGTGCTGATCGCTGAAGACAGCGTTTAAACGAGGAGATGAAGGCGGTTCGCCCCCCGCCTTCGGCGCGCGGTTGCCGGCCCAAAGCCGCAATCGCGCACCGCAACCGAACGGGAGCTCACTCCACGCCCGCCGTTCGGCTATCTGTGGTACCACGCCTTGAAATACTTCAAAAAGCTGTAGGACACCGCGTAAACGCCGGTCACGGCCCCGACCCGGCCCGCTTTCCAGGCGCCGCTGAAAACTTAAGTATTTAGAATATTGACTGCCCTGTCATTCCCTGGATGATGGCATCGGACTACTTCATCAATTTCAATGAAATCAAATAGAAAGGTAAATTAAACACGGGCGTTCACCGCACCGGCTCACGCGCTGGCGGGCGCCGATCGCGAGAGCGGCGCTTGGCGGCGCCTTGGTTTTGTTATAACGTATCAAAAAACAAGTAAAGGGAAGACGACGATGAAAATCCAGCTGTCGCTGTTGTTTCTCAGCCTGCTGGCCGGCAAGGCCGCAGCGTTTCAGTCGAAAGTGCCCGAACCGCGCCCGGAGCAGGCGCGGGTGGCGGAACAAAACATCGAAAATCTGTTTTACGGCTTTCACGCCATGGACGCCCAGCCGGTGAGCATCGGCAGCTGCGCGGCGGTGCCGGTAGCGGGATGCCAATGCGCATTCTGCACCCAGCTGCGGCAGGCCGGGCGCTGAGCCGCCCCCTTATTCAACCCAGCTCATATTGCACGTTCAATTGCCCTTTCTTCATCTTTAGGCCGGTAATCGCGATCGCGCCCACCTCGCCCAACGCGGCGACATGGGTGCCGCCACAGCCGTAGGCGGGCAACTCGCCGAAGCCGACCTGGCGCAGGCCGTCCACCGCCTGCTGGCGGCGCGGCAGATCGGCGGCGATCAAACGCATCAGCTCCGCCTGCAAAAAGTCCACTTCTATCGTCTGCGCATCCGATCCCGGCGCGAAAGTGATGCGCCCTTCCCCCGGCCAATGATGCGCCTTGACCGGCCGCCAGCCCCGGGTTTCGCCCAACCAGCCGATCAGATGCCCAGCGGAGTGCCAGCGGGCGTGCAGCCGACGCTGCGCTTCATCGATTTGCATCGTAACCGGCCCGTTCGGCAGCGGCGCGGCGGTAAAGTGCACCACGGTATCCCCCTGCTGCTGCACCCGCAGCACGGTAACGCCGCCTAACGACCCCACATCGGAAGGCTGGCCGCCGCCCTGCGGGTGGAACAGCGTGGCGTCCAGTTCCACGGCGTAAGCGCCCGCCTCGGCCGGCGCACAGCTCAACACCCGCGCCTGGCCCTGTAAATCGTCGCTGTAGTAATAACGTCGCTCGGTCATCATTTTTTCTCCTCGGTTCGGAGAGCCATTATATTCATGCCATAATCGGAGGATAATCCGCCGCCATCACAATGGACTTTTGCGTCATGAGCACAAATCTTTCTTACGCGCTGTTGGCCGAAATGGCCGTTTTCGTTCAGGTGGTAGAGAGCGGCAGCTTTTCCGCCGCCGCCCGCAAACTGGGCGCTTCGCCTTCCGCCGTCAGCCGCAGCGTGGCGAAGCTCGAACAGGCGCTGGCGCTGCAGCTGCTGCATCGCACCACCCGCAAACTGCGGCTGAGCGAAAGCGGCGAAGAGGTGTTTGCGCACTGCCGCACCCTGCTGGCGGCGGCCGACGCGGTGATGGCGATCGGCGGGCGTGGCGCCGCGGAGCCAGAAGGACTGGTCAGCGTCAGCGTACCCAAAGCGGTGGGCCGCTTCGTGCTGCATCCGCACATGCCGGAGTTCCTGCGCCGCTACCCGAAGGTGGACGTGCGGCTGCGGCTGGAAGATCGCTACATGGATTTGATAGACGATCGGGTCGATCTGGCGCTGCGCATTACCGATCGCCCGTCGCCCGGGTTGATCGGCCGCCAGTTGATGAGAATAGACCATCTGCTGTGCGCCACGCCGCACTACCTGGCGCAGCACGGCGCGCCGCAGCACCCGCACGATCTGGCGGCGCACAGCTGCATCTATCTGGGGGAAACGCCGAGCGACGCGCAATGGAAATTCCGCCGCAGCGGCAAAACGGTGACGGTCAACGTGCGCGGCCGCTACGCCGCCAACCACACCGGCGTGCGGCTGGACGCGGTGAAACGGCATATCGGCATCGGCAGCCTGCCGTACTTTACCGCCCGCCAGGCGCTCGACGACGGCGAGATCGTGCAGGTGTTGCCGGAATGGGATTTCCTCAGCAGCTATCACGGCGGCCTGTGGTTGCTCTACGCGCCCAACCAGTATCTGCCGCCCAAACTGCGGGTGTTTATCGACTATCTCGTCGCCTGCCTGGCGCAGGAGCCGCAGCTAAAGCGCCTTGCGTAGCGTGATGTTGATGCGGTGCGGCCCCACCAGCGAGTGGTAGCCTTCCTTGACCGGCAGGATGCCGTGAAAACAGAGCCGCGATGGGCCGCCCCACACCACCACATCGCCGTGCGCCAGCGGAATGCGCCGCGCCCGGTCGCTGCGCTGCAGGCCGCCGAACTGAAACACCGCCGGCAGCCCGAGCGACACCGAGACGATCGGCGCGCCGAAGTCGTGTTCGTCTTTATCCTGATGCAGCGACAGCTTGCTGCCCGGATCGTAACGGTTCATCAGGCAGGAATCCGGCACGAAGGGGCCGAAGCCCGCCTGCTGCGCAGCTTCGTCCGCCAGCGCCATCAGGATCGGCGGAATGGCCGGCCAGCGTTTGCCGCTGCGCGCGTCGCGTTCCGAATAGCGGTAGCCCCGGCTGTCGCTGGTCCAGCCGTTGCCGCACCAGCTCATCGCCACCGACATCACGTGCCCGCCGGGGGTGGTCAAATGCCGCCACGGCACCTGGGCCACCACGCCCTGCACCGCCGCCAGCAGTGCCGGCCCGTGATCGCGCACGAAGCCGTGCATCACCACCGCGCCGGGGGCGATCTCTTCGCGCCACGGCGGCGGCAGCGCGTCTTCAAAAAGATCGATTGTCATCGCCAAAGCCTGTATGAATACACAGTACCCATTGTAACCCGCCGCCGCCGATTGTCCAGCGCCCGGCGGCGCCATTGTTGTTGGCGGCAAATTTCTCTACAGTAGCCGCCATAAAATCAATCACTCACCAGGAATGCGTGTGATTAAGGGCATCACTCTTTCAGTCGTCGCCTCCATCTTGTTCGGCGCGATGTATTACTTCACCTCTACCCTCACCCCGCTGAACGGCGAGCAGGTCTACGGCTGGCGCACGCTGCTGACGCTGCCGTTCCTGACGCTGTTCATGGCGCTGTCCGGCGATTGGCGCAAGGTGGGCGACACGCTGGCCTGGATCGGCCAACGGCCGCTGCGTCTGCTGGGCCTGCTGCTCACCTCGGCGCTGCTGGGGGTGCAGCTGTGGCTGTTCCTGTGGGCGCCGCTGCACGGCAAGGCGCTCGACGTATCGCTCGGCTATTTTCTGCTGCCGCTGACGATGGTGCTGGTGGGCCGTTTGATTTACCGCGATCGGCTGTCGCTGCTGCAAAAACTGGCGGTGGCATGCGCCATGGTGGGGGTGGGCAATGAGCTGTATCAGGCGGGTGGCGTGTCGTGGCCGACGCTGGTGGTGGCGCTGGGTTATCCGCTCTACTTTATTTTGCGGCGGCGTTTCGGCACCGACAATCTCGGCGGGCTGTGGTGCGAGCTGGCGCTGATGCTGCCGGCTGCGGCCTGGTTCGCCTTCGGCGACGGTGGCGCCGCGGCGCTGCCGATCAATACCGAGCTGTATTGGCGCATTCCGCTGCTCGGCGTCATCAGCGCCGTGGCATTGGTGTGCTACATCCTCGCCAGCCGCCTGCTGCCGTTCAGCCTGTTCGGCCTGCTGAGCTATGTGGAACCGGTGCTGCTGGTGATCGTCGCGCTGCTGCTCGGCGAGAACATCAGCCAAAGCGAATGGCCAACCTATCTGGCGATCTGGCTGGCGGTGCTGCTGCTGGCGGCGGAAGGTGCGCAACACCTGCTGCGCCGCCAGCGGGTCTGACTCAGGCGGCCAGCGTGGCGCCGCCGTCGATCACGATATCCTGCATGGTGATGTGGCTGGCCAAGTCGGAGGCCAGGAACAACACCGCGTTGGCGATCTCGTCCGGGCGGGCGATTTTACCCAGCGGGATCCCCAGTTTGAACAGCTCGGGGAAGCCGGCGATGGTGCGCTGCTGTGCATCGTCGGTCTGCCACATGCCGCGCTGCATCGGCGTGTCGGTCGAGCCCGGCGACACCAGATTGCAGCGCACACCGAACGGCGCCATCTCCAGCCCCACGCAGTGGTTCAGGCTGGTCAGCGCCGCCTTGGAGGCGCAGTAGGCCGCCATCTGCGCGCGCGGCACGTGCGCGGCGTTGGAGCCGATGCTGACGATCGCCCCGCTGCGCTGCGCCTTGAAGTGCGGCAGCACGGCGCGGAACAGGTAAAACGCCCCCGAGGCGTTGACGTTGATGCACTGGTGCCAGTCATCCACGCTCAGATCTTCAGTATTGCCCATGCGCAGAATGCCGGCGGCATTGACCAACACGTCCAGTCGCGGGTTTTCCGCCAGCTGTTGGCGGCACACCGCCTCCACCTGCTCCGGCCGGCTGATGTCCAGCGTCACGCAAGGGTAAGGCAGATCCGGGTTGGCGAACTCGCGGTCAAACCCCACCACCTCGGCGCCCTGCGTCAAAAAATGCCGGGCGATCTGCTCGCCGATGCCGCGCGCCGCGCCGGTCACCCACACGCGTTTGCCGGTGAAATCCATCTGAATGCTCATGCGCGCACCGCCATCCGGGCGCACAGCCGGGTCATGTTGTTGTTCATCGTTGTCTCCTGCGAAAAGCATGTGATGCGGCGCGCTGCGCCGCACAGTGGCCCTACAGCGCGCCGCTGTTCAGGCCGAAAGCGTTGAGCATGGTGCCCAGTTTGGCGGCGGTTTCCATCCACTCGGACTGCGGCGTCGAGGCGGCGACGATGCCCGCGCCGGCGAACAGACGCACCCGGTTGCCGCGCAGCAGGCCGCTGCGGATGACGATCGCCCACTCGCCGTCGCCGTTGGCGTCGCACCAGCCGACGATGCCGCTGAACAGGCCGCGATCGTGCGGTTCCAGATCGGCGATCAATTGGCGGGCGCTCTCGGTCGGGAAGCCGCACAGCGCCGGCGTCGGATGCAGCAGGCAGGCCAGTTGCATCACGTTGAGCGCGGGGTTCAGCAACTCGCCGCGAATGCGGGTGGACAGGTGCCACATGGTGCCGGTGCTGAGCAGCGACGGGCCGCTCGGTACGCTCAGGCTGGCGCACAGCGGCGCCAGGCGCCGACGAATGTCGTCGATCACCAGTTTGTGTTCGTATTTGTCTTTGGTCGAGCGCATCAGGCGCTCGCTGCCGAGGCGATCCTGCCGCGCATCGTCCTGACGGCGCGCCGACCCCGCCAGCGGATTGGTGTGGATTTCGCCGCCCTGCTTGCGGATCAGCAGCTCCGGGCTGGCGCCGAGCAGCACGCCGCCATCGGCCAGCGGCAGGGAGAAGTGGTATCCGGTCGGGTTCTGCACCATCAGGTTATTGAGGATTTGGTGACCCGCCACCGGCTGCTCCAGCTCGATGTCGAGGATGCGCGACAGCACCGCCTTGTCCAGCTTGCCTTGTTTGAAGCGGCTGACCGCTTCCGCCACCGCGTGCTTGAAGCGCGGCTCGTCCGGAATGCTGGTGCAGGCGGCCAGGCGATGCGGCTGTTGCAGCATCGGGCGCGCGGCGCGGGTAAAGCTGTCGTTGGCGACAAACTGGCAGTTTTCAGGCACGTACAGGCTGGAAGGCCGGCGCGTATCGAACGGAATGGCGCCCACCACCACCGGTGCCGCCTGGCCGGCGGCTTTGGCGCGCGCCAACGCCTGGCGGATATGCTGCGCCAGCGCGCTGTCTTCCTGCTCGCCGCCGAACGCCGGCGTCTCAATGCGCTCGAACACGCCGCTGGCGGAGAGGGAACGGAATTCGGACCGGTACAAAAAGGTCGATTGTTCGGCGTACGCAAACCCGGGGAAGGTTTGGTTTTCTGTCGTCAGTGTCGCCACAAGACCACTCCTTTGTTGCGCCTCACCAATGATAATGTTTATGCGAATAGTTATCATTAGCTGTAAAGGGATGGTAAATTACACCGGTTCCCCACCGTGGGTCAATCTCCGATGAATGAATCTTTCCGCCCGCTGCGTCAAATCTGCGTTACGGCACGAAAATAAATAACACATTGTTATTATTGGATTTTAGCAAAAAATAAAGGTCGTGACGTCGTCACCTTCACGCCAAAAATGCCCGCTGAACCGGCGCCCGGCGGGGCAATGCGGCGTCAATGTCTTAAGCAGCTCTAATACGAACGTCTGCCGCTGCACATCCACGGCCGTCATGCGCGCATCAAGAAAATCGAAGTAACAACGCACCTGCGGATACAGCGCCTTAAACAGGCTCTCTTTGGCGGAAAACGTCAGCGTCAGCAGCGCGTTGAACGGCAGCGTTTCGCCCAGCAACGCCTCGCGCTCCGCCGGTGAAACGATCGCGCTCCACAGCTCCTCAGCTCGCTCCACGGACAGCAACGTCTCCACGTCCAGCCCAACGCCGCCCAGCCCGCTCTCGCGATGCACGGCGCATAGCGCGGTATGCGAATTATGGCTCAGCGCCCCGGCGATGCCCGGCGGCCACTGCGGCGCGCGATCTTCGCCGCGCGCCAGGGTGAAGTCGGCGAAACCGAGTGGCGCCAACAGCTGGCGCGCCAGAACACGCCCGGCCAGATACTCCGCACGGCGTTTCGGCACCGCGCGCGCCAGATGGTCCGGCAGCGCAAAGCCCGCCTCAGAAAAACTGTCGTCGCGGTAATCCGCCAGCGCAAACTGGCAGCGCGCCACCTGGCCCGGATAGCCGTCCGGCGTGAAAAATTCGATATTGCGGATAAAAGTGGGCAACGGCGGTATCCATGATAAGCAGGCAGGCTGATGATGTTAGCCCCCGAAACCGCCTGCAACAATGACCCTGGGCAAAATAAATGGCGTTAAGGCCGGCACGGCGGCGCGTTAGCCGGGATGGGAAGAGGCCTCTCCCCCGCATTCGGGAGAGAGGCTGGGCATTACAGGATGCCCTTCATGGTCTTTTCAAAATCGCTCCAGGCGCAGAAACCGTCCTTGTCGATCGGGCAGCCTTTCAGCGCCAGCGTTACCCGCTGCGGCGGGGTTTGCAGCGTCAGCGGCGTCGCCTTGCGCAGCTGTTCGGTGGACTGATAGACGTACTCGATCTTCAGCAATTCACGGTCGTTCTGCGCGTCGCGCCAGCGTTGGAACACCAGCTTGCCGCCGATCGGCGTTTTCTCGTACTGCTGCGGCAGCTGATACGGCTGGAACTGCATGGCCGACAGCAGCGAAGCGATATTGGAGTCGTGGCCGACCAGCACCGTCAGCTTCGGCGCGTCCGGTTTGCGCTCGCCGAGCAGCGCGTTGTTGATATAAGTCAGCAGCGGTTTGGCGACGTTTTGCGCCACCACCGGCGAGGTGAACAGCGAATCCTGATAGCCGTCTTTCAACTGCGCCAGCTGCTTCCACTGCTGCGGGGTAGCGATTTTGCCCCAGGCCACCTCTTTCATCGGGAAACCTTCGTAGTACTGCAGCATAAAGGCGTCCACCAGCGAGTTGCCCACCCGCAGCGGGCCGGAGACACCCGGCTCTTTGCCCGGCACCGCGCTCATCACGCTGGTTTCTTTGGTCAGGTCGCAGTGTTTGTCGGTCTTGCAGGCGGCGGAATCCTTGTAATCGATGATCTTCGCCAGCTGTTTATACGAGGCGTCCAGCTTCAGCGATCCCAGCGCGGCGTTCATCGCCGCCAGCGCCTGCTGGTTGAAGGCTTCGCTGGTGTCGGTGATGATCGGGTTGAAAGTCGGATCCATCTCGCCCATCTTGTCCTGATGGTGCACGCTGACGTCGCAGCCCGGGAACGCGCCGTTGCTGAAGAACTGTGCGGTGGCCACCGTGCGCTGCAGGCTGTTGGCGTAGACGTACACGCTGCCGGCGGTCGGGCAGCCCTCTTGCGGCAACAGGCCGGTCTGCTTCAGCCAGGCGTTGAAGTAGTGCCCCATGTACACTTCCAGCACCCCGCCCTTGGTGGTCAGCTGGCCGCCCGGCGTTTCCCAGGCCGGCCAGGCCTTCGGCGTGGACTGCGCCAGCACGCTGCCGTTGTTGGCCAGCGGCGCGCGCAGGTTATGGCGGCTCATCACCAGCACCTGTTCCAGTTGATAACCGCCGGCGTCCGCCAGCGCGTTCCCGGTGAATAACAAGGGCAGGCACAGCAATAACGTTTTTTTTCTCATCCGCAGAGGCTCCCGGAAAATGATTATTTTTAAGGTGTTAGCGTTTGCCTGCGTATGATGGCGGGGTTAGTGTGACAAGTGTGTGACAGGGTTCACGGGAAAAGATCGTACCAGCGGCCGCCGGGCGGCGGCCGCTGTGCGTCAACTCAGTACCACAGGCTCATGATCGGCCAGCCGATCAGCAGCAGCGCGGCGATGTACACCACGCCGAGAATGCCGCCCAGGCGCCAGTAGTCTTTCGATTTCACGTAGCCGCAGCCGTAGATGATCACCCCCGGCCCGGTGGCGTACGGCGTCAGCACGCCCATGATGCCGATCGACAGCACCAGCAGCATCGACAGCTGCTCCATCGGCACGCCCGGCAACCCTTTGCCGACCGCCAGGATCACCGGCAGCATGGTGGCGGTGTGCGCCGACAGGCTGGCGAACAGGTAGTGGGCGAAGTAGAACACCAGCACCAGCGCCACCACCGTCATGTTCGGCGAGAAGCCGTCCAGGTGGGTGCTCATGGTCTGGGCGAACCAGTCGATAAAGCCGGAGCGCGTCAGGCCGTTGGCCATCACCACCAGCGTCGCCAGGTTAACCAGCGTATTCCAGGCGCTGGAATATTTGGTGATCTCTTTCCACGACACCACGTGCAGCGCCAGCATCAGCGACACCGCCAACAGGCACACCGCGGTGGCGTCCAGCACCTTGCCGCCGAACACCCACAGGCACAGGCTGAGCAGCACCAGGCCGATCAGGGTGTACTCCTTGCGCGTCAGCTTGCCCATTTCCCCCAGCGCGGTATTCGCCCAGGCGGCCACTTCGCTGCTGTGGGTCACGCCCGGCTTGTACAGATAGTAGGAGATCAGCGGCGCGATGATCAGCAGCAGCAGGCCGACCGGCAGGAACGCCAGGAACCACTGCATCCAGCTGATGTGCACCCCGGCTATCTTGCCGACGAACTCGATGCCCAGCACGTTCGGCGCGGCGCCGGTGACGAACATCGAGGAGCTGATGCTGGTGCCGACCACCATCATCCACATCAGGTAACCGCCGATGCGGCGCGAAGAGGGATCGTTAGGGAAGGAATCGAACAGCGGCGGCAGGTTTTTCACCACCGGGAACACCGTGCCGCCGGTGCGCGCGGTGTTGGACGGCGTGAACGGCGCCAGCAGGATATCGATGATCACCACCGCATAGCCCAGCGTCAGCGTACGCTTGCCCATGAATTTCACCAGGAACAGCGCGATGCGCCGCCCCAGCCCGGTGGCCTCGTAGCCCAGCGCAAAAATAAAGGCGCCGAACACCAGCCAGACGGTGGTGCTGGAGAAGCCCGCCAGCCCCCATTTCAGCGCCTCTTTACCGGCCTTGAAACCCGGCTCCGCCAGTTCCTGCGCACCGAACAGCACCCAGTTGGCGCTGAGCACGCTGACAGTCACCGCGATAAAGCTGATGGCGGTGGCCGGGATCGGCTCCAGAATCATGCCGACGATCATCGCCACGAAGATGGCGAAGTAGTGCCACGCCTGCGGCGGCATGCCGTCGGGCACCGGTATCAATAACAGGATCGCGAGCACCGCCAGCGGCGCTATCGCTTTCCAGATCTTTTCCTGGGTTTGGGACATAGGGACTCTCCTGAAGGCTTGGTTATTATTCTTGGGCACCCAGCTGCGCCAGCAGCCAGGTCACTATCAACAGGTCGGCGCTGCCGCCGGGGCTGAGGTTGCGGGCAATGCAATCGGCATCGAAGCGCCGCAGGCGCGCCAGGCCCGCCTCCCCGGCCGAACCGCCCTGCGCCAGCAGCAACGCCGCCCGGCGCCGCAGCCAGCGCAGGGCGTGCATGCCGCCGCGCGAGGCGACGTTGGTGTCATCGTTGTGGGCCATCAGCCACAGCAGGCTGTCCAGCAGCGCCCGCTGTTCGTCGCCGCCGGCGGCCAGCCGTTGCCGATACAGCGGCAGCGCGCCGTCCAGCACCAGCCGAAAACCGGCCTCCGCCTCGCCGCGCGCGCCGCTGAGGCCGTAGGCAGCGAACAGCCGCTGGCCGGCGGTCTGCCCGGCGTTGTTGCGCCGCAGCTCGCGGTCCACCAATCCTCGGCACATCGCCGCCGTTTCGGCGCACAGCGCCGCTGCGCCGATGGCGCGCCCCTGCTGCTGCAGGCGGCCGAAGGCGGCGCACAACAACCCGAGCGA
Organism: Serratia nematodiphila DZ0503SBS1; assembly: GCF_000738675.1. NCBI lineage: Bacteria > Pseudomonadati > Pseudomonadota > Gammaproteobacteria > Enterobacterales > Yersiniaceae > Serratia > Serratia nematodiphila. The sequence continues at coordinate 2,770,875 of NZ_JPUX01000001.1, read as the reverse complement.
GAACACGCTGCCCTTGTGGGTGTTAATGCCGCCGGTGGCGCGAAACATCTGGTTTTCGCAGGCCAGGCCCAGCGGCCGCAGCCGCGCCAGCTGCTGTTCTGCCGGCAGAGCCGCGTCTTCGCGCCCGCGCTGGATAAAGCGCGGCAGCCACACGCCGATGGCGCGGGCGCTGCGGTAGAAATGCCCGAGATCCATGTCGCGGTGGGCGCCGGTGTTATGACGATCGACCAGCCCCGGTTTGGGCGTGAGGTTGACCTCCACCAGCAGCGCGCGAAAGGCGGCGCGGGCGAAGTCGCAGGCCGGTTCGGCACGGCGGGCGGGCAGGTTAATCGGCAGAGATCGCATCGTTGAACATCCTTTCCATTTCATGCAGCAGTTGCTCGCTGCTGTGCCGCCGCTGGCGGGCGCAGATCTTGGCCGGTTGGCCGCACAGCAAGCAGCGCCGTTCCGGCAGGCCGATATCGCGGCGCGACAAAATGCGCCCCTGCGTATCCAGCACGTCGATATCCCACAGCCGGCCGATCGGGCGGCTCACCTCCAGCTGCATGGCGCAGTCCTTCACCCGCTGGGCATCGGCGCGCAGCGCGACAAAACCTTCGCAGCCGGTGGAGAGCGCCAGTGCTTCGGCCTGCGGGCTGGGCCAGCCCTGCTCGGCGCACAGCCGCAGCAGCGCCGCCCACCCGAGGTTGAAGATGCCGCGCGTCAGCGCGCTGTCCTTCACCGGGCCGGGGACGACCAGCGTCAGCACCAGCAGCGTGCACTGGTGTTGCGCCAGCCACGCCTGCTGGCGCGCCTGACGGCATTCGCGGCTGGTGAGCAGTTCCGGCAGGCTGACTGCGCGTTCGGCGGCCAGTTGGGGATCGACGGCGGCCATCGCTTACTCCGCCACCTGATGCACCACGTCGATCACCGAGCCGTCGCGGTAGCGCACCACCGCCACCACCTTGTCGGTAAAGGCGATCGGCTGCGGTTCGCCGGTCAGCTGCAGCGCGCGGGCGCGCAGCCAGTCGATGCTCACCACCTCGAGCCCGGCCTCCCGCAGGCGCTGCGCCAGCTCCGGCCGCGCCGGGTTGACGGCGATGCCGTGGTCGGTCACCAAAATGTCGATGCTGGAGCCCGGCGTGACACAGGTGGTCACCTGCTCCACCAGCGTCGGGATGCGCCCGCGCACCAGCGGCGCGACGATGATCGCCAGCCGCGCGGCGGCGGCGGTGTCGCAGTGGCCGCCGGATGCGCCGCGCAGCACGCCGTCGGAGCCGGTCAGCACGTTAACGTTGAAGCCGGTGTCGATTTCCAGCGCGCTCAGCACCACCACGTCGAGCCGATCGACCGAGGCGCCCTTGGAACTGAAGTTGGCGTACTGGTTGGCGCTGATTTCGATATGGCGCGGGTTGCGCGCCAGCGAGGTCGCCGCCGCCCGATCGAAGCTCTGCACGTCCAGCAGCTTGCCGATCAGCCCTTTCTCGTGCAGATCCACCATGGTCGAGGTGATGCCGCCAAGGGCGAACGCGGCGCGAATGCCGCGGGCGCGCATCTTGTCCTCCAGGAACCGGGTCACCGCCAGCGAGGCGCCGCCGGTGCCGGTTTGCAGCGAGAAGCCTTCGGTGAAGTAGCCGGAACCGGCGATCACCTCGGCGGCGCGGCGGGCGATCAGCAGCTCGCGCGGGTTCGAGGTCATGCGCGTGGCGTCGGCGCCGATCTTGTCGGCGTCGCCCACCCGCTCCAGCTGCACGATCAGATCCACCCGATCCTGCGCCAGGCTGGCGGGATGATGCGGATACGGCACCAGCTGCTCGGTCAGCAACACCACGGTGCCCGCCGCCTCGGCGTCCACCCGCGCATAGCCGAGCGAGCCGCAGCAGGCTTCACCGCTGTAGCCGTTGGCGTTGCCGAACTCATCGCAGGCCGGCACGCCGAGGAAGGCCACGTCTATCTTCAGCTCGCCGGATTCGATCAGGTTGACCCGGCCGCCGTGCGAATGAATTTGCACCGGCTCCGCCAGCAGGCCGCGCGAAACGGCGTCCGCCAGCGGGCCGCGCAGCCCGGAGGTGTAAATGCGGCTCACCACGCCGTGGCGGATATGCTCAACCAGCGGCGCATGGCAGTCGGTCAGCGAGCTGGAGGCCAGCGTCAGGTTGCGGAACCCCATCGCCGCCAGCGTCTCCATCACCTGATTGAGCGTCAAATCACCACCGCGAAACGCATGGTGGAAGGAAATGGTCATGCCGTCCTGCAGCCCGCTGCGGCGCACCGCTTCCTGCAAGGAGTCACACAGTTTGAGATCGCGCGGTTTGCGCGCCTGCAGGTTGGCTTTGGACACGTCCTGATAGCCCGGCAGATCCGCCGGGTTGGCGAAGGTCATCAATCGTTGTTGGCGGTTCATCATGCTTCCTCCCCGTGCTGCGCCGGTTCTTCCCGTAAGCCGGACAGCGCGGCGCGCGCCAGCACCAGCCGGGCGCGTTCAATCACCGGGCTGTCGACCATTTTTCCGTTCAGCGACACCACGCCGCGCCCCTCCCGCTCCGCCGCTTCGGCGGCGTCCACCACCCGCTGCGCGTGCGCCACCTCTTTGGCGGTCGGCGCGTACAGGTTGTGCAGCAGCTCAATTTGGCGCGGGTTGATCAGCGATTTTCCGTCGAAGCCGAGCTGTTTGATCAGCGCCGCCTCCTGCAGGAAACCGGCCTCGTTGTTGGCGTCGGAGTAAACGGTGTCGAACGCCTGAATGCCGGCGGCGCGCGCCGCCTGCAGCAGCGAGCAGCGGGCGAACAGCAGCTCGATGCCTTCCGGCGAGCGTTCGGTGCGCAGGTTGCGTACATAGTCTTCCGCCCCCAGCGCGATGCCGATAAGACGCGGCGAAGCGTGCGCGATCGCCACCGCGTTGGTGATGCCCTGCGCCGATTCGATCGCCGCCAGCAGCCCGGTGCTGCCGACCGGCCGGCCGCAGGCCGCTTCGATGGCGGCAATCTCGCGCTCCATGTCGATAACGTCCTGCGCGCTGTCGGTCTTCGGCAGGCGCACGATGTCCGCGCCGCCGCGCACCACCGCCTGCAAATCCGCCAGGCCGTAGGCGGAGTCGAGCGCATTGACGCGCACGATGGTTTCCACCTCCTGGTACAGCGGGTGCTGCAGCGCGTGGTACACCAGCCGGCGCGCCGCGTCTTTTTCACGCAGGATCACCGAGTCTTCAAGATCGAACATCAGCGCATCGGCCTGATAGATAAAGGCGTTGCTGACCATCGCCGCGTTGGCGCCGGGGACGAACAACATGCTGCGGCGCAGCCGGGTTTTATTCAGCGTTTTCATCTTTCGCCTCCCACGGCAGTTGGCCACCCTCGCAGGCGCGCATCAGCGCGGTTTCCAGCCGGGCGCGCAGCACGCAGTCCAGCGCCCCTTTGTCGTCGACGATCACCTGCACCGGTTCCACCTCATAACGCTGCAGCACCTCCAGCAGGGTGCGGCGGATCGCCGCGCCGAACTGTTTTTCCACGCTGCTGGCGATCAGCAGATCGTGCTGTGGCCCTTCGGCGGGCGCGATGCGCACCATGACATCGCTGGATTCCAGCGTGCCGGCCATTGCTTCTCGGATAATTTTCATCATTCACCTGATTGTGCGGACTCAAAAGGATGCGGGGCCGCCTTGGCCCGGCGCTGCGTTTGCAGATCCTGCAGGTAGTACAGGGTGTCCGGCGGCACCAGCGGCGCGGCGGCGTGGAAGTCCCCCGCCGCCAGCAGCTTGCGCACCCAGGAGGCGGAGATCGCCGTGCCCTGATATTGCAAACGCTCGATTTCCACCAGCGCGATCGGCGGGCTGGGCAACGCCGGCGTTTCCAGCCAGTAGCGCATGTCGCGGTTGTATTTCGCGGTCACCGCGCAGAACGGCTCGTTGCCGACGAAGCGGTGCGTAATGCCCAGCGCGGGCGCCAGATACTGGCGGAAGATCTTCAGATCGATTTCGGTGTAACAGTCGTCGGCCACGCCCTGGTCCTTGATGAAGTAACAGGGGAAGGTGGCGCGCGAGATCACGTACTGCGAGCCTTCGTGTACCGTGAGGTTGGGGATATCGGCGGTGCCGGCCAGCACCAGCCGGCGCCGGTCTTCATAGCTGAAGCGCGAGGTGTTTTCCTTCACCAGAAACAGGTGCAGCCAGTCGCAGCGTTTGGCCGCCTGCCGCACCAGATATTGGTGCCCGCGAGTGAAGGGGTTGGCGTTCATCACGATGCTGCCGATGGTCTCGCCCGGCCGGCGCTGGCTCGCCAGCTGGGCGGCGTAGCGCTTCAGGCGGCACGGGCTGTTTTCCATCAGCACCACGATGCCCGGCACGGTGGCGATCGGGTAGAAACCGCACTGGCGGAACAGCGGCTCGTTCTGCACCTTGGTGTAGATAAACAGCTGGGTGTGATGGCGCTCATAGGCCAGGTTCACCAGCTCGGTCGCCAGCGCCAGCGCCAACCCTTCGCCGCGCATCAGCGGGCTGATGGCGACGCATTTGATAATATTGTCGGCGATGCCGCCGCAGGCGACCAATTTGTCGTGCTGGGTAACGGTAATAAATATTTCAACCGTGGTGTCGATATTCAGATCGTTACTGCGCAAGAAGGCGCTTATTTCTGAAATCGCTTTATGATCCGATCGCTTTACCCGATTAAATACGGCATCGCCTAACATAACACGCTCTCTGGGTTAACTGGCAAACAACAAATGAAATACAAAAAGGCATTTTAATTAACATCAGAAATGGCAATTAAAACCTTAAAAACCATGAAGATAAAACCACCTTCTCGTTCAATAAACCCATGGTAAGCAGAAAAAAAACGCCGATTATTGACCTATTTCACAAACCGATCCCGGTTAATAAGTTATTTAATGTTCTTTATTTACTTAATTAATCTTATGGTGTTTATTATTGAGATAATCTTTATTTGGCGCCGCAATTCACTTACATTCACTTAGCATTTTTATTGCAATTACGGGTCGCACTATGGAATGGCTGAACATCCTGATCGTTGAAGACGAAACGCCACTGGCGGAGATGCACGCGGAGTTTATCCGCCAGAACGGCGGCTGCCGCCAGATTTGGCTGGCCGGCACGCTGGCGCAGGCGCGCGCCATGACCGAACGCTTCAAGCCGGACCTGATCCTGCTGGACAACTTTCTGCCCGACGGCCAGGGCATCACCCTGCTGCGCGAACTGACGCTGAGCGGCTATCGCGGCGGCATCGTGTTCATCACCGCCGCCAGCGACATGGCCACCGTGGCCGAGGCGTTGCGCTACGGCGTGTTCGACTACCTGATCAAACCGCTGGCCTATGACCGGCTGAGCCAGACATTGCAGCGCTTCAGCCAGCGCCGCGAAGCGCTGAAAGACAAAGCGCGCCTCAACCAGCGCCGCATTGACGAGATGTTCAACACCTACGCCCGCGGCGAACAGCAGGCGGCGCTGCCCGCCGGCATCGACGAACTGACGCTCGGCAAGGTCCGCGCGCTGTTCGCCGAGCCCGCCGCGCGCCACACCGCTGAAAGCGTTGCGCAAAAAATGGGGCTCAGCCGCACCACCGCGCGCCGTTATCTGGAGTTTTGCACCGCCGCACAGCAGCTGCGCGCCGAGATCATTTACGGCAAGGTGGGCCGCCCACAGCGGATCTACCGCGCTGGCGAGCCGCATTAGCGGTTATTTGATCGCCCTTGCAAGGTTGCGTGTAACCGCTTTACTTTTTATGCGCCGGTCAGCATCTTGGTGAGCATCACCTAGCCGACTGGACGATCGCCGATGCCCGCTGAACCCCTAGCTTCCCTGTCCGAGATCCTCGCCCGCCGTGACTGGCAAAACCCGGCCTGCACCCACTACCGCCGGCTGGACGCCCACCCGCCATTCGCCAGCTGGCGCACGGTGGAAGACGCGCGCGACGATGCCCCCAGCGCCAGCCGCCGGTCGTTGAACGGCGAGTGGCGTTTCAGCTACTTCCCGCGCCCAGAGGCGGCGCCGGAAGGCTGGCTGCAGCAAGATCTGCCGGACGCCGCCCCGCTGGCGGTGCCGGGCAACTGGCAGCTCGCCGGCTACGACGCGCCGATTTACACCAACGTGCGCTACCCGTTCCCGGTCGATCCGCCGCGCGTGCCGGAAGACAATCCGACCGGATGCTATTCGCGCACCTTCAACGTCGATCCGGCCTGGCTGGCCGCCGGCCAGACGCGCGTCATCTTCGATGGCGTCAACTCGGCGTTCTATTTATGGTGCAACGGCCACTGGGTCGGCTATTCGCAGGACAGCCGCCTGCCGGCGGAGTTCGATCTCGGCCCGTGGCTGCGGCCGGGGGAAAATCGGCTGGCGGTGATGGTGCTGCGCTGGTGCGACGGCAGCTATCTGGAAGATCAGGACATGTGGCGCATGAGCGGCATCTTTCGCGACGTCAGCCTGCTGCACAAACCCGCCACGCACCTGAGCGATGTGCGCATCACCACCCCGCTGCATGACGGCTTTACCCGCGGCGAACTGGTGGTGACGGCGCGCGCCAGCCGGCCCGGCCCGCTGCAGGTGCAGGTGCAGCTGTGGCGCGATGGTGCACGGGTGGCCGAGCGCACCCAGCCCCTCGGCAGCGAGATCGTGGACGAGCGCGGCGCCTATGACGATCGCGTCACGCTGCGCCTGCCGGTGGAACGCCCGGCGCTGTGGAGCGCCGAAACGCCCGCGCTGTATCGCGCCACCGTCGCCCTGCTCTCGCCCACAGGAGAAATTATCGAGGTGGAAGCCTATGACGTCGGCTTCCGCCAGGTGGAAATCAGCGGCGGGCTGTTGAAGCTCAACGGGCAGCCGCTGCTGATCCGCGGCGTTAACCGCCACGAGCATCACCCGCGCCACGGCCAGGTGATGGACGAGGCGACGATGCGCCACGACATCCTGCTGATGAAACAGCACAACTTCAACGCGGTGCGCTGCTCGCACTATCCCAACCACCCGCTGTGGTACCGGCTGTGCGATCGCTACGGGCTGTACGTGGTGGACGAAGCCAATATCGAGACCCACGGCATGCAGCCGATGAACCGCCTGGCTGACGATCCGCTGTGGCTGCCGGCGATGAGCGAGCGCGTCACCCGCATGGTGCAACGCGATCGCAACCACCCTTGCATCATCATCTGGTCGCTGGGCAACGAGTCCGGCCACGGCGTGAACCACGACGCGCTGTACCGCTGGGTGAAAAGCCAGGATCCGACCCGCCCGGTGCAATATGAAGGCGGCGGCGCCGACACTGCCGCCACCGACATCATCTGCCCGATGTATGCGCGAGTGGATCAGGATCAGCCGTTCCCGGCGGTGCCCAAATGGGCGATCGGCAAGTGGATCGGCCTGCCGGAGGAGCCGCGCCCGCTGATCCTGTGCGAATACGCCCACGCGATGGGCAACAGTTTCGGCGGTTTCGAGCGCTACTGGCGCGCGTTCCACGCACATCCGCGCCTGCAGGGCGGCTTTGTCTGGGACTGGGTCGATCAGGCGCTGATCAAGCGCGACGAGCGCGGCGAAGAGTTCTGGGCCTACGGCGGCGACTTCGGCGACACCCCCAACGATCGCCAGTTCTGCCTGAACGGACTGGTGTTCGCGGATCGCACCCCGCACCCGGCGCTGTTCGAAGCGCAGCGGGCGCAGCAACTGTTCCGCTTCGCCTTCGACGCCGCCTCGCTGACGCTGACCGTCACCAGCGATTACCTGTTCCGCCACACCGACAACGAACAGCTCAACTGGCGGCTGGAGCTGGACGGCGTGGAGCGCGCCAGCGGCAGCTTCGATCTGGCGCTGCCGCCGCAGGGCAGCGCTAGCTTCACCCTGCTCGACCGGCTGCCGATGCTGCATCAGCCCGGCGAGCTGTGGCTGAACGTGGAGGTGGTGCAACCGCAGGCCACCGACTGGTCTGAAGCGCACCACCGCTGCGCCTGGGATCAGTGGCGGGTGCCGCGCGCGCTGCATCCCGCGCCGGCGCAGGCGCAGGGCGTGCCGCCCACGCTGATTGAAGACGATCAGGGGCTGACCCTCACCCACGGCGACCAGCGCTGGCGCTTCGAGCGCAGCAGCGGCCACCTGACGCAGTGGTGGCAGAATGAGCAGCCGCAGCTGCTGACGCCGCTGCGCGACGGCTTTGCGCGCGCGCCGATCGATAACGACATCGGCGTCAGCGAGGCGGACCATATCGATCCCAACGCCTGGGTCGAACGCTGGAAGCTGGCGGGCCTGTACCGGCTGGAGGAGCACTGCGTGCGGCTGCAGGCGGATGCGCTGCAAAACGGCGTGCGGGTGGTGAGCGAACACCAGTTCGGCGTGGACGGGCAGATTTTGCTGATTAGCCGCAAGCAGTGGCTGTTCGACGCGCTGGGCGCGGTGAGCGTGAACGTGGAGGTCGAGGTGGCCGACGCCCTGCCGCCGCCGGCGCGCATCGGCCTGAACTGCCAACTGGCGACGGTGCAGCCGCAGGCGGAATGGCTGGGTCTGGGCCCGCACGAGAACTACCCGGATCGCCGCCTGGCCGCGCAGCACGGGCGCTGGCGCCTGCCGCTGGCGGATCTGCACACGCCGTATATTTTCCCCGGCGAGAACGGCCTGCGCTGCGACACCCGCAGCCTGCGCTACGGCGGCTGGCGCATCGACGGCCGCTTCCACTTCTCGCTCAGCCGCTACGGCCTGCAACAGCTGATGGCCTGCAGCCACCAGCATCTGCTGCAGCCGGAAGCAGGCACCTGGCTGCACCTGGACGGCTTCCACATGGGGGTGGGCGGCGACGACTCCTGGAGCCCGAGCGTGCACCGGGATTTCCTGCTCACCGCCGGCGTTTACCGCTATCAGCTGCGCCTGCAGCGGGCGCCCGAGGGCTAAATCTGCCAAAAAACTCAACGGGTTGCGCATTCTGTAAGCAAACAGTCACAGAATGTGTAATCCGCCTTTGACATGCCTGCGGCGCCTCGCTATTATTCGCCCCGTTCACACGATTCCTCTGTAGTTCAGTCGGTAGAACGGCGGACTGTTAATCCGTATGTCACTGGTTCGAGTCCAGTCAGAGGAGCCATATTTAGAGAAGCCCGCTTAAGGAAACTTAAGCGGGCTTTTTGCTGTTGGGGTGTTTGGGCTGCGGCAGGCAACCGGCTGTCTGAATGCCAGCTGCATTGACAGCGAAAATACCCTTGCCCGACGAACGCCTGCGCCGCCGGCTATCACCCCGGCCCTTCACTGCCCGCCGCCAGCAGCGGCACCAGGATATCGCTAATCGGCGTAGGCATGCCCTGCAAGCGCCCATAACGCTGCACGACACCGTTGCGTATGTCCCACTCCAGTGGCCGGTTGGCCTGCCGGTCGGCAAGAATAGAGGTGCCCAAATCCGCGGGCGCACGCTGAAAGCCGTCCACGATCGCCTCCGGCACGTTATCGTGAAGCACCGCACCCTGCGCGCGCGCGACGGCCAGGCATTCACGCAGATAAGCCAGAGCCAGTTGCGTTATATCGGCGCGCGAAAACATGCCTGCGCGGCGATTGGCCAGCACCATCAGCCCCGCAGCCGCATTCTGCAACAGCTTACGCCAGGCAATCGAGATAAAATCCGATGACAGCTCAACCGCACAGCGTGAACCGCTGAGCGCGTCGGCGATCGCTTGCGCCTGTGGCGCATCCGGCAGCGTCAGGCGCGGCGTGCCGCGCAGCCTGACGGACGCATCTTTCTCGCGCTGCGCCGGAAACCACACCACGGAGGGCAGCACTGTCGCCCCATTGACGTAAGGCGCCAGCAGAGATTGCTGCTCGACGCCGTTTTGCAGCGCGCACACGACGGTGTTTTTATTGCACAACGCCGCCAGCCAGCCCGCGCTGTCGGTCACCTGCGTGGTTTTTACGGCGACAAAAACCAGATCGTAGGGATGGGCTACGGTACGCGGATCGCTTAAAACCGGCCCCGGCACCACCACTTCTCCCTCATCGTGGCGCAGAATTAATTGCGGATGGGCCGTACGCCCGCAAAGCAGCGGCGTGCGGCCCACTTCATGAAGCGCCGCGGCGATGGCGGTGCCGATGGCACCGGGGCCGATAAGCGCAATGGTAGGGCGATCGGACATAGCGAGTCCTCCAGGTTGGATTAACCGTTCATCAGCCCGCGGTTTCCGTTACGCGCTAATGCTGATGCAGGATAAGCGGGCGCCAGGGTAAATGATACGGCGGCAAGGAGATAAACGCAGCTGTAGGAAACTATCCGGCCCCCCCACCAGCGAAACCCACTCTTTTATCTAAGAATATTCCTAACCCAGCTGACGGATATCCCTTCCTGACGCCAATACGCGGGTTAACCCGCCGTTTTACAGCAATAATCCTGTAAAAACAATCGATAAGCGAATTGTTCGCGCTCGGCAAGTTGCGTCTATCCTTTCGCTATGGGTGCCTGCCGCCCATCGTTCGCTGCGGCTCGCGGCATGCGCGTTTCTGGCTGTTCGGGTTTCGGTTTATTCCATCGCGCGCTTCCATTCATCATGTTGAATTTCAAAGCAATCTCTCAGCAACAAGGAGTGTTTATATGGCTTACGTCATTACCGACCGAGAAAAACTGCAAGCGATTTGGGAGGCCGCCAAAGCCGGCGACTGGCCGGCCGTGTATGCCGCATCCGTCGATGCGCTCACCGATCCCAACCATGCCAACCAACCCATTGATGGCGTGGATATCGCGGTGTATACCTGGATCAAAGGCGCCTATGGCGTGAACTCGAATCAGGGGGCGTTTGCCCATTACATTCGCGACCAAACCAAGTTGCAGTATGAGCTGCGCACCGGGCACGTGCCCGATGACTGGGAGGCGCGCATTCAGAATGCCTCCGACAACATCGCCAAAAACTTCGCCAAAACGCTGTTTGGCGTCGATCTGAGCAGCGATCCCAATGCGCCGCTGCCGGATGCCCCGCCCACCAGCGCCAAAGTGCCGGATATTCACGAGGTTGGCCTGATCGACGCCGGTGCGGCGGCGTCCGAAGTGTTCACCGACGCCTCCTCGACCGGCGCCCCCAACTATTCCCCCTGGGCCGGCACCACGCTGTTCTCCTATTTAGGCGACACCTCGTTCTTTACCGAATGGGTGGCGACCAACGACACCTCGGCCTTTAAGGTGGAAGGCGGGACTTACGATCTGATTGCCGCGGCGCAGGTCTCCATGCAGATGAAAAACCTCAGTTACGTGGTTGAAACGCTGCTGGCGGGCGAAGTGCCCACCTATTTGACCACCCTCGGCATTGGCCACGAGACCATCCGCCTGGCCGCCGAGGCGGCGCGTGATTTCTACACTGAGTCCTACGGCAGCAGCGTGACCGGCGGCGGCAGCATTATCCCCGGCAAGCTGGATATCGGCTCGGCGATTTTCAACGACATTGCCGACGTGCTGTCCACGCCGAATCTGTACCGCGTCGGTACGCTGCATGATGATGATTTCACGCTGGCGTTCGGCAATATCGCCGTTAACACCGGCAGCGGCGACGACACCATCAGCGTACCGCGCGGCTGGCAAAACAACGCCGGCAACTACGGCTGGACGGTGATCGACGGCGGCGGCGGCCACGATACGGTCGATTATTCCAGCCTGTCGCACGGGGTAAACCTGAAGTTTGACGCCCAGGGCAGCTACGGCGGACGCGGGGTGATCGAGAAAAACGGCATCGGGCTGTATGGCTTTAAGGACGGGCTGTACAACATCGAAGCGGTGAAACTGACCGACTTTAAGGACAACGTCACCTTTAACGATCGGGTGCTGACGCCGGCCAACGGTCTGGAGGTCAACCTGGGCAAAGGCTCCAGCGAGATTCGCTTCGAGCATGGTTATACCACTGCGCCGGGTGGGAGTGCGCCGCAGGATTATCTCGGCGTAAACCTGAGCATGCTGTCCAACGATGTGCCCTTCCCCAACAGCCTGCTGAACATTCCCGTGAAGCAGACCCACAATATCTACATCGACGACAGCTTCGAGCTGGGCTTTTTACAGGCCTCCTCCCTGTCTATCGATAACCACCTGCTGGCCTTCGGCGCCGAAGGATCAAACAGCAGCTTCTCACTGAATTACAACGCGCAAACCCATACGCAGGATCTGTCGATATTCATGCAGGGCGAAAGCGCGCTCAATCAGCACGTCGTCAATATCTACAATTGGGATCAAGGATACTTTGGCATCAATCTGGAGCAGCCGGCCATTCAGCTTGTCGGTTTGCAAACCATTGCCCCGCAAGAGCTGGCGGCCGCCTAAGCGAAGCCCGCCGGGTTTACCGGCGGGCTGTTTACCTGCGGCGCGGCGGCTCACTCCCTGTCACGCTCCGCAATCCGCGCCATCAACGCCCCCAGCAAGGCCAGATCGACCAGCAGCGCCAGCGCGAAACAGGCTCCCTTTATCCCCGGCGCCGCATAGGTTTGCACCAGCGAAACGGCAACCACTACGGCCACGAGAGTCACCACCGTCGTCAGCCTGCACGCCACGACGAAGGCCCCTTTCTCCCCCACCGCCGTGCGGTAGGCGACGCCCTGGCCCAGGCCGCCGAGGGCGAGGCCCGGCAGCAGGGCCGGCCAGCCGTGGCCGCCGAACAGCATCAGCAGCATCAATAGCCATCCCGCCGCCGCCAGTAAAAAGCCGTGGCGGAGAATAGCCAGCGCAGGCCGGTTCCGCAGCGTCCGCCAGCGGGCCAGCGCGGCGCCGCCGAGAAACGCCAGCGCCAATGCCGTCAGCAGCATCAGGGTAGCGCCGATGCCCAGCAGATTTTCGGTCTTCAGCAGCAAGGCGCCCGCCGCGACCGGCACGCTGAGCGCCAGGGCACTCGCCGCCGTTCCCGTGTGTTCCATGGCGCCCAGAGCGCCGTTGTTGATATAGAGGCTCATCGTTCACTCCGACATGATGGAAATGATGAAATAAATTCATTTCCCTGTTCACATGTCAGTAGCCTATCTCTTGTATAATCGGTCAGACAAACTCATAGTTTTCAGCCTTGGATGAGAATAATTCAGCCATGAGAAAAACCCGTTTGCCGCCGCTGGGCGCGCTGCGCGCTTTCCACGCCGTGGCCGTCTGCCGCAGCTTCAAACTGGCCGCCGAGGAGCTGGGCGTCAGCGCAACGGCGATCAGCCATCAGATTAAGCTGCTGGAGTCGGTGCTGGCATGCCGGGTGTGCGAGCGCAGCGCGCAGGGCGTCAGCCTGACCGAAACCGGCGAGATCCTGTATGCCGGCACCCAGCGCGCCTTCGCCGCGCTGGAGCAGTCCGTCGCCCAAATCACCCGCGCCCGGCAGCCGCCGGCGCTGACCGTCACCACCACCTCCAACTTTCTCACCCACTGGCTGGTGCCGCGCCTGGCGGATTTCAAGGCGGAGTTTCCCGCCATCGATCTGCGCCTGCACACCAGCGTCGAGCGGGTGGATCTCAGCCAGCGCACCGTGGACGTCGCCATCCGCTACCGCGAAATGCCGGAAAGCGATCTGCACTGCACCCTGCTGCATGAGGATCGCTTTATCGTGGTGGCCAGCCCGGCGCTGGCGCTGGAGCGCATCGAAGATTTGCTGCGGGTGACGCTGTTTCACGTGGCGCATCGGCAGGTGCCCGCCGACTCACCGACCTGGGAGAACTGGCGGCGGCGCTACGGGCCGGAAGGATTGAACGTGGAAGCCGGGCTGACCTTCAGCGACGAGACCCATGCGCTGCAGGCGGCGGTGGCGGGCCAGGGGGTGGTGATCGCCAGCCGGCTGCTGGCGCGCGATTTGTTGCAGCGCGGCGTGCTGGCAGCGCCGTTCGAGATGGCGTTGCCCGGCGCCAACTATTATCTGGTGGCCACCGAAGAGACCGCGCAGCGCCCCGATATCATGGCGCTGCGCGCGTGGCTGCTGCGGCAAATGGCGGCGGGCTAACGGCTCTCGGGGGCGATTTCGCCCAGGCGGATCGCCACGCTGATCGCCTGCGCGGTGGTGGCGGCGCCGAGACGTTGACGAATGCGCCGCAGGTGGTTTTCCACCGTGCGTTCAGACAGGCCGAGCATCGCGGCGATATCCGCCTGCCGCCGGCCAATGGCGGTCCAGCTCAGCACCTCGCGCTCGCGCGCCGACAGCCGGCCCTCCCCCTCACCGGCAGCAGGTTCGAACAGCCGCCGCGCCGCCAGAAAAGCCGCCGTGCCCACCAGCGACAGCGCCAGCCGCACCGGCGGCGAGGCGTCGATGCGCTCGCCCCCCAGGCTGACCGCCCCCTCCAACCCGGCGGGGCCGAATACCGGGATCTGCACGCCGTGCAGACCGGCGCCGCGCGGCGTGCGCACAATCCGGTAGCGCTCGCCCTGCTGCGCCCGGGTTTTGGTCCAGAAGAACGGTTCGGCGGCCCGCAGCATGTGCCGGGTCACCGGGCAGTGCCGCACGTAGGTCAGCGCATCGACCGCCTCCCCCTCACCGAACCAGTCGCCTTCGACCCAATAAATATGCTCGATCCCCGCCTCCGCCGCCGCGGAGGCGGAAAACAGCACAAAGCGGTTGAAACCGAACGGCGCGGCGAAGGCGCGAACCCGCCCCTGAATGGCGGACAAAGTGCGCTCGTGGTCCATCGCCAACGCCGTCTGGAAAGCGCGCTGCGCGATCTCGTCGCTCATCGCGCGGCGACGTCGGCCAGCAGCGTTTCCGCCGCCAGTTTACCGAGGTTGTTGGAAGCCAGCGGGCTATCGCCGGTCAGCAGGCGCCGATCTTTATGCACCTTGCCGGTGATGTCGGCGTTGACGATCTTAACGCCCAGCTCACGCAGGCGTTCGCCCACCAGCCAGGGCATCGGGCCGGGGATATAGCCGATATCGATGTTGGCGCCGGTATCGAGAGCATCCGGGAACACGCACATCTCATAGCCGCGATAGAGGAAATCGTCTTTGCTCTCGCCGATGCCCGCCGCCAGCAAACCGGCCGGCCCGTGGCACAGCGAGATCACGTAGCGATCGTGGTCATGCGCCCAGTGCAGCGTCTTTTTCACCTCTTCGCTGAACGGGATATCGTTGAGCACGCCGTGGCCGCCGGGAATGAAAACGCCGAGGTAGTTGCCGCCATCCAGATCCTTCACCACTTCCGTCAGCTTTTTCGGCTGCTTGAGTTGGCTGCGGTACTTCTCATAGGTGGCCTTGACCGCTTCATCTTCATGCGGGAACGCCCACATCTCCAGCTTCACCGGATCGCCGGACGGCGTGGCGACGTCGATCTCGAAACCGGCCAGATCCAGGTGATACATCGGCAGCAGCATCTCGACCGGATGGTTGCCGGTGGAGAAGAACTTGCCGTTTTGCATCAGCAGGTAGCGCTCCTGCGAGGCGATCATCAGCACCTTCCACTTGCCGCCGCGATAGGCGTTCGGGTAGCTGGCGCCCGTGAAGTCGGTTTTGGACGAGGTGTATTGGCTGAGGGAGTAAGGGGATGGGAAAAACGCGTTGTCTTCCGCCACATCCGGGGTGGGATTACGATCGTTGGACACTGAATCAGTCATGATTATCTCCATATTCACCGTTGCATTGCCCATTCAGCTTAAATAACCGCCGGCAGGGCCGCAATGAGGGATATCCCTCAATCACCCTCGCGCTGGCGGCGCTCAAGCGGGGTACCATAGCCAATAAAAAGCCCCGCCCGGAGAAGGACGAGGCTCGCTCGCGCCGATCGAGACGGTGTGAGAGGATCATGAGGGCAGAGTGATGACAGGGTGCCGAATGCGCCTGCTCATGGCGCGACAGATGCCTTAACGTCGCGCTTGCGCGTTCTTCCACTCCCGCCAAATCGTTTCCAGCCCGGCGCGATACGTCGTGACGGCGAAATCGGGAAAACGCTGTTTGAACTTGGTCGAGTCGAACAGGTTATCGTGCTCGTAGCGCGGCAGCAGCTCGCGCATCTCTCGCGCCCCGGACGAAAACAGCCCTGCGGCGATCAACGCCCATTTGCCGATAACGGAATATGAAATGTCCTTCCCAAACACCTCGCAAGCCAAGGCGGCGAACTGCGCATAGGTGAGCCGCTCGTCGCAGCACGGGAGATGCCACGTCTGGCCGAACGCGTCGGGCGTATTGCCGAGCCGAGCTAACCCGCGGCTGGCGTCGGGCGTCCAGATCAGCGTGCGCAGCCTGTCATCGCGAACCGGCACGCGCGGTTTTTCCCCCGCTTTCAGCCTGTCGACGATCAGCGCATTGGTGAAGCTCTGCGTTTTCCCCGGCCCATAAAACTCGGGCGCACGGCCGATCAGCACGGGGATCTGCCCCCGCTTCATCTCGTCGAGCACCCTCTCGGTCATCAGAGCGCGCACCCGTCCCTTGCGCCCCCGAGGCGCGAACGGCGTCGATTCCGTCTGCGGCTCGCCGTTCTGCGGATACATATAGGTATTGTCGAAATAGACAAAGGGCACGCCCGCGGTACGGCTGGCGTGCAGCGCATTCTGCAGCATGGTCGGAAATTGCCGATCCCACAGCGCCGAATCCGGCGGCAGGCCGGCGGCGAAATACACCACCTCGCTGCCCTTCACCGCCGCCAGGGTCTGCTGTGCATCGAGCAGGTCGGCCGCAACCAGCGTATCGCTGTCGTTGACCTTCCTCGGGTTGCGGCTGACCAATCTTAAATCATCGGTGTACGCGCGCTTCAGTTCACGCGCCAGCTCTTGGGCGATCTGGCCACTGGCGCCCAGGATCGTTTGCATTGGCGTTCCTCATCGCAATGAAAAAAGCCCCGCCCACTCAGGGCGGAGCAAAGTGCTTGTTCGCGCTTAACTGTTCACGAACGCCAGCAGATCGGCGTTGACCTGATCGGCGTGGGTAGTCGGGATGCCGTGCGGCGCGCCCTTGTAGGTATGCAGCGTGCCGTTTTGCACCAGCTTGGCCGACAGCACGCCGGAATCCTGATAAGGCACCACCTGATCGTCGTCGCCGTGGATCACCAGCACCGGAATGGCGATCTTCTTGAGATCTTCGGTGAAATCGGTCTGCGAGAAGGCGACGATGCCGTCATAGTGCGCCTTGGCGCCGCCCATCATGCCCTGCCGCCACCAGTTCCAGATAATGGCCTCCGACGGTTTGGCGCCCGGACGGTTATAGCCGTAGAACGGGCCGGCGGGCACGTCGTAATAGAAATGCGCCCGGTTGGCGGCCAACTGCGCCTGGAAATCATCGAATACCGATTTTGGGGTGCCCTGCGGATTGGCATCGGTTTTCACCATCAGCGGCGGCACCGCGCTGATCAACACCGCTTTGGACACCTTGTCCTCGCCGTGGCGCACGATATAGCGCACTACCTCGCCGCCGCCCGTCGAGTGGCCCACGTGCATCGCGCCCTGTACGCCGAGGTGTTTCACCACCGCGGCGACGTCATCGGCGTAGTGGTCCATGTCGTGCCCTTCCCACACCTGGCTGGAGCGGCCGTGGCCGCGGCGATCGTGCGCAACCACGCGGAACCCTTGGTTCACGAAGAACAGCATCTGGGCATCCCAGTCATCGCTGGACAGCGGCCAGCCGTGGTGGAAATAGATAACCTTGCCGTTTTTGGGGCCCCAATCCTTGTAGAAAATCTCGACGCCATCGCTGGTCGTTACATAACCCATGTCGTTTCTCCCATTTACACTATGGTTAAAAAAGAAGGTTTATACTGCGCGCGGCGCCGGGATCTCTGGCTCCCTCATCCCGGCTGGCCGACGATCTTGCGTTGATCGTTTAACGAGTATAGGTTTAAAGCTCACTTTAAGGTCAAACCCAATTCGGCAAACCGCATTCCCGCTTTCGATCGGCATCAGGAGTATTCAAGTGCAAGGAGATGACACCGCCACGACGATGGAGCAACGGCTTGCCGCCCAGCGCCACGCCTTCCTGCGCGACGGCGCGCCGACGATGGATCAGCGCAAGGCCGCCCTGCGCCGCTTGCGGAGCGCCATTCTGGCCCAGCGCGGCGCGCTGGCGGCGGCCGTCAGCGCGGACTTCGGCCACCGCTCGCCTTACGAGACCGACATTCTGGAGATTGTGGTCACCGTGCAGGCGATCGATTACCTGCTGCGCAACCTGAAACGCTTCATGAAGCCGGAGCGCCGCCACGTCGCCCTGCCGTACCAGGCTGCGCGCGCCTATGTGCAATATCAGCCCAAGGGCGTGATCGGCGTCATGGCGCCGTGGAACTACCCTTTATCGTTGACCTTCATCCCGCTGGCCACCGCCCTGGCCGCCGGCAACCGCGTGATGCTGAAACCTTCGGAGCTCACGCCGCATACCAGCCAGCTCATAGAGACGATGCTGGCGGCGCAGTTTCCCGCCGACGAGATCGCCGTGGTGACCGGCGGGCCGGAGGTCGGGGCCAGATTCAGCGAGCTGGCTTTCGACCATCTGGTGTTCACCGGCAGTACGGCGATCGGCCGTCAGGTCATGCAGGCGGCCGCTAAAAATCTGGTGCCGTTAACGCTCGAGTTGGGCGGCAAAAGCCCCGCCGTCATGGCGCGCGGCGCGGTTAACGCCAGAAACGTCCAGAGCGTGGCGTTCGGCAAGCTGTCGAACGCGGGCCAAACCTGCATCGCGCCCGATTACCTGCTAATCCATCAGGACGATCTGGCAAGCTTCATGGCGCTCTACGACGCGGCGGTCAAAGCGTTTTACCCCACAGGGCCGACGGGCAGCGACTACGGCGCCATCATCAGCGACAGGCACTATCAGCGTTTGCAAGACCTGCTGGCCGACGCCCAGGCGCGGGGCGCGCAAATCATTCCGGTCGGCCATCGCCCGGACTCGGCGTCTGAACGGCCGAAAATCCTGGCCCCCACGCTGATCGTCGGCGCCCCCGACGACAGCCGGATCATGCAAGAAGAGATCTTCGGGCCGCTGCTGCCGGTGCGCACCTACGCCGCCTTTGATGAAACGATCGACGTTATCAACGCCGGGCCGCGCCCGCTGGCGCTGTATTACTTTGGCCCGGCAGGCGCGCAGCAGGATCGGCTGCTGACGCACACCACCTCAGGCAACGTCAGCGTCAACGCCACCCTGCTGCATTTCGCCCAGGACGATCTGCCGTTCGGCGGCATCGGCCCCAGCGGCATGGGGGCCTGTCACGGCATCGAAGGATTTCGGGCGCTGAGCCACGCCAAGGGCGTTTTCATCCAGAGCCGCTGGCACTTTACCGGCCTGCTGCGCGCGCCGTTCGGCAAACTGGCGGACGCGGTGCTCACGTTCATGTTGCGGCGCCGATAAAGCGGTGTGCTGACAATCAATAGCACAGCCATGAATCGCCGCAAGCTATCACAATATTCACTCATTCCTATTTTATCTCTCCGCCGCCGCTGACTAAGCTTAGCCATGAGTCACCCTTTGTCCGTTGGCGACGGGAGTGACGTAAATCGATTGAGTTCAGTTATTTAGCGCAACACCCGACGCAAGCCTTACCCGCATGCCTTGTTAACCGCTCCACGCCCGGCGGCTGGAGCATCTTTACGGAAGCAGAGAGCGCATTATGACAACTGAAAGCAAATGCCCGTTTTCGGGCGGCAAGCAGCCCGCACCGCAGAACGGCCCCACCAATCAGGATTGGTGGCCTAATCAGCTCAGCCTGAAACCGCTGCATCAGCACTCCCCCCTGTCCGATCCGATGGATAAAGACTTCAACTACGCCGATGCCTTCAACAGCCTCGATCTGGCCGCGGTCAAACAGGATCTGCACGCCCTGATGACCGACTCGCAGGAATGGTGGCCAGCGGACTTCGGCCACTACGGCGGCCTGTTCATCCGCATGGCCTGGCACAGCGCCGGCACCTACCGCATCGGCGACGGCCGCGGCGGCGCGGGCGAAGGCCAGCAGCGCTTCGCCCCGCTCAACAGCTGGCCGGACAACGTCAGTCTCGACAAGGCGCGCCGCCTGCTGTGGCCAATCAAGCAGAAATACGGCCGCAACATCTCCTGGGCCGATCTGATTATCCTGACCGGCAACGTGGCGCTGGAATCGATGGGCTTCAAAACCTTCGGCTACGCCGGCGGCCGCGCCGACACCTGGGAGCCGGACGACGTCTACTGGGGGTCTGAGAAGATCTGGCTGGAACTGAGCGGCGGGCCGAACAGCCGCTACTCGGGCGATCGCGATCTGGAAAACCCGCTGGCGGCGGTGCAGATGGGCCTGATCTACGTCAACCCGGAAGGCCCGGACGGCAACCCCGATCCGGTGGCCGCCGCGCGCGACATCCGTGAAACCTTCGCCCGCATGGCGATGAACGACGAAGAAACCGTGGCGCTGATCGCCGGCGGCCACACCTTCGGCAAGACCCACGGCGCCGGCCCGGCGTCTCACGTCGGCGCCGATCCGGAAGCGGCCGGGCTGGAGTCGCAGGGCCTCGGCTGGCACAGCACCTTCGGCACCGGCGTCGGCAAAGACGCCATCACCAGCGGCCTGGAAGTGACCTGGACCACCACCCCGACCCAGTGGAACCACGACTTCTTCCGCCACCTGTTCGAATACGAATGGGAGCTGAGCCAAAGCCCGGCCGGTGCGCACCAGTGGGTGGCGAAAGACATCGGCGAAACCATTCCCGACGCCTTCGATCCGAACAAGAAGCGCCGCCCGACCATGCTGACCACCGACCTGTCGCTGCGCTTCGATCCGGCCTACGAGAAGATTTCGCGCCGCTTCTATGAGCACCCGGAAGAGCTGGCCGACGCCTTCGCCCGCGCCTGGTTCAAGCTGACCCACCGCGACATGGGGCCGCGCGCGCGCTACCTCGGCCCGGAAGTGCCGCAGGAAGAGCTGATTTGGCAGGATCCGGTTCCGGCGGTCGATCATCCGCTGATCGACGAGCAGGACATCGCCGCGCTGAAAAGCAAGGTGCTGGCTTCCGGCCTGCCGGTGTCCGCGCTGGTCTCCACCGCCTGGGCTTCCGCATCGAGCTTCCGCGGTTCCGATAAACGCGGCGGCGCCAACGGCGCGCGCATTCGCCTGGCGCCGCAGAAGGACTGGGCGGTCAACCAGCCTGCGCAGCTCGCCGCGACGCTGGCCACGCTGGAAGGCATCCAGCGCGCCTTCAACGATGCGCAAACCGGTGGCAAGCGCGTCTCGCTGGCGGATCTTATCGTGCTGGCCGGCGCGGCGGGCGTGGAACAGGCGGCGAAGAACGCCGGCTTGACCCTGACGGTGCCGTTCGCCCCAGGCCGCATGGATGCCTCGCAGGAACAGACCGACTTGGACTCCTTCGAGGCGATGGAGCCGCTCGCCGACGGTTTCCGCAACTTCCTGAAGGGCAAATACCGCGTGCCGGCCGAAACGCTGCTGGTCGACAAGGCTCAGCTGTTGACCCTGACCGCGCCGGAAATGACGGTGCTGGTCGGCGGGCTGCGGGTGCTCGGCGCCAACGTCGGCGGCACGCAGCACGGCGTGTTCACCCATCGCCCGCAGGCGCTGACCAACGACTTCTTCGTCAACCTGCTCGACATGGGCACCACCTGGCACCCGGTGGGTGAGGATGGCCTGTTCGAAGGCCGCGATCGCCGCAGCGGCGCGGTCAAATGGACCGGTACCCGCGTCGATCTGGTGTTCGGTTCGCACGCGCAGCTGCGCGCGCTGGCCGAAGTCTACGGCAGCGCCGACGGGCAAGAGAAGTTCGCCCATGACTTCGTCGCCGCCTGGAACAAAGTGATGAACCTCGATCGCTTCGATCTGGCGTAAACTCCCCGCAACGGTCTGCTTCGGCAGGCCGTTTTTCCTCCCGAGATCCACACCGCCGCCCCTCAACGCCGGCCACGGCGTGCGCCGTTATACTTTATTTCCCCGCTTATTCGTATTTACTCAACAAGTCATATAAAAATTTGATGGGCGGCAATTCTTTTAATGCTGTATTTATATTGAGAGGGCAATGAAGAACGTAAATTCAGCGCGCTAATACGATATATCCCATCAAGGAGAACACCGTTATGGATTATCCTCAATTCACTTCAACACGCGACGAGGCGGGCCGCATTATCAGCGCCGTCCCTTAGCGATAGCGGGCCTGCTGGCCCGGCGCCTCACCGTTTACGCCAATAAGAATAAATGTTCTGCCCCTGCGCCATATTCGCCGGGGCGTCAGAACTTCGCCCCTATTTAGCGTTTCATCACGCGCGTTGCGTTTTTAGCTTTTATTTTTCAGCCGACGGGAAAGCTCATAGGAAATTACGCTGCACTCAGGAAAATAACCGCTACCTGGAGGTCATCATGCAACACATTATCGGTATTTCTTCTCGTCGGCTGAGGATATCGGCCCTTGCGCTGCTGCTCCCTGCCGTATCATGGGCGGCCGATACGGCATCTCTCGCCGTGGGGCCGCAATATGACACCACCCATGTCTACGTCGAACGCGGCAAGATGGATGCCTTTGTCGACAGCATCCTGAAAACCTTCGGCGGCACCCGCACCGAACGCGTGCTGGTCAACGTCACGCCGACGCCGAGCGAAACCTATTCCCAGCTGATACTGACGCCGGCCGGCAGCTTCTCGGTGTTCGATTTCAAAACGCCGATCCCGTACCCGTTCGGCGTCGAACGCAACGGTTTTCTGGTCAGGGATATGGACGCCGCTATCCGGCAGGCCAGGGCCGCCGGCGCCGATGTGCTGGTCGCCCCCTTCGACGATCCGATTGGGCGCGACGCGGTGATCCAATGGCCCGGCGGCGTCAACATGCAGCTTTATTGGCACACCAAGGCGCCCAACTACAAGCCGCTGCTGAGCGTGCCGGAAAACCGCCTGTATCTCTCCGCTTACCGCGTCGATGACTTCCTGAAAAGCTATCAGACGTTCTCGCACGGCAAAGTCGTGCGCGACGAGCAGGTCAGCGATGCGGCGATCGGCCGCAACGATAACGGCAAGATCCGCCAGATCGAACTGGACTCGCGTTTTGGCAAAACGCGCATTTTCGTCACCGATGGGCATCTGCCTTATCCGTTCGGCCATGAGCGCACCGGTTATGGCGTCGAGGATCTGCAGGCCACGCTGGCCAAAGCGACGGCCAGCGGCGCGCAGGTGCTGTGGCGTTCGACGGCGGCGGAACGCCGCGCCTCGGCGCTGGTGCGTTTCCCCGGCGGCTACATCGCCGAAATTCACCAGACGGCCAAATAAACCCAAGGCGCGCTGCGGCGCGCTTTTTTCTTCGGATATTCATGATGAAACGCACGTTACCCGCACTGTTGCTGTTCTCCACGCTTCCCGCTCTGGCGGCGGAGCCCGCCGCTTCCCCCTGGAAAAACATCCCGTTGGGCGATGCGGCCACCTTATCTTTCGACGGTTCACTGCGCGAGCGCTATGAATGGACGGATCAACGGGATCTGAGCGGCGGACGCGACGACACTTTCATGCAGCGCTTGCTGGTTGGCGCGCGCCTCGACTACGGCGACTATTTCGGCG
Organism: Serratia nematodiphila DZ0503SBS1; assembly: GCF_000738675.1. Taxonomy (NCBI): domain Bacteria; kingdom Pseudomonadati; phylum Pseudomonadota; class Gammaproteobacteria; order Enterobacterales; family Yersiniaceae; genus Serratia; species Serratia nematodiphila. Next base: position 2,747,517 of record NZ_JPUX01000001.1, on the reverse strand, counting down.
CCTATGTGCAAGTGGGATCGTCGCTGGCCACGCCGCGCGATCGCGGGCGCAAGCCGACCGACGAAGATCATGCCTACCTCGGGCAGGGCTATGTAGATATGAAACTGCCCACTGCCTACGGCCTCGGCACCCTGCGGGTCGGCCGCCAGGAGATTGCGCTGGGTTCGCTGCACCTGCTGGGCACCCGCGATGGCCCCAACGTGCGCCGTTCCTTCGATGCTATCCGCGCCAGCTGGGTCAAGGATAAAAACCGCCTCGACGCCTTTATCGGCCATCCCGTCACCCTTAAAACCGGCAGTTTCGACGACGATACCGACAACAGCCAAAAGGTGTGGGGACTGTACGGCACCACGCCGCTGACGCCGCTGGCGTCCTCGCTCGATCTCTACACCTTTGGCTTTGAGGATAACGACGCCCACTACGCGCAGCTTAGCGGGCAAGAGCGGCGCTATACCGTCGGCGCACGCATCTTCGGCGCAGCGCGGGGGTTCGACTGGGATAATGAAGCTGCCTGGCAGTTCGGCAGCGCAGAACAGCGCGATATCCGCGCCTGGTCGGCGTCGGCGCACGCCGGCTATACGGTGAGCGACTGGCGCTGGCGGCCGCGCTTCGGCGGCAAGATTGGCATCGCCAGCGGCGACAAAAACGGTCACGATGGGCAGCTCAACACCTTCAACGCCATGTACCCCAAGCTTCCCTACCTGACCGAAAACGGGCTGGTGGCGCCGGCTAACCTGATCGCCATCCATCCTTCGGTCACCATTACGCCGTGGCAAACCCTGGCCATCGACTTCAGCTGGGACGCCTTATGGCGGCAACGCCGCGAGGACGCCTTCTATCTCGGGCCAATGCGCCCGGTGAAAGGCAGCGAACAGGGATCGCGCTTTATCGGCAACCAGTACCAGGTCGAAACCACCTGGACGCCGAGAAGCGATCTCCAGTTCAAGGTCGCCTACGTCTACTTCGACGTCGGCCCCAGCCTGCAGCACCATGCCGGGCTGAAAGATATGAACTTCGTGCTGGCGCAGGGCACCTACAGTTTTTAAGCATCAGGCAAGTTAATCGGTGTACGCGGGCGCCCTCAATAATCCCGTATCCGATTAATGACGACAGCCGGCGTGCGGCCGCCTCTATGCGTTACGGCAATGGCGGCTACTCACCGCATTTCACAGATAAAAAGCTGGAAAAACAGAAAGATAAATCAGCAACGCAAATGCCGCGCGCCGATTACAGAGAAATATTAAATTAAGATTTAATTCCAACGAGTTATTTAAACAAGTCTTTTACTCATATCTTATGTAAAAGATTCATATAAGAATAACTAATTAATAAAATAATTGTGTTTATACTGCTTTAACTCAATCGCAGTGCACAATTAATTCCTCACCGTGATTAATGATAAGGATATATTCCGCTTGAACGCAATATTCAAGCCAGACCAAGGAGGCAAGCCAATGATATCACATTAATTACCCCTGATTTTCAAACCTGTGTACGAGCATATAGAGCGTTAGGTGCAATATTGTCAACGTCCAAAGGAGTTTGATATGTCATTAGCTACCGATAAGATTTCCGATTATTTAACCCGTTATGAAAGAGGCGATCACGCGGGGAGCAGTAAACCGTCATATACCACGCAAGAGGTTTCAGATCTGCTGCTGAGGAGCCATTATTCCGCCAATGGCAAAGGTGTGACCGACCATGCGGCTACCTTGACCTACTCTTTCCCCGTCTATACCGGCAGCGACAAGACGGGCGCCGCGCAGCTTACCGCCGCTCAGCAAGCCCAAACCAAGCTTTCATTGCAATCCTGGTCGGATGTGGCCAACATCACGTTCACCGAGGTTAAAGGCAACGACGCGAAAAATGCAGATATAAAGTTTGGTTTTTATAAGGCGGCCAGCGGGGGCAATTACACCTCGTATGAAAGTACGCAGAGCAATCTCAAAAGCACCATTTGGATCAGCGGTAATAACGGCTACGACGCCTCCAATCCGCAAACCAATAACTACGCCAGGGATACGCTTACCCATGAAATAGGGCATGCGTTGGGGCTTTCTCATCCCGGCAATTATGATGCGTCAAATGCCACCTACCCCACCTACGCCAACTCGGCGAAGTATTATGAAGACGACCATCAATATTCTTTGATGAGCTATTTTAACGAACAATACACCAGCGCTGACTATAAAGGCGTTTGGCCATCAGGACCGCAGCTGGATGATATTACCGCCATACAGAAGCTTTACGGCGCGAATACCACCACGCGCACCGGCGATACCACCTATGGTTTCAACTCGAATACGGACAGAGACTTTCTGAGCGTTAAAGCGTCCACGGACAAAATCGTGGCGGCTATCTGGGATGCCGGCGGCAATGACACGCTGGATTTTTCAGGCTACAGCCAGGATCAGCGCATCAACATTAACGAAGGCGCATTCTCTGATGTAGGCGGCTTGAAGGCGAATATCGCCATCGCCTACGGCGCGCAGATTGAAAATATCATCGGCGGCAGCGGCGCCGACATTCTTGTGGGCAACGCGCTGAACAATACGCTAAAAGGCGGTGCAGGCAACGACATCATTTACGGTGCCGGCGGCGCCGATCAGCTCTGGGGCGATGCAGGCGCGGACACCTTCGTCTTCCGCGAAACCGGCGACAGCCAAGCCGCCGCGCCGGATTGGATCCGCGATTTCCAGACGGCGGTGGATAAAATCGACCTGTCGTGGCTCAACCAGACGGCTAAGGCCGAAGGGAGCGAGTTGCACTTCGTGGATAGTTTAAGCGGCTCGTTGTATGAAGCGGCGCTGAATTATGACGCGCAGCAGAATGTCACCGATCTGGCCATCAATCTCTCCGGCAATCAATCACCTGATTTCCTGGTTAAAATCGTTGGGCATGTCGACGCTTCCGCCGATATTCTCGTCTAGCCAAGAAACCAACAGTCCGGCGCGAACGCCGGACTGTTCATCTCTTATCAGGCCTCACCCCGGCGTCTTTTTACATTGCCACAGCAATAAATCGCGCAGACGAGGTCACACCGCTGCCAGCTCCGCCGCCAGGGTGGCGACCAGCTGCGCCGCCGGCATCGGCCGCGCCAGGCCGACACCCTGCCCGGCCCACAGCGACATAAACTCCCCGCGCCCGGCCCTGGCCGCCGCCTGGCGGATATCGCCGGTGAGCGCGTTCTGCACCGGATAAGGCAGGATCTGCGCCTCTTCCGCGCGCATCTGCCGCATGAAATCATTGACGATGCCGCGCGCCGGGCGGCCGCTGAAGGCGCGCGTCAGGCGCGTGCTGTCATCGCCGGCGTTGCTCAGCGCCGCCCGCCAGGCTTCGGCGATGCCCGACTCAGGGCTGCACAGAAACGCGGTGCCGAGCTGCGCCGCCTGCGCGCCCAGCAATTGCGCCGCCGCGATGCCGCGCCCGTTCATGATGCCGCCTGCAGCGATCACCGGGATTTTCACCGCCGCCACCACCTGCGGCAGCAGGGCCATCAGCCCGACGCAGGATTGTTCGATATCGCCGAGGAAGGTCGGGCGGTGGCCGCCCGCCTCCGAGCCTGAGACGCAAACGAAGTCGGCGCCCGCCTCTTCCCAGGCGCGGGCTTCCGCCACCGTGGTGGCGGTGCCGATCACCCGTGAACCGGCCTTCTTGAACTGCGTGACCGTGGCGCGCGGCAGCACACCGAAGGTGAAGCTGACCACCGGCGGCGCAGCCTCCAGCAAGGCTGCGATCTGGTCGCGGTTGTTTTCGGCGAATTGAGTGGGGATCGGCGGCTCGCTCAGCCCCAGCGCTTCGCGGAACGGCCGCAGCAGGTGCTGGGCGCGCTTCAGTTCGGCGAGATCCGGGTGCTGCTCATTGAGCAGAAACAGGTTGATGTTGAACGGCGCGGCGGTCTGCGCGCGGATCTGCTGCACACGTTCGAGGATCACCGCCGGTGAAAACAGCGCCGCCGCGCACGATCCCAGCGCCCCGGCGTTGCTCACCGCCACCGCCAACGCCGGCGGCGACGCGCCGTTCATCGGCCCCTGAACGATCGGATAGCGCAGCCCAAGCTCGCGGGCAAAAGCAGAAGGTGCCGTCATCAATGTGTCTCCCTGTACTGACTACATTCGTCTTACGGCGGCCGCGCCGCCGAACCGACCAAAAGCATAGCACCTTCTCACCGCCTGGCCGTGCAGTTAATGCTTCACCTGCCGCCTGTCCAATGACAGGAAGTGATGCACCACCGGTTTCTCCGGGCCAATATGGAAGCGCAGCGCCTCCTGCTGCAGATCGGCGTCGGCGTGCGACACCCGCTGGTGCTGCCGCAGATGCTCCGCCCAGGACTCCACCAGGAACCACTCCATGATGCATTCCGGATCGCCGGTATGCTCGGTGATACCCCAGGCGTAAGCGCCATCGCGGCGGCGCGCCCGCTCCAGCATCAGCAGCGTGCGCAAGAACTGCGGCCGATCCTGTTCGCGGATGCGGTACTCCACCTGAATCATGACCGGGCCGCGATCGTTTTCGACCGGCGTGTTGACCAACGGTTCCGGCCAATGGTTCGACGGCTGCAGATCGGCCTCACCGGTCGGCAGACGCAGGCGGTGGAACAGCAGCCCCGCCGCCAACAGGCCGACGCCGCCGACCAGCAGCGTGGCGGCCACGCCCAGCTCCTGCGCCACCAGCCCCCACAGCAGGCTGCCCGCCGCCATCGCGCCGTTGAACACCATCAGGTAGATGGCCAGGCCGCGGCCGCGCACCCAGTTGGGCAGCACGCCCTGCGCCGCACCGTTGAGCGTGGTCAACGCGATAATCCAGCCTGCGCCCAGCACCAACAGCAGCACCACCGCCAGCCACTGCGGCGGCGCCAGCGACAGGGCCGCCATCACCGCCGCCGTCAACACCGCCGCCAGCAACACCAGCCCGTCGGCATTCAGCCGCTGACGCAGGCGCGGCAGCACAATAGCCCCGAGGATCGCCCCGGCGCCCACCGCCCCCAGCAAAACGCCGTAAAAGCCGGCGCTGCCGCCCAGCATGCGGCGCGCCACCAGCGGCAACAGCGCCCAGACCGAGCTGGAGAAGGCGAAAAATACCGCCGCCCGCAGCAGCACCACGTGCAACTCGCGGCTGGAGCGGGCATAGCGCAGGCCGGCGCGGAAGGCGCCGAAGAAGTGTTCCGACAGGCCGCTGTCCTCAACCTTCGGCCGCTTCCACCACAGCAGCGCCGCGATCACCAGCACATAGCTCATCACGTCCGCGCCGTAGGCCGCGCCGGCGCCGAAGCTGGCCAGCAGCAGCCCCCCGGCCGCCGGGCCGATGGAGCGAGCGATGTTGATGCCCAGCGAGTTCAGCGCCACGGCGTTTTTCAGCTCGGCGCGCGGCACCAGCTCCGGCACGATCGCCTGCCAGGTCGGCCCCATCAGCGCCGCGCCGATACCGCCGACGAACGTCAGCGCCAGCAAATACTCCACCGTCAGCGAGCCGGTCTGCGACAGCACCAGCAGGCTGCCGCTCACGCAGGCCAGCAAGATTTGCACGAAGATCAGAAAGCGCCGCCGATCGAGAATGTCCGACAGCACCCCGGCCGGGATCGCCAGCAGGAACACCGGCAGCGTAGCGGCGGTTTGCATCAGCGCCACTGCCGAAGGGTTGCTCGACAGGTCAGTGATCAACCACGAGCTGGCGACGTCGCGCATAAAGCTGCCGACGTTGCCGAGCACCGTCGCGCCCCACAGCACCGCAAATAATGGGATTTTCAGCGGCGCGAAGCCGCCCGCCGCCGCCTTGTTTTCCGTCTGCTCAGCCATCTGTTCGCTCCTTCAAATCGTTAAATGCCACCAGCAACAGCGCTCCGGCCAGCCCAAGGTGTTCAAAAAATCCGTTCATCATCTGGCCGCGCTCCGCCCCGTCGAACTGCCAGAACGGATTGGCCATCAGCGTCGCCATCAGGGTAAAACCGGCCAGCGCCAGCGCGCCGAGCCAGCGATAAAAGCCGCTCAGGATCAGCGCCGACGCCGCCAGTTCGAGCAGCGTCACCAGCACGGCGAACAGCGCCGCCGGCTGCAGGCCGAAGTGGCTCATCTCGGCGACCGCGCCTTCGACGTTCAGCGCTTTGACCAACCCGCCCTGAATATAGGCGGCGCAAATGGCGAGCAGCAGCAGCCAACGCACCGCAGGCGCATGCAGCCGCTGTGCGCAGCGGGCGGCGATAGCAGTCAGGTTCATCGCGCCCCTTAAAACGGCGAATTTTGGATGAAGGCCAGCAGATCGGCGTTGAAGCGATCGGGATCGATCTGCGCCAAACCGTGCGAACCGCCGGCGTAAACATTCAGCTCCGCCTGTTGCATAAGCTTAGCGGCTTTCAGCGCCGAGGCGCCGATCGGCACGATCTGATCGGCGTCGCCGTGCACCAGCAGCGTCGGCTTGTCGATCGCCAGCAGGTCGGCGGTGTAATCCACTTCGGAGAACGCGCGCACACACTCGTACTGCCCTTTCACGCCGCCCTGCATGCCCATCAGCCAGAAGTGGTCGATCAGCCCCGCATTGCTCTCCACCTCGTCGCAGTGGAGGCCATAGAACGGCACCGCCAAATCTTTGAAGAACTGCGAGCGGTTGCCCGCCACGCCGCTGCGAATGCCGTCGAAGGCCGCCATCGGCGTACCCTCAGGGTTGACCGGCGTTTGCAGCATCAGCGGCGGTACGGCGCCGACCAGCACCACCTTCGCCACCCGATCGCTGCCGTGACGGCCGATGTAGCGCGCCACTTCGCCGCCGCCGGTGGAATGGCCGACCAGGATCAGATTGCGCAGATCCAGCGTTTCGATCAGCAGGGCCAGATCGTCAGCGTATTGGTTGATGTCGTTGCCGTGCCAGGTTTGCTCCGAACGGCCGTGGCCGCGGCGATCGTGGGCGATCACGCGGAATCCGCTCTGGCCGAAAAACAGCATCTGGTTGTCCCAGGCGTCGGCGGACAGCGGCCAACCGTGGGAGAACAGGATCGGCTGGCCGCGGCCCCAATCCTTATAGAAAATGCGTGCGCCATCGGGCGCGGTAAGGGTGCTCATGACGTGTTCCCCGCTCGGTATCGAATTGGATTTTGTACGGGTTAACAGTACGGCAGGCGTAAAGGCAGTGATAACGGAATAATTTTCGCATGATCGCGAGTTTTTTTGCTGAAGAAGCCGGCGTCGCCGCCGGCGCAAAAACGTCAGATGTTTTCCAGATCGATACCGCGCGTTTTTGGGCCGAACAGCCCGATCACCAGCATCACGATCAGCATGCTGGCGACGATAAACGCGATCACCCCCAGCGAACCGCCGTACTGCAAGATAATGCCGATGATGATACTGCTGAACACCGTCGACAGCCGGCTGAAGGAGTAGCAGAAACCGACGGCGCGGGCGCGGATATGGGTCGGGAAGATCTCGGACTGGTAAGAGTGGTAGCTGTAGGTCAGCCAGGCGTTGGACCAGGTGATGAAGAAACCGCACAGGATCAGCCACAGCGGGTTGTTCTGCAGTGCGAACAGCGAGCCGAAGATCACCGTCACCAGGCAGGACAACACGATCTGCCACTTGTTCTCCATCTTGTCGGCGTAGAAGCTGCACAGCAGCGAGCCCAGCGGGTAGGCCAGCGTGATAAAGAAAGCGTACAGCAGGCTGTGGGTGACCGAAGCGCCCTTACCCGACAGCAGCGCCGGCAGCCAGTTGCCGAAGCCGAAGAAGCCGATGGCCTGAAAGAAATTCATCACTACCAGCATCAGCGTGCGATCGCGATATTGCGGCGCCCAGATGTCGCGAAAGCGGCCGCGCAGCGGCGCTCCCTCGGCATCGTCCACCGGGCGCGACGGGAAGTCCGCGGCCGCCACGCCACAGCGCCGCTCCATGTCCCGCATCACCTGCCGGGCCTGCGCATAGCGCCGCTGTTGCACCAGCCAACGCGGCGACTCCGGCAGCCCCTTGCGCACCAGCCAGATCACCAGCGAAGCCAGCGCGCCGGCGATCACCACATAGCGCCAGCCGCTCAGCCCCCAAATCGTCTGCGGCACCAGCCACCAGGACATCAGCGCCACCGCCGGCACCGACAGAAACTGCACGAAGAACGCGAAGGCGAAAGCCCGGGTGCGCAAGTGCGCGGGCACCCACTCCGTCAGGTAGGTATCGATGGTCACCAACTCGATGCCGAGCCCGACGCCCACCAGAAAACGCAGAAAGATCACCCATTCCGCCTGCTGTTGAAACGCCAACAGCAGCGAGAAGGCGCCATACCAGATCAGGGCGAACATAAAGGTGGCGCGCCGGCCGAAGCGATCGGCGTACGGGCTCAGCAGGCTGGCGCCGACGAACAGACCGAGAAAGGTGGCGGAGGCAAAGGCCGCCTGATCCGACACGCCGAAAACGCCCTGCGCGCCGGTGTGGAAAATGCCGTCGGCGATAAGGCCAGTGCTGATATAGCCGGTCTGGAACAGATCGTAGAGTTCGAAAAAGCCGCCCAGCGACAGCAGAATGATAAAGCGCCACAGGCCGGCCGACGCGGGCAAGGCGTCGATTCTGGCCGCCAAATCCCGCGCATGGATCGGCGACGCCGCTACAGATTCACTCACCATTAACCTCGCATTAACATTTTTGATGACTTTCTATGCTAGCGAAGCGGCGTCGGAGTTAAATTTTTAATTAGCAGACTATGAAAAAAAGTTAAGCATAAAACGCTGCAGCAGCCTGTTTTATAGCAGGAAAATGTAGCGCGGGATGCCGCAGCGGCATCCCGAATCGGCAGGTTAACGGCTGTGGTGCTGCTGCAGCCGTTCGCTGCGGTAGACGCTCAACAGGCACCAGCCGAGGGCGATCAGCGCCAGCGGCGCGGCGACGAAGCCGATGTTGCCCATGCCCAGATGCAGGCTCACCTGGTTGCCCAGCAGCGCGCCGCTGCCGATGCCGAAGTTGTACAGGCCGGAGAAAATCGCCATCGCCACGTCGGTAGCGTCCGGCGCCAGGCTCAGCACTTTGGCCTGCATCGACAGGCCGATCGCCATGATCGCCATCCCCCAGAAGATGCACAGCACCGTCAGGTGGCTTTCACTGCCGGCCGCCGGCAACAGCAGCAGCAGGCTCAAGGCCAGCAGCGTGATGGCGCCGATGAAGAAGCCGGAAGGAAACCGCTCGCTGTAGCGGCTGAACAGCAGGCTGCCGACGATGCCGGCGGCGCCGAACAGCAGCAGCATCAGCGTGGTGAAGTTCTCCGACAGCCCGGCCACGGTCTGGATAAACGGCTCAATGTAGCTGTAGGCGGTGAAGTGCGCCGTCACCACAATGATGGTCAGCATGTAAAGCGCCACCAGCGCCGGGCGCTTGAACAGCAGCGGCACGCTGGCCAGCGAACCGGAATGCTCGCTTTTCAGCACCGGCAGCAGGCGCCACAGCAGCACCAGCGCCAGGGTGGCGCACACCGCGATGCCGATAAAGGTCATGCGCCAGCCGAGCAGCTGCCCGACCACCCGCCCGAGCGGCAGCCCGAGCACCATCGCCAGCGCGGTGCCGCCCGCCAGCAGGCTCAGCGCCTGGGCTTTCTTGCCCGGCGGCGCCACGCGGATCGCCAGCGAGGCGGTGATAGACCAGAACACCGAGTGCGCCAGCGCCACGCCGGCGCGCGAAATGACCAGCGTGGTGAAGTTCCAGGCCACGGCGGTCAGCACGTGGCTGGCGATAAACAGCATGAACACGCCGATCAGCAACTTGCGGCGCTCAATCTTGCTGGTCAGCAGCATGCACGCCAACGAGGCGGCGGCGACGATCCAGGCGTAAATGGTAATGATCAAGCCGACCTGTTCGGTTTGCATCGAGAAGCTGGCGGCGATATCACTCAGCAGACCGACCGGAATAAACTCGGTGGTGTTGAAGATAAAGGCCGAGACGGCAAGGATAACCACGCGCAACCAGGCGGTTGAGCGCGAAACGGGAGCGTGTTCCATGGTAAACAAAATCCGGACAGGTGCGGCAAGTTGCGATATTTTAACCAACCGGCCCGATAAATGCGATATGCGTCACACTTTAATTGTGTGGTTTTTTTCACCGCCCATCGACACGCTCACCGACGCACGGTTGCCAAAATGCTGTGCTAATCTATTGAAGCGTACCAATTTTTCCTGCCGTTCTTCCCAGGCCGTCCACGCGCCGCGCCGAAGAAGCGCGCAGTGTCCCTTTGGCGTTTCCTGAGGCGAGGTCATTATGATGTCCGCGATTTATGATTGGTCCGTGCTCGCATTGCGCAATGTTTACGATCGCCGCATTCAGGGCCAACCGGTGCTCGACAGCGCCGCGCTGTTCCCCGACGCCGAACGTTTCACCGCCCAATGGCGGCAGATCCGCGAAGAGGCGCTGACCGTCGCCCACGATCTGCACAATATTCCCCGTTTTCACGAGATCATGAGCCAGCAGGCGTCGATCTCCGCCAATGACGCGCGCGACTGGCGCATGTTCATCATGAAGGCCTATGGCCAGCCCATCCCCCACAACCTGGCGCGCTGCCCGACGCTGGCGGCGCTGATCGCTTCGTCGCCTGACGTGCTGTCCGCCTCGCTCTCCTTCCTGGCGCCCGGCAAACAGGTGCCGCCCCATCGCGGGCCGTTTCGCGGCATTCTGCGCGGCTATCTGGTGCTGGACATGCCCAAACGCGCCGACGGCGCGCCGGCGGCGGTGCTGAAAGTGGACGGCCGCGAATACCGGCTGCGCGAGGGGGAATTCATGCTGTGGGACGATACCTTCGAGCACGAGGTATGGAACGACAGCCCGCAGGTGCGCACCGTGCTGCTGCTGGACATCCGCCGCCGCGACATGCCCGCCGGGCTGCGGCTGCTCTCCGGCGCCATCATCGCGCTGGTGCGGCTGAACGTGCGCTGGATGCAGCGCCAGTTCTGACTGCGGCGCTCAGGCGATTAACCGCCCTGAGATGCCAGCCACTGCTCGGCGGTGGTGGTGGCTATGCCCTGGCGCGCATTGAAGGTTTTCGCCTTATCCCAGGCCACGCCGTCGGGCCGGGCGAAAGCCAGCCGGTATTTGGCGCCGACGTCACGCGGATGGTTCCGCACATCTTCCCGCAGCCGCTCTTTGTCCAACAGGATCCTGTTGACCTCCACGCCCCAGTGCGCCTGCATAAGTTCGGCAAGCTCGCGGTAGGTCAGCGTGTCGCCGGCGATATAAACCGCCTGGTTGCGAAACGCGGGCCGATGGAAAAAAATCGCGGCCGTCAGCCGGCCAATGTCCTCAGGGGTGGTCAGCGTCACCGCGTAGCGCCAGTCACCCAGCGCGCGCACCGTTTTGCTTGCCGCATCCACCACGCCAAAGGCGGGGTCAAACAGGTAGCTGGTAAAAATGCCCGTGGAAACAATCACCCACTCCGTCGCCTTCTGCGCACGCAGCAGGTGGCGCACCTCAAGCTGTTCATCCCACACCTGTTGCCCGCTGCCTTTACCCACGACATCGTAGTCCACGCCGAACTGCCACGGGAAATAGCGCGCCACGCCCGCCTGCAAGACGGCCTGGGTGATCTTTATCTGCGTGCCCGCCCCGCCGACAAAGCCGCTGCAGTTGATCACCGCGTCGAAGGAACGGAATAGCGCGCTCAGCGCCTCCACGCCGTTTTGCTGCAGATCGCCTTCCACCACGGCGATGCCGAGCCGCGCCAGCGCATCCCGCCGCGCCCGGAGCGGGCCGCTGACGGCGCGTGCAGCCTCCGGCCGGAGCAGCACGCTGATTTTTAAAGATGGAGATAACCGAGCCTGCCGGCTCATCGCTCGCAGTACCGGCAACCCCAGTTCACCGGCGCCGAGTATGAGCACGGTATTGATAGATGGATTTGTGGATTTCATGCTTGCCTCCTGTCTTGACACTGCGTCATCCTGACAGCTGACAAAAACGGGTTCAATTAGGTACACGCGTGATACCGGAGAGGAATATGACGAGCGATCGCGCAGCGCTGCTGCAATTTTCGCAGGCGTTCTGTGAAGAACTGAGCAACGACGATGAAGGGTTGAAGCGTGAGATCCTCGCGCATGCGGGCAACCGTTGGTCGCTGGGGATATTGCATCTCCTGGGCACTCACGGGCCGCTGCGCCACGGCGAGATAAGCCGCCAACTGGCGGGCGTGACGCAGAGAATGCTGACGCGGACGCTGCGCCATCTCGAGCGGGACGGGCTGATATCGCGCTGCGATTATCAGGAGAAACTGCCCCGCGTGGTTTACACCATCACCGACGCGGGGGAAGAGATGCTGCTCAACATGCTGCCGCTCTGGTCGTGGATTATCGCCTCCGCCGACGCCTTCAGAGCGGCCCGTTCGCACTACGATGGCCAAGAAGCGCAACGCCGCTGAAAAATGAACGCGGGCATCCCTGCCCGTGGGGCGGCGCTCAGCCGCCGCCCAGATAGGCCTTTCTCACCTCCGGATCGTTCAACAGCTCCTGGCCGCTGCCGGTGAGGCGGATCTGGCCATTGACCATCACATAGCCGCGATCGGACAGTTTCAGCGCGTGGTTGGCGTTCTGCTCCACCAGAAACAGCGTCATGCCGCTGCGGGTCAGCTCGCGCAGCACGCCGAAGATCTGCCGCACCACGATCGGCGCCAGCCCCAGGCTCGGCTCGTCCAACAGCAACAGCTTCGGCCGGCTCATCAGCGCGCGGGCGATCGCCAGCATCTGCTGCTCGCCGCCGGACATGGTCATCGCCCGCTGGTTGCGCCGCTCCTTGAGGCGCGGAAACAGCTCGAACATGCGCGGCAAATCCTCCTCCAGGTAGCGATTGCCGACGGTGATGGTGCCCATCAGCAGGTTCTCCTCCACGCTCATGTCCGGAAAGATGCGCCGCCCCTCCGGCGCCTGCGCGATGCCGCTGCTGGCAACAAAGTGCGTGGAGCGACGGCTGATGTCCTCGCCGCCAAACAGGATCTGCCCGCCGGCGATGCGCGGCTGGCCGAAGATCGACATCAACAGCGTGGACTTGCCCGCGCCGTTGGCGCCGATCAGCGCCACCGTCTCCCCGGCGTTCACCTGCAGCGACACCTGGCGCAGCGCCTGGATCGGCCCGTAAAACACATCCACTTCGCGAAATTCCAACATCGCTTCGCTCATCCCGCCAGCTCCTCTTCATCCGCGCCCAGGTAGGCGGCGATCACCGCCTCGTTGTGCTGGATCTCCTGCGGCGTGCCGCGGGCGATCACATCGCCGTGATCGAGCACGATCACCCGATCGGAGATCTCCATTACCATGCCCATGTCATGCTCGATCAACAGCACCGTGATGCCGTGATGCTGCCGCAGGAAGCGAATGATGCGGCTCAGCGTGGCCGTCTCCACCGGGTTCAGCCCGGCGGCCGGCTCATCGAGGCAGATCATCTCCGGCGCGGTGCACATGGCGCGCGCGATCTCCAGCCGCCGCTGCTGGCCGTAAGACATCTCCCCCGCCAGCCGGTTGGCGCAGCTCACCAGATCCACCACCTCCAGCCAGTAGAAGGCGTGATCGAGCGCGGCGCTCTCCGCCCGGCGGTAGCCCGGCGTATTCAGCACCCCGGCGATCAGGTTGCGGTTGCTCTGCATGTGCTGCGCCACCAGCAGGTTCTCCACCACCGACATTTCGCGGAACAGACGGATATTTTGGAAGGTGCGCGCCAGCCCGGCGCGGTTCACCAGGTGGGTGCCGCCGAACATCTTGTAATAGAGGCGCGAACCGAGCCGCTTTGGGCGTATCCAGTCGCCGGCGCGGAACTTCTGCCCCAGCACCTGGATCACGTCGGTCGGCCGCTTGTGGGTATTGAGCAGGATCGCGCCGCCGCTGGCGCGGTAAAAGCCGGTCAGGCAGTTGAATACCGTGGTCTTGCCGGCGCCGTTGGGGCCAATCAGCGCGGTGATGGAGCCGCGTTCCACCTCCAGATTGACGTCGTTCAGCGCTTTGATGCCGCCAAAGTGCATCATCAGGTGTTCCACCCGCAAAATGGCGTCGCTCATGGCGCCACCCCCTTGCGTTCAGCGAAGCTGGATCGGCTGATGCGCACCAGCCCGCGCGGCCGCCAGATCATCATCGCCACCATCAGCACGCCGAACAGCAGCACCCGGTATTCGGCGAAGCTGCGCAGCAGCTCCGGCGCCACCGTCAGCACGAAGGCCGCCAGCACCACGCCGAGGGTGGAGCCCATGCCGCCCAGCACCACGATCGCCAGGATCAGCGCCGACTCGAAGAAGGTGAACGAAGTCGGGTTGACGAAGCCCTGGTAGGTGGCGAAGAACACCCCCGCCAGCCCGGCGGTGGAAGCGCCGAGCATAAACGCCGACAGCTTCACCAACACGTGATTCAGCCCCAGAGAACGGCAGGCGATCTCATCCTCGCGCAGCGCCTCCCAGGCGCGGCCGATCGGCATGCGCGTCAGCCGGTGCTTGATATACAGCACCAGCAGCACCACCAAAAACAGCACCGCGTAGATGAAAATGAACTTGAGATTCGGGTTGTAATCGATGCCGAAAAACTCGTGGATCGGCACCCCGCCGTCTTTGGCGCGCCGGCCGAACTCCAGGCCGAACACCGTCGGCGCCGGCACCGAGACGCCGTTCGGCCCGCCGGTGAGCGACATCCAGTTGTTCAGCACCAGCCGAATGATCTCGCCGAACCCCAGCGTAACGATCGCCAGGTAGTCGCCGTGCATGCGCAGCACCGGGAAGCCCAGCAATGCGCCAGCCAGCGCCGCCATCAGCGCGCCCAGCGGCAGCATCGCCCAGAACCCCAGCCCGAGATACTGGTAGCCCAGCGCCAGCCCGTAGGCGCCGATGGCGTAAAACGCCACGTACCCCAGATCGAGCAGCCCCGCCAGCCCGACCACAATGTTCAGCCCCAGGCCGAGCAGCACGTAGATCAGGCCGAGGATCGCCACCGTCAGCAGGTATTTGGTGGCGACAAACGGGAACAGCAGCGCGATCGCCGCCATCAGCGGCAGGATCCAGCGCAGGTTGGATTTATAGCCCAGCGGCCGCACGTAAACGCCGTCGTTGCCGCCGTCGAAGCGCGCCAACACCCTGCGCCCCGGCGCGGTTTGCAGGAACAGGCTCAGCAGCAGCCGCCCGGCCATCACCGCGGCGATAATCCATACCAGCCGGTGCGGCTCGAAGTTAAAGCTGTAGCCATTCAGCACGATGCCGACGATCGGCCCGAACACGATCAGGGCGATCAGCCCGGCCAAGACAGCGTCCAGCAGGCTGCGTTTGACGTTCAGCCCGCCGTTGATTACGGATTGCGACATGGCGTTCTCCTTAAACCTTGGCGATCAGGGGCCGGCCGAGCAGGCCCTGCGGACGGAAGATCAGGATCGCCACCAGCAACCCGAAGGAGAACACGTCCTTGTAATCCGAATTCACCATGCCGGCGAACTGCGCCTCCGCCACGCCGAGCAGCAGCCCGCCCAGCATCGCGCCCGGCAGCGAGCCGATGCCGCCCAACACCGCGGCGGTGAAGGCCTTGATGCCGATGATAAAGCCGACGTAAAAATCGAAGGTGCCGTAGTTCATGGTGATCAGCACCCCGGCCAACCCGGCCATGGCGGCGCCGATCACGAACACCAGCGAGATCACCCGATCGGTATTGATGCCGAGAATCGAAGCCATTTTGCGATCCTGCTGGGTGGCGCGGCAGATGCGCCCCAGCCGGGTGCGCTGAATGATGTAGGTGAGGATCGCCATACCGAGCAGCGACGCCACCAGAATGAACACTTTGGTGTAGGTGATCTGCACCACGCCGCCGTCGAACTCCAGGCGGAACACGCCGCTCAGCAGCGTCGGGATGCCCTGCTGGCGCGGCCCCTGGCTTATCTGCGCGTAGTTTTGCAGGATTAACGACATGCCGATGGCGGAGATCAGCGGCGCCAGACGGGTGGAGTTGCGCAGCGGCTTGTAGGCGATGCGCTCGATTACCCAGCCGTACACCCCGGTGATGACGATGGTGAACACCAGCGTGCCGAGGATCAGCAGCGGAAACGAGTGCAGCCCGAAGAACGACAGCAGCGCCAAACCGATGGCGCACAGGTAGGCGGAGATCATATATACCTCGCCGTGGGCGAAGTTAATCATGCCGATGATGCCGTAAACCATGGTGTAGCCGATGGCGATCAGGCCATACACCGCGCCGAGGGTCAGGCCGTTGATCAGCTGTTGCAGAAAGAATACATCCATAATGAGCAGTCTCGCCTGGTAAGGCCGCCAACGCAGTCCGACGCGGCCAAAGGTCATCGCGGAACGGGCGCGCCAGGGCGGCGGCCCGTCGGTCATAGGGTCATAACTTCACGGTTCGGCCGTTTACAGCTGGTGATATTTGCCCTTGTCATCCCATTGATAGACCACGTAGTCCGAGACCTTCAGATCGCCCTTCTGATCCCAGGCTTTCTTGCCCATCACGGTGTCCACGTCGTGTGACTTCAGCCATTCGGCGGCCTTGGCGCTGTCTTTGCCGCCGGTGGCGTTGAAGGCGGCGGCGATCGCCTGGATCGAGGCGTAGGAATAGAGGGTGTAGCCTTCCGGCTCAAAGCCGCTGGCGCGGAACTTGGCGATCACCGCCTTGCCCTCCGGGATCAGGCGCGGATCGTTGCCGAAGGTCATCAGCACGCCGTTGGTGTACTGCGGCCCGCCGGCGGCGGTCACCAGCTCTTCGGTCACCACGCAGTCGCCGGAGAAGAACTTGGCGGTCACGCCCTGTTCGCGCATCTGGCGCACCAGCGGCCCGGCTTCCGGATGGCAGCCGCCGAAGTAGACTACGTCAGGCTTGACCGAGGCGATCTTGGTCACCAGCGCGTTGAAGTCTTTCTCACCGCGCGACAGCCCCTCATACAGCACTTCCTTGACCCCGCGCTTGTTCATCGCCGCCTTCGCTGCGTCCGCCAGCCCCTGGCCGTAGGTGTCTTTATCGTGGATCACCGCGATGCGCTTGGCCTTCAGCGTATCCAACATGTAGTTGGTGGCGATCACGCCCTGCTGATCGTCGCGCCCGCACATGCGGAACATGCTCTTCATGCCGCGCTCGGTGATCTGCGGATTGGTGGAGCCGGGGGTAATGGCGATGATGCCGGCCTCGTCATACACCTCGGAAGCGGGCATGGTGGATGAGGAACAGAAGTGGCCGACCACCGCCGACACCTTGTCCTGATCCACCAGCCGGTTGGCGACCGCGACCGCCTGCTTCGGTTCGCAGGCGTCATCCCCCTGCACCAGTTTGATTTTTTCCCCTTTGATCCCGCCGGCGGCGTTGATGTCCGCCGCCGCCTGCGAAGCCCCGCGCCAATACTGATCGCCATAGGTGGCGTTCGGCCCGGAGAACGGCCCGGCGACGCCGATGACGATATCGGCCTGCGCGGAAAAAGCCGTACCTAAACAACCGATGAGCAAAGCAGCGAGCGGACTTTTTATCAATTTCGATGACATTGTTATCTTCCTCAGCACTGTTGTAGCGAAACGCCCTGGGGCGCGGATCAGTCACTTTATGTGTAGACGGGGAAAATAATTTTCTTGAGAGCGCAGTCGCATTCCCCAAAAATGGGTAAGCAAAAATCCAGCCATTGTGACGACGAATACATATTGTTTGCTTATTCATCCTACATATCAGTTGCAGCGCGGCGTGTAGCGGGGATAACCGAGAGTATGGGCAGTGCGGCTAGCATGAGAGGGAGAACGGCCCTGCACCATCGCCGTGCAAAGGCTTGTGCAATCGTTGTGGGCCGCAAAATCACCGCACAGCGATGGAAAATGCCGAAAAACAGCGCAAGGTGTTCATTCCCTCAGCAAACGCGCTTTTTTTGCAGTTTAGCGCTTTGACAAACCCCGGGCGCCCCGCTATTATTCGCCCCGTTCCAACGATTCCTCTGTAGTTCAGTCGGTAGAACGGCGGACTGTTAATCCGTATGTCACTGGTTCGAGTCCAGTCAGAGGAGCCATATTTAGAAAAGCCCGCTTAAGGCAACTTAAGCGGGCTTTTTGCTTTAACGCTAAACGCGTCGACAGGCAGCGTTACTCTTTGGCTATCGGCGCGGCATTCTCATCAATTTTTACCTTACCCTGAATATCAGCAATCTTCTTCTCCAGATCCGCCACCTGCGCTTTGCTGTGCAGCAAGGTATAGGTCAGATCAAACTGCGCACTGGCGCCAGGCTGCAACTGCTTGACGCGTTTTTGTTCGCGCTCGACGGTAACCGGGTAGGCATAGCTGGTGCCCGGCTCAATCCCCGTCACATACCCTTGTTTTAACGTATCGGTATTCTTCCACAGCGTCAGGACGGGCAACTGGCGGGTATCGAACTGAATCGCCACCCCTTTGTCGCCCGCGTTATTGACCAGCGCCGCCAGTGTCTGATGATTCGGATCCGATAATGGCTTAATGTTAAAGACCATTTCATCGAACCCTTTGGTTGGGCCGGCATAGGTTCCCCAGGTCTTCAGCCCGGCTTTGGCATAGTCGTTAAACGGGCTGATGCTGGCCATCGGCGCCAGGAAACGGGCGCCATTTTCCAGAATCGGCGCGCCGAAATTGCTGTGATAAATAATCTGGTAGTCATGGGGATAATCCGCCCGGTTGGTTAACACATCATGCAGGCTGAAACTGTTGCTGCCGGGCACATAGCGCAATTCGGTGAGGGTTTGCAGATCGGCTTTTTTGAATGTGCTCTCTTTGATCAGGCCGCGAATACGAATTTCATACGGCGCCGTATCCGCTACCTCAACCTCAACCCGCGAGGCCGGCGTATTGCCCGCTTTGCCGTGCAACGTATAAATTTGCCCTCCTTCGGTCACCGGATGACCGGTCCACTCATAGCCACAACGCACCATCATCTCATTGAAACCTTCCAGCCAGCCGAGCCCATTGCGGCTTTCCAGATTGATAAAAGCGGGGTTGACCACCTCTTTGACCGGTGAATCCCATCCCATTTTCGCGCCAAAGCCTTCTGCCCGCAGGAGGTTCATGCCGCGGGTGGGACTCAGCGTGATGGTCAGGCCATCCTGGCTGCGGATAATCAGGACTTTGCTGCCTTCTTGCTTGCCGCCGTGCAACACTTTCTGTTCGATGCTGAACGTTTTATCCTTCACCTTCAGCGCCTCGCTCGAAATCTTCCAGTTTCCTTTCTCCACGCCATCTTCAGCGCTGGTCAGCACCCAACTCTGCGCCGCCGCCTGCCCTGAAATCAAGGCCGAAAACACCGCCATAACCCATGTCTTTTTCATTTCCCTTCCCCTTTAGCTGAATCGATTTTTTTCTAAACAAGGAAAATCTACTGTTAAGCAGGTTAAAGAAATGTGATGAACTTCACCGGGTGAGTATTTGAAGTAATAGTGCGATAAAAATACGAATTTCATCGCAGTTCTAATGAAAGATATTGAGTTTTTGCACATGAAATGAGCTATTTATCAACATAATTTGTATCGTTTCAGCTAAGAAGCAAGGAGACAGTTACGGGCAAGCAAGACATCGCGAAGGGAGTGCGGGTGGCTTGTTTAACGCTATCCGGCCCAAACGAAAGCGCTCACACAGCCTGCCCGTTTTGAGCCTCTTTGCTTTCACGGCCGCCTGCTCGTGTCAAAGGAGCCCTGGTACACAAAGCCCGCTCCGGGGAACCTGAGCGGGCTTTGTGCTTTTCTGCCGTTAGCGCTTACAGCACAAATTCGTAGTGCGAACCGTCCGGCAGTTCAATGTCCAGGCGCAGTTTGCCGCCGGCTGCCTCAACATAGCGTTTAAGCGAAGACAGTTTCAGATCGCGGCCCGGTTTTTCCATCACGGCGACGGTCGGCTGCCTGATCCCCAGCGCCTGCGCCATTTCAACCTGCGTTTTCTGTACTTTTTCACGCAGCTCGGCAAGGTGAATGTTCAGCATGATGTCCGCCGCCAGCGCCTGCGCTTTGGCCACGACCTCGGGCTTTTCATCCGCAATAAGCTGTTCCAACGTTCTGCCCATCGCGTCACTCCTTCTCGTTTAATGTGTTCAGCCAGTTCGTGAATTCCCGATCGGCAATCTGCAGCATTCGATCGTAAAAACGTTTTTCATTACCGGCTTTATTGCCCGCGCAAAGCACAATGCCAATACGGTACGGATCGAAAGCGAAGAATGCCCGCAACGGTTCGCCACGGCTCTGAATACGCAGCTCTTTCATGTTGCTGTAACGCGAGCCTTTAACCGTATCGGCATAGAGCCTGGGCAAGCCGGGCCCTTTTTCCCGCAGGACCATCAATGCAGCAAGCACGCAGGCCCGGTCGGCATCGCTGAGTGATCTGAACCAATGATCAAATGCATCCGTTGTTTTAATTTCCCACACAGGACCTCCCTAAAATATAGATCAGTAACTATATAGATGTAAAGCTATAGCAGAGAGGCGCTGGGATAGCATGCAAAGGCATGCGTTGTTACTGCAAGGCTGAACGTACATCCACGCATTTTGCAAACGCAGTGCGCGGCATTCACCTTTTTACGAGCGGTATCGAATAATCGTTCAGAGGCACGGGCGCTTCCCCGCGCCCCTTTATGAACCCTGTCACAAAAAGCGCATAACGTTTTCGGCGTTCTGCGCAGCGGGCGGTGAGCGGCAAACTTGTTAACGCCACGTTACATCGGGTTAGGCAACATTGTTAACGCCGATTGATGCGCCAAACGCATCGCGCCATGCGTTTATTGCGCTTATTTACTTTATTTTCCTGAGCGAGTCTTCAGCAACAGGCGCGGCGTCAGGCGCCAATAACAAACTGGAGATAACGATGCATTCCTCTACCTCACCCATGACCACCCGGGCCAGATCCGGCGCGATACTGCGCGTCACCTCCGGCAACTTTTTAGAGCAGTTCGATTTTTTCCTGTTCGGCTTTTACGCTACCTACATCGCACACACCTTTTTCCCGGCCAGCAGCGAGTTCGCCTCGCTGATGATGACCTTCGCGGTATTCGGCGCGGGCTTTCTGATGCGCCCGATCGGCGCCATCGTGCTGGGCGCTTACATCGATAAAGTCGGCCGCCGCAAAGGGCTGATCGTCACCCTGTCGATCATGGCCGCGGGCACCTTCCTGATCGTGCTGATCCCCTCTTACCAAAGCATCGGGCTTTGGGCGCCGCTGCTGGTGCTGTGCGGGCGTCTGTTGCAAGGCTTCTCGGCGGGCGCGGAGCTGGGCGGCGTGTCCGTCTATCTGGCCGAAATCGCCACGCCGGGCCGTAAAGGCTTCTACACCAGCTGGCAGTCCGGCAGCCAGCAGGTGGCTATCATGGTGGCGGCGGCCATGGGCTTCGCGCTCAATGCGGCGCTGGAAGAAAGCGCCATTCGCGAATGGGGCTGGCGCCTGCCTTTCCTGTTCGGCTGCCTGATCGTTCCCTTCATCTTTTTCCTGCGCCGCAAGCTGGAAGAGACGCAGGAATTTACCGCTCGCCGTCACCACCTGGCGATGCGCGACGTGTTTAAAACCCTGCTGAAAAACTGGCCGGTGGTGATCGCCGGCATGCTGATGGTCGCCATGACCACCACCGCGTTTTACCTCATCACCGTCTATGCGCCGACCTTCGGCAAAAAGGTGCTGCTGCTCAGCGCTTCCGACAGCTTGCTGGTCACCCTGCTGGTGGCGATCTCCAACTTCATCTGGCTGCCCATCGGCGGCGCGCTGTCGGACCGTTTCGGCCGCAAACCGGTGCTGGTCGCCATGACGTTGCTGACGTTGGCCACCGCCTACCCGGCGCTGAGCCTGCTCGCCGCCGCCCCCAGCTTCAGCATGATGCTGGCCGTGCTGCTGTGGCTGTCCTTCATTTACGGCCTCTACAACGGCGCCATGATCCCGGCCTTGACGGAGATCATGCCAACGGAAGTGCGGGTGGCCGGGTTCTCGCTCGCCTACAGCCTGGCGACGGCGGTGTTCGGCGGCTTTACGCCGGTAGTCTCCACCGCGTTGATCGAATACACCGGCGACAAGGCTTCACCGGGCTACTGGATGAGCTTCGCCGCGTTGTGCGCCCTGCTGGCGACGCTGTATATGTATCGCCGCATCGCCATGCCGCTGCAAACCGCGCGCTAAGCCGCCATCTCAAAAGGAATGATGCCATGCAAAAACTCACTCGTTCGATCCTCGCCGCGCTGGTGTGCGCCTCCTGCAGTACGGCGGCGCTGGCCAAAGACGTGACCGTCATGATTTCCGGCGGCTTCAAAGCCGCGCTGGAGAAGCTGGCTCCGGAATATGAAGCTCAAAGCGGCGACAAAATCATTCTGGTGTCCGGCCCCTCGATGGGCAAAACGCCGCAGGCGATCCCCGCGCGGCTGGCGCGCGGAGAGCAAGCCGATGTGCTGATCATGGTGGGCGACGCGCTCACCCAACTGGAAAAAGAGCGCTGGACCCAGCCGGGTTCGCGCGTGGAGCTGGCCGATTCGCCGATCGGCATGGTGGTGAAACAGGGCGCGCCCAAGCCGGTGATAAAAACGGATGCCGAGCTGCGCAATGTCTTGCTGCAGGCGGACTCTTTCGCCTATTCCGACAGCGCCAGCGGCCGCTATGTCAGCGGCCAACTGTTCAAAAAACTGGGCATCGAGGAACAGGTGAAAGGGAAAGCGCATAAGGTTGAGCGCATTCCGGTGGCCTCTGAAGTGGCGCAGGGGAAATACGCGCTGGGCTTCCAGCAGGTGAGCGAATTGCTGCCCGTGGCGGGCGTCACCTTTATCGGCGAGCTGCCGGAAAACGTGCAGTACATCACCCGCTTCGCCGGCGCAGTGACCGCCAAGGCCGAGCACCGCCGCGAAGGCAAAGCGTTGCTGGACTTCCTCGCCTCCTCTCAGGCGCAGCCGACCATTCGCGCGACCGGCATGCGAACCGTGCCGGCGCAGCAGCCGGTCAGGCAGAGTGATACTGTTCAGTAATCAGCTTTTCCAGCTCGGCGGCGACGAAAGACTGCATGCGGCCGCGGCGCCGGATCAAACCGACGGTGCGTTTCACCACCGGATCAACCAGCGATACCGACGTCAACACCGAATGTTCTGAAGTGGGCATCGACATGGCGGGCACGGCGGCAATGCCGATGCCCGCCTCAACCATGCCCAGCATGGTCGTCACATGGCGAGTTTCACACACGCTGGGGCGTTCCGGCACGAGGTGTTCCAGGCGCTGATCGAGCAGATTGCGATTGCCGGAGGTTTTATCCAGCGAGACGTAATCCTGCTGATAGAACTCTTGCCAGGTGAGGTTCTTTTTAGCGGCGAGCGGATGGTCGCGCCGGCAGGCGGCCACGTAGACGTCTCCCACCAACGGCACAAATTCAAGATTAGGCTGCAGCCGCCCGGCGAAGCAGATGCCGAAATCGGCCTGGCCGCCGGTGACCGCCTCGATGACATTACCTGCGCTGCCGTCGATCAGCTTGACGCGCACGCGCGGATAGCGCAGCCGGAAACGGCGTATCACGTCGGGCATGAAATAGTAGGCCGCCGAGGGCACAGTGGCGACGGTAACCAGCCCCACCCGCTCCTGGCTGACCTTATCGATATCGGCCATCACCGCTTCGACGTTCATCAGCAACTGTTCCGAACGTTCGGCAAAAGCCTGCCCGTACAGCGTCAAGGTCACGCGCCGGGTGGTGCGATCGAACAGCTTGATGCCCAGCGCGTTTTCCAGCTTCTCAATCCTGCGGCTCAATGCCGACTGGGACAGGCAGATGGACTCTGCGGCCAGCCGAAAATTGCCATACTCCACCAGCGCGCGAAACGCATAGAGATCGTTGAGATCAAAATTCACGGGCATAACGGCCAACTCTCCTTGCTTAAATGGCAGAAGACGCAAAACAGCGATGATAACCGCTTATATCGCCACGTTCACCGACTGGGTGGTTGAACCACCCAAGCCCCTATCGCCCCAGCAGCACCATTCCCCAAATAATGATAGTCATCACCACGGCTACCAGCTGCGCTGCGCCGCCCAAATCTTTGGCGCGTTTGGATAACGGATGTAATTCCAGCGAAATGCGATCGACTACGGTTTCAATCGCCGTATTAAGCAGCTCAACCACCAATAGCAGAAAACTGCAGGTGATTAATAACAGCCTTTCTATATTTGTAATATCTAAACCAAATGTAACAACCAGTAAAATAGCGTTAATAACCAATAATTGGCGGAACGCATCTTCGGTAAGCACAGCATCAATAAACCCGGCCCAGGAATTCCTAATGCTGTAGGTTAATCGGCTTATTCCTTTTTTCTTTTCCACAGGCATACAATCAGCTCTCGTCAAAACTGCGACACTCACTCGCAAATAAATCACGCAGCGTGAATTTATCTCAAGTTTATTAATTAAAAACCTTAACCGTTCTCTTTCAGAAAACGATGCATTCACTCACTCGCCGTCACCCTGCTCCTGAAACGGCACCGCCCGAAAATGCCCTGGCGCGGTTATTATTCTGGGAGCGTAAAAAGGGGACGCGATATCAGCCGCTTAAAGCGTTTTCTCGTACAAGCGGTAACGCTTGTACGGCACCGCGCCGATGCGTTCTAAAATCGTCCGCATGCCGGTATTGGTTTCCAGGATCCACGACATTTCCAGCGCGTCGATATTGCGCTTCGCGAAAGGCTCGCGCAGCGCCTCAATCAGCAGCAGCGCAATAATGGGCCCGATGCGGCTGAATTGATATTCCTGGCGTACGCCCATCAACGGCACGCGCGCGGTGCGCACGCCGCTGACTTTCAGGCGCCACAATAGCTTCGCCCAGCCAAACGGCAATAAACGCCCCTGCAGATCGGCAATCGCTTCGTTAATGTTCGGCAGACCGACGATAAAGGCGCAGGGGGCGCCATCCACCTCGGCGATATGGATCATATCGTCGGGCACCAGGAACTTCAGCTGATCCCCCATGGTGGCGAACTCATGCTCGGTGAACGGGACAAACCCCCAGTTATGTTGCCATCCGGAGTTGAACACCTCGCGCAGCACCTGCATCTCCTCGCGAAAGCGCTTGCGATTGAGACGGCGGACGGTCACCTTTTTACGCACCTGATCCATCATCCGGGTTAACGACGGCGAAAAATGCAGGTCGGTTCTTTTCATCCAATAGGCAAGCAAATCAATCCCTTCACTGTAGCCCTGCTGCGCTATCTGGGCCGCGTAGTAGGGTTTCGCGTGCGTCATCAGGGCGGAAGGCGGGGTATCGAACCCTTCGACCAACAGGCCGCTTTCCTGATTGATATTGAGGCTGAATGGCCCGGTGATTTTACGCGCGCCTTTCGACCTCAGCCACTCCTCCGCTACCGTGAATAAGGTGCTGAACACGGCGGGATCGTCAACGGCGTCAATCATGCCGAAGTGGCCGGTATCCTCACCATGCAGCTCCCGGTGCAAAGAATCGATTTGCGCAGTGATGCGCCCAACCACTTTGCCCTGTTTTTTGGCCACCCATGCCTGCCATTCAATATGGTCGGTCCCGGGATTCTTCTTTGACAGGTGCTCTTCGCGCTCTACATGCAGCGGCTCAATCCAGTTCGGATCATCGCGAAACAGTTGCGAGGGGAAAGCAATAAATTCTTTAAGTTCGCGTTTATCCAGAACTTTCTCAATACGGATCATAAATAGCCTTACGTTTTAATAAAATAATTAAATAAGCACGCGACAACGCCTTTAGCATTTTTTATGCTGTTGCCTTTTATTGAATTGTGTATTGCCCCCGGCTCAATGATAAGAAAAACCGAATATTCTCCCCCGGCGAATCAGCAACGTGTTGCCTGACATTCACCCTGCGATGCCCATAATTGATAAAAAAAGGAAACAGAAAGCGGCGCAGCCAGGCTACGCTAATAGTGCTCTTTTATTATTTCGTGCTGTTATGGTAAAAGAAACTCGCCGCTTTTAGTGTACCGACTTTAATCAGGAGGTGTGCCGCCATTTTTACCACTTAATGCTATTTTTAAGATTAGCCTTAAATGAATCGTTCACTTTTGAATTTCTTGCGGCATACTGTTTATGAAGTGTTTAAGTTCCAAGATAGCCATGCATGAGGTCATAACCTATGAGCCGACAGTTATTTCCTGCCCGACAGATGCAGACTAAAGAACGGCGAAGTCCGGATATTACAATAGTCTCTCATATCTCGCCAGGATGCCGCTCAAGGCTGATGACTCGGGCTACTTACGTTCTGCCCGGTTAATAACCGGCATGCCGCTCGAGCACGGCAATATACGCTGTTCGCGGAATGAAGATGGTTGAATAACAAACTTATTCAAAACCTATTCATAGTAAAACATCAATTACCTCGCCAAGAGTGATTTCTCTCTTTTGGTGATTTTTAATCTATGGCTAAGTTTGTCTATGTCTGAAACAAGTTCCGTTCATTCTCTTCCCATGCGCTATGCGGACTTCCCCACGTTAGTAGACGCGTTGGATTACGCGGCGCTCGGTAATACGGGAATGAATTTTTACGACCGTCGCAATCAACTCGTGACCGTTCTCGACTATCGCACGCTGCAGCAAAAAGCGATCGCGGGCGCGCGGCGTTTATTGTCCCTGAAGCTCAAGAAAGGCGATCGCGTGGCGCTTATCGCCGAAACCAGCCCGGGCTTCGTCGAAGCCTTTTTCGCTTGCCAATATGCCGGCCTGGTGGCGGTGCCGTTGGCGATCCCGATGGGCGTTGGCCAGCGCGACTCCTACACCGCCAAACTGAAAGGGCTAATCGCCAGCTGCAACCCCGCGGCGATCATCAGCAGCGAAGAGTGGACACCGCTCATCGCGTCGGCCACGGAAAACACGTCGGCGATGCACATCCTCAGCGACGCGGACTTTAACGCCTTGCCAGAGCCGGAGATCGCGTTGCCGGCGCCTTCGCCCGACGATATCGCCTATCTCCAATACACCTCGGGCAGCACCCGCTTTCCGCGCGGCGTGATCATCACCCAGCGGGCGGCGATGGCGAACCTGAACGCGATCAGTCGCGACGGGATCAAGCTGCGCGCGGGCGACCGCTGCGTGTCGTGGCTGCCCTTCTATCACGATATGGGCCTGGTCGGTTTCCTGCTGACGCCGGTGGCGACCCAGCTGTCCGTCGACTACCTGCGCACGCAAGATTTCGCCATGCGCCCGATGCAGTGGCTGAAACTGATCGCCAAGAACCGCGGCACGGTGTCCGTCGCCCCGCCGTTCGGCTACGATCTGTGTCTGCGCCGCAGCAACGCCAAAGAGCTGGCCGATCTGGATCTTTCCAGCTGGCGGGTCGCCGGCGTGGGCGCCGAGCCGATCCCGGCCGAGCTGCTCAGCCAGTTTGGCGAACACTTCAGCAGCATCAACTTCGACAGCAAAGCCTTCATGCCGTGCTACGGCCTGGCCGAGAACACCCTGGCGGTGAGTTTTTCCGACCCTTGCTCCGGCCCGCAAACCAACGAGGTCGACCGCGATATTTTGGAATACGAGGGTAAAGCGGTCGCGCCGGGCAAGAAGACCCGCGCCGTCTCGACCTTCGTCAACTGCGGCCGTGCGC
The DNA here is from genome assembly GCF_000738675.1 of Serratia nematodiphila DZ0503SBS1. NCBI lineage: Bacteria > Pseudomonadati > Pseudomonadota > Gammaproteobacteria > Enterobacterales > Yersiniaceae > Serratia > Serratia nematodiphila. The sequence continues at coordinate 2,720,058 of NZ_JPUX01000001.1, read as the reverse complement.
TGCCCGGCCATCGCATCGAGATCCGCAGCGAAACCGGGCAACCGCTGCCGGAACGTCAGGTCGGCCATATCACGATTTCCGGCCCCAGCCTGATGAACGGCTATTTCTGCGACGATGAGTCCCAGCAGCAGATCCAGGTGACCGGCTGGATGGACACCGGCGATCTCGGCTATCTGCTGGACGGCTATCTGTACGTCACCGGCCGCAAGAAGGATTTGATCATCATTCGCGGCCGCAATATCTGGCCGCAGGATATTGAGTACGTCGCGGAATCCGAACCGGAAATCCGTTCCGGCGATGCGATTGCCTTCGTGACCGAAGAACACGACGAAGCGGCCAGGATCATTTTGCAGATCCAGTGTCGAGTCAGTTCGGAAGAACGCCGTGAACAAATCGTGCATTCGCTGAGCGCGCGCATTCAAAGCGAGTTCGGCATCGCGGTGGACATCGAGCTGCTGCCGCCGCACAGCATTCCCCGCACGTCGTCGGGCAAACCCGCGCGCGCGGAGGCCAAGAAACGCTGGCTGAGCGCTTCGCTCTACCCGCAAATGCCGCAGCTGGCCGGTTTCGCGCAATGAGCGGCACCGTGGCAGTGACGGGCGCGACCGGCTTTATCGGCCGGCATATCGTCCAGGAACTGCTGGCGCAAGGGTTTAGCGTGCGCGCCCTGACGCGGCAAGCCGGAAAAGCCGCCGCAGACAACCTGCAGTGGATCCCCGGTGCGCTGGAAGATCGGCCCTCGCTCACCGAACTGGTGCGCGGCGCGGAGTGCGTCGTGCATTGTGCGGGCCAGGTGCGCGGGCATGCGGAAGCGGTGTTCACCCGCTGCAACGTCACCGGCAGCCTGAATTTGATGCAGGCGGCCAAACAGAACGGCCGCTGCAATCGCTTCTTGTTCATGTCGTCGCTGGCGGCCCGCCATCCGGCGCTGTCCTGGTACGCCCATTCAAAACAGGCCGCCGAGCAGCAACTCATCGCCGCCACGGGCGATATCGCGCTGGGGATTTTCCGCCCGACGGCGGTTTACGGGCCCGGCGATAAAGAGCTGAAACCGCTGTTCAACGGCCTGCTGCGCGGCGTGCTGCCCCGGCTGGGCGCGCCTGACGCCAGGCTCTCTTTTCTGCACGTGAGCGATTTGGCAAAGGCGGTCAGCCAATGGGTGCAAACCGAACCTGCGCAGCCGAATATTTACGAACTGTGCGACGGCGTGGCCGAAGGCTATAACTGGCTGCGCCTGCGGGACATCGGCGCCGCCGTGCGTCACGGGCCGGTGCGTCTGGTGGGCATTCCGCTGCCGCTGCTGAAAGCCCTGGCGGATATCAGCGTGGTGTGGAACCGCCTGGTAAAACAAGAACCGATGCTGACGCGCAGCAAAATACGCGAATTAACGCATCGCGACTGGTCCGCCAGTAATCAGGCGCTGTCTCAACAGATTAATTGGTTTCCACAGGTGAGTTTGGAACGCGCGCTGCGTGAAGGGCTGTTTTAATTATTCCAAGTAGAGGTGTGTCAACGTTCTTATGCTAAATCGCGATGCTGTAATGGATTATATCCTGACGTGTTTGCAAGGTATCGTCGAAGGCGGAGTGGAAATAAAACCTGATAGCGATCTCGTCAATGATCTTGGCCTGGAATCCATCAGAGTCTTGGATCTGCTTATGATGCTGGAAGATGAATTAGATATCTCCATTCCTATCAATATATTGCTTGATGTCAGAACGCCTGAGCAACTGCTTGACGCGCTGCGCCCTTATCTGGAGAAAAACCATGGGACTGTATGATAAGTTTGCGCGGCTCGCCAATGACCGTGAACAATTTCAAACGTCCGGTCTGAATCCGTTCGGCACCTGTATCGACGAAGTGTATTCCGCCACCCAGGGGCGCATCGGCGATCAAAAGATTGTCCTCGCCGGCACCAATAATTACCTTGGCCTGACGTTCGATGCGCAGGCGATCGCCGCCGGCCAGGCGGCTCTGGCCGCGCTCGGCACCGGCACCACCGGCTCGCGCATGGCGAACGGCAGTTACGGATCGCACCTGACGCTGGAACGGGAGCTGGCGGAATTCTTCGATCGCCCGAGCGCCATCGTGTTCTCCACCGGCTATACCGCCAACCTGGGCGTCATCAGCACGCTGGCGGGACCGGGTGCCGTGGTGCTGATCGACGCGGACAGCCACGCGAGCATTTACGACGCCTGCGCCCTCGGCGGCGCGGAAATTATTCGCTTCCGCCACAATGACGCCGCCGATCTGGAGCGCCGCATGGTGCGCCTGGGCGAACGCGCCCGCGAGGCGATCATTATCGTGGAAGGCATCTACAGCATGCTGGGCGACGTCGCCCCGCTGGTGGAAATCGTCGACATCAAGCGGCGATTGGGCGGGTATCTGCTGGTCGACGAAGCGCACTCCTTCGGCGTAATGGGCGAGCACGGCCGCGGCCTGGCCGAAGCGCTGGGCGTCGAGCAAGACGTGGATATCATCCTGGGCACCTTCAGCAAAAGCCTGGCTTCGATCGGCGGCTTCGCCGTCGGCGGCAAGGGGATGGACGTGCTGCGCTACAGCAGCCGGCCGTATATCTTTACCGCTTCGCCGTCGCCGTCCAGCATCGCTTCGGTGCGCACGGCGCTGCAAAAAATCGCCCGCCATCCCGAGCTGCGGGAAAAACTGTGGAGCAATGCGCACCGCCTGTACCACGGCCTCGCCGAGCTGGGCTATACCCTGGGGCCGCGCATCAGCCCGGTGGTGCCGGTCATGATCGGTTCAAAGGAAGAAGGGTTGCGTTTCTGGCGCGAGCTGATCGCCCACGGCGTCTATGTGAACCTGGTGCTGCCGCCGGCCGCGCCGGCGGGCGTGACCCTGCTGCGTTGCAGCGTCAATGCCGCGCACAGCGATGAAGAAATCGACACCATCGTGCGCGCCTTTGCGGCGCTGAAAAAATAAAGCCTTTCCTTCTCGGCCGCGGCGGCGGTGCCGAAAATGGCCACGCCGCCCTGCCGAACCGATGCGCACCTCAGTGCGCAGCCGTTGATACCCCATCAGCCGAATAGCGATACCCCTGCGCCGCCATAAATTCCGCGATGGCTTTTTCCGCCGCCGAAAGCACCTCCTCGATCGGCCGATCGGCATCGAGATCCACGATGTCGGCGCCTTCGAACGTCAATAGCGGCGTGACGGCGATCTTCTTCTCCAGCGCCGCTTTGCGGTGATCGGGTTTGCGCGCGCAGGCCACGTCCAGACTGACATTCAGCTTGAGCACCAGATCCGGTTTTTGCCCCGCCATCCATTGAAACGCCGCCCGTTCACGCGCCGCCAGCCAACGGACGAAACGGCTCCCTTCAACGTCGACGGGAAAAACCGTGCCGTCGTAAGCGCCAGGGATCTGCGCCTGCGGAAAACGGTCGGTCAACACGATGAACCCTTGCCGGCGATACGCCAGCATGCGGCGAAAACGCAGCAGCCGCCGCCCCACGAAAGCGATGATCACCGCCGACGGCAACAGGCCGATGCGGGATTTTTTCGTTTTGACTTTTTTGGTATTGCTCTCGATAGCCTTGCCCACCGAGCGCCCGAGCAGCGGCAATTTCGCCGCCGCGCGCCCGACGTTGCCCGCCTGCTTGCCCAGATGCACCTGCACCGCCGGGCCATAATGTTTCACATACTCGATCAGATGTTCACAAACGGTGGACTTACCCGATCCGTCGCTGCCGATAACCGCAATCAGCGGCGGAAATTTTGCACTCATAATAAGACTCTCTTTCAATACACCAGAAACGGCGTGCCATATTTGAAGCGAACGATCGCTTATCATTGCCGCGGTGGCTGCGTGAAAAAAATTTGCCATACGCAGCGCCAAAAAAGCACAAAAGATTAAGCGAAAATTGAAAACCTCTGCTCTTTTTTCGCCGTGAGCCATGCCGAGAATTAACATAAAAAGCGAAACCGGCCCACGCACGAACAATTAGCACAAAATAACAAGAACAAACGCCATGAATATCAATTCAAATAACGAAAAAGAATACCGATCTCATTATTTTATCGCAGCAAAGCACAATAAATATCTTGAACCCAAGGCGTATTGGAATACAATAGTTTTTTTCGCATTGGAACAATTATTGTGAGTCAGCAGATAAGACCTTCATCTGATCGCTCGCCCGTGCGCGTAATAGCGATAACCGGCTGTGATGGCTCGGGAAAATCCACGTTAGCCGCCAGCCTGGTCAACGCTTTATCGGCACAAGAACCTGCCGAACTGCTGTATCTCGGCCAGTCTTCCGGGCGTATTGGCGAATGGATCAGTTCGCTGCCGATTATTGGCGCGCCCTTCGGGCGTTATTTGCTGAAGAAATCGGAACGCGTGCATGAGCGCCCTTCCACACCGCCGGATAATGCCACGGCGCTGGTGATATTTTTACTCTCCTATTGGCGCGTTTATAAATTCCGTCGCATGCTGAAGAAAAGCCGCAGCGGCGCATTACTGATCACCGATCGCTATCCGCAAGCCGAAGTGGCGGGGTTTCGTTTCGATGGCCCGCAGCTGGCGAAAACCGCCGGCGGCAATCGCTGGATCCGCTGGCTGAGAAAGCGCGAACAAAACCTGTACCAATGGATGGCGTCTTATCAGCCCTTATTATTAATTCGGCTGGATATTGACGAACAAACGGCCTATTCACGCAAACCCGATCACTCGCTGGCGGCGTTGCGTGAAAAGATCGCCGTCATCCCGCACCTGACGTTTAACGGCGCTAACATATTGGATTTAGACGGCCGCGAGCCGGCCGACCGTATTTTCGACGCATCGCTGCGCGCCGTTAAAATATCGCTGAGGGCCGCCAATGCCTAGCCGACAAATAACCTTTCCGTACCGAAACAGATGAAAAAAAATAAACTCACCGCCACACAGGATACCTCTCCCACCTGCATCACCGGGCTGATTGCCGTGGTGGGCAGTGACGGCACGGGCAAGTCCACGCTGACCGCCGACCTGGTGAAAAACCTGCAGCAACATCGCCCCACGGAGCGGCGCTATTTGGGGCTGATCTCCGGCGAAGACGGCGACAAAATCAAGCGGTTGCCGTTCATCGGCGTGTGGCTGGAACGGCGCCTGGCGGCCAAATCCGACAAAACCCAACGCATGAGCAACAGGCCGCCGGCGCTGTGGGCGGCGCTGATCATGTACGGTTTTTCGCTGTGGCGCGCATCCAACCTGCGCAAGGTGCGGCGGCTGGCGCAGAGCGGTGTTCTGGTGATCAGCGATCGCTACCCGCAGGCGGAAATCTCAGGTTTTTACTACGATGGGCCCGGCATCGGCGTGGAACGCGCAAAAGGGTGGCTATTAAGCCGCCTGGCGGCGCGCGAACGCCGTTTATATCAACGCATGGCCGTCTATCGGCCGGAGCTGATCATTCGCCTTGATATCGACGTCGATACGGCCTTTTCCCGCAAGCCCGATCACAGTTACGAAGAGCTGAAAGACAAGATCGCCGCCATGGTGCGCCTGCAATACAACGGCTCGCGCATCATCGAGCTGGACGCCAGAGCCCCTTACGACGAGGTGCTGAGCAATGCGCTCAATGCCATTTCCGCCGTGGTGAACCCCGCGAAGCGCCCGCAGAGCGATCTCGGGCAACCCGGCGAGAACGCCGGCGAAGAAACTCAGGTTTATTAACCGAATACAGGGCAAACGCATGACTGCGGAACACAAAATGCAGCAAAACAACGATAACGGCTGGTTTGGGCTATGAAACGGTGGTTTTCCGACGGCGCGTTTCGTTCCATTTTACGTAATGCCGCCTACCTGGGCTCCGGCAGCGTCGCCAGCGCGCTGCTCGGCCTGCTGGCGCTCTCCTGCGCCGGTAAAGGCATGTCGCCTGACATGTTCGGCGTGCTGGTGGTGATTCAGGCCTATACCAAAGCGGTCAGCGATTTCATCAAATTCCAGACCTGGCAGTTTGTGGTGCAATTTGGCACTCCGGCACTGGAGCATCAAAATACCGGGCGCTTCCGCGACGTCGTCGCCTTCTCCTTCGGCCTGGATATCGCCAGCGGCGTCATCGCCGTGCTGGGCGGCATGATCATGCTGCCGTTCTTGTCTCACGCTCTGGGGCTGGACAGCGAAAGTTTCTGGCTCGCCATGCTGTACTGCACCCTGATCCCATCGATGACCTCCTCCACGCCGACCGGCGTGCTGCGCGCCTTCAACCGCTTCGATTTAATCGCCATCCAGCAGGCGATCAAACCATTCCTGCAGGCAGTGGGCAGCGTCATCTCCTATTATTTCGATCTGGGGTTCCCCGGCTTTATCGTCACCTGGTACGCCTCTAACCTGATCGGCGGCACGCTGTTTTGGTGGTTCACCGCGCGCGAGCTGCGCCGCCGCGATATCCATGGCGCGCTGAGGCCGCGCCTGTTCAACGTCGCGCGCCGCATCGAGGGCGCCTGGAACTTCGTCTGGACCACCAACATCGCCCATACCATCTGGGCCGCCCGCAACTCCTGCACCACCGTGCTGGTGGGCGTGGTGCTCGGCCCGGCCGCCGCCGGGCTGTTCAAGATCGCCATGACCTTCTTCGATGCGACGGGCACCCCGGCCAAGCTGCTGGAGAAAAGCTTCTATCCCGAGATCATGCGCCTGGATCCGCGCACCAAGACCCCGTGGCTGCTCGGCCTGCGCTCTTCGCTGCTGGCCGGCGGCATCGGCCTGGCCGTTGCGGTGTTGATGTTGCTGGTGGGCAAGCCGCTTATTTCCGCGGTATTCGGGCAGCAATACCTGGAAGCCTATGACCTGATTCAAATCATGCTGGGCGCGATCATCGTCTCCATGATGGGCTTCCCGCAGGAATCCTTACTGTTTATGGCGGGCAAACAGCGCGCCTTCCTGATCGCGCAGGCGACGGCCTCGGCGGCCTACATTGCGCTGCTGGTGTCGATGGCGTATGCCTTCGGCGTGCAGGGCGCCGCCTTCGCTTATTTACTTGGGCAATGTTTAGACGTTCTGTTATCCCTGATACCGACGATCGGCGCCTACCGCAATCGCTTTATGTTGGGGCTGAATGTGCCCAAAGAGAGTAATCAATGACCGCTAGCAATAATTGGAAAAAGTTCTCAGCCGAAACCACCCAGGCGCTGTTTGTCGCGGTGGAAGAGGACGACCTGGTTGAGGCGAATATCAGCCTGCCGCAGCAGATTGATCTGGAATGCTCCCCCGAGAGCATTCGGGACAACTACGCGCTGTGCCTGCAGTTTTGGGAAGACGGCTTTTCCCGCCGCGAGCTGCTGCAATTGGTGAACGGTTTCCTGCAAGACCCGCAGTTGGCGGCGGCTACCCGCATGCGCTACAAATATATCCGCGCCCGCTATAAGCACCTGCGCTTCGCCCAGCAGCTGTACGGCGCCCCCCACCGCGCCAACCGCCTGTTCCACACCACCACCGTGGTGCTCGGCCATTTTCAGGACGCGTTTCGCAACGGCAACCAGAAGAACCTGACGCTTTACGGCAACCTGCTGCGGCTGCTGCTCAGCAAGCCGGTGTGGTCTTACGTGCGCTATGCGCTGCGCCACACCCGGCTGGAAAGCGCACAGGGCTTTATCACCTACCGCCAGGAGCAAATGCGCCAGCTGCAAACGCTGATCGCCGGCCCAGCGCTGACCGGGCATCAGTTCCATGACGTGCGCAAAATCGTCAGCCGCCAGGTCTCGTTCTATGACACGCTGAGATCGATCGATCCCGACAACCGCGAGGCCCGGCAGATCTCGCGCTTCCTGGCGGCGATTAACGGCCTGATGGGCGACCGGCATGACGTGATGGTGGCGGACAAGCTGGCCGGCGGCGATATCTATGATCGGCCGGCGATCCTGGATATCGACATCCGCCAGCGCCTGGAGCTGCTGCTGGCGCGTTTTCCGCTGTCGTTTTCCCAGCCGGCCATCGCGGCGGGCAGATAAGCGGGTTGCACGGAGCCATGATGACGTTACGTCGCTTGCTGACCCTTGCGCTGCTGCTGTCGCCGCTGACGGCATCTGCGCATAACTTCGTGCATGGCCGGCCGGTGGCGCCGATCGCCATCGCCGATCGCGGCGAGCTGCTGCTGCGCAACGGCGATTTCAGCTACCGGCCGTGGAACAGCGCAAAACTGGCGGGCAAGGTGCGGGTGATCCAGTACATCGCCGGGCGCACCTCCGCCAAAAAGAAGAACTCGCTGCTGATCAACGCCGTTAAGGACGCGAACCTGCCGGGCGATCGCTTCCAGCCGACCACCATCGTCAACACCGACGACGCGATACCGGGTTCCGGCTTCTTCGTGCGCGGCAAGATCGAGAAAAACAAGCGGCATTACCCCTGGGCGCAATTCATCGTCGACAGCGACGGGCTGGGGCGCATGGCCTGGCGGCTGCCGGAGGAGAGCTCCACCATCGTAGTGCTGGACAAGGCCGGGCGCGTGCAGTGGGCGAAGGACGGCGCACTCACCCCGCAGGAAGTTGACCAGGTGATCGCCCTGCTGCGCGCGCTGATCGCGCAGGAGACGCCATGAAGCGCACGCCGCCGGGAACCGATAACGCATGTCTTTGATTGAACGCTATATCACGGTTGAGATCCGCCGCCTGGTGATGATGATCGCCGGGTTTCTGATCTTCATGTTCGCCAGCTACTCCGCTCAGCGCTACCTGACCGACGCCGCCAACGGCACGCTGGCGCTGCGGGTGGTGGCCGACGTGGTTTTCTATAAATCGCTGATCGCGCTGGAGATGATATTGCCCGTCGCGCTGTATGTCTCGGTGGCGGTCGCGCTGAGCCAGATGTACAGCGATGCGGAGATCACCGCCATGCTGGCCGCCGGCGCCAGCCCGCTGCGGCTGTACAAGGCGGTGCTGATACTCGCCGTGCCGCTGGCGATAGCGGTCACGCTGCTGTCGCTGTATGGCAGGCCCTGGGCGTACGCCAATATTTATCAGCTGCAGCAACAGTCGCAATCGGTGCTGGACGTGAGCCACCTGCAGGCCGACAAATTCAACGTCAGCGGCAACGGCCGCATGATCCTCGCCAGTCACGTCGACAAAACGGCCAACCACCTGACGGACGCCCTGATTTATGTGCGCGGCGGCCATCACACCAGCCTGTACCGCGCGCAGTCGGTGGAGGTGCTCGACGCCTCCCCCGCCAGCCCCGCCGTGCGGCTGAAAACCGGCACCGCCTATGTGCTGGATCGTGAGGGCGCCGACGACAACGGGCAGAACTACGACAACTTCGACATCGCGCTCAAACCGTTCGTGCCCAGCGCCGAGAGCCGGCACAAGTCGGCCTCGCCGGCGGAACTGGCGCGCTCCGCCGATCCGGGCGACGCCGCCGAACTGCAATGGCGCGAGAGCCGCGGGCTGACCACCGTGCTGATGGTGCTGCTGGCGATCCCCTTTAGCCGCATCAAGCCGCGGCAGGGGCGCTACGCCGCGCTGCTGCCCCTCACGGTTCTGTTTACCGTGATTTTCTATGGCGGCAACATTTGCCGCACGCTGGTGGCCAACGGCTCTCTGCCAACGATCCCCGGCGTTTGGCTGGTGCCGATAGCGATGGCTGTCGGTATCGCCCTGCTGCTGGCGCGCGACCTATCTCTGCTGCGGAAACCCTCCCGATGACTCTTTTTAGCCGCTATCTGATCCGCAACGTGTTCATCGGCTTCGCCGCCGCGGCCGGGCTGCTCATCCCGCTGTTCACCACCTTTACGCTGATCAACGAGCTGGAGGACGTGACCCCGGGCGGCTACCGCTGGCAGCAGGCGCTGCTGGTGACCGTGATGACCCTGCCGCGCAGCCTGGTCGATCTGGGGCCGTTTATCGCGCTGCTCGGCGGCATCGTCGGGCTGGGGCAGCTCTCCAAAAGCCTGGAGCTGACGGCGATCCGTTCCGCCGGGATGTCGATATTCCGCATCGCGCTGGTGATGCTCGCCGCCGGGCTGCTGATGAACCTCTCGCTCGGCGCCCTCGATGAATGGGCCGCCTCGCCGCTGCAGCAACGCGCGCTGCAAATGAAGAATAACGCCCTGGCGCAGTCGAATAATAACGACGTTACCGTTAACCCGCTGTGGGCGCGGCACGGCAACGAGTTTGTAACAGTGAAGACCGTCGATGAGAACGACCAGCCCCACGGCATTGAGATCTTCCGTTATCAAGCCAACCGCGCGCTGGAGTCTTACATTTACGCCGACAGCGCCAGCACCGCCGCTGACGGCAGCTGGCTGCTGCACAACGTGATGCAGAAAAGCTGGCAAGGCAGAAAGGAGACGATTGCGCGACAAGACAGCCTGCTCTGGCGCTCACTGTTCGCCGTGCCGAGCCTGAAAGAGCTGACCCTGCCGGCGGGCAGTTTCTCGCTCCAACAGCTGGATCGCTATATCGATTACCTGCAAGGCTCGGGGCAGCCCAGCACCGAATACCGCCTGGCGCTGTGGAAAAAACTCGGCCAGCCTCTGCTGGTGCTGGCGATGATTTTGCTGGCCATCCCGTTTACCTTCACCGCCCCGCGCGCCCCCGGCATGGGCAGCCGGCTAGCGCTTGGCGTCATCATCGGGCTGCTGACCTACATCGCTTACCAGATCGTTCTCAACCTGGGATTGCTGTTCGCCCTCAACGCGCCCTTCACCGCCCTCGCCCGCCGCTTTTGCTCCTGGCGTTGGCGCTGGCGCTGGTTTATCGGTTTGACCGGCGGGGTTAAGCATTTTCTGAGGTTGATAAGGGATAAGAAGAGAATCGTAATTTCCATTCCAGAGAAAATATCACGCACTCACCTGCTCGCGATTTTTAAGGATGTTAGTTAATGGCAAAGATAGCTGTTTGTATACTGACTTTTAACTCCTCTCGTTTATTACACGAGGTGCTTTCTCCACTCATGGGCATTGCGGATGAGTGGATTGTGGTGGACTCCGGCAGTACGGATAAAACGCTGTCTATTTGCCAAAGCTTTGGAATAAGCCCTATTTATCATCGTTTCGAGACTCACGGACGGCAAATGAACTTTGCGATTTCTCAAGCTCATCATGACTGGGTGTTGTGCCTGGACAGCGACGAAATCCTTGATGCCGAAACCATAGCGTCCATTTTAAAATTCAAAGCGCAGGAAAACCCACCGCCACAGCAAGCCTTTAGAATCAAAAGGAATTGGTTTGTTCTCGGACAGCCAGTCAGAACGATTTATCCCATCTCCTCACCGGACTACCCCGTTCGGCTGTTCAATAGAACGCAGGTCAGGTTCAATGATGCTCCGGTAGATGATGCCGCTGAAGGCTATATTCACACGTCGGTCATTCCCGGCAATGTTAAGCACGATACCTTTTACTCTCTCCATGAAATATTCAACAAGCTCAATAGCTATACGACAAGGGTAGTAAAATACAGAAACATTAGGCCCTCGTTATTTCGTGGCGTCGTTAGCGCGATCGGCGCATTTTTCAAATGGTACGTACTGAGCGGCGCATGGAAGGAAGGCAAAGTCGGCGCCGTCACTGGCTTTTATGCCGTGGCCTACAGTTTCCTGAAGTATTTTAAATCCTGGTATGGCAAAGATTGATAATGTTAAGGACAGAAACAGGGGCACATCCCCGCCGCTACTGATCCTGGCGTTGGTTTATCGATTTATGCGGCGGAGTTAACACCCTACAGCAGCCTTTAGAAAACAAGAACTTTCCAGTTAATAGTTGGCCGGCTTTACAAATTGGCCTGAGCCGTTATCATCCTTTATTTGGTGTCCTATGCGCCGTTAGCTATCGCTGGCTGCCGTTCGATAACATGCCCCTCAGGGGGCCATCGAGTGCAAGGAGTGCGAGCGCCCGCCTGAACAGGCCAAGACGCAGCAAGCAAAGGAAGAGACACACTATGTTTTCCAGTTTGAAACTGCTGTATATCGCCGATGATATTATTTCACCTGATGATTGAAGATCAGAAAGACGAGGATGTCGCCACTATCAGGGGGAGAATATGAGCAAATTGATAATGGCAATGGCGTTACTGTTTACTGTTCTCATGATGCAAGGATGCAAAAAAACATGGAATATGAACCACAGGATTTTTTTGAAGGCCGTCAACTGGACATCGCACAGCTGATTTATGATGGCGATGAAGTGAAACTGAAAGAGAAACTTCCCTCTGTCAGCAAGGAAGAACTGAATCGACCGGTTAAGGCAGACATGACCCTGCTGTTTTGGTCGGTGCTAAACTCAATCTATGATAAAAACACGCCAGAAAGGCTGAAAATAATAACCGACTTGGTAAAAGCTGGCGCAGATCCGCTGCAACCCAGACCGGAGGGAGGAAGCAGCCCAGCGGAATTCGTCATGAAAGCCGACAAGGGGATTTGGGTCAAAGCCATGCTCGACGGCGGTTTACCGCCAAACGCAAAAGATAAGGTATTCAATGAGCCCATTGTATTCCAAACAATCAAAGCCAAAAACACTGAAACGTTAAAGGTGATGCTGGATTACGGAGCGGACATTAACATCAGAGACTCCTTACAACAAACCTTATTAATGGATGCTTTTTTTAGCTCAGCCTTTGAGCACATGACCCTACTGCTCAATCGGGGTGCGAACCCTAACCCGGTAAATATAAACAATCTTTCGCTGTTAACAGCAGTGAATCGGCAAATAAAAGACAGCCAAGATGGCTCAGAATACAATGAACAGTGTAAGAAAATACTCGAGATCATGCTTTTAAAAGGAGCAAAGGAAACTCAGTAATTTCACTAACTCGGATCTGACAGCTGCCGGTTATTTATACTGAAGCTGTCAGGTTACATCTGGCTTTCGATAAACACGCTATAGACCAAAAAACTGATTGAAGAGACGAGGATGCCACCATTCTCAGGGGGAGAGTATGAGCAAATTGATAATGGCAATAGCGCTACTGTTTACTGTCCTCATGGTGCAAGGATGCAACAAAAGCATGGGATATGAGCCACAGGATTTTTTTGAAGGCCGGCAGCTGGACATCGCACAGCTGATTTATGATGGCGATGAAGTGAAACTGAAAGAGAAACTTCCCTCTATAAGCAAGGAAGAACTGAATCGACCGGTGAAAGCAGACATGACCCTGCTGTTTTGGTCGGTGCTAAACGCAATCTACGATAAAAATACGCCGGAAAGGCTGAAAATAATAACCGACCTGGTTAAAGCTGGCGCAGACCCGCTGCAGCCCAGACCGGAAGGGGGAAGCAGCCCGGCGGAATTTGTCATGAAAGCCGACAAGGGGATTTGGGTCAAAGCCATGCTCGACGGCGGTTTACCGCCAAACGCAAAAGATAAGGTATTCAATGAGCCCATTGTATTCCAAACAATCAAAGCCAAAAACACTGAAACGTTAAGGGTGATGCTGGATTATGGCGCAGACATAAATACAAGAGACTCATTGGGAAACACCTTATTGATAAGCTCACTGGATTCTCATTCGTTTGATCATACGATTTTTTTGTTAGAGAGAGGTGCAGATAGCAAAATAAAAGGGAAATTTGGTTGGACTATGGGCAATCAGCTTCAGCGCTTTATAGATAGAGGGGTAGGCGATGCCGAGGATAAAGAGAAAATTAACAAGATAAAAGAGTTATTAATTAAAAACGGTGGAGACTGGCCTCCACTACCTATAGAGAATTGATACTCCCCTCCCCTACGGCATGAATAGGTCGACGTCGAAAACATGTAATATGCCGCTCAGGGGCGAAATGGCAACCGCCCCTGCTCGCTCTGTCGATAGTTGCCGGGGTTAACGCAATTCCTTCGCTATCGCGCTAAACATCAGCGACGCCTCCAGCGGTTGCGCGCTGAAAGAAGGCTCCGCCTGCGGCCAGGTGGACCATTGGACGATCACCAGATTCTCCGCCTGATTCACCATGATCATCTGGCCGAAGATCCCCAGCGCCCACAGGGAATGCTTGAGGGACGCCTGCGGAGCGGGTTCTACGTTAGTCGCATTGGCCGGCACTTCGTTGTTCCACCATTGGAAGCCGTAGATGCCGTTAGGATGCGCCGCCGATACCGAGCCCGCCGCCCGCGTCCAGTTGGACGACTGGGCTACCCAATCTTCCGGCAAGATCTGTTTGCCGTTCGGCAACGTCCCGTTATGCAGAATGAACTCACCGAAGCGCCCCCAGTCTTCCAGCGTGGCGTTAAAGCCGTGCGCGCCCACGTCGTGCTGGCCTTTGGCGTAGGCATGCCACACGCCATCGCTCGCCATGCCGTACGGCTGCCAGATGCTTTGCTCAAGATAGGCCGCCAGCGGCATGCCAGTGGCGCGCTCCAGTACGTCGCCCAGCAGCCACGCGCCGCCGGAGGAGTAAGACCAGTTCTGCCCGGCCGGATGCGCACGCTGCAGGCCGGCCACCAGCTTGCGCACGCAGGCATAGGTGCCGGGTTTGGCTTCACACTCGGTCAGCTGCGCGAAGTCCGACTTCGGGTTGGTGTAATCCTCATTCCACGCCACGCCGGAGGTGTGGGTGATCAGCTGCCTGAGGGTCACGCCGTCCCACGCGGTGCCTTTCAGGTCGGGTTCGTATTGCGTGATGAGATCGTCGAGCGAGCGGATCTTGCCCTGTTTAATCGCCACGCCCACCAGCGTGGCGACCACCGATTTGCCCACCGAGCGCGATGTCCACAGCGTGGCGTCGGTATTGCCCTGCCCCAGATATTTCCAGGCGATTTTGCCGTCTTTCAATACCAGCATGCCGCTGACGTTCTGGCGCTGAAGATAATCCTGCAGGCTGTAGGTTTTGCCATTCACCCGATAGCTGGCATTCGTTAGCTGTTTAGCGGCAGCCACCAGCGGTGTGGCACTGCCGTGATGAAACACATCCCCGGCATAGTTGCGGTAGTCATTACGAAAACCGATCACCCGGTCGCTCTGGCTCCAGGTGAGCATCTTGTGCGTGTCCGGCAATTGCGCATCGAAAGGCGCCGGACAGGCTCTGAGTTCGGTGCCCGCACAGGCGGCCAGCGCGGCGGGCGCCAACAGGCCGCTGCAGAGACTGATGACAACGCCCGCCAACAGGCTGCGGTTAAACACTTTGCTTTTCATATTTTTTCTCGCTTGGTTCAGGAAGGCGTTCAGCTTAAAAAAACGCGGCCTATAATAAAAAACGCCTGATGGGAGAAAATCCCCCGCAAAATCGACGGGAGAGCCGCGTGCCAAGCCTGATTTATTCTTTTGCCCAACTGGAAGCCTTCACCGCCGTGGCCGAGCACGGCAGCCTGGCGAAAGCCGCGCTCAAGCTGGGCAAAGACCGCACGACGCTGCGCGATTTGATTGATTTTCTCGAGGATGGCTTGAGCTATGCGCTGTTCCTGCGCGAGGGGCGCAGCCTGCACCTGACGCCGGAAGGCGAACAGCTGCAGCGCCAGGCACACCTGCTGATGCGCCAGGTGAAAGCCTTTGAGGCATTTGCCAAAGACGTGCCGAAGAGCGCGGCGCAGGAAATCTCGCTGGTCTACGATCCCTTTACCCCCCGCGCGCTGCTGCAGGCGCTGATAGCCGCCATGGCCCAGCGCAACACGCGCCTGAGCCTGATTAACGCCTCGCGCGACGAGGCGGAAAGCCTGCTGGCAAACGGCCAGGCCGATCTGGGCATCTGCCAGGCGCGCCACCGCAGCGTGGGCGACGCCATGGAGTGGCGCGCCTTAGGGGCGATAGAGATGGATTTCTACGCCGCTAAAACGCTTTTCCCCGGCGCGGAGCAGCCGCTTTCGCTGCTGGAGCTCTCGCTCACGCCGCAGGTGATCATGCATCCGGACTCTGACGAACCGGTGGCGCGCCGCCTGCAAATTTCTGGGCATACCATTTTCACCAACGAGCTGGAAATGCTGCGCGCCCTGCTTGAACAAGGCTGCGGCTGGGGATTCCTGCCAACACATATGCATGCCGAACAGTGGAAAAACGTCAACACGCTGCGTACAGAAGTGGGCAGCCAGGGGATCAGCCAAACCATGGTGACTATCTGGAAGCCGGGCAACGACCGACGGGCGCTGATTGATGAGACGTTGACGCTGCTGCCGGAGTTGTGGCGCGGGGTTGGGGGTGAAAAGTCGCGGCTAGATTAGCGGTGTTGTTACCGGAAGACGGTCGTAGAACTCATCGTCCGCGTTGCTTTTTCGATCGTTCTTAAGCGGGGACGGCGATTTCCCCTGATAAGCCCCTCACCACCATCGCTCCAGCGCTGCTGGCGCTGGTTTAGTGCTTTGATCGGCGGTATTGGAGGGGCAGCTTTGGGCGAAGAGCGAAAGTTCGCTTTAAAGGTAAACTAATCTGCCCTCTTTAAGATTACTGAAAAGAGTCGTCCACTTTACTGGGTAACCAACAATTTCTCCTTCAAGTTATTCTAATGGTATCTTCACATATAAGACTCAAACGGAGCGGCGCAATGGCTGATCAAGATAAAAGTAAGATTCCAGATTGGAAAGCTCTCGAGCAACTTGTTGCCATGATACAAAGGCAACTATCTCCTGGTGCTGTAGTGCAACACAATGTGATGCTTGATGGTGTCCAGAGCGAAACCAAAAGACAGGTGGATGTTCTGGTGGAGCAGTCCATTGGTCAGTACAAGATGCGTATTGTTATTGATTGTAAGGACTATGCTAATCCGGTAGATGTCAAAGGTGTTGAAGAATTTCACGGATTAGTACAAGACGTATGCGCGCATCAAGGGGCTTTAGTCTGCCCTGCTGGTTTTACCAAAGCAGCGTTACGGCGTGCGCAGAAATTACAGATTGCGCTTTACCGCCCAGTTTCTACAGGCGACCATAAATGGCGGGCAAAGGTGGCAGCCCCTGTATTATGTGATTTCAGAAATGGCTTCATGAGTTTTGGAATTAGATGTTCCGCCCCTAAACCCCTGCTAATTCCAAATGAGTTTTACAATTTGCCTGTCTACAGCGCGGAAAACAAGCTATTAGGTACTTCGTTAGAAATTGCACAGACTCGGTGGAATAATGGTTCCTTACCGAGTGAACCTGGGGAGCATGGGGAGTTGCTGATATTTGAGGAAGCTAAAACTCAAATTGATAATGGATACGGTGACAAGGTGGAGGTTACTTTAACTCTACGACTTTTTGTTAAACAACATCTTTATCTCGGTCATTTATCCATCGAAGATATCAACGGCTTACAGGATGAACACACCGGGCTCATTGTTACTAATGCCTTCACCTTAGGTGGACTTAACCCGGATGAGGTTGAACGAGACTGGCAACGTGTTGAAGATATCAGCGCAATTGAATTTGAACCTTTACTGAAAGTGGTTGGCTATTACTGCTATGGGATTGGCTCCTGATTAGTTTCGGGTTTAATACTTTTAACATGGGAACTACTAAATGCAGAGTGAAATAATCACACAGAAAAATGGAAAAGGTATCTTCGATCGCAAGGCTTGGTTAGCCGAATCTAAAAAACTGTATTTATCAGCAAAGATTTTGAGAGCCGAAGGCGATAAAAATAAAAATCCGCTTCATGAAAATAATAAAAACCCTGTTATTTATGAATATATTGATATCACGTCTGCAACTGATAAAACCAGCAGACTTATGTTGGGTTATGCATTCGAAATGTTATTAAAATCTGCTGTCCTGTTAATGAATCTTGGTGCTCAGAAAGACACTATAGACCTTAAATTTCGCGATTATGGACATAAGCTTGATAAAATGGCTATCGATTTGGAGCTGTCATTAGCCCCTGACGAGCTGAAGCTATTAAAAATTGCGTCGCAGGATATAGTGCTGCAGGCACGATACCCGATTGGTAAAGTTGATGATGATAAGTATATAGGTGAGTTAAACAAAAGAAATATTGACCTAGCAAACAAGAAAATCTTTGGGGATATGATTATCCTGTATGATAAAATAAAAAATGTAGTTGCTAAGTTTGATAATGATGTTACAAACTGTGCGGAGTTCAACGTGCTTAGAGGGAACGATTTTGTTCTCTTTATGCGAAATGGTGGTGGACTCTCATCAAGAGCAATAGTGACCTTTGCGGCCCATTTCCCAAATAGCAAAAAAAGCAAGTCATATTTAAAAGAGGTTATTGAGAAGCATGCCGGCAAGATTGCTTTGTTATATACATATCGCTGGGCTTCATTTTCTTTCTTCGAAGACACGGGTAAAAAGCTTATCCCGCTTGCGGAATAATACTAATCAACCATCTTAACGTTCGGAAATAGCGACTTTGTCCCATTAACCATCCTCAATTCCCAAGCGTTGTCAAAGGGCGCTAACAAAGGCATTAAATAAAATGAATGCAGATCGTGCCTAACGACTGAGTTTCGTTATTTTTCCTCCCCCATCCAGCCACCCCCAACTCCCCCCTAGCACCGCCCCCGCCCTTTCCCTACAATAAGGGATCTGTTGAGGCATAACGCAAGGAAAGACGGTGTCGAAAGCCAATCCCAATGCCACTATCGTGGATATCGCCCGCCGCGCCAGGGTGACCAATATCACCGTTTCCCGCGCCTTCAATAAGCCCGAGCTGGTCAAGCCGGAAACCCGCGAGCGCATTCACGCCATCGCCAAAGAGCTGAACTATGTGCCCAACGCCTTTGCGCAGGGGCTGAAAAGCAGCAGCAGCCAGATTATCGGCATCGTCACCAGCAGCATGTACAACCCGTTCTATTCCGGCCTGATCAAGACCGTGTCGCGCATTGCGCGCCAGCAGGGCTACCAGATCATGCTGTTCGACACCGACGGCAGCGAAGAGGCGGAAATGCGCGCCATTCAGGCGCTGTTCGGCTACAAGGCGCGCGGTATCCTGCTCTCGGCGGTGCGCGACGACAAGCGCTACCGCCCCACCTATCTCGAGCTGGCCGAGGTGTACGGCGTGCCGCTGATCCTGATCGACCGCGATCTCTACGATCAGCAGCTGAGCGGCGTGTTCCTCGATAACCGCGAAATCGGCGTGCTGGCCGGGCGCTATCTGGCGGAGCAGCCGGAGCAGAAGCTTTTAATTATCGGCGGCCCGGCGGATTCGGAAATTACGCTAACGCGCACCGCCGGCATCGTCGCGGCCTTGCAGGGCAGCGGCCGTGAGATTCATATCATCAACGGCGACTACGATTTCACCTCGCAAGAGAGCGAGGTGCGCGCCTATCTGGCGCAGCCGGAGAACCGCCCGGATTACATCATCGGCCTGAATGGCATCATCACGCTGGGCGCCATCGCCATCTGCCACGAGATGGGGCTCTATCAGCAGGTGAAGTTCTTCTCGATAGACGAGCCGCCGCGCGCCGGCGCTTACGGCCTGCACATTCCGGGGGTGTATCACGATACGCAGAAACTGGGGGAGATTGCCGCGGAGCTGCTGTTCAGCGCCATTAACAGCCCGCGCGGCGAGCTGCCGGTGCGCAGAGAGTTCTTCACCGGCTCGCTGTTGAATCGCTGACGGGCGCTATTGCCCGTAGTAGGCGTGTTTGCCGTGCTTGCGCAGGAAATGTTTGTCCAGCAGCTCCGGCTGCATCGGGGCGATGGCCGGCGCCAGCTGGCGCGTCGCCATCGCCATGATCGCCACCTCTTCCAGCACCACCGCGTTGTGCACCGCATCCGCCGCGTCCTTGCCCCAGGCAAACGGGCCGTGGGAGTAAACCAGCACTCCCGGCACCTGCTGCGGATCACGCCCCGCCTGATTGAAGGTCTCGATAATCACCTTGCCGGTCTCCCCCTCGTAATCCCCGGCGATCTCCGCCTCGCTCATCGGCCGGGTGCAGGGAATGTCGCCGTAAAAGTAGTCGGCGTGGGTGGTGCCCAGCGCCGGGATCGGCTGCCCGGCCTGCGCCCAGATGGTGGCGTTGCGGCTGTGGGTGTGCACCACGCCGCCGATATCGGCGAAGGCGCGGTACAGCGCCAGGTGGGTGGCGGTGTCGGATGAGGGTTTGCGATGCCCTTCACGCACCTTGCCCTCCAGATCCACCACCACCAAATCCTCCAGCGTCATCGCCTCGTAGGCGATGCCCGAAGGCTTGATCACCACCAGCCCGCTCTGGCGGTCGATCGCCGAGACGTTGCCCCAGGTAAAGGTCACCAGCCCGTATGCCGGCAGGCTGAGGTTGGCGGCCAGCACCTGCCGCTTGAGTTCGTTCAGCATGCGATGCCTCCATCATTCATTTGTTGTTCGAGCCAGGCCTTGGCCTGGGCGATGCGTTGCTTATCCTGCCCGTCTTCGCGCGCCCACATCTCCAGCAGGTAGGGGCCGCGATAGCCGAGCGCGTTGAGCACGGAAAAGGCGTGGGCGAAATCCACGCAGCCCTCGCCGAACGGCACGTCGCGGAACTGCCCGGCGCTGCCCGGCCCCACCGCCACGGTGTCTTTGAGGTGTATGGCGGTGATGCTGCCGATGCCCAGCGCCAGCTCGGCGGCGACGTCGTTGCCCCAGGCGCTGAGGTTGCCGAGATCGGGATACACCGTGAACCACGGGCTGTTGACGTGGCGGGCGATGTCGCGCCATTTGCTGATGCTGTTGATGAACGGCGTGTCCATCACCTCCACCGACAGCATCACCTGCGCCCTGGCAGCCTGCGCCGCCGCCCACTGCATGCCCTCGATAAAGCGCTCGCGGCTGTGGCGATCGGCCGGTTCGTAATAGACGTCGTAACCCGCCAGCTGGATGTTGCGGATGCCGAGATCCGTCGCCAGTTCCAGCGCCTTGCTCATCAGCACCCGCGCCCGTTCGCGGGTGGCAGCCTCGGCGCTGCCGAACGGATCGCGCCGGTGCGCCGACAGGCACAGGCTCGGCACCGTCACCCCGCTGTCGAGCCGCGCCTGGATAAACGCCAGCCGCTGGCGGCGATCCCAGTCCAGCCGCTGCTGGCGCGCCGGCTGTTCGTCTATCGACATCTCCACAAATTCAAAGCCCAGCTCGGCGGCGGTGGCCAGCCGCTGCGGCCAGCTCAGTTCGGCGGGCAGCGCCTTTTCATACAGCCCCAGACAGGCGGCGTTAGTCGTTTGCATCAGTCACCTCACTCAAAGCCTGAGCCACCGCCAGATAGCGCGCCTGCTGGGCGCGCAGGCGCCGATGAGCGGCGGTCGCGGGATAATAACAGCGCAGTTTGGGCGGCGCAGCGGCGATCGCCTCGGCGAACCCGGCGTACTCCCCGGCGCCGACGGCGGCGCACAGGGCGGCGGCGCGGCAGCCTCCTTGGCGCGTTTCCACCACCTCAAGCGGCAGGTTGCCGGCGTCGGCGTACATCTGCATCCAGACCTCGGACTGCGTCGGCCCGCCGGTCATGCGCACCCGCTCGATGCGCGGGTTCAGCTGCACCATGCGCTCCTGATGGATCAGGTGCGAGAACACGATGCCCTGGTAGATCGCCTGCACCACGTCCGCCATCTCGTGGTGGGCGCTCAGACCGATCAGGCCGCCCGGCGTGTTGCCGCCGAGGTTGGAGCCGTACAGATACGGCAGGAACAGCAGCCCGCTGGGCTGCTCGCGGCGCTCGGCCACCCAGGCGTTGAACTGGGCGTAGCGCTGCCGGTCGCCGGCGCAGAACTGGCGCAGGAACCAGGCCAGGTTGCCGGCCGAGGTCGGGCTGCCTTCGTGCACGAAATAGCGGCCGTCGATGCAGTAGCGCCCCCAGGCGTAGGGGTAATCGGCGGGAATGATGCGCTCGGTCACGCAGGTGGCGATCGACCAGGTGCCCGCCACCGCGCTGAGCGTGCGATCGTCGGCCACGCCGGAGCTGAGCGCCGCGCCCACCACGTCGAACAGGCCGCCGTACACCGCAGTTCCTACCCGTAGACCACATTGCGCCGCCGCCGCGGCCGTCACCCGCCCGGCCAGCTGCGCCGAGCCGATCACCGGCGCGGTCTTCTCCTGCGCCTCTTCGATGCCGAAGGCCGCCATCAGCGCCGGATCGTAAGCGCCGCTGCGCTGGTTAAACAGGTTGCTGCCGGAGATGTTGGTCACTTCGGCCGCCGCCTCGCCGGTGAGGCGAAAGCGCAGGTAGTCGTGCGCCATCAGGATGCGATCGACGGCGGCGTATTGCGCCGGTTGCCGCTGCTTCAGCCAGCGCAGCAGCAGCGCCGGGTGGCTGGGCCACAGCGGCTGCAGGCTGCGCGGGTAGCTCTGCGCGTCCACGCCGGCGCGGCGCAGCTCAGCCGCCGTGGCCGCCGCGCGGTTGTCCGAGGAGAGGATGCCGTTACCGACCGGCTTGCCGTGGCGATCGATGGCGTACAGCCCTTTGCCGTGCGCCGAGAAACTGACGCCGCGCACCTGCCCGACCGACAGCCCCGCAGCGTGCAGCGTCTGGCGGATTGCCGCGCAGACGTCATCCCACAGCGCATCCATATTGCGTTCGCTAAAGCCCGGCTGGGCGGCGATCGCCGCGCCGTCGCGCTCGGCGATCGCCAGCTCTTCGCCGCTTGCCCGGTACAGCCCGACCTTGATCACCGTGCCGCCGACGTCTATGCCAAGAAAGACTGACATCGCGCCTCCTATTTGCGCCGCACGGAGCTGAGGTAGATGGCGGCCAGGATGATGCCGCCCTTCACCACGTTCTGGATATACGGCGACACGTTCATCAGGTTGAGGCCGTTGTTGAGCACCCCGAGCATCATCGCCCCCACCAGCGTGCCGACGATGGCGCCGCGCCCGCCGGAGATCGCCGCCCCGCCCAGCACTACGGCGGCGATGGCGTCCAGCTCGAAGCCTTCGCCGGCGTTGGGCTGCCCGCTCATCAGGCGCGAGGTCAGCACCAGCCCGGCCAGCGCGGCGGTCAGGCCGCTGATCACGTACACCAGCATCTTGTAGCGCGGCACGCGGATGCCGCTCAGGCGCGCCGCCTCTTCATTGCCGCCCATCGCGTAGACGTAGCGGCCGAACGGCAGCTGGTTGAGCATCAGCCAGGCCAGCACATACACGCCGAGCATGATCAGGATCGGCACCTGGATGCCCAGCACCGTGCCGCGGCCGAAGAAGGAGAAGACGTCGGGCAGGCCGGAGATCGGGTAGCCGCCGGTATAAAGCAGCGCCAGGCCGCGGGCGATGCCCATCGAGGCCAGAGTGACGATGATCGGCGGCATGCGCAGGTAGGCGATGCAGGCGCCGTTGGCCAGGCCGAACAGCGCGCCGAGCGCCAACGCCGCTACCATCGCCAGTGGAATGGGCACCGCCGCCAGCATCAGCCCGGCGGCGACCGAGCCGGCCAGCGCCATCACCGGCCCCACCGAGAGATCGATGCCGCCGGTCAGGATGGCGCAGGTCATGCCCACCGCGATGATGGCGTTGATCGACACCTGGCGCGCTACGTTGGTCAGGTTGTTGACGCTGAGGAAGCTGTCGTTCAGCAGACTCATCAGCACGAACAGGACAGCGAAGCCGATAAACGGCAGGACCGCCGGGTGATGCAGCAGTTTTTCCCAGCGCTTGCCGAGGCTGAGGCCGGCGGCGCGGCGCGCCACGGCGGGTTGTTCAATTCCGATCATAAGGCACTCCCGGTCGCGTGAAGCATGATGTGGTTGGATTCGATGTCGTCGCCGGTCAGCTCGGCGACGATATGGCCGCCGCGAAACACCAGCACGCGGTCGCACACGCCGATGATCTCCGGCAGTTCGGAGGAAATCATGATGATGGAGATGCCCTGCTGGGTCAGTTGCTGCATCAGCTGGTAGATCTCGGCCTTGGCGCCCACGTCGATGCCGCGCGTCGGCTCGTCGAAGATCAGGATGTTGCAGTCGTTGTTAAGCCAGCGGGCGATCACCACTTTCTGCTGGTTGCCGCCGCTCAGGGTGCTGACGGCGGTCTCGGCGTCCGGGGTTTTCACCCCCACGGCGCGGATCAGCCGCTGCACCACGTCGCGATCCTTGCGGGCGCTGACGAAGATCTTGCCGCGCCGGTGGTGCCGGTTGAGGGTGATGTTCTGCGCCACCGAGAACGGCAGCACCAGGCCCTCGGTTTTGCGGCTCTCCGGCAGCAGGCCGATGCCCTGCGCCAGCGCCTGCGCCGGGGAGCGCAGCGCCGCCGGTTGGCCGCCGAGGCTGACGCGTTTGCGGTGGCAGCGGCTGGCGCCGATCAGCGCCGAGACGGTCTCGGTGCGCCCGGAGCCCACCAGCCCGGCGAAGCCGAGGATCTCACCCTTGTGCAGGTGGAAGCGGTCGGTCGCGCCGTGCTTCTCGCGCTGGATCTCCGCCTCCAGCAGCACCGTCGCGGTATCGACCGGATGCTGTTTCACCGGGAAGGCGTTCTCGATTTTGCGCCCGACCATCAGCCGCACCAGCTCTTCCACGTTGGTGTCGCCGGTGGCCAGCGTTTCGATGTAGGCGCCGTCGCGCAGCACGGTGATGCGATCGCAGATGGTGAAGATCTCGTCCAAATGGTGCGAGATAAACACCATGCCAACGCCCAGCAGCCGCAGATCGTTCATCACGCTGAACAGGTGTTCGGCCTCGCCCGGCGTCAGCGTGGCGGTCGGTTCGTCCAGCACCAGCACCCGCGCCTCCAGCGACAGCGCCTTGGCGATCTCCACAAACTGCTGCTGCGCCACGCTCAGCTGCTCCACCGGGCAATCGAGATCGATAGCCACCGTCAGCCGCTTGAAAATGGCCTCGGCCTTGCGCCGCATCGCCCGCCGATCCAGCAGGCCCCAGCGGTTCCTGATCTCCCGGTTGAGGAAGATGTTGTCGATGGCGCTCATGTAGGGAATCAACGAGAATTCCTGAAAAATAATGCCGACCCCGGCCTCGATCGCCTGGCGATAGTTGTTAAAGCGGCGCTGCTCGCCGTCGATAAAAATGTCGCCCTCGTCCGGCTGATGGATGCCGCACATGATTTTCACCAGCGTCGATTTGCCGGCGCCGTTTTCGCCCAGCAGGGCGTGCACCTCGCCCCGTTGAATGGCCAGATCGATGCCGTCCAGCGCCTTCACGCCGGGAAAGCTCTTTTTTATTCGCTTCAGTTCCAGTAAAGGTGTCACCGCATTGCCCTCCGCACCGAACGCCCCGCCGCAGCGGGGCGAACCTGCCGCTGTTACCAGCTAAAGCCGGCCGCATTGCTGCGGTCGATCAGCTTCACTTTGACCGGCACGGTTTTCGGCACCGTGGCGCCCCAGTAGCGGGCCAGCGCAATGCCGAGCGCGATGCGCAGCTGGTCGCGCGGGAACTGCGCCGAAGTGGCGATAAACGGCGAATTCGGCTTGAGGATCTCTTTGATGGCTTCCGGCTGGCCGTCGACGCTCACCAGCTTGACCTTGGCGCCGTTGCTTTCTATCGCCGCCAGGGCGCCGAGCGCGCCGACGTCGTTGACGCTGAAGATGCCCGCCAGATCCGGTGCCGACTGCAGCATGTTTTCGGTGACGGTCAGCGCGGTGTCGCGCTCCTGCTTGCCGTTTTGCTTGGTGACGATCTTGATGTCGGGGTATTTCTTCATCGCCGCCTCAAAGCCGCGCACGCGCTCCAGGATCGGCACCACCGGGATGCCGTCGAGGATCGCCACCTTGCCTTTGCCGCCCAGCGCTTTCGCCAGGTATTCGCCCGCCTGGAAGCCGGCGTCGTAGTTTTCCGAGCCGACGAACGAGTCCAGCGGCCCTTCGGCCTGCGCGTCGATCGCCACCACCACCGCGCCGGCCTTATGGGCGGAGATCACCGCCGACTGCACCCCCACCGAATCGGTTGGGTTGATCAGCAGGATATCCACCTTCTTCTGCAGCATGTCCTCCACGTCGCCGATCTGCTTGGCGACGTCATGGCGCGCATCGGCCACGTACACCTTGGCGCCGATATCCGCAGCCGCCTGATCCAGCGCCTGCTTCATGGTGACGAAGTAGTCGTTGTTCATTTCCTGGAACGACATACCGATAGTGATTTGCTTGGCCAGCGCCCCATGGCTGGCCGCCAACATTCCACCGGCGACGATAAAAGGCAGGGTCTTTTTGAATAATGAAAACATAGCCAATTCTCCTGTAGGGAAGCTTCTTGTTGTGGTTATCAGAGCAACAGCATGTCTTTACGTTTGGCCGACCGGCCGGCCCCTCCATTGCGGACGGGCCGACGATCGTGACTGCAACAGCGGTACGGCGGGAGGGTCAGGGAACCAGGATCACCTTGATGGAGTCGGTCGAGTCCGCCAGGGCGAAGGCTTCGTCCCAGTCGTTCAATGAATAGCTGTGGGTCACCACGCCGCTTGAGGTCACCAGCCCGCGCTCGAACAGATCGATGGCGATCTCATAGCTGTAGGGCGCCAGGTGCGCGCCGCGAATGTCCAGTTCCTTGCGATCGCCGATGATCGACCAGTCGACGGTGGTTTCCTTGCCGAACACGCTGAACTCCACGAAGCGGCCCAGCTTGCGGATCATCTGCAGCCCCTGAGTGACGCCGATCGGCGCGCCGGTGGCCTCGATATAGACGTCGCAGCCGTAGCCGCCGGTCAGCGATTTGACGATCTGGTCGGCGTCTTCCTTCAGCGGGTTGATCACCACGTCGGCGCCAAATTCCTTCGCCAGCGCCAGCCGCTCGTCGATGGCGTCGATCACGATCAGTTTCTTCGGCGTTTTCAGCCGCGCCACCTGCACCATGCACAGCCCGAGCGGCCCGGCGCCGGCCAGCACCACCACGTCGTCCAGCTGAATGTCGCCGCGCGCCACGGTGTGAATGGCGCAGGCCATCGGCTCGATCAATACCGCGTCTTCATGGCTCAGGCTTTCCGGGATCTTGTGCACGATGGCGTTCTCGGAAAAGCGCATGTATTCCGCCATGCCGCCCTCCGCCACGTCTTTCTGGAAGCCGTAAATGTTATGCGTCTCACACATCCAGTAACTGCCGGATTTGCAGTAACGGCACTCCCAGCACGGCACGATCTGCTCGGCGATCACCCGCTCACCGATCCGGTATTTGCCTTCCGCGCCCTCGCCCAGCGCGGCGATGCGGCCGTAGAACTCGTGCCCCGGCACCACCGGCGGTTTGACCCACGGGGTCTCCCCCCAAAACATCTGCGCGCCGTTCTTGCACTTGCAGTCGCCGGCGCAGATGCCGCAGCCTTCCACCTTGATCACCAGCTCGCGCGCCTTCGGCAGCGGCGTGGGCACCTGTTCGAAACGGTAGTCCTGCGGGCCGTGGCAAACGACCGCGCGCATTTTTTCCGGCAACTGGCTCATCTATCCCTCCAATATTCTCGTTAAACGCTTGAAAATTATAAATGTTGACGTTGTCATTTTTATCAAACAAAAAACAAACTGAGTTATAAAATTATAAATTTCAACAAATTAACCATTACACATCCCGATAACTAAAAATGACAACGTGAACATAGAGCGACATATAACCAAAGCTGCAAAAATAATTATTTGAGCAAAATCACAGTTCGTTAACATTGCGGCTAAAAATGCTACAAATGCGGATCGCGATCCCATTTACGGGATCGGCGATCCGGGCAGATCCGCTAAATCAGCAGGCGCACGCGATCGTAGATCTGGCGATCCTCCGGCCGCGACGATCGCACCTGCTGGCGCAGGGTGCGCACCAGCGTGTCGATAAACGCGTGGGCGGCGGCGCTCAGAATGCTGTTGCGCCGGGTGACGATATTCAACTGCGCCGGTTGGCAGCTCTCGCGCAGCGCCAGCGGCTGCAGGCGAGAGGCGAACTGCGGCAGCGCGACGATCGGCCGCGGGCACCAGGTGCACATCTCGGCGGATTCCACCAGCGCCTGCAGCATGCCGAACGAATGCGCCTGGATAATGCGCTGGCGCGGCAGGCGCGCGCCGTGGCGGTGGAACACCTCATCGAGCAGCGCATCGAAACTTTCCTGGGTATAGCTCATCACCCAATCCTGCTCCAGCAGCTGATGCAGCGAGGTGCTGTGCGCCAGCGGATGGCCGCGCCGCACCATGTACGCCGTTTCATACTCCAGCAGCGGCTCGCAGTGGAACTCCTGCGGCGCCGACGACGCCGGCAGCGGCGTGATGGCGAAATCCATCGTGCCCTCGCGCAGCTGCGACTGGGCGTTGGCCATCAGGCTTTCCGACAGTTCCAGCCGCACCGCCGGCACCTTGCTGCGAAACGCCATCACCGCCGGCGGCAGCACCGTCAGCATCAGCCAGGGAGTGATCGCCGCCTTGACCAGATCCGCCGCACTCCCGCGCAGCGCCGCCATTTCGCCCTGCGCCTGCTCCAACTGGTTCAGCACCAGCCGGGCGTGCGCCAGCAGGGTTTTGCCGTAGGGGGTAAAACCCAGCCCGGTCGGCGTGCGGATCAGCAGCGGCAGCGCCTGTTCTTGCTCCAGTTCGCGCAGTGCGCGGGTCACCGCCGCCTGCGACAGCCCCAGATGCCGCGCCGCCGCGCGAATGCTGCCGCTGTCGGCGCTGGCCACCAGCGCCTGCAGTTGGTGCAGTTTCATGCTCACCTCCTGACAATCATAGGTTGTCAGCATAACCGAACGGCGGCTACCCGGCAAAAACGGAGTTTGCTAGTCTCGATACCAACCTCTCTGCCCCGTTCCGTACCCGTTAGCCGGGGCCCTTTGCCGGAGATCGTGATGATGCATTCACTGGTACTGCCTGATATCGCCGCCGTTCATGATGAGATGGTCGCGCTTCGCCGCCACATTCACGCCCACCCGGAGCTGGGCTTCCAGGAGTTTGCGACGTCGGATCTGGTGGCGCAGCGGCTGGAGGAATGGGGTTACCGCGTCACGCGTGGCGTAGGACAAACCGGCGTTGTCGCCACATTGCAGCGCGGGCCGGGAAAATCGCTCGGCATCCGCGCCGACATGGACGCCCTGCCGATTGCCGAAACCACCAAACTGCCTTACGCCAGCACCCATTCCGGGGTGATGCATGCCTGCGGCCACGACGGGCACACCGCCATGCTGCTGGCGGCGGCCCGCTATCTGGCGCGGCAGCCGAACTTTTTCGGCACGCTGCATCTGATCTTTCAGCCGGCGGAAGAAGGCGGCGGCGGCGCCAAAGTGATGATTGAAGACGGCCTGTTTGAGCGCTTCCCCTGCGACGCGGTGTTCGCCATGCACAACGTGCCCGGCTTACCCACCGGCCACCTGGGCTTCGCCTGCGGCCCCTTCATGTGCTCGGCCGATACGGTGCACATCACCCTGCACGGCCACGGCGGCCACGGCGCGGTGCCGCAGAGCACCGTCGATCCGGTGGTGGCCTGCGCGGCCATCGTCATGAGCCTGCAAACCATCGTGGCGCGCAATATCGATCCGCAGGAAACGGCGATCGTCACCGTGGGGGCGATGCAGGCCGGCCAGGCCGCCAACGTGATCCCGGCGACCGCCACCCTGACGCTCAGCGTGCGCGCGCTGACGGCGGCGGTGCGTGCGCGGCTGGAACAGCGCATCACCGAGCTGGTCACGGCGCAGGCCGCCAGCTTCGGCGCCCGCGCGGAGATCGACTATCAGCACGGCTACCCGGTGCTGGTGAACCACCCGGCAGAAACCGAGCTGGCGCGCGCGGTGGCGCTGGAATGGGCCGGAGAGAGCCGGGTGATCCCCACGCTGCGGCCATTCACCGCCAGCGAAGATTTCGCCTTTATGCTGGAGAAGTGCCCAGGCAGCTACATCTCTATCGGCAACGGCCCCGCCACGCCGGGCAATTCTCTGCACAACCCCGGTTATGACTTCAACGACGACAGTCTGTCGTTGGGCGCCACTTACTGGGTCAAATTGGTCGAGCGCTTTTTGGCTCGCCCCGCGGTTTAATCGCCAACACAGAGGAAATGACATGAAAATCATCAAAGGGCTGTTGTTGTTGTTGCCGCTGGCCGCGAGCTTTCCCGCGCTGAGCGGTGAATTCAGCGGCAAAGTGATCAAGCTGGGCATCGATCCCACCTTTCCGCCGCTGGAGTATAAAAATCCGCAGGGCAAGCTGACCGGCTTCGGCGTCGATATCGCCCAGGCGCTGTGCGACCAGATGCAGGCCAAATGCGTGTGGGTGGAAAGCAGCTGGGACGGCATGATCCCCGGCCTGCAGGCGAAGAAGTTCGACGCCATCGCCTCGTCGATGACCATTACGCCACAGCGCCGGCAGCAGATCGCTTTCTCCAGCAAAGTCTCCAACGCCCCGGCGCGGCTGGTGGCGCATAAAGGCAGCAATCTGCAGCCTACCGCCGCCTCGCTGAAAGGCAAATCGGTCGGCGTGCAGCAAGGTTCCAGCCAGGAGGCCTACGCCAACGCGCTGTGGCGGCCGGCCGGCGTCAACGTGGTGGCTTACCAAAGCCAGCAGGAGGTGAACGAAGATCTGGCCAACGGCCGCCTGGATGCGTCGCTGCTGGCCAGCGTCAGCGCCAGCGAATTCTTCAAAACGCCCGGCGGCAAAGACTTTGCCTTTATCGGCGCCGAATTGAGCGACAGCAAGTACTTCGGCGTCGGCGACGGCATCGGGGTACGCAAAGAGGATACCGCGCTGCTTAACGCCTTCAACGCCGCGCTGCAGGCGATCCGCGCCAACGGCACTTACAAGAAAATCAATGACAAGTATTTCGACTTCGACATGTACGGCGCGGAGCAGTAACACGCGTTCCCCGGCGGTCACCTGCAGATCCTGCAGGATGGGGAGGCGCCTTCGGCCGCCGGGGAACGCCCCAACGGAAACGGCAATGTCGGCAAGAACGGAAAATCAGGCGGGATGATAAGGATGCGGGCCAGGCAGGACGCCCGGCCCGCTAAAGCGGGTTACTTCACTTCGCCCATCGCCTTCAGCTTTTTGGACAGCTCGCGGCGTTCTTTGGACAGATCGGCATTTTTGATGATGTAGTCATCAACGCGATCTTCGTAGTCGCTGCGCATGTTGGCAATGATGCCCTGAATGTCTTCAATGCTCATGCCGGGCTTGATGTACTCACTCAGGTTGTCGAGCAGCAGCACGCGCTTCTGGTTATCACGAATTTTCTTTTCGTTGTCGACGATCTCGCGTTGCAGTTTGTTTTTGCGGCGGAACATACGCACAAACTCCAGCACGTCCTGGAAACTCGGCTTATTTGCATTATCCATCTTTATACCCTTGCTTTAGTAATACACAGATTCATTTGCTTACGGCCACATGGCACCAAGATACAGGTTTGTGGCGGTCCGGCACAACAGTGATTGGCTTATCTTACCCACTTTGCCCCGGCGGCCAAAACCCAAAGCGCCGCCTTCATGATCTGACCCCTTATTCACGCCCGGCGGCGGTGCAGACCTGGAGCAAATCCCCCAGCTCTTCCAGCTGTTGCGCCAGCTCCATGCTGAGCCAGACATAGCCGTAAATCGGCGCTTCGCCGTGCTGGCCAAGGCTGACCTCCTGCATCAGCGTTTTCAGCTCGCCGGCGATCTCCGCCAACTGCCCCGCCGCCGCCTGCCGCTGCGCCTGCGGCCCTTCGCGCATCAGCACCGCCAACGACTCCAGCGAGCTCAGCGTCAGCAGCTGGGTGCTGCGCAGCGTGCGGGCGTTCAACATAATGAAGTGCGTTTCACGCGAGGCCCAGTAGGCGTCGGCCATCAGCTCCAGCGTGCACACCAGATTGCGGCTGAGGGTTTGCACCGCCTCGAACACCGCTTTGGGGATGCGGGTTTCCTTGCTGGCGGGCACGATCAGGCTGCGCAGCTTCACCACCTGATTCAACAGATCCTTGAGCTGCGGCTCCAGCCGCGGCCGCTCAATGACGTTCGGCGAAAAATACGCGCCGTAGAGGCGGGCGGCGGTTTGCAGGCAGTCCGCCATCTGCATGCGCCACAGAATATAGGCGCGCTGCGGGTAGATGCTGGTGAACAGCAGCGCCAGCAGCGAGCCGAAGATCACGTCGCCGCTGCGCCACAGCGCGGTGTGCATGTCACCGGCGCCCGCGCCGCACACCACCGCCAGCGTGATCCCCACCAGCAGCGCCATATACGGCCGTTTGCCGAGCGTCAGGTAACCGCAGACGAACATCACCACGCCGCACCATGCCAGCATCAGCGGCAGCGAATAGAGTTCCAGATACAGGGCGATCAGGCCGGAAGCCGCACCGAACACCGTGCCGGCAATGCGTTGCAGCGCCCGCTGCAGCACGTTGCCCCAAAACGAGATCGGCCCCATCACCACCACCAGGGTGATCAGCGGCCAGGTGCCTTCGGGCACCGCCAGCAGGCGGATCAGCAGAAAGGTCAGGATAAACGCCAGCCCGATGCGCACGCCGTGAACGATGCGATAGTGGCGATAGGTCAGCAGTTCAAGTGAAGAGATTTTTCGATCGAGGCGCACAGTGCCTCCGATAAACACCAGCCATGCCGCTATTTTAGCGGAGGAAGCCCGGCGAGGAAAAGGCGAATGAGGCGTCCCCCATTCACCTTCAGGCTCAGGCGGCGTATTTGTCGACCAGCGCGCGCAGAACGGCGGCGGTTTCAACATCCATCACGCCGTCATACTTCTGCGGACGGAAGTGCAGCTGGAATGCGCGCACCAGCTGGCGGTAGCCTTCTGCGGTGTTCGCCGCCGAGGTGTCGTAGCCGTATTGGGCGAACAGTTTCAGCAGCTCAGCCTGCGCCGGCAGACCCTGGCTGCAGTATTCCTGCTGGCGCTGCTGCTTGGTCGCTTCGTCATACCAGGCGCCGACGCCGGCCTGATACAGCTGCTGCCACGGGAACTGCGGGCCCGGATCGCTCTTGCGGCCCGGCGCGATGTCGGAGTGCGCCACCACGTTCACCGGCGAGATGTCCGGATAGCGCTGCAGGATGTTCTGCGCCAGCTGGGTGACCGCCTCGATCTGCTGCGGATTGAACGGCGGGAAGGTGATGTTTCCACCGTCGCCGCTCGCCAGGTTGACGATCTCGATGCCGATCGAGGTGTCGTTGATATTGCTGCGGGTGCCCCACTGGCTGGTGCCGGCATGCCAGGCGCGCTCGTTCTCGTCCACCAGGTTGAAAATGCGCACGCCGCTGAAGCCGGCGGCCTGATAGGTGGCATCGGTCGGATCCGGCACCAGATAGTGCGCGCTGACCGATTTTCCGGTCAACGACGTCACCGAGTCGGCGAAGTTTTGCGCCGTGTAGTGCAGCACCAGAAAACGCACGCGGTGGCCGAAGCTGGCGACCGATCGGTAGCTATTGTAATCAATCTTGTACATCGTAAAGTCCCTCTCTCGTTTGATTTCACTGAGCGGCCTCTCATCATGACAGGCCGCTCCGCACAGGTGAACCCTTGGCTCACCCTTTTTGTTTTAGCTAATTGCTAAATCATGCGCAAGCGTTTTTTAGCAAAACCGTTATTTACCTTTTTGCTAAAGAGTGCGATCATTGCACGATGGAAACTAAAGAAATCAGGCGCAACAATCTGCGCGAATTGATGGCCCGCTACGCCCGACAAGGCGTCAACCAGAATGAGTTCGCCACGCTGGTTGAGTCTTCCGCGCCGACGCTGAGCCAAATCATCGGGGAGAAATCCTCCCGCAATCTTGGCGACAATCTGGCCAGGCGGATCGAGGCCAGGCTGAATTTGCCCAAGGGCTGGTTCGACGTGTTTCATGAAAAGCAGCTGGTGCGCCCGTTTGACAACGTGGCGGCGGAGTCGGACTTCCAGCCCGCCCGTTTGAAACCGGTGGTATGGGAAGATACCGAACAAGACAAGGAAGAGTTTGTGGAGATCCCGCTGCTGGATATCGATTTTTCCGCCGGCGACGGCTGCTACGAAATCGTCGATCGCGAGGAGTTTTCGCTGATCTTCCGCCGTTACTATCTGCACAAGATGGGGGTGGCGGTCAACGCCGCGCGCATTATCCGCATCTCCGGCTCCAGCATGGAACCGCGTCTGCAGGACGGCGACGTGGTCGGCATCAACACCGACGACACGCGCATCCGCGAGGGCAAGACCTACGCCATCCGCCACGGCAATTTGCTGCGGGTGAAGGTGCTGATCGAACAGCCGGACGGCGGCGTCGTCATCCGCTCCCTCAACCGGGAAGAGTACCAGGACGAGCATCTCAGCTATCAGCAGCGCAAGGAGCAACTGGTGGTGCTCGGCCGCGTCTTCTGGTCGTCTTCGTCCTGGTAACGGACGATAACCTCGGGCGCCCGTTGCGCCCGGCGGTTATTTGAAGTCCACCACCATCTGCTGCTGGATAGACAGCCCGCGCGTCGACTGCACGCAGCCGGCGATGTAGTCGGTGAAACGCGGCGGTTTCGGCATGCCCAGCTTGAGGATCTTCTCGTTGCTGAAACGCACGTTGAGCATGGCGAACGATCCGTACAGGCGCATCGCCTTCAGCATCAGCCGCTCGTTGCACGGGCCGAAAATGTCTTTCAGCTGGCGGCGCATTTTCACCAGCGCGTCATAGGTCACCTGCGCATACTCATCGCCCACCGGCGCTTTTTCCAGGGCCGCCGCCATGGCATTGTCAATTTCGGCAAAGCTGACGCTGCTCTCCTCACCGGCGGAGATGTGATAAACGTCGTTCTCCAGCGTTTCGCTGTTCATCAGCATCACCAGCGCATCCGCGCAATAGTCCGCCGGGATCACGTCGATATTGTCCTGCAGCGAGCACATGAACTTGCGCAGCATCAGCGCCATGCCAAACACCCAGAAAATGCTGCTGGAAGGCTGGCAGCCCAGGCGGGTGTGCCCCACCACGATCGACGGACGAGCGATGGTCAACGGCATTTGCGGGCAGCGCTGGCGCATCAGCTGTTCGATGGTGGATTTGGAACGGGTATATTCCACCAGGTGTTCGGCGTCTTCCTCAAACTCGCCGCT
The DNA here is from genome assembly GCF_000738675.1 of Serratia nematodiphila DZ0503SBS1. Lineage (NCBI taxonomy): Bacteria > Pseudomonadati > Pseudomonadota > Gammaproteobacteria > Enterobacterales > Yersiniaceae > Serratia > Serratia nematodiphila. The sequence goes on along the minus strand of NZ_JPUX01000001.1, from coordinate 2,685,410 downwards.
CTCCGCCACCAGCGAACCCGGCTCCGGCGAACAGGACATGGCGGTGCCGACGTGCAGGAAACGTTTTAATCCCGGCACCTGCGCCATTCTTTCGGCAAAGGCCAGAGTGCCTTCTACGTTTACCTTCCAAATGAGCGGGTTATTACCAAATGAAGCAACGGCCGCGCAGTTAATAACGTGCGTAACATTGTTAATACGAGCGTCAGTTAAAAAGTCGGCCGGCTCGGAAAGGTCGCCCAATAATATATTTTCAATCGTAATTTTAGACAGCAGGTTCGCATCGATATTAAACTTTTCCATATTCTCGCGAATACGGGCCAGCCCTTGCTGCGCATCGTCTGCACGCACCAGTAAAAGATAATTAACAGACTGATTTTCAATCAATAACTTTTCGAGAACCGCACCACCAAGAAAGCCGGTAGCGCCGGTCAACAGTAGCGTTTTCATCATTGTCACCCACATTGGCATTGAATGTGGTTGATTGTATCCGCGGATATTTAAACAAATATTAAATAGAATTACGGCGCCCTTAAACACTTTTCTTAATATTATCTTAAGGAATCTTTTGAAACATCCATCATGGGTTTAGTAACAAAAGAACCGCGTAGATTCTATGATTAATCTCCGCCGTTTAAATACTATTGATGTAGTGCCTGATTTAATTTAACGGTCAATGTTATTTCTCTTCTCGTCCGTGGAGGACTTATGACCTATAACCAAAAAATCTGGTTGGGGGTTTTGCTGCTGTGCACCCTGTTTTGGGGGGCAGTGATAAGCGGCGCCTGTTCGCTGTATAATCGGACAGATCGCCTCAATGCGCACCAGGCGCAGAGCGAGTTCGCCGCCCGCCACAGTCTGCCCCCCTGCCCGCAGCAAAGCGTTCAGGCCTCCGCCGCCCCCCGGAATGGGTAGGGACAAGACCGGCTAACGATCCTATTATACCCTAAGATTAACAGGGAGATAACGATGGCTCGAAAGCTGGATAGCTTACCGCAGGCGCAACGCGAGAAAATAGAAACCGATTTGCTGGCCATCAGCGTGATCTACAACGAGCGCTACGGCATCGCCTCGACCCAGACGGAAACGGAACAACAGATCCCCGACCACCTGCTCCCCTACTTTCATCAGCGGTTGGATTACTATCGCCGTGCGTAATTGCGCGCATTTCGCTAACCGCCGCTTGGCATCGCTCCCCACGCCGTTACAATAGGGGCATATTGTATCCGCCACTGAAGAGACGCGATTTTGAGCAGCAAGGCAACGGCCACATTTTATATTCACGATTACGAGACCTTCGGCAAGAGCCCGGCGCTGGACCGCCCGGCGCAGTTCGCCGGCGTGCGCACCGATATGGATTTCAACATTATCGAAGAGCCGCTGGTCATCTACTGCGCCCCGGCCGACGACTACTTGCCGGAACCGGAGGCGGTGATGATCACCGGCATCACGCCGCAGGTGGCGCGCGCCAAAGGCGTTAATGAAGCCGAGTTCACCCGCCAAATCCATCAGGCCTTCAGCGTGGCCGGCACCTGCATTCTCGGTTACAACAACATCCGCTTCGATGACGAAGTGAGCCGCAATATCTTCTATCGCAACTTCTACGATCCCTACGCCTACAGCTGGCAAAACGGCAACTCGCGTTGGGATCTGCTGGATGTGATGCGCGCCTGCTACGCCCTGCGCCCGGACGGCATCGTCTGGCCGGAAAACGAAGACGGTTTCCCCAGCTTCCGCCTCGAACACCTCACGCGCGCCAACGGCGTCGAACACACGCAGGCTCACGATGCGATGTCGGACGTTTACGCCACTATCGCCATGGCCAAGCTGGTCAAGCAGGCGCAGCCGCGGCTGTTCGATTTCCTGCTGCAGCACCGCAACAAGCACAAGCTGAACGCCCTGATCGACGTCGCCGACATGACGCCGCTGGTGCACGTCTCCGGCATGTTCGGCGCGGCGCGCGGCAACACCAGCTGGGTGTCGCCGTTGGCCTGGCACCCGGACAACAAGAACGCGGTGATCATGTGCGATCTGGCCGGCGACATGACGCCGCTGCTGACGCTGAGCGCTGAGCAGCTGCGTGAAAGGCTGTACACCCGCCGCGACGATCTGGCGCCGGATCAGGCGCCGGTGCCGATCAAGCTGGTGCACATCAACAAATGCCCGGTGCTGGCGCCGGCCAAAACCCTGCTGCCGGAGAACGCCGAGCGGCTGGGCATCGATCGTCAGGCGTGCCTGCAAAATCTGCAGCTGCTGAAACAGCACCCGGAAGTGCGCGAGAAAGTGGTGGCGCTGTTCGCCGAAGCCGAGCCGTTCAAAGGTTCCGAGGACGTCGACGCCCGCTTGTACGACGGTTTCTTCAGCGACGCCGACAAGGCGGCGATGAGGATTATCCAGCAGACCAAGCCGCAGAACCTGCCGGCGCTGGATCTGGCCTTCAGCGACGGCCGCATGAAAGAGCTGCTGTTCCGCTTCCGCGCGCGCAACTATCCGAATACGCTGGACGACGCCGAGCAGCGCCGCTGGCTGCAACACCGCCAGGAAGCGCTGAGCGCGGAGCGCGTGCAGAGTTACCTGCTGCAGCTCGAATCACTGTATAACCTGCACGAAGGCGACAAAGAGAAAACCGCCCTGCTGAAAGCGCTGTTCGATTACGGCAAAGAGTTGGTGGGATAAAACCCGCAGCAAGCAGAAAAGGAAAAGGCCGCGAAAGCGGCCTTTTTTGTGGCTGAGGAGACGGCTCGCGCTTAGGCGGCGTCTTCGCTCGCTTGCGGCACCGGCAGACGGAAGCTGCGGGTGACGAAGGCCAGGTAGATCAGGCCGATGGCCGCCCAAACCAGGCCCAGCGTCATCGAGCTGGCTTCCAGGTTGATCCACAGCGCGCCGACGGTCAGTGCGCCCATCACCGGCAGGATCAGGTAGTTGAACGTGTCCTTCACGGTGCGGTTCATCTTGTCGCGAATATAGAACTGCGAGATCACCGACAGGTTGACGAAGGTGAAGGCCACCAGCGCACCGAAGTTGATCAGCGCGGTCGCGGTCACCAGGTCAAACGACACCGCGGACAGCGCGATGGCGCCTACCAGCAGCACGTTCAGCGCCGGGGTACGCCACTTCGGATGCACATAGCCGAAGAAGCGAGTCGGGAACACGCCGTCGCGGCCCATAACGTACATCAGACGCGAAACGCCCGCGTGCGCCGCCATGCCTGACGCCAATACCGTCACGCAGGAGAACACCAGGATCACCGACTGGAAGAACTTGCCCGCCACGTACAGCATGATTTCAGGCTGCGACGCGTCAGGATCCTTGAAGCGCGAGATGTCCGGGAAATACAGCTGCACGAAGTAAGACACCACGATAAAGATGATGCCGCCGATCAACGCCGTCAGGAAGATGGCTTTCGGGATCACTTTCTCTGCGTCTTTGGTTTCTTCGGACAGTGAGCTGATGCCGTCGAAGCCCAGGAACGAGAAGCACAGGATGGTCGCGCCGGTAATCATCGGCACCACGTGAGCGTTATCAGACCAGAACGGGCGGCTGCTGACCAGCGTACCGGCGCCTTCGCCGTGGTAAACGCCGTTGATCACCAGACCCAGGAACACGATCATGATCGCCACCTGCACCACCACGATGATGGAGTTCAGGTTGGCCACCAGCTTGATGCCGCGCAGGTTGAAAATCGTCATCAACCCGACCAGCACCGCCACGAAGATCCAGGACGGGACGCCCGGGAAGATCGCTTCCAGGTAAATCTTGGCCAGCAAAATGTTGATCATCGGCATGAACAGGTAGTCCAGCAGCGATGACCAGCCCACCATAAAGCCGACGTGCGGGCTGATGGCTTTCTGGGCGTAAGTGTAGGCGGAACCGGCGGAAGGGAACTTCTTCACCAGCTTGCCGTAGCTCAGGGCGGTAAACAGGATCGCCAGCAGAGCGAAGGCGTACGCGGTCGCGACGTGACCATCGGTCAGGCCGGATACGATGCCGAAGGTATCGAAGATGGTCATTGGCTGCAGATAAGCCAGACCCATCATCACTACCGGAACTAATGTCAGGGTTTTACGCAGCTGAGTGCGCTGAGCCGGAGCGGCGTTAAGGGTGTTATCGGACATTGTTCAGCCCCCCCTTACCTTGAGCCTTGCGGATGGCGGACACGCCAAGACTTAAGGTTGCGGGGAAACTTCGCAACGAGCGACTTAATTCTAAAAGAAGGGGATTGTAAGCTGGATAACGGGTCGAGGTAACCTCGGCTGCTCCATAGTCGCTGCGGCCACAGCGGAAACCGGCGGGCACCGGCGCTAAAGTGAAAAATTGCCCCATCTTTCTAATCCTCATGAGTCACGACCATAAAGTTTTGTTTGATCGTGCACGAAACTATTTATCTATCCGGATCGGTGTCCGGCCTCGCTTGGTGTATGAAACGCTACGTTGGTAAAACTTAATGCAAAAAAAATAACCGACGCTTTCAAAACGTCGGCTATCTGCATTTGAGATATTTTGCACCAGAATGCCTCCGGATGACAAGATCCGGAAGCCCTCAAATACAAATTCTTTTTGTCGATCGAACGGAAAACCAGCCCGGCAGGCGAATTAATCCGCTACCAGCAGGCCGGTCGCCCGCACATACTTCTTACTTTATACGCCCATTCAGGCATTTTTCAACATCCAGTCGATCTCGGTTTCCGTCACCCGCCGTTCAAACTGCAGCAATTCGTCCGTCTTGCAGGCGTGATAAACCTGGGTGAAACGCTCGCCCAGATAGTGGGTCAACGCATGCTGATGTTCAAACTCGTACAGCGCATCGCTCTGGCGGATCGGCAGCGGCAGCCCCTCCTGCTCCAGCCCGTTGCCGGTCACAGGCTCAGGCAACGGCAGCGCGTTGTCCAGCCCGTACAACATGCCGGCCAGGATCGCCGCCATCACCAGATAGGGGTTGGCGTCGGCGCCGGCCACTCGGTACTCCACCCGATGATTCTCCGGTTCGCCGCAGGGAATGCGCAGCGCCACGGTGCGATTGTTGTGGCCCCAGGCGGCCTGGATCGGCACATACATCCCCGGCTGGAAACGCCGATAGGCATTGACGTTCGGCGCCAGCAGCGCCATCGATGCCGGCATCAGGGTGATCATCCCGGCCAGCGCCTGTTTCAGCAACGGTGAATCCTCACCTTCGCCGTCGGCGAACAGGTTGTTGCCCGCCCCGTCCTGCATGCTGACATGCACGTGCATGCCGCTGCCGGCGTAATCCTCATAGGGTTTGGCCATAAAGGTGGCGTGCATACCGTGGTTCTCGGCCACCAGCCGCACCAGCCGCTTGAGCGCCAGCGCGTGGTCGCAGGCCAGCAAGATGTCGTCGGAATGGCGCAGGTTGACCTCGAACTGCCCCGGCGACGCCTCCGCCACCGCGCCGTCCGCCGGCAGCCCCTGCAGCTTCGCCAACGCGTCGATATCGTTCAGCACCTCGGCGAAATGGTTCAGGTTATCGACGGAGTACACCTGGCTTTGGGTGTTGCGCTCCTGCGTGCCGGGCGCACACGGCGGCTGCAAATCGCCTTCTGCGTCGCGCTGCCTGTCGATGAGATAAAACTCCAGCTCTACCGCTGCCACCGGGAACAAGCCGCGCTGTCGCAGCGCCTGCCACACGCGGTTCAGCACATTACGGGGTTCAACGTCAAAGGGAGTGCCATCTTCATCCAGCATGGTCAGCAACACCTGGCCAATATGCTCCGGATCGGCGGCCGACGGCGTCAGCGAACCGGGCACCGGCAGGCAAATGCGATCCGGCTCGCCGAGCTCCTGCCCAAGGCCGGTCTCCTCCACCACGTTACCGAGGATGTCCATGGCGAACACCGACGCGGGGAAGTAGCTGCCTTTTTCCAGTTTTTTCAACCCTGAGACGGGTATACGTTTGCCGCGGAAGGAACCATTGAGATCGGTAAGAAGGATATCGACATACTGCGTGGCGGGATGGCGTTCCAAATAATGAGCAACCTCATTTTGGAACGCGCTACTTCGCCTCTCTTCATGATGCTGTGCAAAATGTTCAACTGCTGCGCTATTGGTTTGCATACGTCACCCGCCATTATGCTCTTAAGGCGCGTTAGCGCCCGTCCGCCGTTCGATTCAACACATGATTGGATTTCTCGCCAGGTCGCGCCGCTGCCGGGCGCTCAAAATAACATCCACAATATGAAACATAGTATTAACAGAATGGGTTTGCAAATGTTACAATCCTGTTTGATTATTCACCACCGGCTGCTAAATTGATAAAATATTGACCGAAAAGGCCTTGCTGTCATTTTTACGTCAACTATTTCGTCCAACGCACCGAGAGTGAACATGGGCAATATATTTTCCAAACCTGCCCTAACTATCGATATCATGCAGCATCGTTATCGCCCAGACAGGCGCCCGATAACGATATTCATGTCTGCCTGTCGCCCCTACCAGAAGGAAGTACCGCTATGAGCGAAGCCAGCTTGGCACCGGGCAAACGCCTGTCACAGATCCGTCAGCAATTGGGTTTGTCGCAGCGCCGGGTCGCCGAACTGTCCGGGTTAACCCACAGTGCGATCAGCACCATCGAACAGGACAAGGTCAGCCCGGCCATCAGCACGCTGCAAAAGCTGCTGAAGGTGTATGGCCTGTCGCTGTCTGAATTCTTTGCCGAACCGGAGGCCGTCGACGAACCGCGCGTGGTGATCGACGCCGAGGATCTGATTGAGATCGGCAGCCAGGGGGTGTCGATGAAGCTGGTGCACAACGGCAGCCCGACGCGCAACCTGGCGATGATGCTGGAAACCTACCAGCCCGGCACCACCACCGGCGAAAAGATCAAGCATCAGGGCGAAGAGATCGGCACCCTGCTGGAGGGCGAGATCGTGCTGACCATCAACGGCCAGAGCTATTGCCTGAGCGCCGGTCAGAGTTACGCCATCAACACCGGCATTCCGCACAGCTTCAGCAATACGTCGGCTCGCGTTTGCCGCATCGTCAGCGCACACACCCCTACCACCTTCTGACCGCTTCTCGCACCGGCGCAGCCTGACGCGGGTTGCGCCCCTGCTCACCCACGCTTTTTTCATCGCCGTTATGCCATTTTGTTGGTTGCCAACGGCGCAATCTGTGTTACAACAGAGCAAAACAGCCATCTAAACATCTAAACGGCCTTAACACCCTATGTCAACCGCAACGCCTTCACGCCTCGAGATGCGCAATATCTCGATCGCCTTCGCCGGCTTCAACGCGCTACAGGACGTGGACTTCACGCTGCAGGGCGGATCAATCCATGCGCTGGTCGGCGCCAACGGCGCGGGCAAGTCGACGCTGATGGCGATCCTCTCCGGCGCCCACGATCATTATCGCGGCGAGATCCTGATCGACGGCCAGCCGGTGGCGATCCACTCCCCGTTGCAGGCGCGCCGTCACGGTATTCACGTGGTGCAGCAAGAGGTCGACGTCGCGCTGATCCCCACGCTGTCGGTAGCGGAAAACATCATGCTTGACTGGCTGAACGAGCCGGGCCACTGGCTGAACTGGGCGGAGCTGCACCGCCGCGCCGCGCAGCTGCTGCAGCAATGGGCGCTGCCGCTCAACCCACGCAGACGCCTGGCGGACTGCACGCTGGCGGAAAAACAGCAGGTGCTGCTGGCGCGCGCGCTGTCGCACCGCTGCCGTTTTCTGGTGCTTGACGAGCCGACCGCGCCGCTCGATCGCGCCGAGAGCGAGCGCCTGTTTAACGTGGTGCGCCGCCTGCAATCCGAAGGCATCGGCATCGTGTTTATTTCCCACCGCATCCACGAACTGAGCGACATTTGCGATCGGCTAACGGTGCTGCGCGACGGCCGGCGCGTCAGCGAAGACGCCATGCGCGGGCTGAGCGGCGAACAGATCGTCGAGAAGATGCTCGGCCATCGGCTGGACGACATTTTCCCGCCGCCGCGCCCGCCACACCCTGAGCGAACGCTGCTGCAGGTGCAGGGCTTGCACGATCGCCATAAGCTGCGCGACGTTTCGCTGCGGTTGCATGAAGGCGAGATCCTCGGCATCGCCGGGCTGGCCGGGGCGGGCAAAACCGAACTGTGCAAGGCATTGTTCGGCGCCAGCGCCGTGCAGCTCGAGCGCGGCGAACTGCGCGGGCAGCCCTGGGTGCCACGCGCGCCGCACCTGTCGGTCGAACAAGGATTGGCGCTGGTGCCGGAAGAACGCCGCAAAGAAGGTATTTTCATCGACGAGGCGATCCCGATGAACCTGAGCGTCAGCGCCGACGACAGCTTCTCGCGCTGGAGCCTGTTCAGCCGGCGGCAAGAGCTGCGCTGGGCGCGCGAGATCATGCAGCGTCTGAATATTCGCGCCTCCGGCCCGCAACAGCGGCTGGCGCGCCTGTCAGGCGGCAATCAACAAAAAGTGGCGATCGGCAAATGGCTGCGCGGCGACGCCGAGGTGCTGATCTTCGATGAGCCGACCAAGGGCGTGGACATCAAGGCCAAACAGGAGCTGTTCAGCCTGATCGACGGCCTGGCCCGCGCCGGCAAAGGCGTGATTTACGCCTCCGGCGAGTTCGCCGAGCTGATTGGCCTGTGCGATCGCATCTGCGTGCTGTGGGACGGCCGCATCGTGGCGGAATTGAACGCCGCCGACATCGACGAAGAAACCTTATTGCTCTATTCCACCGGAGGAACCCCTGCGTGAGTAAAGAATTTGCCTTACGGCCTGCGCTGCCCTGGCGCCAACAGCTGTTTGATTTCCTCTACAAGTGGGGCATGCTGCTGACCGTGGCGGCGCTGATCGCCCTGTTTGGCCTGGCGTCGGACAACTTTCTCGATGCCAACAACATCATCAATATCCTGCGTTCGATCGCCATCGTGACGGTGATCGCCATCGGCGTCTCCATCTCGCTGTCGGTCGGCGGTTTCGATCTGTCGGTCGGCTCGACCGCCTCGCTGGCCAACGCGCTGGTGATTTCGCTGTTCGTCTGGCACGGTTTCGGTACCACCGGCGCCATCGTGATAACGCTGCTGCTGTGCACGCTGGTCGGCCTGTTCAACGCCCTGCTGATCGTGGTGCTCAAAATCCCCGATATGCTGGCGACGCTGGCCAGCCTGTTCGTGATCCAGGGCGTGGCGATGACCTACAGCTACGGCGGTTCCATCACCCAAAACATGGTGCTGCCGAATGGCGACATGGCGGAAGGCCTAATCCCGGAGGTGTTTGCCGCTCTCGGTCAGGTGCCGGTGATCGTGCTGATCATGCTGGCGGTCACCGTGGCGGTGCAGCTGTTCCTGTCGTTGACCAAGCACGGCCGCCGCATGTACGCCATCGGCGGCAACCCCGAGGCGGCGCGTCTGTCGGGCATCCGCACCGTGCGTTACAGGGTTGCCGCTTACGTCATTTCTTCTTGGCTGGCGGCGCTTGGCGGCATCTTGCTGGCGTCACGTATCGGCTCTTCGCAGGTCAATGCCGGCGGCGGCTATCTGATGGACGCGGTGGCGGCGGCCTATATCGGCTTCTCGCTGGCGGGCTCCGGCAAACCCAATGCGCTCGGCACCCTGATCGGCGCGGTGATCCTTGGCGTGCTGCAAAACGGCCTGGTGATGCTGTCGGTGCCCTACTACGCCATGGATATTATCAAAGGCCTGGTGCTGGCGCTGGCGCTGGCCATCACCTACATCCAGAAACGCTGATCCTTCCCGGCGCACGCCCGCTGCGCCGCTTTTCCCTTTAATTCATCCGGTTACCCTTTTCCGTCAGCAGAACAAGCATACAAATGATATGAATTATCATTAGCGTTTACATTAAGAAAAAAATCCTTACAATACCCTCACGCAACGCTGACGAAGCGAAGTATTTCTCAGCGAACGATGAATAATTTCATTAGAAATTCAATTGGTTAATTACTTTCACTTCAATCCAGGAAAGGTTTACCTCATGGAAACGCCACGTTACAGCAAGCTCGCCGCTCTGGTGATCGCCTCACTCAGCGCCACCGCCGCGCTGGCCGCGCCGCAGGACGACACCCAGGACACCATGGTCGTCACCGCCTCCGGCTTTCAGCAAAAAATTCAGGACTCTGCCGCTTCCATCTCGGTGATCCCGCGCCAGCAGATCGAAGATAAAGCCTATCGCGACGTGACCGATGCGCTGAAAGACGTACCGGGCGTAGTGGTCACCGGCGGCGCCAGCAGCAGCGACATCAGCATTCGCGGCATGTCTTCCAAGTACACGCTGATCCTGGTGGACGGCAAGCGCGTCGACACCCGCGGCACCCGGCCGAACAGCGATAACGCCGGCATCGAACAGGGCTGGCTGCCGCCGATGGAAGCCATCGAACGTATCGAAGTGGTGCGCGGGCCGATGTCTTCGCTGTACGGTTCCGACGCCATGGGCGGCGTGATCAACGTCATCACCCGCAAGACCTCGCGCACCGAGTGGAAAGGCTCGCTGCACGGCGACGCCACCCTTCAGGAAAACCGCGATTCCGGCGATCTGTTCCAGACCAACGCCTACGCCTCCGGCCCGCTGGTTGAAGGCCTGCTCGGCCTGCGGGTCAACGGCCTGCTGTCGCGCCGCGCCGAAGATAAAATCACCAACGGTTACAACGAGCAGCGCATGCGCAGCGGCACCGCGGTGTTCACCCTGACCCCGGACGAGAAAAACGAATTCGACTTCGAAATCGGCCGCTCGCTGCAGGATCGCAACAGCACGCCGGGCAAATCGGTGGTAGCGGAACGCTGCAGCAAAGGCAAATGCACGCCGACATCGCGCAGCGAAAGCCTGTATACACGCACCAACTACGCGCTGACCCACAACGGCTATTACGACTTCGGCAACTCCACCAGCTACGTTCAGCGGGAAGAGACCAACAACCCGGGCCGCAAAATGAAGATGTACAACACCATCTTCAACACCCAGAACCAGTTCGAGCTGGGTTCACACATGCTGAACCTCGGCGGTCAGTATCGCTATGAAAAACTGAGCGACAGCGGCAACCAGCTTGAATCGGCACAAGGTCTCAGCAAGCTGACGCGCTGGAGCTGGGCGCTGTTCGCCGAAGATGAGTGGGCATTGACCAACGACTTCAGTCTGACGACCGGCATCCGCATGGATCAGGACGAAAACTTCGGCAGCCACTGGACGCCGCGCATGTACGGGGTCTGGCACCTGACCGAACAGTGGACGCTGAAAGGCGGCGTCTCCGCCGGCTACAAATCGCCGGATCTGCGCCAATCCTCCGCCAACTGGGGCCAGGTCACCGGCGGCGGCGTGCGTAAAGGCATCATCGTCGGCAACCCGGATCTGCAGCCGGAGAAGAGCCTGAGCGAAGAGATCGGCCTGATGTGGGATAGCCTGAAAGGCGTCAACGCCGGGGTGACCGTCTTCAACACCGACTTCAAGAACAAGATCACCGAAGTGCGCCGCTGCGAAGACACGCCGGACTGTAAGATCGGCAATGACGTCTACGACTTTATCAGCGATCGCGTCAACGTCGACAAAGCCAATATGCGCGGCGTAGAAGCCACCTTCGGCTGGCAGATCAACAAAGACTGGAAGTGGAACACCAACTACACCTACACCTCTTCCGAGCAGAAGAGCGGCGAGTTCCAGGGCAAGGCGCTCAACCAGATGCCGAAGCACATGGTTAACACCGTGCTGGATTGGCGCGCCACGCAGGACCTCAGCCTGTGGTCGCGCGTTAATTTCCGCAGCAAAACGTCTGAGTATCTGAGCCGTACCTCGATGGCCAAGAGCACGCCGTCCTACACCTTCGTCGATGCGGGCCTGAGCTACCAGGCGGCGAAAAACCTGCAGCTGACCGGCGGGGTCTACAACATCCTCGACAAGACCGTGGATTACGATCACTACAACACCACGCTGGACGGCCGCCGTTACACCGTCGGCATGACCTACAACTTCTGATGCCCCCGGGCGCGCGCTGCGCGCCCTTTTCATTCCATCACCGTGAGGAAGCCCCATGAAATTACGCCGCTCCCCCCTGATGATCGCCCTGCTGGCCGCGATGGCGCTGGCGGGTTGCCACAGCAAAACCGACGCGCCGGCGGCCTCGACCACCGTCAACGTCCAGCACCTGAACGGCAGCACCGAGGTGAAGAAACACCCGCAGCGCATCGTGGTGCTGGATTACGCCTCGCTGGAAACGCTGCAGCTGCTGGGCGTCGAACCGCTGGCGCTGCCCGGCAATCGCAAAAACTTGCCGGATAGCCTGAAACGCTATCAGGACGACAAATACCTCAATGCCGGCACCCTGTTCGAGCCGGATATGGCCGTGCTGCGCGCCGCCAAACCGGATCTGATCCTGATCGCCGGCCGGGCGTCCAAAGCCTATGACGAGCTGAACACGCTGGCGCCGACGCTGAATATGTCCGTCGATCAGCAGGATCAGTTGGGCAGCCTGAAACAGCGCACGCTGCAGCTGGGTGAGCTGTTCGATAAGCAGCAACAGGCGCAGGCGGCGGTCGATAAGCTGGATGCGCAGATCGCGGCGGTCAAACCACAGGCCGCCCAGGCCGGACGCGGGCTGGTGGTGCTGTTCTCCGGCGGCAAGATCAGCGCTTACGCCCCCAAGAGCCGTTTCAGCTTCGTCTATGACGCCCTCGGCTTCGCGTCCGCGTTGCAGTCCGATGAAAAAGACGTGCGCGGCAACAAGCTGACGCCTGAGCAGGTGGCCAAACTGAACCCGGACTGGCTGTTCGTCATCGACAGAGACGCCGCGACCGGGCGGCCGAACGCGGTGGCGCCGCAGAAAATCCTTACCGGCACCGCGCTGAAGAAAACCGCGGCGGTGAAGAAAGGCCAGGTGGTCTACCTGCCGGCGGCCGAGGTTTATCTGTCCGGCGGCATCGTCACCGCTCAGCACGTCGTCGAACGCGTGAGCGAGGCGCTAACCCACGCTGCGCGATAAAAAAAGCCCGGCGATGCCGGGCTTTTTCCTGGATTAAATCGTCGGCTGGTTTACCAGGCCGTCGATCAGCACCTGCGGCGTGCCCTGCGAACAGCGCTCGATGCGCCCGCGCACGCCGTAGACCCGCGCCAGGCTCTGCGGCGTTATCACCTGATCCGGCGCGCCGTCGGCGATCAGATCGCCATCCTGCAGCATCAGCACGTGGTCGCCGTGACGCAGCGCGATGTTGATGTCATGCACCACCACCACCGTCACGATATTGCGCTTGCGGGTTTCGCGACGCACCAAATCCATCACGTGGAACTGATAGTTAAGATCGAGCGCGCTCAGCGGCTCATCCAGCAGCAGCAGCGACGGCTGACGGATCAGCGACTGCGCCAACCCCACCAGCTGTTTCTGGCCGCCGGACAGCTGATCGAGATAACTCAGCGCCAGGTGGGCGATGCCCAGCTGTTCCAGCAAAGCCATCACTTCCGCTTCGCTGCCGGCGTTGCTGCGGCCGCCCGAGGCGCGCTGCGCCACGATGATCGACTCCAGCACGTGCAGATGCACCCCGGCGGGCAGCGACTGCGGCAGATACACCACTTTCTCCGCCCGACGGGCGAACGGCATCTGCATCAGATCGCCGTCGTCCAGCCACAGCTTGCCCTGCGCCGGGTTCAGCCCGGCCAGCGAACGCAGCAGCGTCGATTTGCCGCTGCCGTTCGGCCCCAGCAGCACGGTGATTTGCCCGCGCGGCAGCATCGGCACCGAGAGATTGTCGATCACCTGGCGTTTCGGGTAGCCCGCCGAGAAGTTTTCTATCCGTAACCCCTGGCTCATACGTTCCCCCGGTGGCGCAGAATAATGCTCAGGAAGAACGGCACCCCGACCAGCGAGGTGACGATGCCCACCGGAATGATCACGCCGGGCACCAGATTTTTCGACGCCACCGAGGCCATCGACAGCACCAGCGCGCCAATCAGCGCGCTGGCCGGCAGGTAGAAACGGTGATCTTCGCCGAAGATCATGCGGGCGATGTGCGGCGCCACCAGGCCGATAAAGCCGATCGGCCCGACGAAAGCCACCGCCAGCGCCGAGAGCATGCTGATGCGCAGCAGCGTGGTCAGCCGCAGGCGACGCACGTCGATGCCGAAGCTTACCGCCCGGTCTTCCCCCAGACGCAGCGCGGTCAGTTTCCACGAGCTCATCATCGACAGCGGCAGCAGCACGGCGAACACCCCGAACAGAATGCCCAGCTTGTCCCACGAGGCGCGCGCCAGGCTGCCCATGGTCCAGAACACCAGCCCCTGCAGCGTGTCCTCGCTGGCGATGAACTGCATCATCGAGACCAGCGCGTTAAAGGTAAACACCAGCGCGATGCCGAACAGCACTACGCCGGAGGTGGCGACCCGCGTCCAGCGCGTGATGCCGTCGAGCATCAGCGCGGCGAACAGCGCGAAGATAAAGGCGTTGGCGGAGATGAACCACTGATCGGGGATCCCCGGAATGCCGATGCCGAGCACGATCGCCAGCGCGGCGCCAAAGGCCGCGGCGGAAGACACGCCGAGAGTAAAGGGACTGGCCAGCGGGTTATTCAGGATGGTCTGCATTTCCGCCCCGGCCAGGCCGAGCGCAAAGCCCACCACCACCGCCATCAGCGCATAGGGCAAGCGGATGTCCCAGACGATCACCCGCGTGCCGGCATCGGCCGCGGCGGGATCAAGCAGCGTTTGCCACAAAGACGACAGCGACAGGCCGGATGGCCCCATGGTGAAATCCAGCAGCAGCGAGCCCAGGATCGCCAGTGCCAACACGCCCATCATCAACAGGCGATGGCGAAGAATATGCTGATAACGCCCCATCACGCCGGCGTTGGGTTGCCCCTTGGCGTCAGTCATGGGATCGGTGGATACGCTCATTCGTTAAGATACCTGTTACAACCATCATGACAGCGGCGCGAAGGCGTCCGCCGTAAACCGGAAAGCGCGCGGCGACCGCCTGCGCGCAGCCGCCCACAATAAAGCAAACGATAATACTTATCAATCATATCAATAGGTGAAAACGGCGTTGTCGAAATGTAATAATTTGTTTTTTATCGCCATTTTTCAAACCACCACGCTTTCCCCCGCCAACGGCCAGTAGGTTAATTATTCTGAAAATTATTCCTGATCCGACCAGACTCTGACAAATAGCGGCAAAACCACATAGAATCCAAAACCACAGCACCGCGCGTGCAAAAAACTTTCAGGCCGCCGCAAGAGCGGCCTTATTGACGAGGCTGTAATGAGAAGTCCATCTCCGGCGGTAACGCCCAAACGCCCGGCGCTGCTGAACTGGCTGTTGCACAGCCCGCTGCACGCCGATGACGAACCATTTCAACGCCAGCTGCGTCTCACGCTGACGCCCTCTCCTCTCACCCCCTGGCTGAATGCCGTGGGGCCGGCCGCGCTGTTGGTGGGGTACGCCTGGCTGAACCAACCGCTGGTCGGTATCGGCCTGCTGCTGCTGTTGCTGCTGTTGACCGCCGGGCGTGCCAGGTTGGCGCAAAGGCGCCAACCCGCCTGGCCGAACGCCATGCTGGTGACGGTGTTGTTGTGGGCGCTGCTGGTTGGCGCCAGCGCCGCGCTGGCGATGCTGTCGGGCCGCTTCGTGCTGATCCTGTTCGCCGGCCTGACCATCACCGCCCTGGCCTGCTGGTTGATGCAGCGCCATGCCGCCGCGCCGCGCTTCGCGCTGCTTGAGGTGATCGCGCTGACGCTGCCCTACCTGCTGGCGGCGCCGCTGTCGCGCGTGCAAAATCTGTTTGTCATGGCGGATCTCGCGCCGCTGTGGCTGGTGCTGGCCCATGGCATGATCGCGCGCTACCACCGCCAGTTGGTGCAGCACGTCACGCTGGCCTGGGAGAAGCAGCAGGCATCGCACCGCGATCGCCTGACCGGCTTTCTCAACCGCGCAGGCGGCGAGGTGGTGATGCGCAGCATCTGCCGCCCCGCAACGGCGCAGCCGATCTCCCACCTGTTCATTCTCGAATTCGGCCCGCTGGCGGCGCTCTACCAAAGTCACGGCGTCCAGATCGGCGACGACGTGCTGCGCACCGTCGGCGAGCGCCTCAAGACGCTGATCCGCCCGAGCGACTACGTCTGCCGCTATACCGGCGGTCTGTTTCTGATTCTGGTGCACGATCTGCCCTACGGCGCGGAAAGCGAGTTTCTGGCGCGCATTGTGCCGCCGCTGGAGGCGCCCTACGATTTTGGCGCGTTCGGCGAGGTGAACATGCGGCTTAACGCCGGCATTTTGGCGCTGACGCAGCATTACGCGACGGTAGAGAGTTTGATGAGCTCGGCGCAGCAGGCGCTGGCGGAAGCCAAAGGCGGGAAAAAGTAAAAACAAAACGCGGCGGGAGCCCCCGCCGCGCGTCACTCACCGAAGATTACTTCACGTCCATCTTCGGGAATTCCATCTCGCTGTACTTCACGACACGGGTGCCTTGCGACAGCTTGTAACCAAACCAAATCAGCAGGAACAGCGGAATGCCGATGTAGGTCGCGGTCACGCCGTACCAGTCAATCTTGTCTTGCAAGAAGGCCTGGTAATTCTGGCCCAGGGTAATGATCAGGCACAGCACGAAGGCGAAGATCGGCCCCAGCGGGAAGAACCCGGAACGGTACGGCAAGTCGTTGAGATCGCGCCCCTGCAGCATGTAACCGCGACGGAAACGGTAGTGGCTGATGGCGATGCCCAACCAGGCGATGAAGCCGGTCATGCCCGAGGTATTCAGCAGCCACAGGTAAACCGACTGGTTGCCGAACATCGAGGTCAGGAAGCACAGCCCGGCCACCACGCAGGTCGCGTACAGCGCGTTGCGCGGCACGCCGCCTTTCGACAGCTTGGCGAAGATGCGCGGCGCTTTGCCTTCCGATGCCAGGGTGTACAACATGCGGGTCGATGCGTACATGCCCGAGTTACCGGCGGACAACACCGCCGTCAGGATCACCGCGTTCATCACTGCCGCCGCCGACAGCAGGCCGGCATGCTGGAACACCAGGGTGAACGGGCTGACGCTGATGTCTTTCACGTCATTGCGCAGCAGGCTCGGATCGGTATACGGAATGATCAGGCTGATGATCAGGATGGCGAAGATATAGAACAGCAGGATACGCCAGAACACCTGACGCACCGCGCGCGGAATATTTTTACCCGGGTTTTCCGATTCGCCGGCCGCGATGCCGATAAGTTCAGTGCCCTGGAACGAGAAGCCGACGATCATGGCCACGCCGATCATCGCCGAGAAGCCGCCGGCGAACGGCGCATCTCCAATGGTCCAGTTCTGCCAGCCGGCATGCTCGCCGCCTTTCAGAATGCCGACAATCATCAGCACGCCGACGGCGATGAAAATAATCACGGTGCTGACCTTGATCAGCGCGAACCAGTATTCCGCCTCGCCGAACCCTTTCACCGAAATGTAGTTCAGCAGGAACATCAGGCCGAGGAACAGCGCGCTCCAGATCCAGCCGGGCGTGTCCGGGAACCAGTAGCTCATCACCAATTGCGAAGCCACCAGGTCAACGGCGATGGTCACCGCCCAGTTGTACCAGTAGTTCCATCCCAGTGCGAAGCCGAAGCCTTCTTCCACGTATTTGGCGCCGTAGGTGGAGAATGAACCGGAGACCGGCATAAAGGCCGCCAGTTCGCCCAGACTGGTCATCAGGAAGTACACCATCAAACCGATCAGAGCGTAAGACAGCAGCGCCCCGCCGGGACCTGCCTGAGAAACCGTGGCGCCCGAGGCGACGAACAGGCCGGTGCCGATGGAGCCGCCGATGGCGATCATGGTCAAATGCCGGGCTTTCAGCTCGCGGCGCAATCCGGGAGCTTGCTGCCCCGATGTTTTTATATCCTGCTGAGCCATTCGTTCCCTATCTATCTGCTCTTCGAAAAATGAGGGCGGATTGTAACAAATACCCGCCGGTGAACTAGCAACATTGCACCGATATAAGATAGCTTCATAATTCAGAGGCAATTATTAGCCGCGCCCCTTATGGCCTTACTTACTCTCATTAATGTGAGCGCGCGCAGGTTTTTATGCTTTCTTTGGCCTGCGCGGCGATAGAAGACGTGACGCGCTGTCGATTACAGCACGCAATAGCTGAGAAAACGCTGCAAGGCGTTGGAAATGTGCTTTTGCCGATGGCGGATCAGGTACAGGGTGCGCCGCAGCGGCGGCAGCGGCACCGGCAGTTCCACCAGCGCGCCGCTGGCCAGCTGCTCCGCCACCACCCGCCGGGACAGGCAGCTGATGCCGATACCGTGCCGCACCGCATGCTTGATCGCCTCCGAGTTGCCGAGCTCCATCACCAGCTGAAAGTGCGGCAGGTGCGCCAACAGCAGATGATCCAGCACCTCGCGAGTGCCCGAACCGCGCTCACGCAGGATCCACGGCGCATTCGCCAGCGCCTCCAGCGTCGGCGGTTGACGGGTCAGCGGGTTATCCGGCGCAGCGAACACCACCAGCTCGTCCTCCAGCCACGGCTGCGTCACCAGCTCCGGCATATGGCAAGGCCCTTCGATCAGCCCCAGATCGACGCGGAAATCCGCCACCGCCACGATCACGTCCTGGCTGTTGCCAACGTTCAGCTCCAGCGGCGTGGCCGGAAAGTCCCGGCGGTAACGGGCGATCATCTCCGGCAGCATGTAGTTGCCGATGGTGCTGCTGGCGGCGATGCGCAACGCCCCCCCGTCATGGCGAAACAGCTGCTCGATCTCCCCCGCCTGCTCCAGCAGCGCCAGCGCCTTGGGATACAGCAGCCGGCCGTGTTCGTTGATCACCAGCCGTTTGCCGACGCGATCGAACAGCTGCACGCCCAGTTGCCCCTCCAGATCCGCCAGCGCCGCGCTGACCGCCGACTGCGACAGCGCCAGCACCACCGAGGCCTGAGTGGTCGAGCCGCTTTTCAGCACTTCGGTGAAGACTTCCAGTTGACGCAACGTGATATGCATAGCCGTCCCGGTATTGAAAAAGGGTTCTGCCAGAGAACCGCAAAATTAATGTCAACATGATGTGGGTAGCCCGGCCAGGCTACCCCGTTTGCGGCCAGTTCGGCGCGCTACTTGCCCAAGGCGACCAGCTGCGCCGCCGCGGCCAGCGCCGCCTCGCGCGGCGTGCCGGCTTCGTCCCGCTGTATCAATTGCAGCATCGCCACGAGATGCTCGCGGTCGATCGTCTTGTTTTCTTCAATCAACCGCCGCACCGCGCGGCCCACTTCCTGATCTACCTGCTCTCTGCGTTGATCGTCGGTATCCATCGCCTGCTCCTGTTAGTTGGAAAGTTGACGGCGGCTCGCCGCTCCTCCACACCCTAGCCGCAATGCGGCGTTATGCCAATGCTTGATCCCATACCACTTATTCAGATAGGTTATAAATATATAATCAATTTCTCTTTTATTCAGCCCAAACGTACTCTTAGCAGCAAGAAACAGACTGAAGGACTGACTTTTATGGCGACTGATACCACTCACACCTATCCCGAGCGACGCTTTCCGCTGTTTGGCCTGCCGCGGCTGGTGCCGGGGCTGGCGCTGACCGGCGCGCTCACCGCGCTGGCCGTCTGGGCCGGCGACATTCCCTGGGTGGCGGAGCTGGGCCTGGGGGCGCTGACGCTGGCGATCCTGCTCGGTATTCTGGTGGGCAACACGCTGTACCCCCGCTGGCAAACCGTTTGTCACGGCGGCGTGCAGCTGGCCAAACAGCGTCTGCTGCGTCTGGGCATTATCCTTTACGGCTTCCGGCTGACCTTTCAGCAGATCGCCGACGTCGGCGCCAGCGGCATCATCATCGACGCGCTGACCCTGATCACCACCTTCCTGCTGGCCTGCTGGCTCGGCAAGAAAGTGTTCGGCATCGACAGCCAAACCGCGATGCTGATCGGCGCCGGCAGCAGCATTTGCGGCGCGGCGGCGGTGATGGCCACCGAACCGGTGCTGAAGGCCGACTCCAGCAAAGTGGCGGTGGCGGTCTCGACCGTGGTGGTGTTCGGCACCCTGGCTATCTTCGCCTACCCGTGGCTGTATCAGTTGAATGAACACTTCCAGTGGCTGCCGTTCAGCCAGGAAACCTTCGGCATCTACGCCGGCTCCACCATTCACGAAGTGGCTCAGGTGGTCGCCGCCGGGCACGCCATCGGGCCGGACGCCGAAAATGCGGCGGTGATCGCCAAGATGATCCGCGTGATGATGCTGGCACCATTCCTGCTGCTGCTGTCGGGCTACATCAGCCGCGGCGGCGCAGGCAAGGCGGAAAAATCCGCCATCACCATGCCGTGGTTCGCCGTGCTGTTTATCGCCGTCGCCGGGCTGAACTCCTTCAACCTGCTGCCGGCCACGCTGGTGCGCCATCTGATCACCGCCGACACCTGGATGCTGGCAATGGCGATGGCGGCGCTGGGGTTGACCACCCACATCAGCGCCGTGCGCCAGGCCGGGATGAAACCGATTCTGCTGGCCACGCTGCTGTTCCTCTGGCTGCTGGTCGGCGGCAGCGCGATAAACCAACTGGTGCAACACCTGCTGTAATCGCCCTCGGCGGCCCGCTTCGGCGGGCCGCCGCTTTTCACCATTCAATCCGCCCGCCATCAATGCCATAATGTCACCGATAACACAGGAGAATGAAGATGAAGTTTGTCGGTGCACATGTCAGCGCGTCAGGCGGCGTGGATCAGGCGGTTATCCGCGCGCACGAATTGGAGGCGACCGCGTTCGCCCTGTTCACCAAAAATCAGCGTCAATGGAAGGCCGCGCCGCTGGCCGCCGACGTGATCGATAAGTTCAAGAGCGCCTGCGCCCAGTACGGCTTCGGGCCGGGGCAGATCCTGCCGCACGACAGCTACCTGATCAACCTGGGGCACCCGGTGGCCGAGGCGTTGGAAAAATCGCGCGAGGCGTTCATCGACGAGCTGCAGCGCTGCGAGCAGCTGGGGCTGACGCTGCTGAACTTCCACCCCGGCAGCCACCTGCTGCAAATCGATGAAGACAAGTGCCTGGCGCGCATCGCTGAATCGATCAATATCGCGCTGGACAAAACCGCCGGCGTGACGGCCGTAATCGAAAACACCGCCGGCCAGGGCAGCAACCTGGGCTTCAAATTCGAACACCTGGCGGCGATCATCGACGGCGTGGAAGACAAAAGCCGCGTCGGCGTCTGCATCGACACCTGCCACGCTTTCGCCGCCGGTTACGATCTGCGTACCGAAGAGACCTGCGAACACACCTTCAAACAGCTCGGTGACATCGTCGGTTTCAACTACCTGCGCGGCATGCACCTGAACGACGCCAAGAGCGAGTTCAACAGCCGCGTCGACCGCCACCACAGCCTGGGGGAAGGCAACATCGGCAAAACGGTGTTCAGCTACATCATGCGCGATCCGCGTTTCGACAATATCCCGCTGATTCTGGAAACGGTAAACCCGGATATCTGGGCCGAAGAGATCGCCTGGCTGAAGGCGCAGCAGTAACGCGGCGCCCAAACGAAAAAACCGGAGCCTGGGCTCCGGTTTTTTATGGCTGGCTCGCCGTTACGCCACGCTGGCCGCCGGTACTTCAGCACGTTTCAGCAGGGCGTACGCCACCCCGGCCAACAGCGTGCCGGCGGCGATCGCCACCAGATACAGCAGCACCGGCGAAATCGCGCCCGGGATCAGCAGCACGAACAGCCCGCCGTGCGGCGCCATCAGCTTGGCGCCGAACGCCATCGACAGTGCGCCGGTCAGCGCCCCGCCGGCGATGCAGCACGGCAGCACGCGCATCGGGTCACGGGCGGCGAACGGAATCGCCCCTTCGGTGATGAAGCACAGCCCCAGCACCAACGCCGCCTTGCCGCCTTCCTGTTCGGATTTCGGGAACTTGCGGCGCGCCAGCAGCGTCGCCAGACCCATCGCCAGCGGCGGCACCATACCGGCGGCCATGATGGCTGCCATCGGCGCATACACCGAGGAGCTGAGCAGCGCCACGCCGAAGGCGTAGGCCGCTTTGTTCACCGGCCCCCCCATGTCGGTGCACATCATGCCACCGAGGATCGCCCCCAGCAGTACGGCGTTGGCGGTGCCCAGCGATTGCAGCCAATGGGTCAGGCCTTCCATGATTTTCGCTACCGGCGTGCCGACCACGTAAATCATGATGAGACCGGTGATCAGGCTGGCCACCAGCGGAATGATCAAGATAGGCTTCAGCGCTTCCATACTCTGCGGCAGATGCAGTTTGCTGCTGATCGCCTTGGCGACGTAACCCGCCAGGAAACCGGCGATGATGCCGCCGAGGAACCCGGCGCCGGTGCTCACCGCCAGCATGCCGCCGATCAGGCCCGGCGTCAGGCCCGGACGATCCGCGATGGAAAAGGCGATGAAACCGGCCAATACCGGCACCATCAGCGCGAAGGCGGAGCCGCCGCCGATCTGCATCAGCGCCGCCGCCAGGGTGCCTTTGACTTCAAACGCCTTGATGCCGAACACGAACGACAGCGCGATGCACAACCCGCCCGCCACCACCATCGGCAGCATGTAGGACACGCCGGTCAGCAGGTGACGATACGGGCCGTTGCCCTCTTTCTTTTTCGCCGCCGGCGCCGCGTTGCCGCGCTGCTGCGGCTGGAACACTTCCGCCTCGGCCTGCGCCTTGTCCAGTTCCTGGGCGGTTTTCTTCAGCGCCAGGCCCGTCGAGGTGCGGTACATCGGTTTGCCGGCAAATTTGTCCAGATCCACTTCGATGTCCGCCGCGACGATCACCAGATCCGCCGCCGCCACTTCTTCCGGGGTAATGGCGTTGCCGGCGCCGACGGAACCGCGCGTTTCCACCTTCACCCACCAGCCGCGCTTCTTCGCTTCGCTTTCAATGGCTTCGGCCGCCATAAAGGTGTGCGCCACGCCGGTCGGGCAAGCGGTGATCGCCACGATGCGTTTTTGCCCACCGGCTTTCACCGCAGCCGCCGCCTGCGGCGCCTGATAGGTTTCAGCTTCGGCCTGGGCGCGCGCCAGAAACGCGTCCGGTTCACGCACCGCCTGTTCTACCTCGCCCACATACACCAATTTGCCGTTCAGCCCGGCGTCAGCAGGGGCAGCCTGCCCCGCCACCGCCACCAGTTCGGCGTCCTGCAGCGACTCGACCAGCGTCAGGCCGGTTTTGGCCGCGGCGGCCTCCAGCATGCGTTTCGCCAGGTGGCCACGGGCCTGCCCCAGCGAACTGTCTACCATCAGCAGCGTTTTCATTCTGCCTCCTGCTATTGATTGAAAGGTTTCAGATCGACGCGCGCCATCATCGCGGCCAACTGGGGACGATCGGTCACGCCGACGTTGCTCTGGCTGACCGCCAGCGCCGCTACCGCCGTGGCCAGACGCAGAGTGTGCTCGCTGGATTCGCGCATCAGCAGGCCATAAATCAGGCCGCCGACCATCGAATCGCCGGCGCCCACGGTGCTGACCACCTCACAGGACGGCGGTTTGGCGATCCAGGCGCCGGACGCGTTAACCCACAGCGCGCCTTCCGCACCGAGGGAGATCACCACGTGGGCGATGCCCTGCTCGCGCAGCGCATGCGCGGCCTCAACCACGTCCGCCAGCGCCGGCAGCGGGCGGCCGGCCCAGATTTCCAGCTCGCGGCGGTTCGGTTTGACCAACCACGGCGAGGCCTTCAGCCCGGCGACCAGCGCTTCGCGGCTGCTGTCGAAAATGATGCACGGGCACTTGGCGCGCAGCTGGGTCATCCAGTCGGTAAATGCGTCAGGATCGACGCCGGCCGGCAGGCTGCCGCTCACCGCCACCATGTCAAACTGGCCTAGCCAGCTCAGCGAGTCGCTGACGAAGCGATCCCAGTCCTGCGGCGTCACTTCGAAGCCGGAGAAGTTGAAATCGGTCACTTCGCCGTCTTTTTCCGTCAGCTTGACGTTGATGCGGGTGCGCCCCGGCACCACCTGAAAACGGTTGGCGATCCCCAGATCGCTGAACAGCAGCTGGAAACCGTCCTGATTGTCTTTGCCCAGGAAGCCGCCGACGGTGACGTCGATGCCCAAATCCTTCAACACTTTGGCGACGTTGATGCCCTTACCGGCGGCGTGCAGGCCGGCGGTTTTTACCCGGTTGACTTCCCCGCGTTCGATCTGCGGGCAGAACCCCACCAGATCGTACGCCGGGTTCAGGGTGATCGTTGCTACTCTTCTGCTCATGCTGCGCCCTCGCCCAGTCCTTCATTAATCGCTTCGCCAATCGCCTTCAGCGCGGCTTCAGCATCTTCTCCATTGGCGGTAAAGCGCAGGTGATGCCCTTTCTTCACGCCCAGCGCCACCACCTTCATCAGGCTGCGCCCGTTGGCCGGCTTGCCGCTGCCGTCCAGGTTGGTGACGGTGATGTCACTGTTGAAATTTTTGATCACGTTGACCAACGCCGTGCCCGGCCGCGCGTGCAGACCGTGCTCGTTGCGGATCACGAACTCGGCGCTCAGCACGCTGCTCTCCTCAGCCACTTCGCTGGTCAGCAGCGCCAGCACGCCGGCGGCATCCGCCTTCAGCAACCGTTCAGCTTTATTGGCCAGCAGCAGATCGCTGAGGTAGTTGAGCACCGCCAGCGGCTGCGCGTCGGCGACCGACACCGTCAGCAGCAGCGCCACCGGCTCGCCGTCTTCCGCGAAAGCCTGCGCCGGGCGGCTGACGGTGGCCGCGCTGGCCAGGTTGCCTTCGACGCTGTCGCTCAGCCAGATGCCCTGCCCCAGGTTCAGCGGCTTGCGGGTGATGACATCACTGACGAACTGCGCGTTAACCGCGCCGGCCTTTTGCAGCCGGCCGGCGTTCAGCGCCTGCAGCGTCATCAGGCTGTCGGCGGCGACGTCGAGCGCAATCAGCGAAACGTCGAACTGGAATTCGGCGCTCTGTTGTTCGCCCATCAGCAGGCTGCGCAGTTCCTCCGCAGAGGTGGTTTGCGCCAGCCGCTCCGCCACGCTGTCATCGCTCAGCACGTGGGTGAGCTGGCGCAGCAGCGCCAAATGCTCGTCGGAGCGGGCGGCGATGCCGATCGCCACATAGGCGGTCTGGCCTTCGCCCCACGCAATGCCCTGCGGGAACTGGAACACCTGCACGCCGGTTTTCAACACCAGATCGCGGGTATCGGTGGTGCCGTGCGGAATGGCGATGCCGTTACCCAGATAGGTGGACGTCTGCAGTTCGCGCTGCAGCATGCCGTCCACGTAACCGGCGCTGACGCAGCCGGCTTCGGTCAGGGCGGCGGCCACCAGGCGGATGGCCTCTTGCTTACCGTCGGCAACGGCGCCCAGATGAATGTCTTGCGGTGACAACTGGAACATGATTCTCCTCTCCTGCTGAATTGAATCGTTTCAGCTTCA
Organism: Serratia nematodiphila DZ0503SBS1; assembly: GCF_000738675.1. Classification (NCBI taxonomy): domain Bacteria; kingdom Pseudomonadati; phylum Pseudomonadota; class Gammaproteobacteria; order Enterobacterales; family Yersiniaceae; genus Serratia; species Serratia nematodiphila. Next base: position 2,660,138 of record NZ_JPUX01000001.1, on the reverse strand, counting down.
TTGAGAAAAAGGAGCGTTATCCGTTCGCTACAAGCGGCCGGACAACGCTGAAACGTTTCAAGGAGTGTGTGAGCAGCGCAAGGCGAAAGCAAGCTTTCTCCCTTTCGCCATTGCAGATTTTTGAGCTTACGCACACTTTTGCCGGCGTATTGGCCAGCGCCGGGGCAAAATGACATACTGTGCTGAAACCTTGCTGACGGAGAAAAGCATGAACGTAGTGACGGGCGTCGGGGTGATCATCGTCAACCCTCAAGGCGAGATTTTGTTGGGCAAACGCTGCGGTTCCCACGCGCCCTTTTGGTCGATCCCCGGCGGGCATCTGGATGCCGGTGAAACCTTCGAGCAGTGCGCCCAGCGCGAAATCGCCGAAGAGACCGGGTTGCTCATCGACCCGCCGCGCTTCGTTGGCGTCAGCAACAATCTGCAAACCTGGCGCGCCGAAGGCAAACACACGGTGTCAATCTGCCTGCAGGTGGATCACCCCGGCGGCGACGCCGAGCTGAGAGAGCCCGAGAAATGCGCCGAGTGGCGCTGGTGCGCGCCTGAAGCCCTGCCGGAACCCCATTTCGAAGCCAGCCGCACCGCCATCCGCCTGTGGCTGAGCGGCCTGGCCTACCTGCCAGCGGTCTGATCCAATGCGAGCGTGTGCTGCGCTCGCTTCCCCTGCCGCAGTGCCCTATCGTTATATAAATTAGAATATAACGCTATTTTTTGCGATATACGCCATTTTTTTGACTACGGATAACCCTATGGGGTTAACCCTCTTCTATCATTACCCCTGCAATCGACGTGGCATTCTGACCTCCGGTCGGCGGCCTTTTGGCAAGATTTTATTTTAAATTCATAATTATAAGCGGGTTTACCATGAGCAAAAAACTGACTGGCTTTGAAAAAAAGCGTCGGTGGGGATGGCTATGGCTTTTGCTGCTGGGGATTATCCTCGGCGCAGCGCTGTTGGCCGGGACCGCCACCGTCTTCCATAAAACCAGCGATACCGCCTTCTGCGTTTCCTGCCACACCATGCAACAGCCGCTGGCCGAATATCAGGGCAGCGTCCACTTCCAGAACACCAAGGGCATCCGCGCCGAGTGCGCCGACTGCCACGTGCCGCACCAGCCGATCGACTACCTGTGGACCAAGATCCGCGCGGTGAAAGACATTTACGGCGAAATGGTCGGCACCATCGATACGCCGGAGAAATACGAAGCGCACAAGCTGGCGATGGCGCAGTCAGTCTGGAAGACGCTGAAAGAGAACGACTCGGCCACCTGCCGCTCCTGCCACAGCTACGACGCCATGGACATCACCGCCCAGCGCCCTGAGGCGCGCCTGCAGCACCCGGTGGCGATCAAACAGGGCGAAACCTGCATCGATTGCCACAAGGGCGTGGCGCATATCCTGCCGGACATGAGCGGCGAAACCCAGGCCGGCGCCGCCGAGCTGGCGAAGGCCGCGGCGTTGACCGCACCGGACGCCACCACCCTCTACACCATCGCCACCGAGCCGTTCTTCCTCGGCGCCAACGACAGCCATAACGCCGGCAACCTGATGCCGTCCACCGAAGTGCAGGTGGTCAAGCAGGATGGCGACAAAGTGCTGGCCACCGTCAGTGGCTGGCAGCAGGACGGGGTCAGCGAAGTGTTCTACGCCGCGCAGGGCAAACGCATCCTCAGCGTGCTGCTGGGTGAGGAAGCACGCCAACAGCTGAAGACCGCCGCCACCCAGACCGATGCGGAAACCGGCCTGGTCTGGCATCAGGTTTCTCTGCAGGTGTGGCTGCCGCGCAAGCAGTTGATTGACGATCAGCAAAAAATCTGGCGCTACGCCGCGGACATGATGTCGGCCAACTGTACCGGCTGCCACGGGCTGACCGCGCTCGATCGCTTCAACGCCAACCAATGGATCGGCGTCATCAAAGGCATGGCGCCACGCACCTCGCTGACGCAGGAACAGCTGCGCGTGCTGACGCAATACGTACAAAAACACGCCAGCGACATGCCACCTGCCGCACCGGCCAAGCTTTAAGGGAGAAGCGCAATGAGCAACCAACAACCGTTAACCATGAGCCGCCGCCGCTTCCTGACCGGCGCCGCCGCGCTGGCCGCCGCCCCGCTGCTGGCGGGCTTATGGCCCAAAGCGGCGCTGGCGCAGGCCATCAGCGAAGCGCTGCCGCAGTTCATCGTCTTGCGTCAGGCGCAGAAAGGCATTCTGACCGGCGCCCACTGGGGCGCGTTTGAGGCCATCGTGCAGGACGGCAAGATGGTCGGCGTGCAGCCGGTGCAGGACGATCCGTATCCCAATGAGCTGATCACCATGGCGCCTTATCAGGTGCACGCCGAGAACCGCATCAAATATCCGATGGTGCGCAAAAGCTGGCTGGAAGGCGGCCCCGGCAGCCGCACCGAACTGCGCGGCCGCGACGAGTGGGTGCGCGTCAGCTGGGACAAAGCGACCGAGCTGGTGTGCAATGAGATCGTTCGCCTGCAGAAAGATCACGGGCCGCAGTCGATCTACGCCGGTTCCTATGGCTGGAAAAGCGTCGGCATGCTGCACAACAGCCGCACGCTGCTGCAGCGTCTGATGAACCTGACCGGCGGCTTCCTCGGCTACGCCGGCGACTACTCCACCGGCGCAGCGCAGGTGATCATGTCGCACGTGGTCGGCTCGATGGAGGTCTACGAACAGCAGACCGCCTGGCCGAACGTGATCGAGAACAGCGAGCTGGTGATCCTGTGGGGCTGTAACCCGATGGTCACGCTGAAAAACAGCTGGAACGTGCCGGATCACGTCGGCCAGACCGGCTTCGAGGCGCTGAAGAAGAAAGGCACCCGGGTGATCAGCATCGATCCGGTGCACAGCGACAGCGCCAAGTTCGTCAATGCGCAGTGGATCGCCCCGCGCCCTTATACCGACGGCGCCATGCTGATCGGCATCGCCCACACGTTGCTGACCGAGAAGCTGCATAACCCGGACTTCCTGAAAACCTACACCGTCGGCTTCGACAAGTTCCAGGCCTACCTGCTGGGCGAGAGCGACGGCGTGGCGAAAACCGCCGAATGGGCGGCCGACATCAGCGGCGTCGATGCCGACACGCTGCGCGGTCTGGCGCGTGAGATGGCGAAGCATCGCACCATGATCATGGGCGGCTGGGGCATTCAGCGCCAGCACCACGGCGAGCAGCAGCACTGGCTGCTGGTGACGGTGGCGGCGATGCTCGGCCAGATCGGCCTGCCGGGCGGCGGCTTCGGCTTCAGCTATCACTATTCCTCCGGCGGCAGCCCGACCGCCAAGGGCGGCATCATCGCCGGCATCTCCGCCGGCAACGCACCGAAGAACTCCCCGGCGCCGATCCCGGTGGCGCGCATCGCCGAATGCCTGAGCAACCCGGGCAAAACCATCGACTTCAACGGCGCCAAGGTCACTTACCCCGAGGTGAAAATGGTGTATGTGGCGGGCGGCAACACCTTCCACCAGCATCAGGACACCAATAACCTGGTCAAAGCCTGGCAGCGGCCGGACACCATCGTGGTCAACGAGCCTTACTGGACCGCCACCGCCAAGCATGCCGATATCGTGCTGCCGGCCACCACCAGCTACGAGCGCAACGATCTGGAAATGGGCGGCGACTATTCGCAGCTCTACGTGTTCCCGATGCATCAATGCGTGCCGCCACAACACGAGTCGCGTAGCGACTTCGACATCTTCTCGGCAATGGCGGCCAGGCTGGGCGTGCAGGAAGCCTTCACCGAGGGCAAGGATGAAACCCAGTGGCTGAAAGGCATGTACGACGACATGAAGAACCAGGCGCGCGCCGCGCGGGTGGCGCTGCCGCCGTTCGACATGTTCTGGCAATCCAACAATTACGTGCGCTTCCCGGTGCCGGAGGCCAATAAGCAGTGGGTGCGCTTCGCCGACTATCGCGACAACCCGTTGCTGAACCCGCTGGGCACGCCGTCGGGCAAGATCGAGATCTACTCCGACGCCATCGCCAAAATGCATTACGAGGATTGCCCCGGCATTCCGACCTGGATGCCGCCGCACGAATGGTACCGCGGGCCGGAAGCGGCCAAGTATCCGCTGTCGCTCAATACCGCGCACCCGACCAACCGGCTGCATTCCCAGCTCGATAACACGCCGCTGCGCGAGAAATACGCGGTAGCGGATCGTGAAGCGATCCTGATCCACCCGCAGGACGCGCAGCCGCGCGGCATCACCGGCGGCGATCTGGTGCGGGCGTTTAACGATCGCGGTCAGATCCTGGTGGGTGCGGTGGTCAGCGAAGACGTGCGGCCCGGCGTGGTGCGCATCAGCGAAGGCGCCTGGTTCGATCCGGCCGATCCGGCGCAGCCCGGCTCGCTGTGCAAGAACGGCAACGTCAACTGCCTGACCTTCGACATCGGCTCTTCCAGCCTGGCGCAGGGCAACTGCGGGCAGATGGCGCAGCTGCAGATCGAGAAGTATCAGGGGCCGGTATTGAAAAATACCGCGCACGCGGTGCCGCAAGGCGCCTGATCCCGCGCTAAACAGAGGGCGCAACGCGTAATGCCGGTCAGTTAAGCCTGACCGGCATTTTTTTATCCAGTCTCAGTACGCGCCGTGCAAAAGGAATAGCCTTAAATATCCGGTATTTCTCTGCGACCGCCATGAACGGCACCTGGAGAGACAGCCACTACGCCGTTCCCCCACACCGTTCGGGTCGGCTGCGATGGCGGCAGGCGCGACGCAGTGTCTGTGGCGGTTGAGGGCAGATTAGGGCGCGGTGTCCGCTTCCAGTCTGGCGAGGTAGATCAGCGCCTGATCGCGGTGATCGTGGCACATGTCGCGGCTCGGCTGCAGGCTGCCGCACACCTTCGGCCGCAGCGGCGAATGAAACAGGCCGCAGCGCAGCCGTTCATCCAGATGAATGCAGCGGGTATTGGCGGGCTTGCCGTTCGGCATGCCGGGGATCGGGCTGGATATTGACGGCGCGATACAGCAGGCGCCGCAGTCGCTGCGACAGTCCATCAGCGCTACTCCTGGTGGGCTGGGGGGAAAGAAGCGCGACAATAGCAGCCGCACGCGGCCACCGCCAGCAGAATCCCTGCGTCCTCGCGATCTTTACACTCATCGCTCTGCGCCGGCCGGCTGCACCCGATGGCGAATAAACGCCCAGCAAACCTTGATTTAAAGAAAAAAACGCGTGAAACGTGCAATTCCTTCGCTTTACATGCGCCATGCGCCCATGTACCATTGAGCTAGTACAAAAGAACCTCTTCCCTCAGGAGCACGCATGTCTACGGACACCATCCAGAAGCTGGCCCGCCCTTCCGTCCTCGGCGGCGCGATGATCATTGCCGGAACCGCCGTTGGCGCCGGCATGTTTTCCATTCCGATCGTCACTTCCGGTGTCTGGTTCAGCGGCTCCGTCGCGCTGCTGGTGTATACCTGGGCCTGTATGCTGCTGTCCGGCCTGATGATCCTCGAAGCCACGCTGCACTACCCGAGCGGCGCCAGCTTCAACACCATGGTCAAGGATCTGCTGGGCAAAGGCTGGAACGCCGTGAACGGCCTGTCGGTGGCGTTCGTGCTGTACATCCTGACCTACGCCTATATCTCCGCCGGCGGCTCGATCATCGCGCACACGCTGGAGGGCATCGTCGGCGTCGGCCAGACTACCGCCGGCCTGGTGTTCGCGCTGGTGGTGGCGTTTATCGTCTGGCTCTCCACCCGCGCGGTCGATCGCCTGAGCACCATTCTGATCGGCGGCATGGTGATCACCTTCGTGATGTCGGTGGGCGACATGTTCACCCACGTGCAGCCCGCGGTGCTGTTCAACACCGGCGATGATCGGGCCAGCTATCTGCCTTACGCCCTGGCGGCGCTGCCTTACCTGCTGACTTCGTTCGGCTACCACGGCAACATTCCCGGGCTGGTGAAGTACTACCACAAGGACAGTGGCTCCGTGGTGCGCAGCCTGGTGTACGGCACCCTGCTGGCACTGGCGATCTACATCCTGTGGCAGTATGTGATTCAGGGCAATATCGCGCGCGACGCCTTCAAGCAGGTGATCGCCGAGGGCGGCAATATCGGCAGCCTGCTCAAGCAAATGGGCAACGTCTCCAGCAGCCAGACCGTCAGCCAACTGCTGAACGCCTTCTCCTATATGGCGCTGGCCAGCTCGTTCCTCGGCGTGTCGCTGGGCCTGTTCGATTATCTGGCGGACTTCTGCAAGTTCAAGGACGACGCCGTCGGGCGCAGCAAAACCGCGCTGGTGACCTTCGTGCCGCCGACCCTGGCCGCGCTGCTGTTCCCGAACGGTTTCCTGTACGCCATCGGCTTCGCCGGGCTGGCGGCCACCGTCTGGGCGGTGATCGTGCCGGCGCTGATGGCGCGCGCCAGCCGCCGCCGTTATCCGCAGGCCGGTTACCGTGCACCGGGCGGCAACGGCGTGATCCTGTTCGTTATCCTGTTCGGGTTGATCAACGCCGCCGCACATATTCTGTCGCTGTTCGGCCTGCTGCCGGTCTTCCGGTAATCCTCGAAGGGAGAGCGCCTGCTCTCCCTTTCCTGCACTGTTTTTACGCCGGGCTATTGCCTGAAATCGGCGGCGCGAGTACCTTGTCGCAACTTCTCTAATACTCTTCATTGCGGATGAATTGAAATGGCAAGAGCTAACGAAATTAAGCGCGGCATGGCGATCAGCTACAACGGCAAGCTGCTGCTGGTAAAAGATATCGACGTGCAGAGCCCGAGCGCCCGCGGCGCCAGCACCCTGTACAAAATGCGCTTCTCCGACGTGCGCACCGGCCTGAAAGTGGAAGAACGCTTCAAGGGCGACGATATCCTGGACACCATTTCCCTGTCGCGCCGCAAGGTGAACTTCTCCTATATCGACGGCGAAGAATACGTGTTCATGGATGACGAAGACTACACCCCGTACATTTTCAAGAAAGACCAGATCGAAGACGAGCTGCTGTTCATTCCGGAAGGCGGCCTGCCGGGTATGCAGGTGCTGACGCTGGATGGCCAGGTGCTGGCGCTGGAACTGCCGCAGACCGTGGATATGGAAATCGTCGAGACCGCGCCGGGCATCAAAGGCGCTTCCGCCAGCGCCCGCAACAAACCGGCCACCATGGCGACCGGCCTGGTGATCCACGTGCCGGAATACCTCAGCGCCGGCGACAAAATTCGCATTCATATCGCCGAACGCCGCTACATGAGCCGCGCCGACTAGTCGCGCCTACGGGGCCGATACTCGGCCCCGTTTCATTTTCCGCTACGGCAACTCCGGGAAAAAACGCCGCTTGAGCGCCAGCTCGACGCCGCGCAGCTCCGCCAGCCCTTTCAACCGCCCGATGGCCGAATAGCCCGGATTGGTTTTCTTTTTCAAATCGTCCAGCATCTGATGCCCATGATCGGGGCGCATCGGGATCGGCCGCCGATCGCCCGCCCGCTGCCGACGCAGCTCTTCGGTCAGGATCGCTTCGATCACCGCCACCATGTCCACATCGCCCTGCAGATGCGCCCCCTCGTGGAAGCTTTTCGGGTTTTCCTCGCGGCAGGTGGCGCGCAGGTGGGTAAAGTGAATGCGATCGCCGAAGGTTTCAATCATCCGCACCAGATCGTTGTCGGCGCGCACGCCGTAGGAACCGGTGCACATGGTGAAGCCGTTATGAATGCTGTCGACGGTCTGCTTCAGCCACTGCATGTCTTCGATCGTGGAGACGATGCGCGGCAGGCCGAGGATCGGCCGCGGCGGATCGTCGGGGTGCACCGCCAGCCGGATGCCGGCCTCTTCCGCCACCGGCACGATGGCGCGCAGAAAGACCGCCATGTTTTCGCGCAGCCGCGCCTTGTCGATGCCGTCGTATTCCGCCAGGCGGCGGCGGAACTGCTCCAACGTATAGCCTTCTTCCGCACCCGGCAGCCCGGCGATGATGTTGCCGGTCAGCGTGGCTTTCTCCTCCTCGCTCATGGCGGCGAAATAGGCCGCCGCCTGACTGCGCTCTTGCGCCGTATAGTCCGCCTCGGCGCCGGCGCGCTGCAGGATATGCAGCTCGAACGCGGCGAAGGCTACCTGATCGAAACGCAGCGCTTTGGAACCGTCCGGCAGCGGATAGGCCAGATCGGTGCGCGTCCAGTCGAGGATCGGCATGAAGTTGTAGCAAACGGTGTCGATGCCGCAGGCCGCCAGATTGCGCAGTGACTGCTGGTAATTGGCGATGTACCGCCGCCAGTCGCCGCTGTGGGTTTTGATCTCCTCATGTACCGGCACGCTCTCCACCACCGACCACACCAGCCCCTTTTCCGCCAGCAGCGCCTGCCGCGCGCGGATCTCGTCGATCGGCCAGACTTCGCCGTTCGCAATATGGTGCAGCGCCGTGACCACCCCGGTTGCCCCGGCCTGACGCACGTCATCCAAAGAGACCGGATCGTTCGGGCCATACCAACGCCATGTTTGTTCCATGTTGTGTCCTTATGCCTGTCTCGCATCGCGATGTTGTTATACCAGTTTAATTTAGATGTCAGCTAGCTTTAACTTACTCTTTCGCCGCGCGCTGTCAAAATTGAACCGTTCATTGGTTGATCCGCTTCACGATTCTGGCTTATTTTGGCCTGACCAATTCCCTTAACCTGCCGACAACTTTAGACTGGTGGCAGTTTTTTATCGCCGGCGCCCCGCTGTCCATGCGTCGGCAAACTGGTCTGCTAACTTGACGCAAGTGGCCCGCCAGCTATCTATTCGCTTTGGAGATGAGATGAATACGATCGCCAACACCCCGCTGCCGGGCGCCGTCCGGCAACCGAATTATGATCGCCGGGCCCTGCGCAGCCGTATCGTGCACCTGGGTTTCGGCGCGTTCCACCGCGCGCATCAGGCGCTGCTGACCGATCGGGTGCTGAACGCCCACGGCGGCGACTGGGGCATTTGCGAGATCAGTCTTTCCGGCGGCGTGCCGCTGTTTGAGGCGCTGCGGCAACAGGATCATCTGTACAGCGTGCTGGAGAAAGGCGCGGACGGCCATCAGGCCATCGTGATCGGCGCGGTGCATGAGAGCCTGCACCGCAAACTGGAGGGCATCGCCGCGGTGCTGGAGAAGCTGGCCGAACCGCAGGTGGCGATCGTCTCGATGACCATCACCGAAAAAGGCTACTGCATCGAGCCCGGCAGCGGACGGCTGGACAGACAGCATTCGGGGATCGTCGCCGATCTGGCGTGGCCGCATCAGCCGCAGACCGCGCCCGGCATTTTGGTGGAAACGCTGCGGCTGCGGCGCGAACGCGGCCTGTCCGCCTTCTCCCTGCTTTCCTGCGACAATATTCCGGAGAACGGCCACGTGTTGCGCCGGGCGGTGCTCGATCTGGCGCAGGCGCGGGATCCGTCGCTCGCCGACTGGATCGCCACCGCCGCCACCTTCCCCTGCACCATGGTGGATCGCATCGTGCCGGCCGCCACGCCGGCCACGCTGGATGAGATCGCCGCCGCGCTGGGCGGCGTGCGCGACGAATGCGCCATCGCCTGCGAGCCCTTCATTCAATGGGTGGTGGAAGACAACTTCACCGCCGGACGCCCGGCGTGGGAGTTGGCCGGCGCCCAGTTGGTCAGCGATGTGCTGCCGTTTGAACACATGAAGCTGCGCATGCTGAACGGCAGCCACTCGTTCCTGGCTTACTTAGGCTACCTGGGCGGCTACCGCTATATCAACGAGTGCATGGCGGACGAGCACTACCGCCGCGCCGCCCTGCGGTTGATGCTGGACGAACAGGCGCCAACGCTGAGCGTCACCGGCATCAGCCTGCCCGATTATGCCGCACAGCTTATCGCGCGCTTCAGCAATCCGGCGCTGCAACACCTCACCTGGCAGATCGCCATGGACGGCACGCAGAAGCTGCCGCAGCGGCTGCTGGATGCCGTGCGCTGGCATCTGCGGCACGGCGGCGACTATAGCGGGCTGGCGCTGGGCGTGGCGGGCTGGATGCGTTACGTCGGCGGCGTCGATGACGCCGGTGAGCCGATCGACATTCGCGATCCGCTGGCAGACGTGCTGCAGCAGACGATCGCCGCCACAACGGACGATCGACGGCGCGTAGCGGCGCTATTGGCGTTGAAATCGGTATTCGGCGAAACGCTGGCGGCGCATGCGGCGTTTAGCGAAACGGTGACGCAAGCCTATTTATCGCTGCGCGATCGCGGCGCGCGTGAAACGGTGAAGGAATGGGTGATGCGGTGAGGAGCCTGCAGGGCCGAGAATAACCATGCCGGCGTAACGTTACGCCGGCATGGCGGAACGACTTAACGATAAACGACCGTCATAACAGCGAGTTTCTTCTGTTGGTCTACCCACTTCATTTCGGTTGTGCCTAGATTTAGCGGAAGTTCTTTGCGTGTAGTATCAAAACCTGACAACGCTTGCTGGGCCTGATAACGCTGGCCGTTGCGGTAACATTGCGTATTCGCCTTAGAATCTGCAATATTGACCGTGCAAGGACTTTCAACGATAGAACCGACGAAGCGAATTACCCCGCCGGCCACTCCTGCCTGACTCACTGCCGTCCATGAAAACAACATTCCTACGATCAAAAATAACCGAAAGGTATTCATGGCAACCTCATTTTTAGTTAAGCCAATTTAACCATAGAGGATCTTGTTAGGAATAATCGCAAGGAAAGGGACGAGATTTGATCGTTAATCTCGTCATTAACAATGTAAAAACAAGCTACTAACAAAAGTTAACCGCATCTAATACAGGGTTTTATCTAAGAATTTTCTTGTTATAAACGGTGGATTTTGTCGGTTGAAAAGCGCATGGTGACGTGCAAAATTTGCGAGATAGAGCACAAATTAAATCGCGGCCGTTTCACCGACACGGCTGCGTAACTCATTTATTAAGCAGGTTAATTTTTGCGCCAGGAATTATTAATGACTAAAACCAATTTGATTACCGGTTTCCTCGGCAGCGGCAAAACCACCACTATCCGCCATTTGCTGGCTCATAAGCCCGAACATGAACGCTGGGCGGTATTGGTCAATGAATTCGGTGAGATCGGCATCGACGGCGCGCTGCTGGCGGACAGCGGCGCGGTGCTCAAAGAGATCCCCGGTGGCTGCATGTGCTGCGTCAACGGCCTGCCGATGCAGGTGGGCTTGAATATGCTGTTGCAGCAGGCCAAACCGGATCGGCTGCTGATCGAGCCGACCGGGCTCGGGCATCCGAAACAAATCCTGTCGCTGCTGACCCAGGAGAGCTATGCCGGCTGGATCGATCTGCAGGCCACCCTGTGCCTGCTGGATGCCCGCCAGCTCAGCCAGCCCCGCTACCGCGACAACGAAAACTTCCGCGATCAGCTGGCCGCGGCCGACATTATTTTAGCCAGCAAAAGCGATACCTACCGGCCGGAAGACTGGCTGGCGCTGGAGGCCTGGAAGGCGCAAGACCCGCTGCAGCGGCCCTGCTACGCCATCGCGCAAGGCGAAGCGGATGTCGCGCTGTTGTCACTTCCGCGCACGAATCGTACAGAATTGCCGGACGCGCAGCATCATCATGGTCAGGCGAAAAAGCAGGGGCTGGCGGCGCTGCGGCTGCCAGAGCACGCCCGCTGGCGGCGAGCGTTGAATGAAGGGCAAGGCTTCACCAGCTGCGGCTGGATTTTTGACGGCGATACCCGGTTCGACACCGTCGGCTTCATGGAATGGGTGCGACTCGCGCCGGTCGAACGCGCCAAAGGCGTGGTACGCATCCCCGAAGGCACATTGCTGATCAATCGTCAGGGGCAGGATCTCAACATCGAAACCCGCCCGGTCGCGCCGCTCGACAGCCGAATTGAGCTTATCCACAGCGAAAATGTCGATTGGAATGCCCTGCAATCCGCCTTGTTTAAGATTCGTTTAAGTTAAACCCCGTACCGTTGCCCCCCGGATGCCGCAGGGCTGCCGGGTTTTATTTCGTTTTCATTTTTCCAACAGGTTATGTCATGACACGCCGCAATTTACCCCTCATTCTCTTCTTCAACTTACTGGGCGTTGCGCTGTTTCTGTCCTGGTTCCTGCCGGCCAATCACGGCGGCTGGTTTACCCTGGATTCGGCGATTTTCTTCTTCTTTAACCGCCATCTGGCCACCGACCCGGCGTTTTTACACCTGGTCGCCATCACCAACAACCGCGCGTTCGATGTGATTTCGCTGCTCGCCATGGGGCTGCTGTATCTGTACTTTTATCTGAAGCAGGACGCCGCAGGCCGCCGCCGTCTGGTGATCACCGGCGTGGTGATGCTGCTGACCGCCGTGGTGCTGAACCAGCTTGGCCACCTGCTGCCGGTGAAACATCCAAGCCCCACCCTGACCTTTGACAATATCCATCGCGTCAGCGAGCTGACCGGCATCCCCACCAAGGACGCTTCCAGCGACAGCTTCCCCGGCGACCACGGCATGATGCTGATTATTTTTTCCTGCTTTATGCTGCGCTATTTCGGCCGCGGCGCCTTCGCCGTCGCCCTGCTGATTACGGTGGTCTTCTCATTGCCGCGCGTGATGATTGGCGCCCACTGGTTTACCGATATCGCCGTCGGCTCATTGTCCGTGGTGCTGGTTGGCGCCAGCTGGGTGCTGATGACGCCTTGCAGCGACTGGATCGTCGATCGGTTGAATCGCCTGTTGCCCGGTAAGCACCGCCCCGGTCAACCATAATTTGTGTCTATGACTCATGCCGGGAGGCTTACGCCTCCCGCCCTCTTCCCCTCGCCGCGCGCAAAAATTTCCCCACCGTTCGTTAACTCTTTTGCAACCTGATTTCACGCCAGATTCATACATCGGACAATTGGCGTTTTTTATATGAAGATTTACATTATGTTACATCACAAATTCATATAAAAAAGACGGGAAAAAGGCTCGCAATCCCCTATTGGTTCCGGTAATCTCAGATGCGTTTGTGCCTGGTTTAAGTCGAATCAGTATGAAATCCGATAAAAATGTGCGTTCTCGCACGTTTTCAACGGTAACTGGTTGTCGATGCAACAGGTGCGGACTAGGCTCGTTTCGTTTGGCATTTTTCAGGTAGCGACTTTCGTCGTTAAGGACTTCAAGGGAAAACAACAACAATGGTCAAATCTCAACCGTTTCTGAGATATTTTTTGCGGGTAGTCCCTGCAATTGCCGCTGCGGTTATGCTGTCAGCGTGCAGCTCGACTCACACTTCGAACTTGAATAACGCACAAACTGAGATGCGTGCAGTTAATGACAAAGACGGTCTTTTACTGCAAGCCTCTCAGGATGAATTCGAAGCGATGGTCCGCAACGTTGACGTCAAGTCAAAGATTATGGATCAGTATGCGGATTGGAAAGGCGTTCGCTACCGCTTAGGCGGTGACACCAAGCGCGGCATCGATTGCTCGGCGTTTGTACAGCGCACCTTCCGCGAACAGTTCGGCATGGATTTACCGCGTTCGACCTATGAACAGGAAGATCTCGGCAAGAAAATTCAGCGCACCAAGCTGCGCGCCGGCGATTTGGTGCTGTTCCGCGCCGGTTCTACCGGGCGCCATGTCGGCATCTATTTAGGCAACGATCAGTTCGTTCACGCCTCCACCAGCAGTGGAGTCATGATTTCCAAGCTGACCGATAACTATTGGAATAAACGTTATCGAGAAGCGCGCCGGGTGCTGACCAACGGTTAACGGCGCAACGCCCTGAAGATCCTGAATACCAAACGAGCGATAAGCGCCGCCCACGGGCGGCGTTTTTTTTGGTTGTCGAACAGGTATCATCAAAATTGATCCCTGCCTTATCGTCACCTTTCCCTGCTTAACGCCGCCGCACGCCATTATTTTGATAAACTGTTGGCAGGAAATCGCCCCGTCGAGGAAAAACTCGCCTATTATCGTCAGATGACGGCAACGGCGCCCCGGCGTTATTTAAAACGTTTCCGCTGATATTATGCGCATGATATTTCTGTCGGCGACGCCACATATTTAAATGGCGCCGCCGGTTGGTACGGGATAAAAGGCAAAAATGAAAAAAAAACCGTTGGCACAATCCATTAACTGGCTGCACGACACGCCTGACGCCCGGTTGCAGAGGACTCGGTTATGGGCTTGAAAAGAGCTTTCGCCCGCAGCGTGTCTCACCGACAACGCAGCCTGGCTAAAAGCGGTGTCGCCGCCCTGGTATTTTTTACGCTATTCACCGCGGTCACGCTTTCTTTGATCAACCACCAGCGCACGCAATATCAACATAAGGTCGAAGCGCGCACGCAAAAGTTCACGCTGGGTTATATCTCGCATCTGACGGCGGTGATGCGGCAAATGATGCCGCTGCTGGACAAGCCTTGCCTCTCCAGCCAGTCGGATATTACCTACCAGGCGGCCTTTACCAGCGGCGTGCGCACCTTCCTGTTGGTGAAGGACGGCTACGCCTATTGCTCCTCCGCCACGGGCGACATGATGTTGCCGATGAAAAATATCTACCAGGATATCGACTGGGATCTGCCTCTGGATCTCAAGCTGCAGCAGGGTACGCCGATGGTGCCAAATAAACCGGCGGTTGCGGTTTGGCTGCGACATCCCGGCGAAAAGGCCACCGGCATCCTCGCTACGCTGGACATCGATCTGATGCCCTACCTGCTGTTCACCTCGCACGACGAACAGGCGCCGGGCATCGCCATCGTGATGGGCAACCGCGCGTTGACCACTTTCAGCCCGAACCTGATGCCGGTCAATCAGCTACCGAAGGGCAAGGCGGATACCCTGACGCTGCCCAATCTGCCGCTGACCATCCTGTTCTACAACGAGAAACTGACCCCCAACGACATTCGCCTGACGCTGCTGGGCAGCCTGGTGCTGTCATTGATGACCGGCGTACTCTGCTACTACATGCTGCTGCTGCGGCAAAGCCCGGAACGCGCGCTGCTGCGCGGCATCAAGCGCAACGAGTTCTTTATCGAATACCAGCCGGTGTTCCATACCGACAGCAACAGCATCGGCGGGCTGGAAGCGCTGATCCGCTGGCAGCATCCGATCGAGGGCCGCATCCCGCCCGATGTCTTTATCCCCTACGCCGAAAGCAACGGGCTGATCGTGCCGCTTACCCGCCACCTGTTCAGGCTGATCGCCGAAGATGCGCCACAGCTCGCCAAAGCGCTGCCACGGGGAGGTAAAGTCGGCCTCAACATTTCCCCCGCCCACCTTAGCGCACCGTCGTTTCACCAGGACGTGTATGAATTGTTGACGCAGCTGCCGGGCGATTACTTTACGCTGGTGTTTGAAATCACCGAACGCGGCATGGTGGAAGAAGAGAGCGCGCTGGCGGAGTTTGACTGGCTGCACAAACAGGGCATCGAGATCGCGGTGGACGATTTCGGCACCGGGCACAGCGCGCTTATTTATCTTGAGCGCTTCACCATGGATTATCTGAAGATTGACCGTGGTTTCGTCAACACCATCGGCCAGGACACGGTCACCGCGCCGGTGCTGGATGCGGTGATCTCGTTGGCGAAAAAGCTGAAAATGCTGACGGTGGCCGAAGGCGTGGAAACCGCCGAGCAGATGCAGTTTCTGCAAGAACACGGCGTCAACTTCATGCAGGGGTACTACTTCAGCAAGCCGCTGAGCATCGATGATTTCGTCGCTTACTGCAATGCTCATCAGGTCTTTGATTATCAGGAAAAAAATAGTTAACCTTTAAGCATCTTTACCCTGCGCCCGCCCGAAGAATGTTATGCTGGGCGCAGGTTGTACTTTATTCCACAGCAGGAGCTTACCGTCTGATGTCCGTGCGCATTTTCGCTGCTCTGGTGCTCTCGGCACTGAGCTTCGGTCTGCGGGCCGAAGCCCTCAACGAAAGCTACGCTTTCGCCCTTCTCGGTGAACCGAAATACGCCACCGACTTCAGCCATTTCGACTACGTCAACCCGGCGGCGCCCAAGGGAGGTGACGTGCGACTGGCGGCCATCGGCACCTACGACAACTTCAACCGCTTCGCTACCCGCGGCGTGCCCGGCGAGCGCACGATGGAGCTGTACGATACGCTGTTCACCAACTCCGACGACGAACCCGGCAGCTATTACCCGTTGATTGCCGAATCGGCCCGTTTCCCGGCCGACATGCGCTGGATGGAATTGGATATCAACGCCCGCGCCCGCTTCCAGGACGGCAGCCCGATCACCGCCGCCGACGTGGCCTTTACCTTCAATAAATTCATGACCGAAGGCGTGCCGCAGTTTCGCTCCTATTACAAAGGCGTCACGGTCAAGGCCATTTCCCGGCTGACGGTGCGCATCGAGCTGCCTAAGGCGAACCGTGAGCAAATCCTCAGCCTGCTCAGCCTGCGCGTATTGCCGGAAAGCTTCTGGAAAAACCATAAGCTCAACGAACCGCTCAGCACCCCGCCGCTCGCCAGCGGCCCGTATAAAATCGGCGATTACCGCCTCGGCCAGTACATCACCTATCAGCGGGTGCGCGACTACTGGGCCGCCAATCTGCCGGTGAACCGCGGCCGCTACAACTTCGACAGCATTCGCTACGATTATTATCTGGACGACAAAGTATCGTTGGAAGCCTTCAAGGCCGGCGCCTACGATTTCCGCATCGAGCCGTCGCCCAAAAGCTGGGCCACCCAATATCAGGGCGGCAACTTCGCGCGCAACTACATCATCAAGCAGGACGAGACCAACCAGGCGGCGCAGAATACCCGCTGGCTGGCGTTCAATCTGCAAAAACCGCTGTTCGCCGATCGTCGGGTACGGGAAGCGATCGGCCTGGCTTTCGATTTTAACTGGATGAACAAGGCGCTGTATTACAACGCCTATCAGCGCGCCGACAGCTATTTCCAAAACACCGCCTACGCAGCCCGCGGCTACCCGGACGCCGCTGAACTGGCCTTGCTGGCACCGCTCAAGGGCCAGATACCGCCGGAGGTATTTACCAGTATCTACCAACCGCCCTCCTCCGACGGTAGCGGCAACGATCGACAAAACCTGCTGAAGGCGACCCAACTGCTGAAAGAAGCCGGTTGGGTGGTCAAAAATCAAAAGCTGGTCAACGCCAAAACCGGCCAGCCGTTCACCTTTGAACTGATGCTGCTGAGCGGCAGCAACTTCCAGTACGTGCTGCCGTTCCGCCACAACCTGCAGCGGTTGGGCATCGAGATGCAAATCCGCGAGATTGACGCCTCGCAGTACACCCGCCGCATGCGCGAGCGCGATTTCGACATGATGTCGACGGTGTATATGGCGATGCCGTTCCCCAGCGCCGATCTGCAAATTCTGTGGGATTCGCAGTACATCGATTCCAGCTATAACACCCCCGGCGTCAAAGATCCGGCGGTCGACAGCCTGGTCAGGCAAATCGCCGCCCATCAGGGCGACGAAAACGCCCTGTTGCCGCTCGGCCGCGCGCTGGACCGGGTGCTGACCTGGAACAACTACATGCTGCCGATGTGGTACTCCAACCACGACCGCTACGCCTATTGGGACAAGTTCTCCACGCCGTCGATCCGCCCGGCCTATGCGATCGGCTTCGACAACTGGTGGTACGACGTCAACAAGGCGGCGCGCTTACCGGCTCAGCGGCAATAAGGAGTCGGAATGGCGGCCTATCTGATACGCAGACTGTTATTGGTGATCCCCACGCTGTGGGCGATCATCACCATCAACTTTTTTATCGTGCAAATCGCCCCCGGCGGTCCGGTCGATCAGGCCATCGCCGCCATTGAGCTGGGGCACGGCAGCGGGTTTGGCAGCGGCGGTGTCGGCGAAGGTCTGGGGCATGCCCGGACGGGCATCGCGGCAGGCGACGGCCAATATCGCGGTTCGCGCGGCCTGGATCCGGAGGTGATCACCGAGATCACTAAGCGTTACGGCTTCGACAAACCGCTGCACGAGCGCTACTTCACCATGCTGTGGAATTATATGCGCTTCGACTTCGGCGACAGCCTGTTTCGCGGCGCTTCGGTGATGCAGCTGATCGGCCAGAGCCTGCCGGTCTCCATCACGCTGGGCCTTTGGAGCACGCTGATCATCTATCTGGTGTCGATCCCGCTCGGCATCCGCAAGGCCGTCCACAATGGCAGCGTGTTCGATACCTGGAGCAGCACGCTGATCATTATCGGCTACGCCATTCCGGCTTTTCTGTTCGCCATTCTGATGATCGTGCTGTTCGCCGGCGGCAGCTATCTCGACTGGTTCCCGCTGCGCGGCCTGGTATCGAGCAACTTCGACACCCTCTCCTGGCCGGCGAAGATCGCCGACTACCTGTGGCACATCACGCTGCCGGTGCTGGCGACGGTGATCGGCGGTTTCGCCACCCTGACCATGCTGACCAAGAACTCATTCCTCGACGAGATCCGCAAACAGTACGTCACCACCGCCCGCGCCAAAGGCCTGGACGAGAAAAAGATCCTGTACCGCCACGTGTTCCGCAACGCCATGCTGCTGGTGATCGCCGGTTTTCCGGCCACCTTTATCAGCATGTTTTTCACCGGCTCACTGCTGATTGAGGTGATGTTCTCGCTCAACGGCCTGGGGCTGCTGGGTTACGACGCCACGCTGCAGCGCGACTACCCGGTGATGTTCGGCACGTTGTATATCTTCACCCTGATCGGCCTGCTGTTGAATATCCTCAGCGATATCACCTACACCCTGGTCGATCCGCGCATTGACTTCGAGGCCCGCCAATGAGCCGCCTTAGCCCGATCAACCAGGCGCGCTGGGCGCGTTTTCGCCGCAATCGCCGCGGCTACTGGTCGCTGTGGATCTTTTTGGTGCTGTTCACCCTGAGCCTGGCCGCCGATCTGATCGCCAACGACAAACCGCTGTTGGTGCGTTATGAAGGCCGGTTGTACCTGCCGTTTATGATTAGCTACAGCGAAACCGCCTTCGGCGGCGAACTGAATACCGAAGCCGACTATCAGGATCCGTTCGTGCAGCGGCAGATCGAACGGCACGGCTGGGCGGTCTGGGCACCGATCCGCTTCAGTTACGACACCATCAACTTCGCCACGGAGGTGCCCTTCCCTTCACCGCCTTCGCGGCACAACCTGCTGGGCACCGACAGCAACGGCGGCGACGTGCTGGCTCGGGTGCTGTACGGTTTTCGCATTTCGATGTTGTTCGGTCTGGCGCTGACGCTGTTTTCCAGCCTGATCGGCGTGTGCGTCGGCGCGACGCAGGGGTATTACGGCGGGCGTTTCGATCTGTGGGGACAGCGCTTTATCGAAGTGTGGTCGGGCATGCCGACGCTGTTTCTGATCATTCTGCTGTCGAGCATCGTCCAGCCCAATTTCTGGTGGCTGCTCGGCATCACCATCCTGTTCGGCTGGATGAGCCTGGTGGGCGTGGTGCGCGCCGAATTCCTGCGCACCCGCAATTTTGACTATATCCGCGCCGCGCGCGCCATGGGCGTGCCGGATCGGGTAATCATGTCCCGCCATATGCTGCCCAACGCCATGGTGGCGACGCTGACCTTCCTGCCGTTTATCCTCTGCGGCTCGATCACCACCCTGACGTCGCTCGATTTCCTCGGTTTCGGTCTGCCGATAGGCTCGCCGTCGCTCGGTGAATTGCTGCTGCAAGGCAAAAACAATCTGCAGGCGCCGTGGCTCGGCATCACCGCCTTCCTGGTATTGGCAGTGCTGCTGTCGTTATTAATCTTTATCGGCGAAGCGGTGCGCGACGCCTTTGACCCCAGCAAGGCGCATTAATATGGCCACTCCTTTGCTCGCTATTCAGGATCTCAGCATCGCCTTCCGTCAGGGCGACACCGTCACGCCGGTGGTCAACGAACTCTCGCTGCAAATAGCGCCGGCGGAAACGCTGGCGCTGGTAGGGGAATCCGGCTCCGGCAAAAGCGTCACCGCCCTGTCGATACTGCGTCTGCTGCCCGCGCCGCCGGTGGTTTACCCTGCCGGCGATATTCTGTTCAACGGCGAGTCGTTGCTGCATGCGCCGGAGACTGACCTGCGCAAGGTGCGCGGCAATCAGATCGCGATGATCTTTCAGGAACCGATGGTGTCGCTTAACCCACTGCACACCATCGAGAAACAGCTGGCGGAAGTGCTGATGCTGCACCGCGGCCTGCGGCGCGAAGCCGCGCGCGCAGAGATCGTCGAATGCCTGGAGCGCGTCGGCATCCGTCAGGCCAAAAACCGGCTGCAGGACTATCCGCACCAGCTGTCCGGCGGCGAACGCCAACGCGTGATGATCGCCATGGCGGTGTTGACCCGCCCGAAACTGCTGATCGCCGACGAACCCACCACCGCGCTCGACGTGACTATCCAGGCGCAGATCCTGACGCTGCTGCAAGAATTGAAGCAGGAGATGGGCATGGGGTTGCTGTTCATCACCCATAATCTGAATATCGTGCGCCGCCTGGCAGACAACGTGGCGGTGATGCGCCAGGGGCGCTGCGTAGAGCAAAACGGCCGCGCGCAGCTGTTCAGCCGGCCGCAGCATCCCTACACACAGCAGCTGCTGGCCGCCGAAGACGTCGGTGAGCCGCTGCCGTTGCCCACCGCGCGCCCCAGCGACGAGCGGCCGCTGCTCAAGGTGGAAGATCTGCAGGTGCGCTTCCCCATCCGGCGCGGCCTGCTGCGCCGCACGGTGGATTATCACTATGCGCTGAAATCGTTGAGTTTCGAGCTGCGCGCCGGGGAAAGCGTGGGGCTGGTGGGAGAATCCGGCTCGGGTAAAAGCACCACCGGGCTTGCGTTATTGCGTCTGCTGGCCTCGCAGGGCGCCATCTGGTTCGACGGCGAACCGCTGCACCCGCTCACGATGAAGCAGATGCTGCCCTACCGCAGCCGAATGCAAATCGTCTTCCAGGATCCCTATTCCGCCCTGAATCCGCGCCTGAACGTGCAGCAGATCATCGCCGAGGGGCTGGAAGTGCACCAGCGTCTTAGCGCCGAGCAGCGGGAACAACGCGTGATCGAGGTGTTGCGGGAAGTCGGCCTGGATCCGCAGCTTTGCCACCGCTATCCCACCGAGTTTTCCGGCGGCCAGCGCCAGCGCATCGCCATCGCGCGCGCGCTGATCCTGCAACCGCAGCTGCTGATCCTCGACGAGCCGACCTCTTCACTGGATAAATCGGTGCAGGCGCAGATCCTGACGCTGCTGAAATCGCTGCAGCAACGCCACCGGTTGGCTTATCTGTTCATCAGCCATGACCTGCAGGTGGTGCGTTCGCTATGTCACCAGGTCATCGTACTGCGACAGGGGGAAGTGGTTGAACAGGGAGACTGCCGGGCGATTTTCGCGGCGCCCGCAGCCGACTATACCCGTCAACTGCTGCAGTTGGCGGATTAGCGGCGAATTCAGAAGGGGTATTGCGCGCTGAGCGGTTCGGCGATCGCGGCACCGACGTTTTTCAGGCGGCACATGGTGGCGCTCTCGTCGCTGCGCTGCACGAACAGGCAAGGTTCCCCTTCCCATTCGACGATCGCACAGTCGACCTGAATCTCCTGCAGCGACAGATTGAGCTGTTGCATGACCTGCCAGGCCTCGGCCCCTTCATGGCTGAGCAGCTTCAGCCCAATCAGGTTGTTATCTTCGTCTATTCCGTTAAACGGAATCGGTTCGACCTTCACGCCGGTGAAACCGGATAGCCAACGATAACTTTGCGGCAAGCGATGCACTACCGAAAGTTGGATACTCTCCACATGAAATCCCTAGTTTGAAAAGGTGAAACACTTTTACCTGACAGGGTTACTAAGTTATAGCCGTTGACTCCCGACTCTGCCGCGCACAAATGTTATTTAAATGTAAATTTTGCCGCAAGCCATTAACCTGACCCCGTGCTTGCCGATGCCGTGCCACTTTTTGGCGCGCCGTGCGGTGTTATTTCACGGCATTTTGCGACTCAGCTCGCATTTTTGCGTTATATGTAACCCTTTCCCGCAGCGATCTCAACTCTTTTTTCTTGCAATGCGACTACTTTTTCGTCGCCATATTTTTACAATGAAGAAACATCTTACCCGTCACGTTAGCGCTGCCACCGCTGCTAATACCTTGATTTACATCAATCCTAATACAAATCCCCCGCGCGGCTCAGCCGACAGCGCGCCGCGCCTCCCGGGGAATATTGGGCGGCACGGCGGCGGAATTTTTTAACAAAAAGCACACAGGTGAGAAAGCGGCCAATTGATTAGCATGCGTATATTTAGCAACAAATTTTTCATTGCCGGTTGCACCCTGAAATGGCAGGGCGCAACCCCGTGACGATGCGGAGCGACACGCCCCGAATAGGGAGAACGTCAGGCTGCGCGATCGCGCGGCCGGCTGGCGTAAACATAGAACAGCACCGCCACGATGCTGCACAGCGCCATCGAGGTGACCATTGGCCAAGCGCTTTTGCCCGGCGCCATCGACAGCACCGCCCCCACCAGCGCACCGATGCTGAAGCGCAACGTGCCGGCCAGGGAAGAAGCGGTGCCCGCCATATGCGGAAAATCATCCAGGATCACCGCCATGGCGTTGGAGGAGATCATCGCGATGCACCCCAGATAGACCGCAACGCCGATCACCAGCGCCCAGAAGCCCAGGCCCACGGTGCTCACCGCCATTAGCCACAGCCCCATCGCCAGCTGTACCAGCAGCCCCAGCTTGAACATCTTGACCGCGCCGAAGCGCCGCACGTTGCGGCTGTTGATCAGCGTCGTCAGGAACAGGAAGACGATGTTCAGCGCAAAATAGTAACCGAAATGCTGCGGCGAAACGTGGTTCAGTTCGATGTAGACGAACGGCCCGGCGCTGAGGAACGAGAACATGCCCGCAAACGAGAAGGCGCTGGCCAACATGTAACTCAGCACCCGCTTATGGCGGAACAGCGAACCGAAGTTGCCCAGCGTGGTGCGCAGGTGGAACCGCTGGCGCCGCTCTTTCGGCAGCGTCTCCTTGATGAACAAGGCTACCAGCAGCGAACCGATCAGCGCCGCAGCGCCCATGGTCCAGAAGATGGCGTGCCAGCTGAACCACAGCAGCAGCGCACCGCCGATCATCGGCGCCAGCAGCGGCGCAATGGTCATCACCAGAATGACGAACGACATCATGCGCGAGAACTCATCCTTGGTGAACATATCGCGCATCAGGGCGTTGATCACCACGCTGGCGGCGGCCGCCGCCAAACCGTGCAGGAAACGCAGCCCAATCAGTTGATCGATCGACTGCGCCATGGCACAGGCGCAGCCGGCGATGGCGAAGATCAGCGTTCCCCACAGGATCACCGGTTTGCGGCCGATGCTGTCCGACATCGGCCCATAGAACAGCTGCCCGAAGGCAAAGCCGAGCATATAGGCGCTGAGCGTCATCTGCACGCTGCCGGACTCGACGCCAAACTGGGCAGCGATCACCGGCATACTGGGCAGGTACATGTCGATGGCCAACGGCATCAACATGGACAACAGGCCCAGAATGAAAATCAAACCGAGATGAGAGGTTCGGTTCTGTTGCACGTTCCACGACTCCTTAATCGGCCGCAATCAATGATCGGTTATCAGTCCTGCAGGTGCGGCGCGCCCACGCTGGCGATCTCTTCTTCTGTCAATGGGCGGTATTCGCCCGGCGCCAGATCGTCATCCAGCACGATGGCGCCGATGCGCTCACGGTGCAACGCGATCACCCGGTTGCCGACGGCGGCGAACATCCGCTTCACCTGGTGGTAGCGCCCTTCCCTGATGGTCAAGCGCACCACGTGCTCGTCGACCTGCTCCAGCGTCGCCGGCCGCGTCAGATCTTTCTCGTTGTGCAGTTGCACCCCTTCAGCGAAACGCTGCGCGGTGTCTTCCGCCAACGGGTGCTCCAACGTGACCAAATAGGTTTTCTCGCAGTGGTGGCGCGGCGACGTGACACGGTGCGACCATTGACCGTCGTCGGTCATCAGCACCAGCCCTGTGGTGTCGATATCCAACCGCCCGGCGGCGTGCAGCTTGTACGCGACCGGCTCATCGAGGAAATACAGCACCGTCGGATGATCGGGATCGTCGGTAGAGCAGACGTAGCCCTGCGGTTTGTTGAGCATGAAATAGCGCGGGCCGTTCTGCTGCTGCAGCGGATTGCCGTCGAACGCCACTTCTTGCTCCGGGGTCAGTTTGACAGCCCCGCTCTTCACTACCTCACCGTCCACGGTGACGCGTTTAGCCCGAAGTTCGCGCGCGACCAGCGCACGGCTGATGCCTAACTGCTGAGATAAAAACTTGTCCAATCGCATGGGATCTGCTTTGCCTGTCGTTGTTATGATCGCATTGATCGTATTGCCAAAATATGACGCCCGCCGTTGCACCGGGTGCAAATAGCAGGTTCAGGGGGGGAATCGCGTGGGGGAACAGCGATTGCTGTCACACAAGTATAGCGACACAACGCGTTGCCCGACAGAGGTAATTTTCACGCTTCTCGCACCGCGCGCGCGCAGAAGGCATAATAGTAGAAATTTTTCGGCCGCCCGGGGCGTAAAATGTCGCTGTTTCTGTGGGAACGGGGGCGACAAGATCTGTACCCGGCGGCCCATTCCACTCTACGGCGTTCATTTTATGGCCTTTACCCTACGCCCCTACCAACTGGAAGCGGTCGAAGCCACCATCAACCATTTTCGGCAGCGTCCCGAACCGGCGCTGATCGTGCTGCCGACCGGCGCCGGCAAAAGCCTGGTGATCGCCGAACTGGCGAAGCGCGCCCGTGGGCGGGTGCTGGTGTTGGCGCACGTCAAGGAACTGGTGGCGCAAAACCACGCCAAATACTGCGCCTACGGCCTGGAGGCGGACATCTTCGCCGCCGGTCTGCAACAAAAAGAGAGCGCCGGCAAAGTGGTGTTCGGCAGCGTGCAGTCGGTGGCGCGCAACCTGCCGCTGTTCGACGGCGCCTTTTCGCTGCTGATCGTCGATGAATGCCACCGCATCAGTGACGACGACGACAGCCAGTACCAACAAATCATCCAGCATTTGCAGAAAACCAACCCGCAGCTGCGGCTGCTGGGGTTGACCGCCACGCCCTATCGTCTGGGCAAGGGCTGGATTTACCAGTATCACTACCACGGTTTTACCCGCGGCGACGGCGCCAGCCTGTTTCGCGACTGCATCTATGAGCTGCCGCTGCGCTATATGATTAAGAACGGCTTCCTGGTGCCGCCTGAGCGGCTGGACATGCCGATTGTGCAGTACGATTTCAGCCGGCTGGAGGCCAGAAGCAACGGCCTGTTCAGCGAAGCGGATCTGAACCGCGAGCTGAAGCGGCAAAACCGCGTCACGCCGCACATTATCAGCCAGATTGTGGAGTACGCCGACGATCGCAAAGGGGTGATGATCTTCGCCGCCACCGTCGAGCACGCCCGCGAGATCCACGGCCTTCTGCCGAACGGCGAGGCCGCGCTGGTCAGCGCAGAAACACCGCCCGCCGAGCGCGATGCGCTGATCGAGGCGTTCAAACAACAGCAGTTGCGCTATCTGGTCAACGTAGCGGTATTGACCACCGGTTTCGACGCGCCGCACGTCGATCTGATCGCGATCCTGCGCCCGACCGAGTCCGTCAGCCTGTATCAGCAGATCGTCGGCCGCGGGCTGCGGCTGGCGCCCGGCAAGGAGGATTGTCTGATCCTCGACTATGCCGGCAACCCGCACGATCTGTTCACGCCTGAGGTCGGCGTCAGCAAGCCGCACGGCGACAGCCAGCCGGTGCAGGTGTTCTGCCCGGCCTGCGGCTTCGCCAATCTGTTCTGGGGCAAGTGCACCGAGAACGGCGATATCATCGAGCACTACGGCCGCCGCTGTCAGGGCTGGCTGGAAGACGACGACGGCCACCGCGAACAGTGCGATTACCGCTTCCGGTTCAAGAGCTGCCCGCACTGCGGCGCGGAGAACGACATCGCCGCACGCCGCTGCCATCAGTGTCAGGAGGTGCTGGTCGATCCCGACGATATGCTGAAAGCGGCGCTGAAGCTGAAAGACGCGCTGGTGCTGCGCTGCGGCGGCATGGAACTGCAGAGCGGCCGCGATGACAAGGGCGAATGGCTGAAGGCCACCTATTACGACGAGGACGGCACCAGCACCAGCGAGCGCTTCCGCCTGCAGACGCCGGCGCAGCGCAAAGCGTTCGAGATGCTGTTCCTGCGCCCGCACCAGCGCGCGCCGGGCGTGCCGTTCGCCTGGCACACCGCCGCCGACGTGCTGGCGCAACAGCAGGCGCTGCGCCATCCGGATTTCGTGGTGGCGCGCAAACGCGGCCAGTTTTGGCAGGTGCGCGAGAAAGTGTTCGATTATCAAGGCCGTTTCCGCCGCGCCAATCAATTGACCTGAGCGAACGGTCCCCAATCTGGACAGGTTTTCGTTGCCCTACAGGCGGCTTTCCGTTAAAATGCCGCGCGCTTTACTTGGGCCTGCCCAGCGTTAAAGCGGATTTCCGAACTTGCTACTTGGGTCGCCTGTAGCAGGGTAAATTTTCTTTTAAGAGAAAAAACAATGTTCACTATCAATGCAGAAGTACGTAAAGACCAGGGTAAAGGTGCGAGCCGCCGCCTGCGTGCAGCAAACAAATTCCC
The DNA here is from genome assembly GCF_000738675.1 of Serratia nematodiphila DZ0503SBS1. NCBI lineage: Bacteria > Pseudomonadati > Pseudomonadota > Gammaproteobacteria > Enterobacterales > Yersiniaceae > Serratia > Serratia nematodiphila. Next base: position 2,633,649 of record NZ_JPUX01000001.1, on the reverse strand, counting down.
AGCTATCGTTTACGGTGGCAAAGAAGCTGCAGTTTCCATCGAATTGGACCATGATTCTGTTAAGAACATGGAAGCTAAACCAGAATTCTACAGCGAAGCAGTAACTCTGGTTATCGACGGTAAAGAAACCAAAGTTAAGGTTCAGGCTGTACAGCGTCACCCGTTCAAGCCAAAACTGGCTCACATCGACTTCGTTCGCGTTTAATCGCTACGTTTTCGAACCTTTCGGGACGCCGAAATAAAGAACGCCGCAATTGCGGCGTTTTTTATTGTCTGCGATCCGGCGCGCTTACTTGCCGCTGCCGGTCCGGCGCTGCAGCTGATCGCGTAGGTTCGGCGGCGTGCCTCTGATGGTCAGCGTGTCGGTGGCCGCATCCCAGAAAATGCGCTCGCCCAACAGCATGGCGTCGAAATTCAGGCTGATACCGCCGCCGCTGCCAGCAAATTTGGTCAGCTGGCGCAGCGTGCCGCGATCCGCCGGGAAGCTTTCCTCCAACTCATACCCTTGCTCGCTGGAGAACTGCATGAAGTCTTTCTCGCCGACCGGCGACAGCTCCTGCGACAGGGCCTGCAGTTCAATCTCTTCGCCCGCCTGCAGCTGTTCGTTGCAGTAGCTGTACACCTGTTGGCGCACCGACTGGCGCTCGTTCTTGTCCAACTGCGCATCGGCGCAGTAGTCGTCCACCGCCTGCAGCAGCCCGCGGTTTTGCGCCTTGGTGTCCAACCCTTCGGACGCCGCCAGGAAATCCATGAAGAAATCGGCGACCTTGCGGCCTACGCGCCCGCGCAGGAAGGTCAGATAGCGGGTCGATTCCGGGTTGGTTTCCCATTCGGTCAGATCGATGCGCGCGACGATATCGGCGTTGTTGATGTCCAGATAGTGCGTGGTGTTGATATCCAGCTCTTCGTTGACGCGCATGCTGTTACGGCTGTTCAGCACCGCGATCAGCAAGTACTCCACCGCCAGATAACGGTATTGGCCGAACAGCACCACGCCGCCTTCGGCAAACGGATACTTCGCCAGTTCGTCGCGCAGGCGGCCGGTCGCCGCGCGGCTGAAGGCCAGAAAGTCCTTATCGTCCTTGCGGCAAGTGCGCAGCGCTTCCGCCAGTTCGCTGCCTTCGTTGAACAGGCCCAAGGCCTTGCTCTTGGCGCTGTAGACGCGATGCAGTTCCGTCATCATTTCTTCCACCGCCGCGTTGGTGGGAAGCAAGGTATCGCGCAACACCACGTCCAGCGTTTGCTCGTCGCGTTTCACCAATTGGTGCAGAGCGATCTGGTCGATATCCAGACTCATGATAAATCCTCCTGTTCTTTAGGCGCGTATTCAAACACTGAAGACCCCGCCCTGCAATACTAAAAAGCGGCGGCAAACCGGAAAGGCGCAGCGGGGCCCCGCCCCGGCGCGGGCGAACAATTTCCCGAATGACAGGAAGTGATAAAAGAGCGGAAAATCACTGCCCTATACGGTAAGATAGGGCACTTTGCAGATTACTAAGCGCAATTTTATGCCACAATCATCCCGTTACAGTGACGAACACGTTGAACAACTGCTCTCAGAGCTGGTCAATGTTCTGGAAAAACACCATACCCCCACCGATCTTTCCCTGATGGTGCTGGGCAACATGGTCACTAATTTGATCAACACCAGCGTTGCCCCCGCGCAGCGGAAAACCCTGGCGAGATCGTTCGCGGAAGCCTTGCAGGCTTCTGTCCGTGAAGATAAAGCACATTAATATTGACTTATGGTGACAAACCGTCAGCGTTATCGTGAAAAAGTCTCCCAGATGATCAGCTGGGGGCACTGGTTCGCCTTATTCAACATCCTGCTCGCCCTTGGGCTGGGCAGCCGCTACCTGTTTGTCACCGACTGGCCCGCATCCCTGCTGGGCCGGGTCTATGCCTTTGTCAGCCTGCTGGGGCATTTCAGCTTTATCGTGTTCGCCGGCTATTTGCTGGTGATCTTCCCGCTCACCTTCGTGGTGATGTCGCAGCGGCTGCTGCGATTTATTTCCGCCGCGTTGGCCACCATCGGGCTCACGCTGTTGCTGGTCGACAGCGAAGTGTTCTCCCATTTCCACCTGCACCTCAATCCGGTGGTGTGGGATCTGGTGGTCAACCCGGATCAAAGCGAACTGTCGCGTGACTGGCAGCTGATGTTTATCTGCGTGCCGGTGATCTTCCTGGTGGAGATGCTGTTCGGCACCTGGAGCTGGCAGAAGCTGCGCAGCCTGAACCGCCGCCGCTTCGGCAAGCCGCTGGCGGCGCTGTTTATCAGCGCCTTTTTCGCGTCGCACCTGATTTATATCTGGGCCGACGCCAACTTCTATCGCCCGATCACCATGCAGCGGGCCAACCTGCCGCTCTCGTACCCGATGACCGCGCGCAAGTTCCTCGAGAAACACGGCCTGCTCGACCAGCAAGAGTATGAGCGCCGTCTGGTGCAACAGGGCAACCCGGAAGCGGTGTCGGTGGAGTATCCGCTCAGCGATCTCAGCTACGGCGATAAAGGCAGCGGCTATAACCTGCTGATGATCGTAGTGGACGGCATTCGCGCCAAAGACGTGGCGCAGGACATGCCAACCCTGACCCGCTTCGCCCAGGAAAACGTGCGTTTCAGCGATCACTACAGTTCGGGCAACCATGCCGATACCGGGCTGTTCGGCCTGTTCTACGGCATTTCCCCGACCTATCTGGACAGCGTGCTCGCTGGCCGCAAGCCGTCGGCACTGATCAATGCGCTCGGCGATCGGGGCTACCAGCTGGGGCTGTTCTCCTCCGATGGCTTCAATGCCAGCCTGTACCGCCAGGCGCTGTTGACCGACTTCTCGCTGCCGACGCCGACGCCGCAAAGCGACGCCCAAACTACCCAGCAATGGCAACGTTGGTTGGCAGACCAGGGTAGCAAAGAGCCGTGGTTCTCCTATATCAACTTCAGCGGCGCCGAGCCGACCGAAGGCGACAAAAAACCGGTTCCGGCCGACTTTATTCGGCGCTACCGCACCGGCGCGCAAGATGTGGATGCTCAGATAGCCCGGGTGCTGGACACGCTGAAACAGCGCGGCCTGCTGGATAAAACCGTGGTGGTGATCACCGCCGAGCACGGCGTCGAGTTCAACGACAGTGGCAAAGGCCAATGGGGCGCCGGCACCGCCTTCAACCAGGCGCAGCTGCAGGTGCCGTTGGTGATCCACTGGCCGGGCACCCCGGCGCAGACCATCAGCAAGCTGACCGGCCATAACGACGTCATGCGCACCTTGATGCAACGCCTGCTGCACGTGCAAACCGCGCCGAAAGACTATTCGCAAGGCGAGGATCTGTTCACCGCCCAGCGCCGCAACAACTGGATCGCCACCGGCGATGGCAACCAGCTGGTGATCACCACGCCGACACAAACGCTGATGCTGGACAACAATGGCAACTATCGCGTCTACGATCAGAACGGCGAAGAGATAAAGGACGAGAAACCGCAGCTTGCTCTGCTGTTGCAGGTGTTGACCGATGTAAAACGCTTTATCGCCAACTAACTGCTTAAAACTAAAGCAATCAAGTGGCGAGGCGCTTGCATTAACATCAGGAATCGGTAGTATGATTTTTGATAGCGTCGGCATGTAGCGCAGCCTGGTAGCGCACCGTCATGGGGTGTCGGGGGTCGGAGGTTCGAATCCTCTCATGCCGACCAAATTCAAGAAAACCTGCTGTTACAGCAGGTTTTTTTTCGTCTGCACGTCGGGAGGATGAGAATCTCCGCAGGAGGTTTGAGCCGAACGAAGTGAGACCACGTTGCTTTAGCAACGGCCCGCAGGGCAAGCATCGAAGATGCGCATAATCCTCTCATGCCGACCAAATTTAAGAAAACCTGCTGTTACAGCAGGTTTTTTTTCGTCTGCCGTTTACGCGGAAAGTTTAACGATCGCCGCCGGAATACCCTGACGCACCGCCGCACCGGTCACCCAATCCAGCCAGGTGTTCGGCACTTCGCGCGTCGGATCGGCAAAGCCCAAATCGTTGAGATTGATGCCGGCGGCGATGCGCTCATCCATCGCCAGCGGTTCGCCGTCCAGGTAGTGCTGGCTGGCTCCCATCTCCCGGTGGCCGTAGCCGTGTTCCACCGCGATCACGCCGGGCATCACCCCCGCCAGCAAACTGATCTGCGCCTCGCGGCTGCCGCCCGGCGTGCTGATGCGCACCCAATCACCGTGTTGAATGCCGAAACGCGCTCCGTCCGCCGGGTTCAAGGCCACCAGGTTCACCGGCTTCACGTCGTGCAGGCGCCGGATCACCGCGGTGGAGCTGCTCATCACATTAGATTTAAAGGACATCAGGCGCAGCGGCCACTGCCGTTCTGGGTAGAGCGCTTCCACCGCGCGGCCGTCCGACAAACGCGCCGGGTAGCAGGTGGGGCAGCCGCTGAAACGCTCGCCGGTGATCGCATGCCGGTGCTTCGCCACTTCCGCATTCCAGATCTGCAGCGGTTTCTCCCAGCGGTTGCCCACGCTGCCGTCGCGGCGGCCGCTGTCGTGATCGGCGAAGCGGCCGCCGCGGCTGTAGATAAACGCCACGCGGTCGATCTCATCGGCGCGCAGCGTCTGCGCCAGTTGCGGCAGCAAGCGATCGACACCGCTCAGCGTCAGTTCGTCCGCCCTCGCGGCCGGCACCGGCGCCTTGCCGGAAAACGCCACGTTGGCGGCGGCGCGCAGATAATAATCCTCGGCACGGTTGAGCGGCAGCAGCCCGCCCTGGCCGTCGCCGATAGCGCGATCGCCGAACCCCGGCAGCGCCAGGCGTTTGGCGACGGCAATGCAAAACGCCTCCATGGAAATCGGCTGCCCTTGCGCCGTTTGCGCAGTCGCCGGCGTCACTATCGGCCAGCGCGCGGTGGTGGCCTTACTGGCGACGCCGCCCCAGGGGGCGCTGAATCCCCAACTCTCAAAATTATGGGTGTCCGGGACGATATAGTCGGCCAGCGCCGTCGTTTCGTTGATAAACGCATCGATAGCGATAAACAGCGGCAAACGCGCCGGATCTTTCAGCCGCTCCTCCGCCACGCCGCGCAACCCGGCGATACCGAACAAGGGGTTGGTCATGTTCGAGATCCAGGCTTTCAGCCCGTAGGGGTACCCCGCCAACGCCGAGGTCAGCAGCTCGGTCAACTGCCCGGCGACGAACGGATACCAGGGCGCCCTGGCCGGCCAGGGCGAAACGCCCGCCGCCACTTTTTCGCGGTATTCGTCGGAGGTTTCATAGGCGGCCTTGCTGCGCGCGATATTCAGCCCTTTCGGTTTTACCAGGCCAGGAAACTCGACCAGGTTATAGCGCGGCCCCTCGGCGAAGCCGTTGAATTTACCGCCGCCGACGAACACGCCCCCCGCCAGGCTCAGGTTGCCGATCAGCACGTTAAGCATCATCACCGCCCAGGTATTGTAAAACCCGTTCGCCGCCATCATCCCGCCATGGGCGATCACTGCCGCCTTGCGCCCGTGGGCGGTAAAGGCCTCGGCCAATGCCGCGATGCGTGCCACCGGCACGCCGCATTGCCGGCTGTACGCCTCCGGCGACAGCTTGTCGGCGGCCTCTTTCAAACACTGGAAGCCGCTTTTCACCTCCACCTGCGCGCCATCGTGCAGCGTCACCGTACGGGTTACCCACAGCTCGGCGCTGTCGCACGTCTCGGCCGCCACCAGCTCACCCGCGCCGTTGACCACCAGCGGCGACGCCGACCCGGCGCCGTTCAGATCGGCCTGCGTCAGATGCTGCCCCGCCCGCGGATGCTCGCTCTCGGCGATCACCAGATGCGTGGCGTTGGTCCAGCTCTTCTCGCCGGCGCGTTGCATGGCGGCCTCCGACGGGATGGCGAGATAATCGGCCTGATAACGCCGGTGGTCGAGGATCCAACGGATCATCGCCATCGCCAGCGCCGAGTCGGTACCCGGCAATATCGGGATCCAATGGCCATGATCGTCCGCCAACGTGGTGGTCAGCGGCAGCGCCGGCGCCACTACCGCATAACGGAATTCGCTGCGCAATCTGGCGCTGGCCAATTGCCGGGCCTGGCGCTTGAACGGGTTGCCGGACTGCGCCGGTGAGGTCCCCATAAACAGCGCGAATTCGACCTGTTCCCAGTCCGGTTTCACGTGCGGGTTCTTGTCCAGATCGTTCATCAACGCGCCGGAACCGGCACGGTAGGCCAGCCCGCAGTAAGCGCCGTGCGCGCCGAAGTTTTTGCTGCCGAAACTGTTCTGGGCGAAGCGCCGCAGGAAGCTATCGCGCCCGTCGTCACCGGCATTGGTCACCAATAGCTGGTTGGCTTTCGGCCCCAGCCCCGGCCGTCGGGCATCGATCGGCGTCTCCAGATCGCGGATCGCCCGCAGGCCGTCCACATGCCCCTCGCCGAACAGATTGCCGCCCTCCACCACTTCGGCGATCAACTGCTCAAAGCTGATACGCTGCCACTTGCCCTCGCCGCGTTTGCCGACGCGCTTCATCGGCTCCAGGACGCGCAGCGGGCTGTAAAGCCCCTCCAGCAACGTGGCGCCGCGCGCGCAGGCGGTGGAACGGGCGTCGAGGCCGCTTTCGCCGCCCAACTGCGCCAACGCGTCCTGCAGCGGCAACGCAGAGTCGACGTGCCGTTCCTGAGACAACGGATGATAAGGGTTGCCGGCAATGCGCAATACCCGGTCGGTCTGCCTGTCCACCCGTACCCGCACGCCGCATTGCGTCCAGCAGCCGAAACATTGGGTCATCGAGATGGCCTGTTGCGGATTGCCTTGCCATTCCGGCATTGCCCGCCCTTCTGGCGGCAGGGAGTTGCCGTTGATGCGATCCAGAGTCACCCGCCCTGAGGTACCGTGAATCATGCCGTCGATCGCCCGTTTGGCGACTTCGCGATAGCTCAGGCCGAAAGCGGACAATCCGCCGAAGGCCAGGCCCACTTTCAACCACTGACGCCGGGTGAGTTTAGCCATGTTGTTTTCTCCGCAGTAAAAACGCCTGTGCTTCACGCACCATGATCATTAACGCCAGCCACAAGCCGAAGGTGCCGACGATCGCCAGCAAACCGTCAGTGCCGAGCGGCAGGCTATAAGAGGAGTTAGACGCGCTGTATTTCGGGATGGTTTGTACCTCGATCAACAGCGTCCAGCGCATCAGCCAGCTCAGCCCTAGTGCGCCGGCCACCAGCAGCGGCGCGCCGCCGCGCGGCAAGCGCCGATAGCCGGCCCAGGCGGCGCACGCCAGCGTCAGCCCCCACAGCGCAATCCATCCTGCGGCATACCGGCGCGCCATCGCCTGCGTCTGCAGCCAGTGGCGTACCGCCGCGCCGGATAACGTATCGCCGCATACCCACAGCAGGATCGCCCCGCCGAGCAGCAGTAACGTCAGCAGCATCCCGCGCGCCAGCGGCGCCTGCAGACCGGGCCGTTCGCGCATCGCCAGCAGCAGCAAAGCCAAGAGCGCCTGCAGCGCGCTGAGGAACATCACGATCGGAAACCCGTAGCTGAACCAAATTGGGCGGGCGCGCACGATGGAAACCTCTCGCCCGGTGTACAACAGCAGGCCGATAGCCACCAGCGCGCAGGCGGGCGCTATCCCACGCAACAGCGCAACCGGTCTGCCCGTCAGCCGCGTAAATTCAATCGCGATAAACCACAGGCCGATCAGCAGGGTAAACAGCGGCAAGAACAGCGCGCCCCACGGCATCCACGACCAGGGCGTCGGGTAGGCGTAGAAATGCCAGAAACGGGCGGTTTGATGCAGGTCGGCGGTCAACGCCAGCGGCGCGGTAATGGCGCACGTCAGCCCGATAAACAGCGCCATGCGCTCCAGATGCGCGGCGTTATCTCCACCGCGCCAGCGCCACACGCAGGCCAGCAGCGCGGCGCAGGCGGCGATGCCGATAAAGAAGAAATATTGTACGGCCCACGGCAGCCAGCTCACCGCCTGCGGCTGGCTCAGCACTTCTGCGATCATCAGTTGGCGGCTCATCGTCTTTCTCCCCATAAGGCGACCTGCGCCCGCCCCGGCAGCGGCGTGACGAAGGCATCATCCAGCCCCAGATAGAACACGTGGGGCGCGGTTTGGTTCTCCGGCTTGAGGACTTTTATCTCGGCCTCGTGGCGCCGCAGCAGCTTGCTCAACATGCTGTGCGGATCGCGCATATCGCCGATGATCCGCGCCCCTCCCACGCACGACTCCACGCATGCCGGCAACAATCCCGCCTCCAGCCGGTGCACGCAAAAGGTGCATTTGTCCGCCGTTTGGGTGGTGTGATTGATAAAACGGGCATCGTACGGACAGGCCTGTACGCAATAGGCGCAACCCACGCAGCGTTTGTTGTCGACCACCACGATCCCGTCCTCGCGCTGGAAGGTGGCCTGTACCGGACATACCGGCACGCAGGGCGGGTTGTCGCAGTGATTGCACAGCCTGGGCAACAGCACGTTGGTCGCAGCGGCTTCGCCTTCGAGGCTGACCTGATACTGGTTTACCGTGGTGCGAAACTCCCCGTGCGGCGTCTGGTTTTCAATGGCGCAGCTCACGGTACAAGCCTGGCACCCTACGCAGCGCCGCAGGTCGATCAGCATCGCGTAACGGCGGCTCGCATCCCCCTCGCGCCGCGTCGGTGCTAACGTCAGCCCGGCCTCCGCCACGGAGATCAGCGAAGCCCCCGCCGTCAACACGCCCAGCCGCTGTAAAAACTGCCGTTTACCGAAATCCATGCGCCTCTCCCACGTCCTGGGCATCACCCCGATCACGCTATTGATGCCCGTTAGATGAATAAACAATGTCGATGATTTACAGTGTAAAAATGACATTGGGCTCAGCTCTATTGTGGTTAACCACATACCGGACCTAACGTTGATCTAAAACAAGTGACGGCAGGCAGATTACCCATCAGGAGGGGCCGTGAGGGTCGTGTTATTACTGCTGCTCAGTCTCGGCTGGGGGATGGCAGCACAGGCGGGCGAGTGGTCGGTCGGCGTGCTGGCGATGCGCGGCGATGCGGCGACCGCGCGTGACTGGCAGCCGCTGATCGACAGGCTCAACGGCAGCGTCGGCGGTGAGCGCTTCCGCCTGCAGCCGCTCGATCTGGCGCAGATGCGCGAAGCGGTCAATCGGGGCAGCGTGCAGTTCGTGGTCACTAATCCGGCGCAGTTCGTGCAGTTGAACAGCCACTATCATCTGCGCTGGCTGGCGTCGTTGCGCGCCGCCAACGGCGATCGGGCAACGGGCAACATCATCGGCAGCGTGATTTTGGTGCGGCGCGACAGCGGCATAACGACGCCGCAGGCGCTGATGGGCAAAACGGTGGGCGCCATCGATCCGCAGGCCTTCGGCGGCTATCTGACCGGCTATAAGGCGCTCAGCGATGCCGGTATGCGGCCCGAGCGCGATTTTCACCTGCGCTTTACCGGTTTCCCTGCCGACGCCCTGCTCTATCTGTTGCGCGAGCGCGCCATTCAGGCCGCTATCGTTCCCGTCTGTCTGCTGGAGAAAATGGGTCGGGAAGGCTTGATCAACCCGTCGGATTTTCGCCCGCTGTTGCAACGGCCCACATCGGTTCCCTGCGTCACCAGCACGCCGCTTTATCCCAACTGGTCGTTCGCCGCCCTGCCCGGTCTGGATAACTCACTGGTGGATGCGGTGGCAAGAGCCTTGCTGACCGCACCGCCGCAGTCTCCCTTTCAGTGGGGCGCACCGGCCTCGACCAGCGCGGTGGAAGCGCTGCTGCGCGCCGTCAATCAGCACCCGGAACAGCGGCGCCTGTGGCTGGATATCAAGAGCTGGCTGATCCAGCATCAGACGGCCGTCAGCCTGTCGCTGGCGGTGCTGGCGCTGTTGATCGTCAACCATATCTGGATCGCGCTGCTGGTGCGCCGGCGTGGGCGACAGCTGCTCCATGCCGGAGAACAACTGCGCCGTCAGGAGCAGGCGCTGGAGAACGCCAGGCAGTTGAACGTGCTGGGAGAGATGGCCTCCGGCTTTGCGCATGAGCTCAACCAGCCGCTGGCAGCCATTCGCCACTATGCGCAAGGGTGCCTGATCCAACTGCGCAAAACGGACGCCGGGCACCCGCTGCTGACGCCGCTGGAAAATATTGATCGGCAGGCGCAGCGCGGCGGCGAGACGATTCATAACCTGCGCCAGTGGGTGCAGCCCCCCACCGAGACGGTAGACAAGGCGAGCTGGCGCCCCATCGCGGTGAACGAAACCGCCGAGCGGGTGTGGGCACTGCTGCGCCTGACGCAGCGCTACCCCGACCTGAAACTGTTCAACAACGTGGCGCCTTCGCTGAGGCTAACCCTGCCGCCGGCGCTGCTGGAACAGCTGCTGGCGAACCTGCTGCTGAATGCGGCGCAGGCCGGCGCCAACGCCGTCTGGCTTTCCGCCGACGAGCACGAACGGGCGCTCGATGTACATTTGCAGGACAACGCGGGCGGGATGAGCGCGGCCGGGCTGGAGCAGGCTTTCCGCCCCTTCAACACCACCAAGGCCGGCGGCATGGGGCTGGGGTTGGCCATTTGCCGCCGCCTGGCCCGCTATGGCGGCGGCGAGATCCAACTGGCTAACGGCCCCGCCCCCGACAGCCGCAATGGGCTATGCGTCACCCTGCATTTCATATTTAACGATGAGGAAAACCATGTCGCTAATTCATCTGGTGGATGATGACGTCGCCGTTACCGACGCCTGCCGTTTTTTGCTGACCAGCCTCGGCCACGACGTGCAATGCTGGAATGACAGCACCGACTTTTTGGCGCAGGCCGATCTGTTTCAGACCGGGATCGTCTTGCTGGACATGCGGATGCCGAAACTCGATGGGCACCAGGCCTACGCTGAGCTGCGCCGCCTCGGCAGCACGCTGGCGGTGGTGTTCCTGTCCGGCCATGGCGACGTGCCGATGGCGGTGGAGCAGATGAAGTACGGCGCGGTGGACTTCCTGCAAAAACCGATCGCCGCTGAACCGCTGATCGCCGCCCTCGAACGGGCGCGGCAGGTCTCGGCCAAAGCCTGGCGACGCCATGAAACTTGCGGCCGCTACCGCACGCTCACGCCGAAAGAACGCGACATCGCGCAGCTGGTGGTACGAGGCATGATGAACAGGGAAATGGCGGAGCGGTTGAATATCGCCCTGCGCACCGTAGAGGTTCACCGGGCGAAAGTGATGGAGAAAATGCAAGCCGCCAGCCTGGCGGAATTAGTGATTCAGTTGCAGGGGTTACCGCACGCCGCGCACGAATGAACGCATCATGCAAAATTCCGCGCCCCCTCTTGCCAACCGGCCTTCCTCAGGCCAGAATACTGTACATTAAATCAGTATTTACAGGTGAGTCATGTTTGTAGAATTGGTGTACGACAAACGCAACGTCGCTGGGCTGCCCAACGCCGCCGAGATTATTCGCAACGAGCTGGAAAAACGCGTGCATGCGCTGTTCCCGGAAGCTGACGTGCGCGTGAAACCGATGCAGGCCAACGGCCTGAACTCCGACGCCAGCAAAAGCGATCGTGAGAAGCTGAACCGAATGTTGGAAGAGATGTTCGAAGAAGCGGATCAGTGGCTGGTCACTGATATTTGACGAGCAGTAACCCCCAGCGGGAACCTTGCCAGGCGGAACGGGCCGCGTGTTTGCCCGAGCCTCTCGGTGATAATGCCGGCGCCGATGCATTAGACGGCCAATAACCTACTGCACCGGCATTTTACCTGGCATCCACTTTATTTATGAAACCGCGTTGGTTTCCGATGACGTGTCATCGTTTGATACCAGCGCCTCCGGCGGCAGCACTTCCACCCTTTCGCGCGCCGGCATGGCGAGGCGCAGATCGATCCAGCGCCCTTCAGGGATATCCATCGCTTCGCCGGCCACGACCGTTGCGGTATCGATGTCAAAACGGCGTTTGCTGATTTTCACCGTGATGCCACCGTCGCTATCGGTAGCGGTTTCCACAAAGCACAGGCGGTTACCATTGACATCCTGCGGCACCTCAATGGTCCAGCCCTCCTTTGCCAACCCCAGTGAGCCATTCAACTGATAAACGCCGACGGAGATTCGCTCTGCGCTCACCCCGTCCGCCTCACCATTAACCGCCGCGCAACCGGCCAGCGCAAAGCCGCCTTCCAGATAGTCAGCCTGCATATGCTCAGGCGCAGCGGACAATCTGGCGATCGGCGAGGCTTTCTTGATAAAACCGTTGCCGTCAACCGTGGTGTTGGCTTCCGACCACATCCAAACCCAGGGGGTAAACGCGGTGCCATTCCAGCTGCGCACGGCAATTTTCCCCGTTTGCGCAGCACTCACGCCATAGCCGTAACAGGTTTGCACCGTTCGATAGCTGTCGTCGGTTCCCGCTTGCGTCACTGCCCATGAGCGCGTATCGAGGAAATAAGTCCCGGTATCTTTGAATGGATTACCGATCGGATCGGTAGCCGCATACCCCCGGCGGCTTTGCATTTGCGCATTGAAGTTTCCTTTGGAAGCTGCTGACACGCCTTTTGTTAATCCCCAATATTTCAAGTCTGAAATGTCGGCCACCCCTGGGAGATCTGTCGTGCTGAATAATCGAGACCAAGAAATGGTTGAAGCGGCTGCGGGGGTTGAACTACCGACCCAAGCTTTCCGTTCAACCGATGTTGCAAAATACGCACTCGACGGCCCACCATCAACGGGTAAAACCAATACGCCGCCAGTTGCCCCGCCAGGCCTGTTGGCGGTCGCGATGGTATAGCGACGAATACTTGACTGATTATTCGAAGAAAAAATATCAGCTGTATGAACAGGACCAGAAGCAAAACCAGCGGCGGTAACGACTTTGCTATTTTCGGCTGCATTCTGCTCACTGACTTTTGCCGCCGCTGCTGATGCTGCTGATTTGTCGGCAGACAAAGCCGCCTCGGCACGCAAGCGATCGACGGTTTGCACAATCTCCGGCGTGATATCGCTTTCCCCTGGCCGGCCTAGGAAATCATTGAGCGTGCCAGGCAAGGAATCGTTATAAACTTCGATAGCCCCCACTCGCTCCGGCTGCGCACCATACACAGAGATAATGACCTCGTAAGCGCCCGCCTCCACGGGTAGGGAATATTTACCGCTATCATCCGTCACTGATTGTGATTTAGCCAAGCTCAATACCGTTGACGAGGTCCTGACTGCGCGCAGGGTAATGGTTACGCCGGAACGAGGATCGCCGTAAGGGCCTTTTAATACGCCGCTGATTAATGTCATTGCACTTTCTCCATGAGTTCTTTGATTAATTCATCCTGGCGATCGATTCTATCCAGAGCCTGATTCAATGCGGCCAGGGCCACATATCCCAGCGTTGAATAATCGACGGATTTTACCCGAGTAACAGTTTCGCCGTTTTGCAATTCTAAAGAACCACCTTCAGCAACAACCTGGGGAAGTTTCTTTTCAATTTCTTGTGCGATACCACCGATAAATGGCTTGCCATCACGCTTGCCGGTGTAGAGTTTTAAACCGCGAATGAGTGTTATAGGGTCTTCAATTTCTTTTACTTCCGTTTTAATTCTAAGGTCTGAGCCGGTCACCCAATTTCCGGTTAAATTATTAAAGTCTCCATTATTCTGTAGACGCACCTCATGCCAGACATTGGCGTAATCCTTAAATGAAATCGCACCATAATCAGTTACGCCAATTTCGCGACGACAAAACATTTGCATGGCAGTGACAACGCCACCTGCTGTTGTCATGACCGATAGTAATGTCGGGCCATCTACAGTTCCGGTAGATCTGGTAAACGTCTTTTCAGCACGAACATTAGACGACCCCGTATCACCAGAGTTTAAATGAATGCCATTTCGCCCCATCATGGTATCATCAAATGTCGTTGACTTACGGAAACGTGAATATCCCCCCACGTCAAGGTTTGCCGTTTGCCCTGTCACCAAAGAACCCTGTAAAGACAGTGAACCTTTAATTTCCTGGGCAGCGCTAATCGTCTTGTCTAACTTATTATTGAGTGAAGCTGTAATATTATTCCAAGCCGGACCGCCATAGGTGCTGCCATCCGGCAACTTAACGGTAATATTTCCGGTATTGCTGAAGACCTGCTGCCAGTTCTCTTTATCGAGGTTCAGCCCACGCAGGGCTTTGGCCGTCTCGGCAGCCAACTGGGCGGTGATGGCGTTCATCGCGTCGCGCGGAACGGCATACCATGCTGCGCCCGCCTGCGTTGGGCCATCATAGGCTTTAATCAGCGTGGCCTGTGTGGCGTTGTCAACGGCTTTCACCGGCAGCGTATAGGTGACGCCGCCGACCACGCTCACGATGAAATCACCGGATTTTAATTCGGTATTAAAGGCCGTTCCGGTACCTTTTACTATTATGGAATTACTCGTTAGGGTGAGAGTGCCTACTGGCATAAGTATCCTCCTAAATTAGCCTGATAAAAACCTCGTTACGGAGGTGATGATTACTCCAGCGCAAAGGCCGTATATTGTGGCGTGGCAAAGATATTCACAATAAAAGTCGTTGAGTGCGATTGTCCTTGGTCAAGCTCTCCTGAGGCAAGCTGCCAAAAGGCAGTCGAAGACTTCCCAATTAATGCATCGACATAAACGATGGATACCGAAGGTTGTCCGCTACCTGAACTGGAACTAACGGGAACCTCTGGCATATAGCCTCCACCGGTTGCATTTTGCCTAACCCCGCCATAACCGTGAGGATAGCCGCGTCCGCTTCTTCTAATTTGAATCTGTCCAAAAACACGAACGGGAATAACATTATTACCGCCAAAACGTAATAACCGACTCGCATTAGTATGATAACCCGTCCAGCTTAACATCGAGCCATCCATGATCGCGCCCTCGATATTCGCAGCGGAAAGTTTCCCCTCAATGGAACAGTTTTCAAGAATTCGACAATTGCCAATCACACCATTTTTAAACTCACCGGTGTCGGCATATATTGCTCCACGGGCGCTAATGTTATTGAATTGTGCCCCACCGTCTTTATTTATCGCCCAGCCACGCTGCCCACTTACCCAATTAGAAGACTGGATATGCTGTGCGATCTTTGCGCTATCGATAGTGCCATTGCGAATAAACGCGTCGCTAATAAACACCTGCCCATCCACCACGGCAAACGGCGAATACTGATTACTGTTGTTGCCGCTCATCAGCACGAACTGGTTGGCGTTAAAGCCGACGCGGGTGGTGACCGGCCTGCCGTTTTCCGCCAATACCGCGATCGACATGCCGGCGTTATAGAAGGTGCCGTTCACCCGCACGCCCGCTTTCAGCGTATGGATGGCCGTGGCGCCGTCGGCGTCTACCGTCGCCGTCAGTTTGTCTTCCAGCACCGCCGCGACGTCGTCAATCTGCGCCTGCACCTGGGTTTTCATCTCGGCCAGCCCGCGATCGACCTCCGCGATGGTGGTTTTCACCACCATGATATCGGCGCGCACCGTGCCGTACTGCGCCCACTGGTGATCCACCGTCGCCTTGTTGGCCAGCGCATTCTGCAAGATGGCGTCGATGTTGGTGTCGATATCGCCCACCAGCCGCTCGCCGTCTTTCGCGGTCAGAAGATCGTCGCCGATGTTCTCGAGATAATCACCGGCGTCCGCGTTCGCCTGCCCGGCGCTCCAGCCAGTCCAGTCGCCCTGATTGCCCGTGCGGTCTTGCAGGCGCGCGCGGAACCAGAAGCCCTGGCCCGCCTTCAGCCCGATCATGGCGTGGGTGTGCAGCGGATACGGGATATCGGCCAGCAGCATCGCATTATTCCCGGCGGCGTTGTCCGCATACTGAATTTCGGTCTTGAGCGTATCTTCAGCGCCGATGGGGAACGCCCAGTCGAGCTGGATGCCCCACAGCAAAGGCGATGCCTTGAAGTCGACCGGCATCGGCGGTTTACCCTCTTTGCCCTTGAGGTAGGTTTCCATCGAGGTCGCCCAGACAGATGACACATTGCTGGCGTTGATGGCCCGCACCCGCACCCGATAACGACCGGCGTAAATCCCCGGCACTTCAAAGCCGAGCGCCGAGGTGCGCGGCACCGACACCCAGTTGCCGTTATCTTTGCGCCATTCCGCCTCATAGGCGATGGCATTTTCAACCGCGCCCCAGGCGGCGCGCAGGGTGGTAATGGCGATACCCTGGCTCACCGAGGAGTAGCTGTCGATGGTGATGTTTTTCGGCGGCGCCTGCACGCCGGGCGGAATGATGGAGATCGGACGATCGTCGATACGCGCGCCGGTATCGATGCGGGCGTACTTGTTCGGATCGTGTTCCGCGGCGTTGACGGTATAGGTGTTATCGCCGTTGTCGGCGATGCCCACCACGCGGTAAAGCTGCACCGCCAGATCGTCCGCATCGATGGACCATGCCGCTTCCGGCGCCGGCGTCTCGCTGTAGGCGGTGGTGACGGTCACTACGCGATCATTCACCGCCTGCACGGTGCGCGCCTGCGCTTTACCTGAAGGCAGGTTAACGATCAGGCGATCTCCGGCTTTGGCGCCCGGCGTCCTGTCCAGCGTCAGTTTACGTCCGTCCACGCCGCTGAGGCGCCCGCCAATCACTCGTCCGGCCAGCATCTGGTCCGCCACGCCGACGATATGCCCCGGCATGGGGATCATGCCGTCCAGCCCCACGGAGAAGCTGACCGTACGATCCTTGCTGTTAGTCAACAGCGCCCAGCGGCCGCGGCGGTTCGCTTCACTCGGCGTGGTGCAGCCGATAGCCGTCAGCTCGGTCTGGTTCACGTCGTAGCGGCGCACCAGATCGCTGTCGAATACCGCCTCTATCGCATCGGCGTAATGGTTGCCCGGATCGGACCAGCTGACCATCGCCGTACTGTAGCGGGTGCGTTCGCTGGCGGACGAGTAGGTAAACTTGCCGTCGATCACGTTGGCGCGGGTGTAGGTGAAGTCCATATCGCGCGGCATGTCCGCCAAGGCGACCATTTGGTTTTGCCCCCAATAGGTCATGCCGCGGAAGATGCCGGCCAAAT
The DNA here is from genome assembly GCF_000738675.1 of Serratia nematodiphila DZ0503SBS1. Taxonomy (NCBI): domain Bacteria; kingdom Pseudomonadati; phylum Pseudomonadota; class Gammaproteobacteria; order Enterobacterales; family Yersiniaceae; genus Serratia; species Serratia nematodiphila. The sequence continues at coordinate 2,616,688 of NZ_JPUX01000001.1, read as the reverse complement.
CGCTCAGCACCGTCCAGGCCTCTTCCCGTGACTGCAGATAAACGTTGCAGGTGAAGCGCGGCTCCATGCCCTCGCCGCCGCGCCCGTCCGGCACCGGCTGATCGCAATACTGCGCGATGCGGTACAGTTCGGACTCGGAGACCTGGGAGGCGTCGATGCGATCGCCCAGGCCAAAGCGCTCGGCCAAAATAATGTCGTAAAACACCCACGCCGGGTTATCGCTGTAGGCCCACTTAAAGCCGCCGCTCCAGATGCCGGTATAGCTGCGCGTTTGCGGATCGTAATTGTCCGGCACGCGGATCAGGCGGCCGCACGGTTTACAGGTGATCTTCGGGATGTTGGGGAACTGCTTTGAATCAAACTCAACGTAAAGCAGCGCAGTGTTCGGGTAGCGCAGCTTGGCGTCGATGATTTCGGTCAGCGCCACGATGTTCATCCGGTCGGCGATCCGGGCGCTGTTGGCGTTAGGCGTCAACCGGCGCACGCGCAGCTGCCATCCCGTGGTGGCCTTCGGCAAATTGATGCGGTGCGAGCGTTCATACAGCGAGGTGGTTTTATCGTCGATCGCCGCCGTTAACACCTCCTGGTAACTGCCGCCGTCGGTCGCCACGTCGATGGCGTACTCGATGCGATAGCCGTTGACGTCGCCGTTGTCCGCCTGCTTTTGCAGCATGGGCCAACCCAGGCGCAGGCGGACGGCGGAAAGTTGCAGGTTAGAGACGGAGCGCACCCACGGCGTGCCGCTTTTCAGTTCGCTGCCGACTGAGATCTCATTTTCAACGGCGGGAATGCCCTGGATATATTCCTGCGCCTGCGAGCCAGGGCGGAATTCCCAGCGGAAACCGGGAAAGTTTTCCGTTCCATCGCTGCTCAGCACCGGCGTACCGTCAACAAAAATGTTTGTGCCATCCAGCCCGCCGGCAAATTCTCCTTCGCCTAATGCGAACAGCATCTTCGCTCTGGCGATCGACTGAATGCTGTCCGGCGATTCTACCGGCGTGTGGCCGCCACCGCCGCCGCCTTTTCGCCCACGGATCATGTTCTGTGCCATATTTCGCCCATAAAAAAAGCCGCTATTGCGGCTGTCTGTTCAAACGGATGATGGTTATTGCTGGTCTTCGGTATAAATACCTGCGGAGATAATCGCCCCGCCAATTTCACGCGTGCCGTACAGCACACCGACGGGGTTGCCCTGCGCCGTGGTGTTGACCGGCCCGCCAAAGGCATAGCTCGGTTTATTTTCCGGGCCTTGCCGCATGCGCAGCCCGCCCATTTGCGGGGAAAGCATTTGGAGAATGCCGCCGAGGGCAAGGGAAGCGCCAGCAACACCAATACCTTGTGCAACGGCTGTCGACATACCTAAAAGGGCAGGATTCCAAATGGACAAAGCCACTAATGCAGCCCCAAGAATTGTTTGAAACAGTCCAGCTCGCTTGCTCCCAATTACGACGGGAACAAGGTGAATATCTTCCGACCCTTTGGTGAGCTCTAGCTCATCCTGCCGGACATTGCGTTTACCAACGAAAATAGAAAATGTCAGGCCGCGTTTGTGCGCCTCCAGCATGTAGCGCTCGAAGCCGGGTAACAAGTTCTTCATTGCATCAATGGCTTTGGTAACAGTCATGGCCCGGTATTTAAACTCCCGGCCAAACAACTGAATCATCGGACCATGAAACCTGACAGTTCTTAGAGGAATATCGATAAAAGACATAATGCCACCATAAAAAAACCTGCCGAAGCAGGTCATTTACATTGCGTGATAGCCTGCTCATAGAAATCTATTTCTTTACTTCTATATAAGCGATAACTGCTACCTTCATTATTACTGACAACATCAAGGATGAATACGGGACCACGCCAGGGATCGTTAAACTGTAGCGAATGTCCATCCGGTAATGGTTGAGTGATCATCGGTTGCAAATATGAATGCTTATTCCACTCAGCGATCACACAATAGACGAACGCCTGTTCCGATTTTTTCGAGTTCCCCGAAGCAATGGGAGTACTATCTTTCAAACTGCTTACAGTATTACACCCAGAAATAAACAGAGCCATAATTAATAAAATCTTCTTCATTACCTTTTCCTTAAGCTGAAAAGTGGAATGATAGCATCACATCAGGGCTTTGTGGCGCAACACCTTTACCGTTCGCTCTTTCCAATACCCACCGTAAGGCACCCGCTGGCTGAGCATGCCGTACATATGGTGCAGCAACAGGCCATCTGCCAGCAGAATGCCGGCGTGGTTGGCCACCGGCGCCGAAACCTGCATGACCGCCATGTCGCCTGAGCGTGGCGGGCCATCGAACTCGCGAAAGCCGCACGCATGCCAGTTATCCAGATAGCGGTTTTCACCCTGCTCCCACCACGGGTAATCAACGCGGTAATCGTGCAGCGCTATGCCGTGCTCCTGGAGGAAGTAGCTCATGATCAGCCCCCAACAGTCGGTATGCCCCAGCACGAACTGGCGGCCCACCAGCGGCAGTTCGCCGCGCGGCAAAATGGTGCGCAAATCCCCCTCCGGCCAGCTGGCGATCGCCCAGGGCAACTCCATCGCGTCGCACTGCGCCTTGTCCAGCTCACTCGGCTGCGTTGTGGCGTCCGGGTGGCTGTGCACAATGAGGGTGATGGTGCCCCATTCTGCGGCGGCCACGTAATCTTCCGGCGCCAGATGAAACTGCTCGGTGGGGTTGTCTGCCAGGTTTCGGCACGGAAAATAGCGTTCCACGCGGGACTTTTGCGCCACCACACCGCAGCATTCGCGCGGATACTCAGCCCTGGCGTGCGCCATAATGGCCGCCGCGGTTTTTTCTTTCATACTCGCCCCCTACTGCCGGATCAACGCCGCGCCGGGGAAGCCGCCGAACGGCAGCGGCTCGTGCTCGCCAAAGCGTTTTTGGCAGTCGCTCAACAGCCCGCCGCAGCGATCCTGGCTCGGATCCTCCACCGGGTTGCCCTTGTCGTCAAAGTAACGGCTACCGGCGTAATCGCAGCCCTTGCCGGTGCGATAGCCGCCGCGCGAGCACCAGGTGCACAGGCTGTGGATTTGCCGGGTCGGGATGCGCAATCCCCGCAGGTCAGCCGGACTCGAGAGTTCGAACTCCACCGCTTCGTCGCTTTCTGTCGCCTTGCGATCGATGTAGAACACCTGCAGCTTTTCCTGCAGCGGATCGGCCGAAGAGTTCCCTTGCGGGAAGTTGCGGGCATCAAGGTAGTGCACCAGCGTATCGTGGATCCGCACCTTGGCCTGCGCCATGTCCTCAAACTGCAGGCAGAGTGCGCTGATCAGGCCGTTGATATTGGCGACCGACAGCTTGGGCGCATTGCCCTGGCTGTCGGCGGAAATCTCCAGCCCTTCAACGCTAAACGGCCACGGGCCGTACTCCAGCCCCTGCCACCAGACCGATTTCGCCGGCAGTTTGCTTTCATCACCGCCGGCGGCGGCCAGCTCTTGCGGCGTAAAAGACAGGGTATCGCAATGAAAGCGCAGAATATCGGCGCCAAACCGGGTGCCGTCCACCTCAATCAGGCGGATGCGGTTGCCCGGCTCCAGCTTTTGCAAATCTGAATTCAGCATCATCTCCCCCGGTTAAACGTGAAAAGCCTCGGTAAACGTGGCCGTCAGTGAATAGTTGTCCCCGCCCATCGCGACCGGCTTATAACCCTCGCAGCGGTAAAGGCCGGGAACCTGCGTCGGTGGCGTCCAGTGGAAGGACTTCACCCCATGATGATTTTCCAGAAAGACGATGATCGGCGTGATGTAGTCATACTTGCCGACAAAGGTCAGATCCCAGGAGCGCACGATCGGGTTAATGCCGTCGCCGGAGACCTGCGCATAGCCGTCGCCGAACTGCGCCTTTCTGACGCGAAAGCGCATATCGCCGGCGGCATTGACGCGCGCCGGAAATTCAAATGTCTGAATGCCCATTACATCCCCTTGATTGCTTTCCAAATCGGCTGGCCCGGCATCAGGTTACGGTTGATTACCTTTTGGCTTTCCTGCGCGGCGATATTGCCCATCCGTTTACCGAACTCACCCCACCCCGGATCGGCCTGCGAATTGACGTTGCCGCCGTTCTCGATGGTGATGTAGACATTCGGCGCCGCCGCAGGCTGCTGGCCGCCGCCGATCGCCCGCACGCCGAGCGAGCCGTCCGCGCTGCGTTTGAGCGGCATGATGGCCTCCGGCCCGGCTTCGCCCATCAAACCGGCGCCTCTGGCGAACGCGAACAATGTGGGATTGCTGACGATCTGGCCGCTGAATGCGCTCAGCGAAGGCGAGGCGTATACGCCGCCCTTGGCGTTAGGGACATAGCCTTGCCAACCGGTCGGCATGCCCATCGCGCCTGAACCGGCCGCGCCCGCGCCGGCGCTTGCAGCCCCGCCCAGCAAACCGCCGCCGATGCTCATAAAGGTAGAGAGAAAGGTTCTGGTTAACAGTGCCTGCATCGCCAGATCGATCAGTTGCTGAATGATGGACTGCGTCATGGAGGTCATCAAACCGAGCATGCTTTGCTTAAAGTTTTGCGTCCCGGTCAGCAGATCGAACATCATGCCGGAGGCCCGTTCCCGCGTCATGTCCACCAGCCCCAGCGCCATCTTGTGCACGCGGCTCTGCCCGCCGAACAGACTCAGCGCCTGCTGATACTGAGCGTCCGACGATTCTTGCGTCGCCGCCTGCATCAGCTGTTCATAGCGCTGTTTATCCAGAATACCTTGCTGGTAGTAAGCCTGGTATTGCGCCTGCTGCTGCACCAGCTGGTTGTTAAGGCGAGCGACCGGATCCACATCACCGGCAATGTTCATACGCGGCGCGGCGAGCGCGTCGGTTTCAACCTTCAACCGCTGGCGCGTCGTTTCTTGCTGCTGCATCCGGCTGGCGGTCTGGTACTCGCGTTCGGTCAACAGCCGTCCGTCATACAACGCCTTCAGCTCTTTACCAACCTCCTGCTCTTTGCGCACCGCCGCCTGCCCTGGCGCGTATTGTTCAGCGAGCTGCTGCCGCTGCCGCTGATACTTCTCGGCGTTCAGCGCCATCGCACGCTGCACATCGGCCTGCCCGGCACCGGCCGCCTTGGCCGTTGACGCCAGCTTGGCCTGTGCGCGTTGTTCATCCTGGGTGATTTTTTCGAGGCTGCTCAGATGCGCCTGCTCGATTTCCTGACGCAGCTGTTGGTACTGATCAAGAGCCTGCTGCTTACCGTTATCGTTTAAAATACGACCGACAGGAGGAGCGCTGGTTTGATGGCTCTTAGGCTTAACAGGTTTGATCTCAACATGGCTATCATTGCCATTCTGTGCATTAACGGCATTGCTTCGCCGAAGCCGGATCGCTTTCTCGCCCTTAATGACATCTTCCAACTGCGCTTGCAAGGCGTTGAGTTCTTTCTTCACCTCTTTGGGATCAGAATAGAGGAATCCCAACAACCCTTTGCTTCGCCGCTCTAAGCCAGCAATTCGGATATCGCTCCTGCGCGCCAGTTGGTTTTCGATCTTGGCTTTTTCCTCACTGAGCGTCTTTAGCTGATCGTCGAAGGTATCAATTTTGACGGCGAGCTTTGCCTTGGAGAGCTTGCTGAGATCTTCGGCCGTCTCGACCGCCGCATCTTTCAATGCCAAAGCCGATTGACGGGCCAATTGGTTTTGCTCATGGAAGTACAGCATCGCCAATCCCGCCTGGATGGCGACACCGATCGGGCCGCCAAGCGCCCCCAGCGCGACATTGGCGACGCGAGAGGCAGAACCGACGCCGGCCGTCGCCTGAGCCGCCCCGCGCGCCGCCGCAGCCTGATCGCGCCAGGCCGCCGCGCTGTCATTCAGGCCGCCGGCCAGTTTCAGCATCTCCTCCGCCCGGCTGCCGCCTTCGCCGGAAGCGCTGCTCGCCTGGCGGGCCGCGTCGTCCAACTGTTTCATCTGCGCCGTCGCGGCGACGGTGATGGACGCAAGTTCGGTGAGCGCCTGCCCATACTGGCGCGAGGTGGCGGCGAGGCCCTGCAGCGACAGTTCAACGCCGGCCAGCCCAGCCAGTTTCCCCGCCAGGCCGCCAAGCGTGCCGCCGATGCGTTGATACGACTCGTCGGTCTTCTTCGCATCCTGCTGAGCCTGGCGGTTAAATTTGGCGGATTGTTCCCCGGCGGTGCGGTAAGCCGCCGTCAGTTTGTTTTTAAAGTTGGTGTCATTCAGTTGCAACCCGACGACCAACTGTGCGGTATCAGCCATTTCCCAGCACTCGCATAACGTCAGCACACTGCATATCAATACTGCTTTGCGCGGGCTGACCGGATTGATGAACGGGGGCACTCTCCGCCGCATCGGCCGTCATGCCTTGCAGTTTGAAGTATGCCCGCCAGTGATTCAGGATGTGCGCCGGCAGCGCGGCGATCTTGCGAGGATCCGACTCACCCCAGCGATCGGCCAGTTGGAACACCAACATCAGCCAGGGCGAGTCAGTCAGTTTTTTTCCGCTTCCTCCAGGCTACCGACCGCATGGCGCTTGACGGCACCGATGGCTTCGACCAGCGTTGGGTTGTCGTGCGCCGCCAGCAGATCGTCTACGCTCGGCAAGGCGCCGGCCGGGATACGTTTGCCGTCCGGCGTCATCAGGCATGACAGCAGCAGCTGCACGTTGAGCTGAGCGGCTTTGCGCATGTCACCGCTGTCGATGGCGGCCTTCATGCCGTCTTCGTTTTCCTGCAGCTCCGCCGCTTTCAGGCGGCGAATAAAGGCTTTGGCGCCAAAAATCTGCGTTTCAATCACGTGATCGTCGGATTTCAGCAGCGCCGCTTTCAGCGCTTTCAGATCGTATTTCTCACTCATCGGTTTTTCCTTGTTCAATTCAGTTTACTCTGCGCATCAGCGGGTTGCCGCAGACCGCATGGCCCGCGGCGGAAGCGATCGCGCCGAGCGCCCTCAGACGTTAACCCAGCGCGATCGTCGGCTCGTCACACCTTCGGGGTGACCGAGCCCCAGGTGTTGCTGTTTTGCTTGCCCTGGACGGTAATCTGAATGACTTCGCTCGCCGGGGCGGTGATCTCATTCATTTTCCAGCCGGACAGCGACAGGATGGAGGTGGAGGTGCGGCCGTTCGGCAGCTCGACGTAGAACTGCACCGTTTCGCGCTTGTCCGCCGCATTCAGCAGCGCCGCGAAATCGGCGTTGGACGGATCGTCGATGAAACCGATGGACTTCTCCGCGCCTTCCGGCAGGTCGGAAATAAACTGCTTGGCGGTATCCAGCAGAGTGGTGCAATCGACAAAACCGCCGGTTTGCCCCATTTCACCCACCGCTTTACAGTTGGTCAGCGCCTTCATGGCCGTCGGTGCAGCCCCGACGGTGCCCCATTTGACGATAGTGCCGGCAGGCAGCATGGCGTATTCTGGCGAGGTTTTATCAGCCATAGTTTTTCTCTCTCTTTTTTGATGAAGGATGGTAGCGGTCGCTACCGGTTTTCGATGCCATAGCGGACGTGAGCCGCCAGGATGCGTAACACTTGGTGCTTATGGTGATCCAGCGCAGGGCGAATAAACGGGGCGGCGGCTTGCGTTGCCGTGCCGTACTCCTGCGCCAGGGCTCTGTGGTAATGCTGTTTACTGGGGCCGACACGCAACGTCACCGCGTTCCATCCGGTAACGGCCGGACGTATCGCGATGCCGGCGCTCAGCGATGGCTCGCTGTTTGACGCCCCCCGCTCGGCACACTGCTGCATCGTGCTGAGCAGCGGCGCCAGCGCGGCGTGGCCTGCCTCCGGCAGAATGTGACTGGCGACCTCGCGCCGAATCGCTTCCAAGCGGCGAGCCAATTCCGCCATGCCGGAAACGTTTATGGCGATCACGCCGCCACCTCGGAATGGGTAATGAGGTAATCGCGCGCCATCCGATACTGAACGCGGTTATCCGCCAAGGGCGTGGCGCTCTGCAAAAGGGTGCTGCGCGTAACCGCCTGTACCGGCCATTGGCCGATATGACCATGTCGAACCCCTTCCCAGGCGTTCAAAACCGCCTTATCCAGAGCGATCAGCCGGGAGTAATCGTCGATCACATACAGCACGATCTGAAAACGGCTCTGCACCAGCGAACTGTCAACCAGACCGGTGTTCACTTTCAGATCGCTGATCTTCTGATAGGTCACACCTTCTTGCTGCGGATCCGGCAAGATCAGCGGATGAACCGCCAGATGGGTTAGCGCGGCCAGCGAGCGTTGGATTTCATCTTCAATCATTTGGGCAAGGTCTCCGTCGTTTTGAGGGGGAATCGTTTTACAGACGCATTCAGGCATCAGGAAAGGAACAGCGCGCGTTCCGCCGCACGCCGGGCAACCAGCCCATCGAGCCGCACACCGCCCGCATTCACCCATCGGCCGAACTGGTCGGCCGCCCCCTGCCGATCGCCGGCATTCAGCCGGCGCAGCAGCGTCGATTTCTCCAGCGCACGCAAGCCCAGGTTATAGGCGAAGCTCACCAGCGCATCGAACTGCCCCTGCGTGATCGTCACCGCCACCAGCCGTTCGACGCCCTGTTCGAATTGGGCGACACCGCACACCAGCAAACGCTCGGCCGTTGCGGCATCGATCGCCATGCCGGCCCCCACTTTTCGTCCCGCTACCGGTTGAGTCCACCCATAGCCGATGGTCCAAACGCCGACCGAGTCCTGATAAGCCTGCAACCGCAGGCCTTCGAAACGCTTAATCAGCGCCATGCCATCGTCACTTATCTTCATTGATTTCCTCCTGACGCTTTATTGAGAAATCGGCGTTCCAATGCCTTGATCAGCGATGCTCCCGACCACCCCGCCATGCCGCATACGCCGCCCATCACCTCCGAAGGCCAGTCGTAATGCAGCGCAATCATCACCATGGTCAAGCCAGCGAAAATAGAGACGAACAGCTGCAAAAACAGCGTCCTCCAGCTAAAAGTTTCGCCGTTCAAAACCTTGAAGGAATAGCTGGCGATCGCCCCCAGCAGCGTCATGCCGAAAGCAAGCAGCATTGAAAGGATGTTTGGTTCATTTTTCCAAGGCATAATCATCACCCTCCCCTTACCGGGGCATAGCCCGATCGTCGGGAGTCATGGAAAAGAGCGGCTAAATGCGGCGCCCCTCTTCGTCATTCCTGTTCCATTTAAAAAGCGGCCATTTACGCTATCGAAAATGGCTTATCCATTCTGTTCAACCTGAGCAGATAAATAAGAATTGCGCCGCTTTATAAAGGAGAAGGATTAGCCTCCCGTCGTGGTCATTCAACGACAGTCATTATTCAGTGAGTGATTAACCGTTTTGACAAGGAGGCTAAAAATGAAAAAACCCGCCTGAGCGAGATTTAGTTATTGTGCGGCGGCGCCGGCAACGACTCAGTTTTATCAGATTACGCGTTTATTTGCGTACGCGTGAGTCTTTTATTATAAAAAAACAAAACCCCGCCGGAGCGAGGTTTAGTTATCGTGCGGCGGCGCCGGCAACGACTCAGTTTTATCAGATTACGCGTTTATTTGCGTACGCGTGAGTCTTTTATTATAAAAAAACAAAACCCCGCCGGAGCGAGGTTTTGTTATCGCGCGGCGGCGCCGGCAACGACTCAGTTTTATCAGATTACGCGTTTATTTGCGTACGCGTGAGTCTTTTATTATAAAAAAACAGAACCCCGCCGGAGCGAGGTTTAGTTATCGTGCGGCGGCGCCGGCAACGACTCAGTTTTATCAGATTACGCGCTTATTTGCGTACGCGTGAGTCTTTTTTTAAATTATTGCAACGCGCATACGCTATTGTTATTCCTGATGTCACAGTGAAACGAGAAATAAACCCTCATCAACTTCAACGACAGCAGTTTCAGCGATCCATACTCAACTTTATATCCAACATCGCCAGGCATCCCCCGATGAATCCCTCCGCCGTTTGCATCTCTTTGCGTATCGTACCGTCTGAACATTTCCTTTTCAGGGCGATCTTACGCAGAGATATGCCATAAACATGGTGGGCAATGATGAGATCGAACTCTTCGGGTTTGTATTTCTTCAATCTGCCCACGCAACCGTCGATCACCAGGCCATCATCATCGCAGCAGGAACGTTCACCTTTCGATTTATAGGACAACAGCCCTCTGAACCCGGCAGCAATGGGGGAATAATCGATGCCGCTGTTATCCCTGGCCCATACGCCCCACCGCTCCAACACTTCATTCATATCTCTCATGCTTCCACCTCCTTTGGGCGTTTGCCACATCGCCAGGGCTCCATGTCGTTGACCGACGTCGGTCGAGCCGCTCTTCTGCTCGGCGTGCGCCAACACGCAACAACCGCTCCGCCCGGCGTGCTCGCCGAGGGTATTACATCAAATACTGTATAAATAACCAGTGCCAAGTATACCCAGAGGTATCTTTTTTTCAATAGCGAAAATCCATTTACCTACAGGTAAATTTAGGTACGATGACCCCATGAAAAACGAGCAAAAAATGCACCTCCAGGAGATGCGGCGAGAGCGCCTGATCATCCTGATCGATAACCTCGGCGTCGGGGGACAAAAGCGCCTTGCGGAGGCGCTCGGTATTGCCGCGGACTATGTCTCTCGCCTGCTCTACCCGCCGGGCAAGAAAGGCAAAAAGGGCATCAGTGGCGATATGGCGCGAAGGATTGAACAGTACTTCGCCGTGCAAATCGGCTGGCTGGATGGCCTGGAGCAAATCGGGCTACGCCCCGTCAGGCAGAAGACAGCACAGACCTTGGGTAAAACGCTTCCGCTGCTGGCATGGACATTGCCGTTATCTCATGAACAGCTTCGCAAAGGAACGACCGTCCACTACCCGGCAATGGTGCAATGCAGCGCTCAGGCCTACTGGTTGCCGGTGCGGGATGACACGATGAACGGCTCTGCCGGCGCCAATTACCCAAAGGGCGCCTTGATACTTGTCGAACCCGTTACTGCCGGCATAACCGAGCTTATGTCCGGCGATAAGGTGATAGCGAAACGCTGTGACAGCGCGGAACTCATCTTTAGAAGGTATGTCGAGGAAGCCGGGCATCGATGGCTTAAGGGAAGCATGCCGGGTTGCCCGGCGCAGAATGCCGATGAGTACGCGATTATCGGGGTGGTGCTTGGCGCCTGGCTGCCCTAGCCCATGAGTGCCGCGTTGAGAACCGCATAAAGCAAAAAACCGCCAACCTTGCGGCTGGCGGTTTTTTGGCACTCATGGTGCCGGCTACCGGAATCGAACTGGTGACCTACTGATTACAAGTCAGTTGCTCTACCTACTGAGCTAAGCCGGCTGAATTTGGCGGAAGGACAGAGATTCGAACTCTGGGAGCTGTTACACTCGACGGTTTTCAAGACCGTTGCCTTAAACCACTCGGCCATCCTTCCAATGGGCGCTGATATTAGCGATACCGTTATGAAATGTCTATCATTTTGATGCAAAAAAATGGCATGGGCGGTGCAGTTGCCTAAACTTCAGGCCTTAAACGCTTAAAAAATGAAAAGCCCCGCAAAAGCGAGGCTTTTATGTTCGGCTGAAACGCGATTACTTCGGCTGCGAATCGTAGTCGGAACAGGTTTGATAGCCCTTGTTCATGACATGGCCCGTGTCGTTGTAGCTGACAAAGTACGTTTGCACCTTGCCATCGCGCGGCGCGACCGCATAGGTATCGCAAGTGCCTTGCGCATGAATCAGCGTGGCAGACGTCGACGGCGGACCGGCAATCGCCCGCACCTGCTGCTTGGTCATCCCTACTTTGACATCGCTGACCACCGGCTCATTGACATAACTGGTTGCACGGTCATAGGCGGTGCAGCCGGCAAGAATGGAAAATACCGCTGCAGTACCGACGGCCAAAACCAACTTCTTCGTCATAGCTTGTCCTCTTGGAGTACGTTTGTTGTCCCCTAAGTCTAGAAGTGGAAAGGCTTTTCTACAAATTCCCGTTTGTCGATCGGTGCGGTTTACGCTCGTCGATCAGCGTTTGACGTTTTCCTGTCGTTTCAGCTGCTCTTCAAACCCCTGCTGTGACTCCTGCACGTAACGCTGCAGCCCTGCGGGATCGATAAATGCCTGCGTATCGCCGGCCTGCAAACGCCGCCATTTGTCGGCCAAAGCGAAACGCGTCCCTTTATTGGCGATAAATATATCCGCCTGCACCCGCGCCAAACGGGCGAAACTGCCGCGAATGTCCTCAATCAGCTGCGGATAGTTTTTGTTGCCGATCAGGTAGTAACCCGGTGTAGCCAGGCTGTCAGCATAGATAAAGCGATACGGCTTGCCGTTATGCCGTAGCGTGGTCAACCACGACGTCGCGCCCGGCAGATGCCCCGGCGTCATCATCGCGGTCAGCGTCAGGCCGCCAAGGGTGATGCTGTCGCCATCGGCAACCACAATATCCGTTTGCACGGCCGGGAAAGTGAGCGTATCCCCCAACGCGAAATCCTGCCGTCCACCTAACGCCAACTGCCGCGCATTGGCCGCGCTGGCCACCAGCCTCGCGCCGCTCCAGCGTTTCAGCTGCGCAATGCCGCCGGCCTGATCGAGCCTTGCATGGCTGTTCAGGATATATTTCAGATCCTTAATGCTAAACCCCAGCCGTTCGATATTCGCTTTGATGCCCGGTGCACTGCTCTCCAACCCCGCATCGATCAAAATCAATCCCTGCGGCGTGCTCAACAATACCGACGACAGGTTGCTCGTGCCGACGTAATACACCTGCTCAAAGATCTGGAACGGCGCTATCGGCTGCGCCCACTCTTCAAACAGCGAGTATGGCGGAGCGCTAGACAACGGCTGCGCCGGGTCTAACTTCGCCTGCGTGGAGAAGCTCAAGGAAAAGGCCATCGCCATCAGATAATGCATGCTTTTTTTCATTTTTCTCTTCTGTCTGTGTCAACCGGGCAGGAGTATACTCGGCCTGACATTGAACAGTATTCAATTAAAAAAAGGACAATTGATGAATATTCTACAAATGGACATGAATCTGCTGAAAGTGCTGTATCTGCTGATGGTAACGGGTTCCAGCCGTAAAACCGCCGAGCGGCTGGGCATCAGCACCTCCGCCGTCAGTCATGCGCTGGCTCGCCTGCGGGAAGTGTTGGATGACCCGCTGTTTCGCCGAGAAGGACATCGCCAGGTTCCCACCCTGTTTGCACTGTCGTTGAAAGACAAGTTGGCGCCGCTGTTCTCCTCGCTGGACAGTGAAATGTTCGGCCAACAACCGCAGGCGCCGCGTCGCTTCACGCTGGTGGCGCCCCCCGCTCTGCACCCTATTCTGTTGCCTTTGCTGGCGGAAAAGGGCGCCGCTTGCCATGCCGATATTCACTGCCAAAACTTTGAACGACGCGCCTGGCGCGAAGAGCTGCTTGAGGGGAGCGTCGATCTGGTGCTGGCGGTGGGCGATCATCAACAACGCACCAGCGCACTGCATTATGAAGCGCTTGGGCGCACTCGCCTGATTGCGCTGTATGGCCCGCCGCTATACCCAGTCCTGCAAGATAAACGCGCGCTGGCCTTCAGCGAACTGGCGGATTACGCGCATTATTATTGCCATCCGTGGCCACAAACGGAAAACGAGCTGGATCGGCAGCTTGAGCGCCAGGGGTTGCACCGCCGCATTGCCCTGAACTGCGCCGACTACGCACAACTTCCACCGGTGCTGCGCCGCGCGCCGTTGCTGGCGGTAGTGCCTCAACCATGGTTTACCGCCCAGCCCGACAAGCACGGGTTAAGCGCGCTGCCGATTAGCGATAACCTGGCTATCGGTCACCTTTTTTCTCAATACCGAAAAGGCGAGCCGGAGTGGCGAAAGCGGCTGATTTCCGCCATCCACGCCGAGCTGCGACACTACTACCGCTAAGTAGGATCAGAAACCGAAATCGCTCAGCGCCGGGACATCGTCCGGGCGCCGACCGAGCGGCCAATGAAAACGCCGATCCTGTTCGCGAATCGGCATGTCGTTGATGCAGGCATGGCGGTTAATCATCAACCCTTCCTGATTGAACTCCCAGTTTTCATTGCCGAAGCTGCGATACCAGTTGCCGGAATCGTCGCGCCACTCATAGGCGAAACGCACCGCGATGCGCGCGCCGTCAAACGCCCACAGTTCCTTAATCAGCCGATACTCCAGCTCTTTCGCCCACTTGCGTTGCAAAAATGCGACCACCGCCGCGCGGCCGTCGACAAACTCTGCGCGATTACGCCAATGGGTATCGAGAGAATAGACCTGCGACACCCGCTCAGGATCGCGGCTGTTCCAGGCATCCTCCGCCAACCGCACTTTTTCGCTGGCCGATTCACGGGTGAAAGGCGGCAATGGGGGTTTAATGCTCATGATCATCTCCTGCGTAATAATGTAGACAACTCTGTCTACATTATTACGCTAGCGCATGTAGACAGAGTTGTCTACAATCACTCGAAAATAGCCTGGGAGAAAATGATGACCGCCGATCGCAATACCTTACCCGCCCGCCAGCGCATCCTGTTGACGGCTCACGATCTGTTTTATCAGGAAGGGATCCGCGCCACCGGCATCGATCGCATCATCAAAGAATCAGGTGTCACTAAAGTGACGTTTTACCGCCACTTTCCCAGCAAGAACGATTTGATTACGGCGTTTTTAGCCTATCGCCACCAGCAGTGGCTCACCTGGTTCAGCACAGCGCTGGATCGCCATGTGGCACAAACCGGCGGGTTGCTGCCGGCGCTGGCGCCCTGCCTGGCGGAATGGTTCGACGATCCGCGCTTTCGCGGCTGCGCGTTTATCAATACGGCGGTGGAAATCGCCGATCTGCTGCCGGAAAGCCTGCAAATCGCCGGCTGGCATAAACGGCAAATGGCGGATGAACTGGCGCGTCACCTGCCCGCCGGCCCACAGCGGGAACAGCGGGCGGCAATGCTGGCGATGCTGATCGACGGCGCCATCGTCAGAGTGCAGATAGAGCGGCAACCGCAGGCCGCGCTGCAGGTGCTGAATGCCGCATTGAACATGTTGGCGCAAGGCGGGTTCGATCAGTAATTGGCCCAAATGCCCGGCGTCACCAGTTCCAACAGATGGGCGTCGGGATCGCGAAAATAAATGCTCTCCCCGCCGTGTTCCCAGCGCATCCGCCCCTCAATCTCCACGCCGTTGGCCACCAGATGCCGTTCCCAGTGCGGCAACTGCTCTTTCGCCACCGCCAGCCCGATATGCGCCGGCCCCACGCCATCGTGCGCAGGAATAAACCCGGTCGGGTAGTGCGCCCCACGCAGCGAATCACCTTCGATAAACAACAACAGTACGCTTCGATCGCCGACGTTGTAGGCGCGAAACCGTTCGTTGGCGGCCATCGTCGGCAGCTTCAGCATCTCCCGGTAAAACGCGTCCGCGCGTTCAATATCGCTGACGTACAGCACCGTTTCTATCACCCTGTCGATTTTGAGTTCCATAATAGCCTCCGCTCTGTTTTCCGTTCTGACAGCGTAGGTCGAACGGAGGCGAGCCAAAGCGCTTCCCGAGCCGACAACGGATCAATCCGTGCTTTATAGGCAAAAAAAAACGCGGCCCGAAGGCCGCGCTGTGTCATTCACACGCTGGTGCTTAGAACTGGTAAACCAGGCCCACGGCAACCACGTTGTCGGTGTTGATGCCGGCAGCGTCGGTGAAATCGTTGTTGTCCACCAGGTTGATTTTGTAATCAACATAGGTAGACATGTTTTTGTTGAAGAAGTAGGTCGCACCCAGGTCGACGAATTTGACCAGGTCTTGATCGCCGTAGTCCTTGCCGTTGCCGGCGCGGCCCAGGTCTTTACCTTTGGTCTGGTTATAGCCCACGAACGGACGCAGACCGAAGTCGAACTGGTAGTGCGCATAGGCTTCGAAGCTCTGCGCCTTGTTGGCGTAGCCGTAAACGCTGCTGTCGGAGCTGCCGAAACGCGCCGCGTTGTAGGACTGGGTGAACATCACCGCCAGATAGACATCGTTGGCGTCATATTTCAGACCGCCGGAGTAACCTTCCGCCTTGTCGCCGCGGCCCATGATGTTCTGGTGACCGTTACCGCCGTTCTGCTCGCTGGTGCGGCGAGAGTTAAAGAAGGCGCCCGCGGCGCTGATGCCGTAGCCCATGTCATAGCTCATGGACATGCCGTAGCCTTCGCCGTTTTGACCCAGAACGTCACGACCGTTGTTGGTCTCTTCGCCGTTGCCGTTTTTACCTTGGTACTGCAGGGCGAAGTTCAGGCCGTCAACCAGACCGAAGAAGTCGTTGTTACGGTAGGTCGCCAGGCCGCTGGAACGCTGGAACATGAACTGGTCGGCGCCGTAGGTCATACCGTCGAACTCGGGCTGCAAGTCGGTATACGCCGCGACGTCGTACAGCACGCCGGTGTTACGGCCGTAGTCGAAGGAGCCGTAGTCGCCGAATTTCAGACCGGCGAAGCCGTAACGGGTGAAGTTCTTGTTGTCCTGGCTTTCAGCGTGGTTCAGGTTCGCCTGATACTCCCACTGGCCGTAACCGGTCAGCTGATCGCTGATTTGCGTTTCGCCGCGCAGGCCAAAACGCATATAAGACTGATCGCCGTCCACGCCGTTGTTGCTGGAGAAATAGTGAAGCCCGTTTACTTTACCGTACAAATCCAGTTTATTACCGTCTTTGTTGTAGATTTCCGCCGCGCCTGCTGTGCCTGCAACCAGCAGTGCGGGTACCATCAGAGAGAGTACTCGAAGTTTCATCGTTATTATCCTCGTTAATTATGTCGAGCTACGGCCACTGCCCTTTTCGAGCATTATTAGCACGACTGTGCATTACCATTCTGGTAACAAGGGTTATATTAATCCAGAAAGAAAATGATACCAAGTATCCGATAGTGTTTCATTGTAATTAATAAAGGTTTCAAAATGTAAATACGCGCGAACTTTCACAAAACATTACAGACAAACAAAATAAAGCACTTAAAGATAAAAAATAGACTAATTGATAAAAAATCATGTAGTTATACATATCTTTAAGAAAAAAAAGCCAACCATACAATTGAGCGAGACAATAAGCACATTGTGCCAAAACGCGAACCACGCGCAGCCGCTATAATCACCTCGCTATCATCATTATTTTCATTATTACCTTCATTATCCGAAGATAATTTCTGCATTCCTTTAACCGGCTTCTGGCCGGTTTTTTATTTTCCTCCCTACTCTCCTCACAATTTTAGCCCGTACAAATAGCACGCAAATAAATAACCTAATGATATAGTTTCATTAATTTACTTTCGCACTAATTGCTAATCTTTTTCCTTATTTTAGTCTACAAATTGAACTTGCTTTTCATTTCGTGCTTTATCTCATCGATTATTTCCCGCCGCAGGCAAAATTAGCCGCAGAGATTCAGTTCTGGTAATCTGAAAAAAGCGCACCTTCAGCGAGTAAAATTCATGATGTCCTTTCAACCCGACGTGCTGTGGCGGCGGCTGCAAAGTTCCCCCTTCCGCGCTCGCTTCCGTTTAAATGCCAAGGACCAGACTTATCTCGAGGGTAAGGGATTGCCGCTGATCCTCAGCCATGCCCGCGATTTTATCGACCGCCGCCTGGCCGCCGCCCACCCTAAAAACGACGGCAAGCAAACCCCGATGCGTGGCCACCCGGTGTTCGTCGCCCAGCACGCCACTGCCACCTGCTGCCGCGGCTGTCTGGAAAAGTGGCACGGCATACCGCAGGGCGTCGCGCTGGACGAACAGCAAAAGGACTATATTGTCCAGGCTATCGCGCTGTGGCTGGTGCGCAGAGGCGGTGCCAGAGATGTGTCAGGCACGAATATTTTCGACCCTGATCGCGGATTGTGATAAAAACTGTCAGTAACTTTCACCATTCTTTTGACCCAAGATCCTGACGCTTACATGACAGCCACCTTGTGCAATGAACAGCAAACGCCCGGCGTTCCTCAACAGATCGCCACCCGTCTGGCCTTTTTCGTCGCCGGTCTCGGCATGGCCGCCTGGGCGCCGCTGGTCCCCTTCGCCAAAGCGCGCATCGGTATCGATGACGGCTCGCTCGGCCTGTTGCTGCTCTGTATCGGCGCCGGCTCCATGTTGGCGATGCCGCTGACCGGTTTCCTGACCGGCAAACTGGGTTGCCGTGCGGTGATCCTGATGGCCGGGCTCGGGTTGTGCATCGATCTGCCGCTGTTGGCGCTGATGGACTCCCTCGGCGGCATGGCCGCGGCGCTGCTGCTGTTCGGCGCGGCGATCGGCATGATCGACGTAGCGATGAACGTGCAGGCGGTGATCGTCGAACGCGCCAGCGGCAAGGCGATGATGTCCGGTTTTCACGGTTTCTTCAGCATCGGCGGCATTGCCGGCGCCGGCGGCGTCAGCGCGCTGCTGTGGCTGGGGCTGACGCCGCTGCAATCCACCCTGCTCACCGTGCTGGCGGTGATCGCGCTGCTGACGCTGGCCAGCCGCCATCTGCTGCGTGAGAGCGGCGCCGATGACGGCGGGCCGATGTTCGTCTTGCCGCGCGGCTGGGTGATGTTCATCGGCATTCTGTGCTTTATCATGTTTCTGGCGGAAGGATCGATGCTCGACTGGAGCGCGCTGTTTCTCACCACATTGCGCGGCGTCGAACACAGCCAGGCCGGTCTGGGCTATGCGCTGTTTTCCATCACCATGACGCTTGGCCGGCTCAATGGCGATCGGGTGGTGAACTCACTGGGCCGCTACCGGGTGCTGCTGCTGGGCAGCCTGTGTGCCGCTCTCGGCCTGAGCCTGGCCATCGCCTTCAATCACGCTACCGTTTCGCTGGTCGGTTTCATGCTGGTCGGCCTGGGCGCCTCGAACGTCGTGCCGATCCTGTTCAGCGCCGCAGGCAACCAGCGCGACATGCCGGCCAACTTGGCGATCGCCTCCGTCACCACCGTCGGCTATGCCGGTATTCTGGCCGGCCCGGCGCTGATCGGCTTCATCGCTCAGTTTTCCAGCCTGACGGTGGCCTTCGCTTGCGTAGCCGCTCTGCTGTTGGCGGTGGCCGCCAGCGCCAGGGCCGTCACTCGCTGATTCAGGAATGCGCAGCCACTATGCAAAATAAACAATTGACCATAAGCTCCAGCAACATTACCCGCTGCTTCCTGCTGTTTATCGTGCTGCTGACGATCGGCATCGGCCTGTATGGCTACAACTACACCAACGCCTGGCTGGCAGAAAAGAAGTACACGCTGAACAGCATCGCCGGTTCGCTGCAAAAGCGTATCGATGCCTACCGCTATATGACCTATCAGGTCTATGACAAATTCGGCAATGCGCCGGCGCAGAATGTCGATCCCGGTTTGCAGGAAACCCGCCTGCGGCCCGATGTCTATTATGTCGAGAAACCGCACAAGAAAACCGACGCGGTGATCTTCGGCAGCCATGACGAAAACACGCTGGCGATGATCGCCAACATCTCGGACTACCTGGACACCCGCTGGGGCGCCAAGACCGAGAACTACGCCATGTATTACCTCAATGGTCAGGACAATAGCCTCAGCCTGATCACCACCCAGCCGCTCAAAGAGCTGGCTTCGCGCTTTCGGGAAAGCTACCTGACCACCTCGGCGGACGAACGCCGCGCCGAGATGCTGCAACAAGCCAATATGCTCGACGAACGCGAGAGCTTTTCCGACCTGCGCAAGCAGCGCTTCCAGAACGCCTATTCGTTCTCGATTCGCACCACTTTCAATCAGCCGGGGCATCTGGCGACGGTGATCGCCTTCGATTTGCCAATCAACGACATCATTCCGGCCAATCTGGCCCGCGCCAATTTCCTGCTGCTGCCGGACGATGTCGATCTCGACGATAGCGCCATCCCGGCGGAAACCGTCCTCGGTACCCATGCGACGATGAGTGGCGGCTGGGTGGAGTTCAGCGCCGCTCTGCCCAATGCGCCGCTGAAGGTGGTGTATCGCGTTTCGGCCATCAATCTGGCCATTGATCTGCTGCGCAACAACATTTGGCTGATCGCAGTCAACCTGCTGCTGCTGGCGCTGTCGATGCTGAGCATCTACTTTATCCGCCGCCAGTACATTCGCCCGAGCGAAAACATGGCGGTAGAGCTGGAGGCCGAGCGCGCGCTGAATCAGGAGATCGTCTCCAGCCTGCCCTCCGGCCTGCTGGTCTACAGCTTCGCCAACAATACGGTGATCGCCAGCAACAAAATCGCCGAGCATCTGCTGCCGCACCTCAGCCTGCAAAAGATCGCCCATATGGCCGAACAGCATCACGGGGTGATCCAGGCGACGGTCAACAACGAGGTGTATGAAATCCGCATTTTCCGCAGCCAGCTGTCGCCGGACACCTACCTGTTCCTGATGCACGATCAGGATAAAGAGGTGATGGTGAATAAGCGGCTGCAGCAGGCGCGGCGCGAATACGACAAGAACGTGCAGGCGCGCAAACTGATGTTGCACAACCTGGGCATCGAACTGAATCAGCCGGTGCGCCAGATGCACGATCTGGTCGACAGCCTGCGCAACCAGCCGGATGAGGAACAACAGCAGGCTCTGCTGGGCCAACTGACGGCGGCGTCGTCGTCGGTGCTGGGATTGATCGATAACATCACTCTGCTGACGCGGCTGGAAACCCAGGACTGGCAACCCACGCGCGAGCCGTTCAACCCGGCGGCGATGATCGACGAGTTGCTGCTGGAAGCCCTGCCCGCCCTCAATCAAAAGGGGCTGGCGCTGTTCAAGCATTTCCAGCTGGACGTCGAGCAGAACTATATCGGCGATGCCAACGCGCTGCGCAAGGTGATCTCGCTGCTGGTGCATTACGCCATTATCACCACCGCCTGCGGCAAGGTTTCTCTGGTTATCGACCATGAGCCCGAGCACCCTGACCGCCTGATTTTCCAAATCAACGACACCGGCTCCGGCATCTCCAACGAAGAGATCAGCAACCTTAACTATCCGTTCCTCAGCCAGACGCTGGTGGATCGCTTCAACCACGGTTCCGGCCTCACTTTCTTCCTGTGCAATCAGCTGTGCAAAAAGCTTAACGGCCAGTTGGACATTCGCAGCAAGGTGGATATCGGCACTCGCTACACCATTCGCGTCGCCATGGAGATGGAGAAAAAAGAGCCGCAGGAGCAGGAAAAGCTGCTCGACGGCGTCACCGCCTTGCTGGACGTCACGTCGGATGAAGTGCGCGGCATCGTGACCCGTCTGCTGCAGGCCTACGGCGCCGACTGCCTCGTCGCCGAAGATCGCGCGGTCAACCGCGATTATGACGTGCTGCTGACCGATAACCCGCAGCGCGCCGATGATTACACCCTGTTGCTGGCGACCGATGAGCCGGGCTGGCAAGCGCTGGATAAACGCTACATTCGGGTGAACTATAATCTGAACGGCGCATTAATCGACGCCGTGCTGATGCTGATCGAACAGCAAATGGCCGCGCTGGAACAGGAAGAAAGCCCGCTTTCATTGAGCTCAGAAGATATCCAACTCTATGAAAAACAATTGAAATCAAGTGATTACTATGGGCTGTTTGTCGATACAGTACCCGACGATGTCAAAAAACTGTATACTGAGGCGGGCAGCAGTGATTTCAATGCGCTGTCACAAACCGCACACCGCCTGAAAGGCGTGTTTGCCATGTTAAATCTGCTTCCCGGCAAGCAGCTGTGCGAATCGTTAGAACAGCGCATCGCAGAAGGTGATGCGCCCGAGATCGAGAATAACATCAGTCAGATTGATTTTTTCGTCAGCAGACTGCTGAAGCAAGGTAGCCAACAACATGAATAACCTGAACGTAATTATTGCTGATGACCATCCTATCGTACTGTTTGGCATCCGGAAGTCACTTGAGCAAATTGAATGGGTGAATGTCGTTGGGGAGTTCGAAGACTCAACCGCACTGATCAACAATCTGTCCAAGCTGGACGCTAACGTGCTGATCACCGATCTGTCGATGCCGGGTGACAAATATGGCGACGGCATCACGCTGATTAAATACATCAAGCGCCACTATCCGCAGTTGTCGATCATCGTGCTGACCATGAACAACAACCCGGCGATCCTGAGCGCGGTATTGGATCTGGATATCGAAGGCATCGTGCTGAAACAAGGCGCGCCGACCGATCTGCCTAAGGCGCTGGCCGCCCTGCAAAAAGGCAAGAAGTTCACGCCGGAAAGCGTCTCCAAACTGCTGGAGAAGATCAGCGCCAGCGGCTATGGCGACAAACGCCTGTCGCCGAAAGAGAGCGAAGTGCTGCGTCTGTTCGCCGAAGGTTTCCTGGTGACCGAAATCGCCAAGAAACTCAACCGCAGCATCAAAACCATCAGCAGCCAGAAGAAATCGGCGATGATGAAGCTGGGCGTCGAGAACGACATTGCCCTGCTCAACTACCTCTCGTCCGTCAGCATGACGCCGTTGGACAAAGACTAAAGCCCGCCTCACGGCAGGTTAACGCCAAACAGGCACGGCATCCGCCGTGCCTGTTTGCTTTTCAGGCCTCGCTGCGGTTGTAGCGTACCTGCTGGCTGTAATAAGCCAATGTCTGCTCCAGCGTCTCCAGCGTAACCGGTTTCGACAGGCAATTATCCATGCCCGCCTCGAGGCAGCGCTGTTTCTCTTCCGCCAACGCGTTCGCCGTCACGCCGATCACCGGCGCGCTGAACTGCATCTGCCGCAGCGCCTGCGTCAGGCGATAGCCGTCCATGTTCGGCATATTGACGTCAGTCAGCACAATATCGACATGGTGCTGTTTCAGCACGCCGAGCGCGTCGACACCGTCGTTGGCGGTCACCACCTGATACCCCAGCGACCCCAGCTGATCGGAAAGCAGGCGACGGTTGATCGGATGATCGTCAACCACCAGCAGATAAATATCGCCGTTGTCCGCCGCACTGGCCTTGGCGGGCACCGGCAGCTGCACCAGCGCCTCTGCCGCGCCGTGGCCGACGCCGAACAATCGGTTGATTAAGGTCAGCGTTTCACGCGGCGTAGAGGTGCTGTGCATCCAATAGCCCGGCCGGGTTTCCTGCGATGGACCGATATGTTCGGTGGAGAATTGGATCTGAGCCAGCAGCGGCGTGTTCAGCATCAGCGGGTAATCGCTGAGCATCACCTCGCCGGCGGCGGTATCCTGCCCGTCATAGCGCTGGATATCGGCGCCGTAGCCGCCCAGAATCGCCATCAGGTAACTTTCCAGGCGCTGATTGCGGATATCCAGCCACAGCCGCCGGCCCTGCCAGGTATCGCTGGCCTGCGGGATCGGGAACTGGGCGTTAAACAATGGAATGCGAATGCTGAACAAGCTGCCCAGCCCCGGCTCGGACTCGACGGAGACGTCGCCGTCCATCAGGTTGACCAACTTCTCGCAGATCGCCAGCCCCAAACCGGTTCCCTGGAAGTGGCGCTGCACGCCGGTCCCCACCTGGAAGAACGGATCGAACAGGCGCGAGATTTCCTTCTCCGGGATGCCGACGCCGGTATCGCGCACGCTGAACTCCAGGTAACTGCCGCGGGTGCAGACCTGCAGCACGATACAGCCGGTATCGGTGAACTTGATGGCGTTGTTCACCAGGTTGGAGAGCACCTGCTGCAGCCGAACCGGATCGCCGAAAATGCGCTCCGGCACGTTCTGTTCGATAAAGCAGTACAGCCCCAGACGTTTCTTCACCACCAGCGGCAAATAGTTGCCGGCGATATGGGTGATCACCTCCAGGCAGGAGAACTCGCGCGGTTCGATCTTCAGCTGCTCGGACTCGATTTTGGAGAAATCGAGAATATCGCTGATGATTTTCAGCAGCAGGCCGGAAGAGTTATTCATCGCGTTGACCAGCCGATCGACCCCTTGCGGCAGCGCCTTGGTCTGCAGCAAATCGAGGTTGCCGATAATGCCGTACAGCGGCGTGCGCAACTCATGGCTGACGGTGGCCAGGAACATCGATTTGGACTGGCTGGCCTGCTCCGCCGCCGCCGCCATCTCCTGCAGCGACTCTTCCATCTTCACGCGCGCGCTGACGTCCACCAGTACGCAGATCGCCACCTCTTCGTTACGGTAGCGCGAGTGGACAAAGCTGATCTGCAGGTTGTTATTGTTGCTGGTCATCACATCGACGAAATTCGCCTGCTGTTCGCAAATGATGCGCGTAATGCGATCGCGATCTTCGTGGGTCAACAGGTTGATGTAGTTATGTGCCAGTTCGTTACTCAGGATATTGGTGCCGTCGCTGATACGCAGGATGCAGATGCCCACCGGCGCCGAGGCGACAATCTTGCGGTTGAACTGCTCGTGTTCTTCCAGACGGAAGGCGTTCTCCTCCGCCGGCAAGAACATCTTGCGCTCAAACAGCCAGGCCAGCGTGAACAGCACGATAGCCGATAACAGGTTCAGCAACAGCGCGTTGAGGATCAGCATCTTGAAGCGTTCCACCACGCTCTTCACCGGCAGCGCATAAACGATGCTCAATGACGAAGGCGGCAACGCTTTCTTCAGGATCAGGTCGCGGTAATTGTCGACATAGCCGAAGTAGGCATGATCTGCGGGATAGTGGTTAAGTGAGGCGGCATAGCGATCGCCGTCCGCCAGGCGCAGCACCGGCTCGTTATTCTCATCCAGCAGCGTGACGCCGATCGGCAGGCTGCCGGCGGTAACGAAATCTTCCAGCCGGACGGTTTGCTCGATGCCCAGCAGCGCCTCCAGCTTATTACCGATATAGAGAGGCGTCAGCACATACAGATAACCGATGTCGGGCCGCTGCGCGCTGGGGCTGATCCAATACAGGTTGTTGTCTTTGTCCTGATTCTTGGCGTTGCGGTATTTCAGAATGCGCTCATGCAGCGACTTCAGCACGTTTTCCCGATTGGCGCTCGCGTTGCCGCCGCCGAACTCCGCCATACACAGGCTGTCGCCGCCGATGAAGAACACCCGGTTAAGATCGTAGGCCGCCACGAAGTTCTCTTTCCAATACTGGATCAGGCCGCTCAGCGAATCGAGCGAACTGCGGTAGGTGGTGCTCAGCGCGCAGTTGGACTCCGGGTACAGCGGAAAGAATTGCGGCGGGCTGCCTTTGCCGGGAAACACGCCGCTGAACATGTCCAGACTGCTGACCGAACCGTTGAGGCGATTCTCCGCCATATACTTGATGTCGCGGATGATGTCGGCGGAATGGCGGATGTAGCCCTGCGCCTGATCGAAGCTGAGGTTGTACTCCTGGCGGATGTCCGATTCTTTCTGATGCAGGATATTCAGAATATAAAAGGTGGTGAGCAGCGCCCCCAACGACCACAGCAAAATCGCCAGCACCCGGAACAAATAGCGGGATATTTTCAGCGTAGTTCGAAAAGAGGCTAAGTATTTCAATCGGATACCATACGAAAGTCAGTGACGGCGCGCGTTGTCGCCGGCGCGGCGGCCGGCGGCTCGGTGCGCCAATTAAACCATATAACTGAAAAAGGGCCTAGCATCGCTGCCAGGCCCTTTTGTCTCAGTGCATTACGGTGTCGGCATGCCGACGCCCTCACCTTGCTTAAACGTTGTCGTCGTCCATCGGCTCAGCCGCGTCGTCGCCATCGTCCAGCGGCGTGCTGTCTTCTTCCACCGCTTCCGCGCCCGGTTCCAGGCTGTCCAGCTCTTCGTCTTCCACCGGTTCGGCCACGCGCTGCAGACCGACGACGTTTTCGTCTTCCGCCGTGCGGATCAGCGTCACGCCCTGGGTGTTACGACCGACCACGCTGACTTCCGAAACGCGGGTACGCACCAGCGTGCCGGCATCGGTGATCATCATGATCTGATCGCTGGTTTCCACCTGCACCGCGCCGACCACCTGGCCGTTACGCTCGCTCACCTTGATGGAGATAACCCCCTGGGTGGCGCGTGACTTGGTCGGATACTCGGTCACCGCGGTGCGTTTACCGAAGCCGTTTTGCGTCACGGTCAGGATGTCGCCCTCGCCGCGCGGCACGATCAGTGAGATCACGCTGTCGCCTTCGCCGAGGTTGATGCCGCGCACGCCGGTCGCGGTACGGCCCATCGAACGCACCTGCGTTTCCGGGAAGCGCACGACTTTACCGTTGGCGGAGAACAGCATCACTTCGTTGCTGCCGTCGGTCAGATCGACGCCGATCAGCTCGTCGCCCTCGTTGAGGTTGACGGCGATGATGCCGGCGCTGCGTGGGCGGCTGAACTCGGTCAGCGCAGTTTTCTTCACGGTACCGCTGGCGGTGGCCATGAACACGTGGCGCCCTTCTTCATACTCGCGCACCGGCAGAATGGCGGTGATACGCTCGTCGGCTTCCAGCGGCAGCAGGTTGACGATTGGGCGACCGCGCGCGCCGCGGCTGGCTTCAGGCAGTTGGTACACCTTCATCCAGTACAGGCGGCCACGGCTGGAGAAGCACAGGATCGTATCGTGGGTGTTGGCCACCAGCAGGCGATCGATAAAGTCTTCTTCTTTAATACGCGCGGCGGACTTGCCTTTGCCGCCGCGGCGCTGCGCTTCATAGTCGGACAGCGGCTGATACTTCACGTAACCCTGGTGAGACAGGGTCACCACCACGTCTTCCTGGTTGATCAGGTCTTCGATGTTGATGTCGGAAGTATTGGCGGTGATCTCGGTGCGGCGGCCGTCGTTGTACAGCTCTTTGACCGCCACCAGCTCTTCGCGGATCACTTCCATCAGGCGCTCTGGGCTTTCCAGAATAAAGATCAGCTCGGCGATAAAGTTGAGCAGCTCTTTATATTCGTCCAGCAGCTTTTCGTGCTCCAGGCCGGTCAGTTTCTGCAGGCGCAGATCCAGAATAGCCTGAGCCTGCTGCTCGGTCAGGTAGTATTTGCCGTCGCGGATGCCGAACTCCGGCTCCAGCCACTCAGGGCGAGCGGCGTCGTCACCGGCGCGTTCCAGCATGGCGCTGACGTTGCCCAGATCCCACGGCTGAGCCACCAGCGCGACTTTCGCTTCCGCCGGCGTCGGCGCACGGCGAATCAGCTCGATGATCGGATCGATGTTAGCCAACGCGATAGCCAGCGCTTCCAGGATATGGGCGCGGTCACGGGCCTTGCGCAGTTCGAAGATGGTGCGGCGGGTGACCACTTCGCGGCGGTGGCGCACGAAGGCTTCGAGGATATCTTTCAGGTTCAGCAGCTTAGGCTGCCCCTGATGCAGCGCGACCATGTTGATGCCGAAGGTGACCTGCAGCTGCGTCAGCGCATACAGGTTGTTCAGCACCACTTCGCCGACCGCGTCGCGTTTGACTTCGATCACGATGCGCATGCCGTCTTTATCGGACTCGTCACGCAGCGCGCTGATGCCTTCTACGCGTTTTTCTTTCACCAGCTCGGCGATCTTCTCGATCAGACGCGCCTTGTTCACCTGATACGGGATTTCGTGAACGATGATGGTTTCGCGCCCGGTCTTGGCGTCGGCTTCCACTTCCGCGCGCGCGCGCAGGTAGACTTTGCCGCGCCCGGTGCGGTAGGCCTCTTCAATGCCGCGGCGGCCGTTGATGATCGCCGCCGTCGGGAAGTCCGGCCCCGGGATGTGTTCCATCAGCCCTTCGATGCTGATGTTTTCATCGTCGATATAGGCCAGGCAGCCGTTGACGACTTCCGCCAGGTTGTGCGGCGGAATATTGGTGGCCATGCCCACGGCGATGCCCGACGAGCCGTTGACCAGCAGGTTCGGGATCTTGGTCGGCATGACGGCCGGGATCTGCTCGGTGCCATCATAGTTAGGCACGAAGTCGACGGTTTCTTTTTCCAGATCCGCCAACAGTTCGTGAGCAATCTTGGACATGCGCACTTCGGTATAACGCATCGCCGCCGCGGAGTCGCCGTCGACGGAACCGAAGTTACCCTGGCCGTCCACCAGCATGTAGCGCAGTGAAAACGGCTGAGCCATACGCACGATAGTGTCGTAAACCGCGCTGTCACCGTGCGGGTGATATTTACCGATCACGTCCCCGACGACACGGGCCGATTTCTTGTATGGTTTATTCCAGTCGTTACCCAATACGCTCATCGCGTACAGAACGCGGCGGTGAACCGGCTTCAGTCCATCACGAACATCTGGCAGCGCACGTCCGACAATAACGGACATCGCATAGTCCAGATACGAGTTTTTCAACTCGTCTTCGATGTTTACCGGTGTGATTTCTCTGGCAAGGTCGCTCATGGAGCTGCTATCCCTCTACTAATGATTCATCTGCCCGCTGCCATAGTGGCAAAGGTGTAAAACTATATCACAAAGCACGCTTTACGGGAAAATAACCGCCGCTGTTTCACGGAAATTGTGCAGATAAGTGCGCTAAAAACGCATCGGCACAGACGATGCCGCGCCGGAACATGTATAATCCGCGCAACGAGAACAAGGAGCCAGACAAGCCCATGAACGCAGAATCATCCAGCCGAGTGCAAAACGTTGACCACCATGAAATCGCCAAGTTCGAGGCCGTCGCCTCCCGCTGGTGGGATCTGGAAGGCGAGTTCAAACCGCTGCACCGCATCAACCCGCTGCGCCTGAACTACATCATGCAGCGCGCCGGCGGCATTTTTGACAAGCAGGTGCTCGACGTGGGCTGCGGCGGCGGCATTCTGGCGGAGAGCATGGCGCGCGAAGGCGCCAAGGTAACCGGGCTGGACATGGGCGCGGAGCCGCTGCAGGTCGCCCGGCTGCACGCGCTGGAAAGCGGCATGGACGTCACCTATGTGCAGGAGACGGTGGAAAGCCACGCTCAGGCCAACCCGCAGCGCTACGACGTGGTCACCTGCATGGAGATGCTGGAGCACGTGCCCGATCCGGCCTCGGTGGTGCGCGCCTGCGCCCAACTGGTGAAACCGGGCGGCCACGTGTTCTTCTCCACCATCAACCGCAACACCAAAGCCTGGCTGATGGCGGTGATCGGCGCGGAATACGTGCTGAAGATGGTGCCGCAGGGCACCCACGATCATAAGAAGTTCATTCGCCCTTCCGAATTGATCGGCTGGGTCGACGGCACGCCGCTGCGCGAAAAGCACATGATCGGCCTGCATTACAACCCGATCACCGATCATTTCAAGCTTGGGCGCAACGTTGACGTGAACTACATGGTGCACACCCAGCACGAAGGCTGAGCGCTGTAAACCGCGCCGGCCCTGCGTTATCGGGGTTCGGCGCCAACGCGCTGTTAGGAAAAATACCTAATTTCCGCGACTTCGATCAAAATCGTGGTTGTAGACAGTTTTTTAGAATATTAAATCAGATCAATATGCCGTTTTTTTCTAACGTTTAATAAAGCGCCAAACGATCGGTTTTTTCAGTTTTTAAGGAAAATCTGATCTCGCTTATTGACAAGCTTGTCGCGCCAGTCACGGCGCGCACTGCGAACGGCAAGTTACATTTCACCCCCAAGTTATCCACAAATTAGGCCGGTTTTGTTCACTTGCAAACGCCGTTTTTTCTCACTATCTTGTTACCTCACCGACATACAACCCCTATATATAGTGTTTACATACTGAGCAGAGCGACTACACTTCTGCTTAGGGGCACCATACGGACAGGTAAAACACCACATGAACCAAAGTCTGCTTGTAACTAAACGCGATGGCCGTAAAGAGCGCATCAACCTCGACAAAATCCACCGGGTCATCGATTGGGCCGCAGAAGGATTGCACAACGTCTCGGTTTCTCAAGTAGAGTTGCGTTCCCACATTCAGTTTTATGACGGCATCAAAACCGCCGACATTCACGAAACCATCATCAAAGCCGCTGCCGATCTGATCTCCCGCGATGCGCCGGACTATCAGTACCTGGCCGCTCGCCTGGCGATCTTCCACCTGCGCAAAAAGGCTTACGGCCAGTTCGAGCCGCCGAAGCTGCACGCTCACGTGACGCGCATGGTCGAGATGGGCAAATACGATAAACATCTGCTGGAAGACTACAGCGCTGAAGAGTTCGAGCAGATGGACTCCTTTATCGATCACTGGCGCGACATGAACTTCTCTTATGCCGCCGTCAAGCAGCTGGAAGGCAAGTATCTGGTGCAGAACCGCGTCAGCGGCGAGATCTACGAAAGCGCCCAGTTCCTGTACATGCTGGTGTCCGCTTGCCTGTTCTCCAACTACCCGCGTGAAACTCGTCTGGACTACGTCAAACGTTTCTACGACGCGATTTCCACCTTCAAGATTTCGCTGCCAACGCCGATCATGTCCGGCGTGCGCACCCCAACCCGCCAGTTCAGCTCCTGCGTGCTGATCGAGTGCGGCGACAGCCTGGACTCCATCAACGCCACCTCCAGCGCCATTGTGAAATACGTTTCGCAACGCGCCGGTATCGGCATCAACGCCGGCCGCATCCGCGCGCTGGGCAGCCCGATCCGTGGCGGGGAAGCTTTCCATACCGGCTGCATTCCGTTCTACAAACACTTCCAGACCGCCGTCAAATCCTGCTCGCAGGGCGGCGTGCGCGGTGGCGCGGCAACGCTGTTCTACCCGATGTGGCACCTGGAAGTGGAAAGCCTGCTGGTGCTGAAAAACAACCGTGGCGTTGAAGGCAACCGCGTGCGTCACATGGACTACGGCGTGCAGCTGAACCGCCTGATGTACCAGCGTCTGATCAAGGGCGAAGACATCACCCTGTTCAGCCCGTCCGACGTGCCGGGACTGTATGACGCATTCTTCGCCGATCAGGACGAATTCGAGCGTCTGTACACCCAGTACGAAAAAGACGACAGCATTCGCCAGAAGCGCGTGAAAGCGGTTGAGCTGTTCTCGCTGATGATGCAAGAGCGCGCCTCTACCGGCCGCATCTACATTCAGAACGTCGACCACTGCAACACCCACAGCCCGTTCGATCCGCAGATCGCGCCAGTGCGTCAGTCCAACCTGTGCCTGGAAATCGCCCTGCCGACCAAGCCGCTGGAAGACGTCAACGACGAGAACGGCGAAATTGCGCTGTGCACCCTGTCCGCCTTCAACCTGGGCGCGATCGACAGCCTGGACGATCTGGAAGAGCTGGCGACCCTGGCGGTGCGTTCACTCGACGCCCTACTGGATTATCAGGATTATCCGATCAAGGCCGCGCACCGTGGCGCGATGGGGCGTCGCACCCTGGGCATTGGCGTCATCAACTTCGCCTATTATCTGGCGAAGAACGGCGTGCGCTACTCCGACGGCAGCGCCAACAACCTAACCCACAAGACGTTCGAAGCCATTCAGTACTACCTGCTGAAAGCCTCCAACCGTCTGGCGCAGGAACAAGGCGCTTGCCCGTGGTTCAACGAAACCACCTATTCGCAGGGCATCCTGCCGATCGACACCTACAAGAAAGACCTGGATGCGATCTGCAGCGAGCCGCTGCACTACGACTGGGAAACCCTGCGTAAAGAGATCCAGGAAACCGGTCTGCGCAACTCGACGCTGTCCGCCCTGATGCCGTCGGAAACCTCTTCGCAGATTTCCAACGCCACCAACGGCATCGAGCCGCCGCGCGGCCACATCAGCATCAAGGCGTCGAAAGACGGCATCCTGCGCCAGGTGGTGCCGGAGTATGAGCGTCTGAAAGACAACTACGAGCTGCTGTGGGAAATGCCGAGCAACGACGGCTATCTGCAGCTGGTGGGGCTGATGCAGAAATTCATCGACCAGTCGATTTCGGCCAACACCAACTACGATCCGACCCGCTTCCCGGGCGGCAAGGTGCCGATGAAGCAGCTGTTGAAAGACCTGCTCACCACCTACAAGTTCGGCGTGAAAACGCTGTACTACCAAAACACCCGCGACGGCGCGGAAGACGCCCAGGAAGATTTGCAGCCTGCCAAGGCCGGCGATGATGACTGCGAAAGCGGCGCCTGCAAGATCTAAAGTTTGACCTAGCGGGCCGGAATTTTCCGGCCCCTTCATTTAGCCACGTTACGATGGATTCAGGCTTATGGCTTACACCACTTTTTCTCAGACCAAAAACGACCAGCTGCAAGAGCCGATGTTCTTCGGCCAGTCGGTAAACGTTGCGCGTTTCGACCAGCAAAAGCATGAAATCTTCGAAAAACTGATCGAAAAACAGCTCTCCTTCTTCTGGCGCCCGGAAGAGGTTGACGTCTCTCGCGATCGCATCGATTATCAGGCGCTGCCGGAGCACGAGAAGCACATCTTCATCAGCAACCTGAAGTATCAGACCCTGCTGGACTCCATTCAGGGCCGCAGCCCGAACGTCGCCCTGCTGCCGCTGATCTCGATCCCTGAACTGGAAACCTGGGTGGAAACCTGGTCGTTCTCCGAGACCATCCACTCCCGTTCCTACACCCACATCATCCGCAACATCGTCAACGATCCGGCGCTGGTGTTCGACGACATCGTCACCAACGAAGAGATCAAGAAGCGCGCGAAAGACATTTCCGGCTACTACGACGATCTGATCGAGATGACCAGCTACTATCACCTGCTGGGTGAAGGCACCCACCAGGTGAACGGTAAAACCGTCACCGTCAATCTGCGTGCGCTGAAGAAGCAGCTGTACCTGTGCCTGATGAGCGTGAACGCGCTGGAAGCGATCCGTTTCTACGTCAGCTTTGCCTGCTCCTTCGCGTTCGCCGAGCGCGAATTGATGGAAGGCAACGCCAAGATCATCAAGCTGATCGCCCGCGACGAAGCGCTGCACCTGACCGGCACCCAGCACATGCTGAACCTGATGCGTTCAGGCGCGGACGATCCTGAAATGGCAGAGATCGCCGAGGAGTGCCAGCAAGAGTGCTACGATCTGTTCGTGCTGGCCGCCCAGCAGGAGAAAGAGTGGGCGGAATACCTGTTCCGCGACGGCTCGATGATTGGCCTGAACAAAGACATCCTGTGCCAGTATGTGGAATACATCACCAATATCCGCATGCAGGCGGTCGGCCTCGGTCTGCCGTTCGAAACCCGCTCCAACCCGATCCCATGGATCAACGCCTGGTTGGTGTCCGACAACGTGCAGGTAGCGCCGCAGGAAGTGGAAGTGAGCTCTTACCTGGTTGGCCAGATCGACTCGGAGATCAACGCCGACGACCTGAGCGACTTCGAACTGTAAGCGATGGCGACGCCTACCGTAACGCTGCGCGCCGCCGGCACGCAGCTCTCTTGCCCTAACAGTGAAAACTGCCTGCTCGACGTGCTGGAACTGCACGATGTGCAGGTAGAGTACCAATGCCGCTCCGGCTATTGCGGCGCCTGCCGCCTGAAGCTGGTGAAAGGTGAAGTGGCCTACCGCCAACAGCCGCTGGCGTTTATCAACGCCGGCGAAATCCTGCCCTGCTGCTGCATACCGCTGACGGATATCGAGCTGGAAATGTAAAGTCGGGTGCCGGAAACCGCGCCTGGAGACCAGAAGGCGGGGTTGCCCCCGCCCTAGGATTACCGCTTCACCTCACACGCCAACCTGATCAGGATAGTGATATTTTCCTGGTAGATTTTCAGTTCGCACAGCGAATCTCTTATCATCCAGATAAATAACAAAACCGTAATACATACAACGGTTAGCGAGTGAAATACATGCCTTAAGCGCATGCTTGCCTCCTTGCTGTGAAGGGGCTACCATACCGGTGTCTAGGCGGTATGTGCAGCCCCATTCTGATTGAGAGTCAGTCTGGGGCTTTCATCTATCCGCCTTGTCACACAATGCCCAAGACGAACAGTCTCAAGCACCCGTCAAGAGAGTAACAGCATTCCCTCACCGCGAATATCCCCTATAAGATTATGATTAATCAGGGATATATAACTATCCTCAAAGTATTTCGCTTAGCGCCCCTTTCCCGCCGATGTGGAAAAATAACGCGCCGGGGAATCGCCGAAGGCTTTACGAAACATGGCGATAAAATTGCTCGGCGAGGCATACCCCAGCGCCTCCGCAATCTGCAGCACCGTTTCGCCTTCGGCCAGCTTCGCCAACGCATATGACAACCGAGCCTGCTGACGCCACTGGGCAAAACTCAACCCCGTCTCGCCGATCATCAGCCGCCGCAGGGTACGCGGCGACATCGCCCCCCATTCAGCCCACGCCTCCA
The DNA here is from genome assembly GCF_000738675.1 of Serratia nematodiphila DZ0503SBS1. NCBI lineage: Bacteria > Pseudomonadati > Pseudomonadota > Gammaproteobacteria > Enterobacterales > Yersiniaceae > Serratia > Serratia nematodiphila. The sequence goes on along the minus strand of NZ_JPUX01000001.1, from coordinate 2,582,774 downwards.
GTGAACGTTCGCTCCCCGGTTGCGCCAGCAAGGCCTGCAGAACGCCGGCCAGGCGCGGATGGGACGACATCGGTAAATACAGCGGCTCCGTCGGCGCCAGCCGTATCTCATCCCGCATCACCTGCGCCATACGATCCTGTTCCAGGGTAAGCGCGCTGCGTTTGTCCCAACCTTCCGCACGCTGAGCCAGCGCCTGCAGCACGGCGCTGATGCCGATAACGCAAGGTGTATTCGACAGATCGTGGCAGGCCTCCGGCGCCAGCAGCAAACTCCAGCCGCTCAGCGCGCCGCAGACCTGCACCCGGTGCTCCGTCCCCGGCGGGATCCAACCCGCCCGCTGCGGCGGCAGCACCCAATCGCCCTGCGCCGTGCGTACATGCAGCAAGCCGCTTTCGACGCACAGCAACTGCCCACGCACATGCTGATGCCAGTCGTATTCTCGCGTGCCCAACCGATACTCCCGGCCTGCCGCGTCGCGGCCGCCAAGCGCGATAAGCCAAGGGCCCGCGGACCATTCGCTGCAGTCAGCGTCGAGGGCATGAAGGTTTGCATCCATATTGGCCACTAATCACTATTTTTAGTCCAGATACCGTTATACCAACCTTTTCCTGCACCGACATAATGAAATGCTTCCGGCCGCTACCGTCTGTGGCCACTGTTTCACGAGGGAATATGATGACAACACTCAGCATTGGCATTATCGGCGCAGGGCCCGGCGGCCTGTGTCTGGCTCAGGGACTGCGCCGCTTCGGCATCCACGCCACGGTATTTGAACGCGACGCCACGCCGCAGGCGCGCGATCAGGGCTACCGGCTGCGCATCGATCCGTCGGGCCAGCAGGCGCTGGCCGCCTGCCTGCCGCCGGCACACTACCGGTTGCTCTGTGCCGGCAGCGCGCAAAACAGCGGCGAGAGCAATCTATGGGATCCGCAGCTTGCCCCGCTCACCGGCCGACGCCCCGAGCACTGGTTGCCCTCCAGCCAGCGACAAACGCAAGAACCGAGCGGCGATCTCGGCATTCATCGCCAAACGCTGCGCGAGATCCTGCTTGCCGGCCTGCAAGACCAGGTGCGCTTCGGCCATACCTTGCGTGAATTTGCACAAACGCCGCAGGGCGTGGAACTGCAGTTCGCCAACGGCGAGCAAGTGCGGGTCGATGTGCTGATCGCCGCCGACTGCGTCAACTCGCTGGTACGGCGGCGCTGCCTGCCTGAGGCGGGGCCCAAAGACAGCGGCGCGGTCACCCTTTACGGTAAAACGCCGCTCGATGCGGCGACCGGAGCCCAATTGGCCCCCGAACTGCTGAACGGCGTATCGGTGATCTTCGCCGACGGCGTGTCGCTGGTGCTTGAACCGATGCGCTTTGAGGCCCCCATGGCGCAGTTGGCGGCCGACTACGCGCCCGATTGCCGCCTCTCACCGGTCGACGACTATCTCTATTGGGCCTATATCGGATCGGCTGGGCGTCTCGGCGGGCCGGTGCGAACTGAGGGAACCGCTGCGCTGCAGGCGCGCGTACGACATATCTCGCAGGGATGGGCGCCCGCCTTGCAAACGGCGTTAGCGCTGGCGGATCCCCTGTCGCTCAGCGTGCGGACGGTGCAGGTTACAGCGGCGATGCCAGAATGGCGCAGCGAACGCATCGCCTTTCTCGGCGACGCCGTGCACGCCATGAGCCCGGCGGGTGGGCTCGGCGCCAACACCGCGCTGGTAGACGCCGCCAGCCTGGCGGCGCATCTGGCGCACTCAGACAGCGCCGCGCAGGCGCTCAGGAACTACGGTAGAGAGCTGCAAACGCGAGGCGCCGCGGCAATACGTCTTTCACGCCTGGCGTCCGAACGGCTGATGCAGCGCGATGAAGCCGACAAGACGGGAGACTCAGCAACGCCAATACCCGTCACTCGATAATTTCCACCACCTCCAGCCAGGCGTTTTTACCGCACGCCTGGCCCCCATTCAGCCAGCGGCGCAGCATATCCAACGCCAGCATCGCCACCGACTCCTGCCGCAGCCGCAGGCCGTGGCGCGACGCGCGATAACGCACGGTCTGGCCAATGCCGCCGCGCGGCGTGTGCAGCGCAATGCTCACCTGCTCATCGCGCATGGCGCTGACCGCCAACGCCAACGGCGCACCGGTCAATTCCGCCAGCGAGCGGGCGCGCGCCAGCGTCGTTTCCAGCGTTTCGATGCAGTGCGCCGGCAGCAGCTCGCCCCCCGCCAGCGGCGCCCCTTCGCTCTGCAGCTGCAGATTGATCAAACCGCCGCTGAACTGCTCGCTCAACGCCAGCTTCAGCCCTTGCTGATTCAGACGCTGCGTCAGCGTCGCCGGCAACCCGTCGGTGCCTTCAAAGATGCAGTTGTCCCCCGCTACCTCGCGCACGCGTCGCCAGGCCAGCTCCATCTCCGCGCGCCGGCTTTCCGGCCCGGTCAGCTTCAGCTCAATGATCGGGCTGGACGAGCGGTAACCCAACACCACATCCGGCGGCAGCGGCAGGCCGTCCAGCTCGGCGGCCAGATCGCTCTCGGAGGTGCCGAAGGTGGTCAGGCGCAGGCACAGCGGCGGCGCCGGCAAGGTGAAGCGCTGGCGCAGACGCGGCACGATCTGCTGTTCGACCATCACTTTGAATTCCGACGGCACGCCGGGGGTGAAGAACATCAGGCATTGGTTCAGCTGCAGCGCGAACCCGCAGGCGGTGCCTACCGGGTTATCCAGCATTTCCGCGTTGGCCGGGATCTGCGCCTGCTTGCGGTTGGAAGGGGCCATCGGCCGCCCGCGCTCGGCGAAATAGGCTTCCATGCGCGCCAACCAGTCAGCCCGTTCGACCAGCTCTACGCCGCTGGCTTTCGCGGCGGCCAGCGCGCTGAGATCGTCGCTGGTCGGCCCCAGGCCGCCGTTAACGATCAACACATCGGCGATGTGGCTGCGTTCCTGCAGGATCTCGATCAACGCAGAGAGGCTGTCCCCGACCGTTTCACGCCCGCTCATCGGCACGCCCTGCTGGAACAGGTAGTCCGCCAGCCAGGCGGCGTTGGTATCAATAATTTGCCCGTGCAGCACCTCATCGCCGGTGCTGAGCATCTCCACCCTTAACATTGATCTCTCCCACATTTTTTGGTCATTCCACTATAGAAGCCCGTAAATAACTTTTCACTAGCCGCCTGCGGATAATTTCAGCCATGGGTTCGTTTCTCATGCGCCATGCAGCTCGCCGCAATGTAAACATTACTGTACATCATGCGTAACGTCGGTTTGACACAAATTAGGGCTTCCACTATCCTGCCATCCTCATAAATCGTTACCTATAATTTTCAAAATCTTTCGGCTGGTAGAGAAAAAACGTGAAGAATCGCACTCTTGGCAGTGTTTTTATCGTGGCGGGCACCACCATTGGCGCCGGGATGCTGGCGATGCCGCTGGCGGCGGCCGGCGTCGGCTTCGGCGTCACGCTGGCCTTACTGGTCGGGCTGTGGCTGTTGATGTGTTACACCGCGCTGCTGCTGGTAGAGGTTTACCAGCATGAACAGGCGGATACCGGTCTGGGTACCCTCGCCAAACGTTATCTCGGCGGCGGCGGCCAGTGGCTGACCAGCTTCAGCATGATGTTCCTGATGTACGCCCTCACCGCCGCCTACATTAGCGGCGCCGGCGAATTGCTCGCCACCAGCATCAGCCAATGGACGTCACAGGACTTCCCGGTGTCGCTCGGCGTCCTGCTGTTCACCCTGGTGGCCGGCGGCGTGGTGTGCATCGGCACCCACTCGGTCGACTTGTTCAACCGCATCCTGTTCAGCGCCAAAGTGGTGTTTCTGGTGGTGATGCTCGGCCTGATGTTGCCGAATATCCACCAAACCAACCTGATGACGTTGCCGCTGGAGCAAGGCCTGGCGCTGTCGGCCATTCCGGTGATCTTCACCTCCTTCGGCTTCCACGGCAGCGTGCCGAGCATCGTCAACTACATGGGCGGCAACATTCGCAAACTGCGCTGGGTGTTTATCATCGGCAGCGCCATCCCGCTGATGGCCTATATCTTCTGGCAGCTGGCGACGCTGGGCAGCATCAGCTCCGACACCTTCGTCGGCATTCTGGCGCAGCAGGCCGGGCTGAATGGCCTGTTGCAAGCGGTGCGCGACGCAGTGGCTTCACCGCACGTTGAACTGGCAGTGCACCTGTTCGCCGATCTGGCGCTGGCGACCTCGTTCCTCGGCGTCGCGCTCGGGCTGTTCGATTTCCTGGCCGACCTGTTCAAGCGGCAAGATAACGTGCGTGGCCGCCTGCAAACCGGCGCCATCACCTTCCTGCCGCCGCTGGCCTTCGCGCTGTTCTACCCTCGCGGCTTCGTGCTGGCGCTGGGTTTCGCCGCCATCGCCCTGTCGGTGCTGGCGCTGCTGCTGCCTTCGCTGTTGGTGTGGAAAACCCGCCAAAAGCATCAGGCGCAGTATCGCGTCTGGGGCGGCACCCCTGCGCTGGCGCTGGTGTTTGTCTGCGGGGTAACGGTGATCGCCATTCAACTGGGCATCGCCAGCGGCATGCTGCCGGCGGTCGGGTAAGCGACGAAAGACAAGAAATGATAAAGAAAAAGGGGCCGCAATGGCCCCTTTTTGCTGAGCGTCAGAAGCTCAGACCGACACCGACATAAGGGCCATCGGCCAGGGTGTTGTCGCGACGCCCGTCTTTGCCTTCCATCTGCATGTAACGGTAGCCCACGTCTACGCTCAGCGGACGGAACTTCCAGCGCAGGCCGCCGCTGGCTTCGTTATAGGCCTTCACGCCGCTGGTGAAAGACTCAGGGGCAAAGTAACCTTCGCCGTGCAGGCTGAAGTAACGGTTAATCTCCCACTCCAGGCCGCCGCCCAGCGCCACCGCCCCGCCGCTCTTCCCGTCTTTCGGGCTGAGGTACAGCGCTTTGGCGCCCACGGTCGCCGTCAACGGCCCCAGCGGCACGCCGAAGTTCAACCCCACGCTGCCGACGTTGCCGTCATGGTCGCTGCGCGCCCAGTTGCCGGTCAGGCCCAGACCTGAAGAGCCGGTGCTCATGCCAACGCCCAGGTTGGTGTAGTGCTGCCCGGCTTCGCCCGACACGCTGATGGCGTTCGCCGCGCCGGTCACCAACAGCAATCCTGCCGCGCACGCGACCCAAGTCTTTTTCATCATCTTTCCCTCTGGTTTGTCATCCGTACCGAATGATCGAATCAACGCATAATAATAACGTCACGAGTCTATACCAAAGCTCAATGCGTATTTAAGGGATAAAAACGAAAAAATTCTTCAATAATCAAATAAATGTAAATATTTGCAAACAACAATCTATATTCGTCAAGGCGATGCCAACGATAACCGAGACCTATTTGCCGTCGCTCGGCAATAGGGCTACAACTAGTAGTGGCTTTGACCGAGGTCAGGGGAAGAAGCCCCGCCAAAGGACTATGCTGATGAACGCTTAAACCGCCCGAGTCTTTACTTAAATGCACTACGATAAGGAGCAAGTGATGAGCAAGAAAGGACTGACCACCGCAGCCGGCGCCCCGGTTGTCGATAACAATAACGTGATCACCGCAGGCAAACGCGGCCCGATGCTGTTGCAGGACGTGTGGTTCCTGGAAAAACTGGCCCACTTCGACCGTGAAGTCATCCCCGAGCGCCGCATGCATGCCAAGGGATCCGGCGCCTACGGCACCTTTACCGTCACCCACGACATCACCCGCTACACGCGCGCCAAGATCTTCTCCGAAATCGGTAAGCAGACCGACATGTTTATCCGCTTCTCCACCGTCGCCGGTGAACGCGGCGCCGCCGACGCCGAACGCGACATTCGCGGCTTCGCCATGAAGTTCTATACCGAAGAAGGCAACTGGGATTTGGTGGGTAACGATACGCCGGTGTTCTATCTGCGCGATCCGCTGAAATTCCCCGATCTCAACCACGTGGTGAAACGCGATCCGCATACCAACCTGCGCAACCCGGTCTACAAGTGGGACTTCTTCTCCCACCTGCCGGAATCACTGCACCAGCTGACCATCGACTTCAGCGATCGCGGTATTCCGAAGTCCTACCGCCACATGCACGGCTTCGGCAGCCACACCTTCAGCTTTATCAATGCCGCCAACGAGCGCTTCTGGGTGAAATTCCACTTCCGCTGCGAACAAGGCATTGAAAACCTGATGGATGAAGAAGCGGAAGCGATCATCGCCAAGGATCGCGAAAGCTCACAGCGCGATCTGTTCGAGGCGATCAAACGCGGCGACTTCCCGCGCTGGAAGCTGCAAATTCAGATCATGCCGGAACACGAGGCCTCGCAGACGCCCTATAACCCATTTGATCTGACCAAGGTGTGGCCGCACGGCGACTACCCGCTGATCGACGTCGGTTATTTCGAGCTGAACCGCAATCCCGACAACTACTTCTCCGAGGTCGAGCAGGTGGCGATGAACCCCGCCAACGTGGTGCCGGGCATCAGTTTCTCGCCGGATAAAATGCTGCAGGGCCGTCTATTCTCCTATGGCGATGCGCACCGCTACCGTCTGGGCGTCAACCACCACCAGATCCCGGTGAACGGCGCCAAGTGCCCGTTCCACAACTACCATCGCGACGGCGCGATGCGCGTGGACGGCAACAGCGGCAATGGCGCCACCTACGAACCAAACAGCTTCGGCCTGTTCCAGGAGCAGCCGGACTTCAGCGAACCACCGCTGAGCATTGAGGGCGCGGCCGACCACTGGAACCATCGTGAAGACGACGATTACTACAGCCAGCCGCGCGCGCTGTTCAACCTGCTGAGCGCCGAAGAGCACCAGCGCATGTTCACCCGCATCGCCGGCGAACTGTCGCAGGTGCCGGAACAGATCCAGCGCCGTCAGGTCGAGCTGTTCACCAAGGTGCACCCGGACTACGGCGCCGGCGTCGCCAAGGCGTTGGGGCTGAAATAACCTTCTGCAGCCATCCACTCAGCCGCCCTTTCGGGCGGCTTTTTTATGCCTGGGAGAGACGCTGCGCCACCCACTGCTGCAACTGGCGGCGAGAAATCTTGATGCCGCCGTTTTTCAGTTCCTCGGGCAACGGGAGCAACGCCACCGGGCGTTGGAAATTGGCCAGCTGGTTCTGCGACCAGGCGAACAGCGCCCCCAACGACAGCGCCGGATCGCCGTCGATCACCGCCACCGGCCGCTGGCCGAACTCAGCGTCCGCCATCGGCACCACAAACGCCTGCGTGATCTGCGGGTGCGCCGCCAGCACGCGTTCGATATCCTCGGGCTGCACCCCTTCGCCGCCGCTGAAAAACAGGTTGTCCAGCCGGCCGAGAATGCGCAGTTCCCCCTCCTCCATCACGCCGCGATCGCGGGTCGCGAACCAGCCCTGCTCATCGGCCAACGGCTGCAGATGCCCATGACGCCAGTAGCCGAGCGCCAGGCTGTCGGCGCGGATCCAGACCTCTTCGTCGACCAGTTTTACTTCGCGGCCGCCGAGCGGCAGGCCGACGCCCGGCCGCGCATCGGCGCGCTTGGCGCACACCGTGGAGGCCAGTTCGGTCAGCCCGTAGCCGCACCAGCAGCGGATCCCCGCCGCCTCCGCCCGTTCGGTCAGCTCCACCGGGATCATCGCGCCGCCGAGCAGCACCGCTTTCAACGTCATGCCCGTCAGCGGTTGCGCCAACAGCCGCCAGAGCTGCGTCGGCACCAGCGAGGCGTGCGTGCAGCCAGCCAATGCCTCGGCCAGCGGGTGCATCTCGCGCACCGCCAGCCGCGCACCCGCCGCCAGCCAGCGCCAGACGATGCCCTGACCGGAGACGTGAAACAGCGGCAGTGACAGCAGCCAGCAATCCTCGCGCTGAAAATCCATCAGCTGCAACACCCCGTCGGCGCTGGCCAGATGGTTGGCGTAGCTGTGCGCCGCCGCTTTCGGCATGCCGCTGGAACCGGAAGTCAACGTCAGCGTCGCCAGACGCTGCGCATCCCACGTCGGCAGGTCTGGCCAACGCGGCTCGGTCGAGGGCGGCGTCAATCGAATCACCTCTTCCGGCAGCGCCGGCAACGAGTCCGGGCCGAAGACAAAGGTCATATCCAATTCCGGCAACAGCTGCGCCAGCAGCGGCGTCGGCAAGGCGGGATTGAGCGGCAACAGGCGCGCGCCACATTGCAGCAGCGCCAGATAGGCCAGCAGCAGCGGATAGCTGTTTTTACCGCACAGCGCCACGCCGCAGCCCGGTTCAACGCCCTGATGCTGGAAATCCGCCGCCAGCTCATCCACCTGGCTTTGCAACGCCAGCCAGCTCAGCGGCCGTTCGCCGAGCAACAGCGCCGTCGCCTGCGGCTGAAGGCGCGCCCAGTGCCGCCACGGCCAATCGCTTAACCGCGCCATAGACACTCCAGCGCCGAAACATCCAGCAGCGGCAACGCGCTGCCCGGCCACGGGCGCAGCACCTGCGCCTTCATCAACCCCAGCGTGTCCAGCCCCGGCACGGTGTCCGGCGTCAGCCAATGGGCGATGCGCGCCAGCTGGGTCAACCCCAGGCTGGATTCGAGGCTGGAACTGATCACCGCCGTCAGCCCCTCCGCGTGCGCCTGCGCCACCAGCGCCTGACAGCGCGCCAGGCTGCCGACCAGCGTCGGCTTGATCACGATGGCCGCCACACCCGGCTCGGCCTGCACCACAAAGTCCACCTCCCGCACGCTCTCATCCCAGGCGATGGCGATACCGGTCGCCCGGGCGAAGTCGCGCGATTCATCACGGGTCTTGCAGGGCTCCTCCAAAAAGGCGATGCGATCGCGCCACGCCGGGTTGACGTATTTGGCGAAGCCGTCGGCCTTGGCACGGCTCCAACTGCGGTTGGCGTCCAGCCGCAGCCGCAGATCCGGCAGCGCCTCCAGCAGCACGTTGACGATCATGCCGTCGCGCACCGCCTCATACAGCCCTACTTTCACCTTGGCGACTTTCTCGCCCGGCAAAGCGCTCAATGTCTCGAACAGCTCGTCCGGATCGCCGGTACACAGCGGCGCCTTGCGGAAATCCGCCTGCGTCGGCAAGCGCTGCTCCAGCTCGGCCTGCGCACAGCTGAGCCCAAAGGCCACCGAGGGCAGCGCGCTGTGCTCCGGTTCGTTGTCCGCCAGCCACGCCTGCAGCCAGTCCAATGCGGCCCGTTCGGCCTGCGCCGGCGTTTCCCGGCTGAACTCCGGCAGCGGCGCGATCTCGCCCCACCCCTCACGCTCGCCCTGACGCAGCTGCACCACCCATCCGTCACGCGTTTTCAACCGCTGATTGCGCAGCACCACGCCCGCCTCCATCGGCAGGCTGTAACGGTATAGCGCCGCGCTGCGGTTTGCCCCGCTCATTACGGGTTACGCTTGAATTTGCTGAAGTCCGGCTGGCGCTTCTCGTTGAAGGCGTTGCGCCCTTCCTGCCCTTCGTCGGTCATGTAGAACAACATGGTGGCGTTGCCCGCCAGCTCCTGCAAACCGGCCTGGCCGTCGCAGTCGGCATTCAGCGCCGCCTTCAGGCAGCGCAGCGCCATCGGGCTGTTCTGCAGCATTTCGCGGCACCAGCGCACCGTCTCTTTTTCCAGATCGGCCAGCGGCACCACCGTATTGACCAGCCCCATGTCCAGCGCGGCGGCGGCGTCGTACTGGCGGCACAGGAACCAGATTTCGCGCGCCTTCTTCTGGCCGACGATGCGCGCCATGTAAGACGCCCCCCAGCCGCCGTCGAACGAGCCCACTTTCGGGCCGGTCTGGCCGAAGATGGCGTTATCCGCCGCGATGGTCAGATCGCACATCATGTGCAACACGTGGCCGCCGCCGATCGAATAGCCGGCCACCATCGCCACCACCGGTTTCGGGCAGGTGCGGATCTGGCGCTGGAAGTCCAGCACGTTGAGGTGGTGTACGCCGCTGTCGTCGCGATAGCCGCCGTAGTCGCCGCGCACTTTCTGATCGCCGCCGGAGCAGAAGGCCTTATCGCCGGCGCCGGTCAGAATAATGACGCCGATGCCGTCGTCGTAACGGGCGTTGGCCAGCGCGTCGAGCATCTCTTTGACCGTTTGCGGGCGAAACGCATTGCGCACCTGCGGCCGGTTGATGGTGATTTTGGCGATGCCGTCGGCGGACTTGTGATACAGAATGTCTTCGAAATCGCCGGTGCAATCCTGCCAGGCGATGGCGGCATACAGCTGTTCTTCATTCGGATAAAGCATGTTCGGTTCCTTTAACCAGGGTTAACGAGAAAGGTCTGCAGCTCGGCGACGAAATCCTGCGGATTGGCCAGATGCGCGTTGTGGCCGGCCTGCGGCACGATGCGCAACGGCAACCCGGCGTCGCGCGCCAGCCGTTGAAATTTGGGATCGTTCTCACCGCACAGCACCCGCAGCGGCACGGTCAGTTGGCGCAGCTGCGGTGCCAGATAGGGCTGCCGCCCGAGCGACGTGGCTTCGAGCATGTCGGCGATCGCCGGGCCGCTGTTGACCGAGCGCGCGGCGATCAGCGCCTGGCGGTGCACGTGGCTGAGCTCTTTGAACACCGGTTGCTGATACCAGTCCGCCAGGACTTCGGCAATCGGCTCACTGCGAAAACGCGCCGCCCATCGCGCATCCTGCTCGCAACGATCGCGGCGCTGTTGTTCGTCCTCAAGCCCCGGGTTGCCGCCCTCGACCAGCACGCCTTGCAGACCGTCGTGGCGTCCGTGGCAAGCGTGATACATGGCGATGCGCCCGCCGAGCGAGTAGCCCACCAGCCAATAACGCTCGATATTGCGCAGTTGCAGGGTCGCGGCGATTTGCGCGCTGATGTCGTCGAAGCCGCGGCAGCTCACCGCCACGGAGTCGCCGTGGCCGGGCAGATCGATGGCCAGCGACGGCCATTCCGGGCAGCGCGCGGCGATCACCCGCCATTCATTGTTGTTGCCGAGCAGGCCATGCAACCATATCAGCCAGGGGCGGCCCGCTTCGCCCTGTTGCAAAATTCGCGTCGCCAGCATCATTGCACCGCCATCTGTTGCACCAGGTATTGCAGGCTTTCGGCCCCTGCGCTCGGCGGCACCTGCAGCTCTATCAACGTGGCGCCGCCGCGCCGCCAGCCTTGCTCAACCGCCTGTTGCAGCTGGCGCCAGTTTTCCGGCCGCGCATAGTCAAGCTGGAACATCGCCGCCGCGTGGCTGAACTCAACGTTCTGCGGCATGCAGTAAAAGCGCTGACGCTCCTCTTCCGGCGTCGGCAGCAGCGAGAAAATTTGGCCGCCGTTGTTATTGACGACGATCAGCACCGTCGGCGCCGAACAGTGGCGCAGCAGCGCCAGCGCATTGAGGTCATACAGGGCGGAAAGGTCGCCCACCACCGCCAACGTCGGCCTGGCGGTGGCGCGCTGTACGCCGGCGGCGGTGGAAATCAGACCGTCGATGCCGCTGGCGCCGCGGTTGCTGAATACCGGGTAAGCAGCAGGCAGCATCGTTAATGCGTCGATCAGTCGCACCACCAGGCTGTTGCCGAGAAACAGCTGGCCGTTCTCCGGCAGCAGTTCCGGCAGGCGGTGCGCCAGCTGCGCTTCGCCAAAGTTATCGTGCAGATGCGTGGACGCCGCCGTCAGCGCTTTATCCGCCAGCGCCGCCAGCCCGGCGGCCCACGGCGCGCGCGGTTGCGCGGGATGCTGCGCCAACCACTGCGCCACGCCGGCGCGCAGGCGCCGCCCCCGGTGTTGGGCCGGATCGAGCCGCCCCGGCAGCTCGTCGATAATCCAATATTCTTCCGGCTGACACTGCGCCTGCCATTGCAGCAGGCGTTTGCCGGTCAGGCTGCCGCCGAACTGCACCACCAGCTGCGCATCTTGCAGTACGCGCTGCGCCTGCGGATGCGCGAGCCACAAATCGGCGCAGGGCAGCGGTTGCCCGGTCTGCGACAGCACATCGCCGATCAGCGGCCAGCCCAGCGTTTCGGCCCAGTCGGCCACCTGCGCGCCCTCTTCCGCGCTCATGCGCCCGGCCAGCGCCACGCCGCGCTTTTGCCGCCAGGAGAACCAGTCCGGCTGCGGCGACGGCGCCGCACGCGTCTCGCTTTCCTGCAGCCACGGACGATCGCTCTGCCACCAGTCGCCCAGCGCGGCGGACCAATCGGCATAGTGACGCTCATCGCCGCCGTACAGCGGTTCGGCGAACGGGCAGTTGATATGCAAAGCGCCATGCTGCAGGCGCGCCATCGCGCTGTCGACGCTGGAGGCCAGCCACGCGGCCGGAATATCCGGCGTCGGACGCGGCAGATCGATCGCCAACGTCGGGTGGCTGCTGTAGAGACCGTTTTGACGGATCGCCTGATTGGCGCCGCAGTCGATCAGTTCCGGCGGCCGATCGGCGGTGAGAAACACCAGCCGTTCACCGGTCAGGCCGGCTTCGATCAACGCGGGATAAAGGTTCGCCGCCGCGGTGCCGGACGTAACGATCACCGCCACCGGCTCACGCGCCGCCTTCGCCAGCCCGAGCGCCAAATGGCCGAGCCCGCGCTCATCAAAATGGGTATGGCAGATAAACGATCGGTTGGCCGCGGCGGCCAGCGTCAGCGGCGTGGAGCGCGATCCCGGAGCGATACAAACATGCCGCACCCCATGGCGGGCCAGCGCCTCGAGCAGCACAGCCGCCCACCGGCGATTAAAAACACTTGTCGACATAGTTCGCTCACAAGTCAGTTAGCAGAGATCGTCCCCGGCGCAGCCGACGGACGCCGCGCCTGTAGTTACGTTCTGTATTATATGAGGTGTTATTTTCACGGCTTTTGCGCCAGCGCAAGAACGCCGTATATCCCTGGGTGTTTACACCAGATAATTGTTTGATTTAGAACAAAAAACAAACAATTAAAACACAAACACTTTACACTTGCGGCGACGCCGGCTCAATCCGTCCATACAAAAACAAGGGAGATAAAGGCGCTCCAACGGCGGCCAGCGGGAAGTATAGGCAGGATAAGGGAAAGCGATCGGGGAAACGGCGGGATGAACGACACAGTCTGCAGAAAAGCACGAGGCGGCCTGCGCCGCCCCGATGACATGATTTATTTGCGGGCCAGCAGCAGCCCCAGCACCAGCCCGACGGTGGCACCGATGCCTACGCTGTGCCAGGGTTTATCCCGCACGTAGTCGTCGGTGCGGTGCACCGCTTCTTTGGCGCGCGCATAGTAGGATTCGCCGGTGTTCGCCCAGCGCGCCTTGACCTCACTCAGCGCCTGCTCGGCGTGCGACTTGATGTCAATGTAGGCCTGATCCGCGCGATCGCCGGTGTATTGCAACACTTCTTCCAGCGTCTCGGTCAGCATTCTCAGATCGTCATCCAGCGTAGTTTGCTCAGCATCCGAATGTCTTGCCATAGTGAGGTCTCCGTGGTTGAAAAATTAAGCGTTCCTACACTATAGACAAGGATCGTCGCCTGCGGCCATCGGACTTTTACCCTAAAACACCAATTGCACCTTGGCGGCCTGGCGCTTGTCGCCGGCAAACTCCAGCGCCTGCGCCAGTTGGTCCCCGGCGAATTCCGCCGACAACAGCGGCAACGGATCGACCACATCGCCGGCCAGCCAGGCCACCGCCAGCGCAAATTCCGCCACGAAGCGAAACGATCCGAGCAGGTTCAACTCTTTGGCGATCAACAACATCAGCGGGAAATCAGGGAAGCTGCCGCCCATGCCTACCTGCACCACGGTGCCTTTGGCGCGGGTGATCTCCAGACAGCGCTGCAGCGACAGCGGATGTCCCGCCACTTCGAAGGCGACATCGAAATAGCCCTTGTCCTGCTGATAGTCGCTAAAATCGTCGTCCGCGGCATGCAGGCACCGATTGGCCCCCATTTGGCTGGCGATCGCCAGGCAGCGCGGACTGAGATCGGCGCAGACAATCTCGGCGGCGCCCAGCGCTTTCAGCGCCGCCACCAGCAGACAGCCGATCGGGCCGACGCCGGACACGAAGATCTTTTTCCCCGCCACATCGCCGGGCTGCTTCGCCGCGTGGACAGCCACCGCCAGCGGTTCGGCGAACACCATCACCCTGTCGTCGCGATCGGCGGCGTAAGGAATGCACTGCGCGCTATCCACCACTTTGTATTGGGTAAAAGCGCCGTCGACGTGCGGAAAATACATCGCGCTGCCGAAAAAGCGCATCTCGACGCATTGATTGCTTTGCTGCTCCAGACAGTATTTGCACTGCCCGCAGGGTTTGCTGGGATTGAGCGCCACCTTCTGCCCGGCCGGCAACTGCGGCGAATCGCTGGCGACCACCTCACCGATCACCTCATGGCCCAGCACCATCGGCTGACGCACCTGAAAATTGCCGACCTTGCCTTCCTGGAAGTAATGCAGATCCGAGCCGCAGATGCCGCCGCGGCTGATTTTCACCAGCGTTCCCTGCCCTCGATAATCCACTTCTTGCGCGATCACCGCCACGTCTCGCTTGCCGTTGACCACACAGGACTGAGTTTGAATTTTCATCGCAAGACTCCACGGAAAAAGATTACACCGCCGCCGACATGCCGCCATCGACAAACAGCAGTTGCCCGTTGACGAAGGCGGAGGCGTCGGCGGCCAGGAACACCGCCGCGCCGATCAGCTCCTGCGGATCGCCCCAGCGCGCGGCGGGCGTGCGTTGGGTCAGCCAGGCGGTGAAGGCCGGATCGTCGGCCAGCGCCTGCGTCATCTCGGTTTTGAAGTAGCCGGGGGCAATGCCGTTGACCTGAATGTTGTAGCGCGCCAGCTCCACGCACATGCCGCGCGTGAGCATTTTCACCGCCCCTTTGGACGCCGCATAAGGGGTGATGGTGTCGCGGCCCAGCTCACTTTGCATCGAGCCGATGTTGACTATCTTGCCGCGCCGGCGCGGCACCATGTAACGCGCCACGGTCTGCGACACGATGAAGACCGCCTTCTGGTTGACGGCAATGATGTCGTCCCAGTCTTGCTCCGGAAACTCGGTGAACGGGTGGCGGCGCTGGATGCCGGCGTTGTTGATCAAAACGTCTATCGCGCCGATGTCCGCTTCGATACGGTCGATGGCGGCATGCACCGCCTGGGAATCGGTGACATCGAACGCCGCCGCCTCGGCGCGCAGCCCCTCTTCGCGCAAACGTTCGGCGGCGTGCCGGGCATGTTCTTCGGTGGTGGCGTTGACCAGAATATGCGCGCCTTGCTGCGCCAGGCCGCGTGCCAGCAGAAAACCGATGCCGCGCGAGGCGCCGGTGATCAAGACGGTCTTGTTATCCAGTGAAAACAGATTGTTCATAGTGATTCCCGGCCATCAGGCCTCCAATCGGACAGGCTTCTATCTCAGCCGATTGTTACCGGTAAAAACGTGATGGAAATCACTGAAAATCATGTTACGAAACCCTGTTACCCTTAACGTGATCTCACGCAGGCAGCCAGCGGGTAAAACTTATCTATCCGATTGAAAAACGGCTATTTTCAATAGAAGTACATTCATTGTTATCGCCAAATCGATGGGTTAACATGCCGCTATCCCCCTTGCCGCGCCGCCCGTGAAGGCCACCGAATGAAACACCTCCGCGTTACGCGACAGGACATCGCACAATGGGCCGGCGTAACCCAAACGCCGGGTAACCAAACGCTGGTGGTGAACTGCCGTCTCTCACTCGGCGGCACCGTTTGAGCCGGCATTCGGGCCAATCGGCGGCGTAGCGCGGGCTTTTTCGCTGCGAGCCGCCCACCACAGACCGCTGTTTTTCATCGCATAGCCGAATAGCAGGCCCACCAGCAGGGAAAGCGTCACCAGCGGCCAATCGCCACCGCCGGCGAAGGTCGCACAGGCGCCGATAAAGGTGCCGGGCACGAACCCCAGCCACTGCTGTTTGGCCTGAATGCACATCAGGAACGCCACGACGCCGGTCAGCAGATACCCCAGCAGATTCCACTGCGGCGCCAGTTCGCTGCCGTGGATGATCGCCATTGCCCAGAAGACGCCGCTGCAGCAGGTCAACGCGCCGATCAACAGCCCTTTCAGCCCGCCCTGCGGGCAGGCGAAATACGCCGTGCAGCCGAGAAAACCGGCCCAACCGATCAGCCCCAGGCTGACGGCAACCCAGCCCCAAACGCCGGAGAGGATCCCGGTAGTAACGGCAATGGCGAAAAGAACGTTCATAAAGTGACCCGCGGCAAAAATAAAGCGCGCAGTTTACCCGAAGCAAGTGATTTTTTCGTGACTAAAATCACGAAAAAAATGCAAATAAGGAAATGTAAATATCAAAAAAGCAATGTGTATCACAAAAAAAAGCCAGCGTGACGAGCACGCTGGAATAACACAACACCAGGGAAATCACGATCTCAAATGAAATGCCTACATGCGACGCCTGTCGCCCCCCTCCCGAACGCCGGTTTCAGCGTGGGAAGCCCGCACGCGTTACCATGACGCTCAACATCAAACAAATCACGGCGCTGCTCAGGAATAACAAGTGGGTCGCCAAATGCAAATCGGCGTGGTCGATCACAACGCCCAACAGGATCGGCACCCAGTTAGCGATATATGCGATCACGTAGAACAGGGAGATCAAACGCGCATGGCTGGCTTTCGGTGAAATCAGATTCACCAGCGTGGCGCTGCCGACGAAGATCGCGCCATAGGCGTAACCGGCGATCACCATGCCTGCGGCGGCCAGCGCCAGCGAATGGATCTGAATCGCCACGGCGAACACCCCGACCGACAAAGCCTGAGCCAGGCAGCCGAACATCAACGAATGGCGGGCGTTGATGCGACGACTCAAAATCTGGCTGATGCCGGCAATCACCAGATAGACGGCGACCACATAGCCAAAGACGCCACGGCTCTGCATATCCAACAGTTTTTCGGCGACGCTCGGCCCTATCGCCAGAATGCTGGCGGCAACCGCCCAACAAATGAACAACGCCCCGGCGCACAGGAAGAATTTACCGCCGGTCGCGCGCAGGCCATCCGCCAGAGAGCTTTTCGCCACCGGCGCGTTATCCGCCGCTGCGCTATCGGCCTGCGCCGCCACCGTCTCTCGCGGCCAGCGCAGCATCACGCCCAGTGCGGCGACGGCGGCAATGGCCATGATGATGATGAACGGCAATGACGTGGTATGAAAACCGGTTTGCAGTGCGACGCCGCTAAAGATCGGGCCCAGGGCCAATCCGGTGGTAAAGGACAGCGTCGCGATCAACGCCGCATTTTTTCCGCCGTCCTGCGGCCCGAAACGCACCAACGCGATATTCGCCGCACCGGTCAGGGCGCCGGTGCCGACGCCGGCCAGCAGCCGTGCCATAAACATCATGAAGAACGACGACGCCACCGAAAACAGCAGCGCGCCAAGCAACACCACCAACAGCGCCGGCACGATCATGCTGCGCAGGTCTTTTACTTTCCCCGCCATATTGCCTACGCCGAACAGCGAAATCAGCACGCCCGCGGCATAAGCGCCGTAAATGATCGTCAGGCTGACCGAGCTCAACGCCAGCTCATGTTGATAAAGCGGATAAAGCGGCGTCGGCGCGCTGCTGTTCAACAGCGCTGACATCAATGCCAACGCCAGAAACAGCAAGATAGCGAAATGCGATGTACCCGCCTTCGCTTTAGCCGTTTCTTCAACGGCGATACTTTCTGACATGTTCAACTCCCGAATCGATCAGGCATTCGCCCTAAATAAATGCGTCTTCCCGCATGCCACGCGGCTTCAGGAAGCGCGCTTATCATAGCGTTGGGCTATCACGCCCAAAATAGCCAAGAATGCATCATCGTGATTCATTAATGCAGCATCGCAGCGTCAGGCATGCATTTCTGCAGCATGCGACGCCGCCAAGCGATGGCGCAGCCGCCCAATGCCACGCCATACACTGCATGGTTGGCCAGGCTGGCGATCAGCAAAGCCGGATTTTTGCCGGCCATTCCCCAAAACCCCAACCCCACCGAGGGATAAATGAAGCACAGCGAAATCAGCGAACAGGCCAGGCCATACGTCAGCGCCCCGACGAACAGGCCGCCCCCCGACTTAACGCGCGGGCAGATCAGGCAATAGAACGGGATCGCCAGGCTAATGCCGGCAAAATAGTGCGCGCCGTAGCCCATCATCAGAGCCTCTGGCACATCGGGAATGTCGCCAGGCCGCAAAAACCAAAATTGCCCCTGCAGCCATTGATTCATCAGTTTGCCGATGAAGGCCAGGTTGAGCTTGCCGATGAGACCGACGCTGGAGGCGACACTGTTCACCCCATCCATCGTCAGCGTCGCCACTATGCCAAACAAGACCGCCATCGCCATGACGCCAACCGGACGCATGTTCATTGTTTCGTTCCTTATCACGTTATGCCACCGCCGCCTGCTCGGACTTGGCCGAAGCACGCTTGCGCACCGCCAACGCGCCGGACAACACGATCAGCGCCATACCGGCGGTGGCGATATAAGACAGCTGCTCGCCAAATATCAGATAGCCAAGCAGCGTAGAGAAAATAATGGTGCTGTAAGAGAGAATGCTGACAATCACCGCATTGCCGCCCCCGTAGGCGCGAGTCATGGCGATCTGCCCCAGACTGCCGAAGACGCCAATGGCGCAGACGCACAGCAGCATTGCGCCGTCCAGCAAGGAAAAGCCCAGCAACGCAGTCATCAGGCCGCCAACCAGCGTTCCCACCAGCGAGAAATAGAACACCACGCGCAGTTCCGGCTCACCGCGCCGCACCAGCTTGCCGACGTTAAAGTAAGCCAGCGCGGTCAACAAACCGGCCGCCAGCCCGACCAGCGTGGCAACGTACTCCCCGTTGGGGGCGTCGGGGCGCAGCAAGACCAAAATGCCGGTAAAGCCCAACAGCACGGAAAACAACAGCCGACCGGTCAGCTGCCCTCGGGTCGTGATGAACGCGATCGCCGACTGAAAGAGGGGGTTGGTATAACCCAACGTGGTGGCGGTGGCGATCGGCAGATGTATCAGCGAATAAAAACCGCAGTACATCGCCGCATTGCCTATCGCCGCCCGCTTCATATGCAATCCGAGATGACGGGTGCGAAAACCGAGGCGCTGGATCTTGATCAGCGCCGCGACGATCAGCACATTGATGAGAGAACGATAAAAAATGATGTCGAAAAATCCGACCGTCGTCGACGCCAACTTGATGCAAGCACCCATCAGCGCAAAGAATCCGCTGGCGACGACCATCCACAAAGCTACCATGATCTTCTCTTATTAACGGCCTTTGGTCAGGGCCGTATCAACACTACCCGGCGGCTTTCACCGTCAACGGTTTATCGTCCGCGCAAGCGAAGAACACCAGCATTTCGGCGCCTTGCTCGCCGGAAACGCCCTGATGCACGATATCCACGGTATCGGTAAACGAATCCCCCTGCCGGAACGTGCGGCGTTCACCGGTTTTCCTGACGGTGAGCGAAACGCTGCCGCCGCTCATGTACACTGCGCTGATGCAAGGATGCGTATGCCAGGCCAGTACCTTGTTCGGCTCTACCGTCACCTTCAGCATGGTGATCTGCGGCGCGCCGGCGGGATACTGACGATATGCCGAGCCCTCCCATGCGCTGTCGGTCTTGAGCAACGTCGTTTTGACGATGCCTTCGCCATGCCCCTCGGCAGCCTGAACCGACCCCTGAAATACTGCCAACAATGCCAAAATGCCCCACTTAACCATCTTATCGCTCCCTGACTGCCGCGAGTAAAAATGCCAGGCGCCGCGCGCGGTGAACCTGGCGAGTTGAAAAAACAGCGTTGTGCTACAGTCCTTTGATGCGCTGCTCGTATTCTGCGATGCTCTCGGCGTAGTAGCGGTTAGGCGCTGCAAAGTTGCCCACCATCACTTCGATGAGGTACGGCCCCGGATGTTTCGCTGCGGCGCCGAGGGCCTCGTCCAGATCCTCCAGCGTCTCCGCCTTCGCGGAGGCGACCCCCAGACTGTTGGCAAACGCTTTCCAGTCATGGTTGGGCAAGGCGGTATAGTCGGCGGAAATGCCGCGATTTTGCAGCGTGTCGATGTGCATGGCGCCGTGCGCGCTGTTGTTCATCACCACGAACACCACCTTCACGCCATAACGCGCGGCGGTCTGAATTTCGATGCCGTGCATCAGCATGCAACCGTCGCCGGTCACCACGAGGCAATCCCGCTGCGGTGCCGCCAGCTTGATGCCGATGCCCGCGCAAATGGCCCACCCCATCGGCGCCAGGGCGCTGGAGGTGTGATAATCCCCCCGCCCGGCCGCCAGCCAGTGATGCGCCATGAAAATGCGGTGTGCGCCCGAATCGACCACGACGTTGGTATCCGGATTCATGCGGCTGCGAATGTGTTTAATCGCATCGCCGGGATACAGCCGGCTTTCGCCCTGGGCGATGCGCGCCTGCAACGTCGGCTGTGGCTGTTCCAGCGGCAGTGCGCGAACCCCTTCCAACCAGGCGTCACGCAGGTGAGCCGCGTCGCCAAGCCGCGCGTCCTCATCGCCAACCGCGGCCAACAAACAGTGCAACGTACCGCTCAGGCTGGAAAATATCTGCAGATCCGGCTGGTAATGCGAGCTCACTTTGTCGAAGTCTTCGTCGATCGCCACCAGCGTTTTATTGCCGTGCAGTCTCGGGTTCCAGTTCAGACTGTCGCGCTGGCTGAGATCGCAGCCCAGCACCAGCAGCACGTCGACGCCTTCACCGTTGAGGGTTTCTACCGCGCGGGCATGCCCGGCAAAACCGTAGACCCCTAATGCCAGGGCATGCCCTTCGGGAAACGCGCCCTTGCCGGACAACGTCGTGGCGACAGGCAAGCGGTATTTTTCCGCTACCCGCAACAACAGCGCGGCATCCTGCGGATTGTTCATCCGGTTGCCCACCAGGCAGGCGACGTTGAGACCGCGCAGCAGATAATCATGCAGCAGCTGTTCCACCGCTTGCACATCCACGGCCGCTTCACGGTGCTGCGGCACTCGCTCAGGCTGGTCGCGACGATCGCCGAACGCGGTTTTCTTCTGCATGTCGACCGGCACGCTCAGATAGGCGCGCCCTTTCCGCTGTGGGTTCAGGCTGGAGAGGCTGCGGCGCAGCTCATGCTGCAAGGTCAGGTTGTTTTTCGTTTCTATCGCGGCGCAAAGCAACGGTTTGACGATGGTCAGCTCATCGATGCCGCTGTTGCTGCCATCCTGAAAAGCGCCCTGCGCCTCATGATAGGTGGCGATGCTGCCGGCCAGGTACAGCACGGGGATCTTATCGGCTTGCGCGGCGGCCATCGCCGGCAGGAAATTCATGGTGCCGGGGCCTGAAATGCCCAAACAGACACCAAACTTTCGGCTGGCGCGGGCATAGCCATCGGCCATAAATCCGCATGCGGTTTCATGGGCACCGACGATGCCGACAATCTCGGAACGGTCAATAGAAGTGATTAACGGATAAACCAGTTTGCCAGGGACCAAAAAGATATGTTGAATGCCGCGCGCTGCAAGGCCTTGAATAATGACATCGGCGTTGTTGCGTTCCATCTTCTCGGCGCCTGGCGCTACGGTAACTCTGACTCCGTCCTCCGTCGCCAACGCAACGGGGGGGCACAGCATCTCTGCGTGAGACTCCATTTTTTTATATCCAGTCATATCATCGTGAGCTAACTTGATTCAGAGTCGATCCCACTTGGCGGTCGCCCAGAAATAACGGGAACCGGCTCTTATTCGTATTGCTTATGCATTAGGGTGGCCTTGGTGTAAAATGTGCGTCGGGTCGCAGCATAAGCGCCGATAAGAATAAGCATTACCAGACAAAAATAAAGGTGCAAAACCGCTTCACGGTGATGCATTTATACATATCCTGAAACATTATAAATAATGATGATACGAAGCATTTTTTTCGGTCTCCACACCAGAATAAACACCGCATCACACCGCTTCCTTCCCCCTCCCGCCAGTCTGTACAGAGGAGGTGCGCAATGAACTGGGACGACGCCCGATTTTTTCTCGCCGTTGCGCGCTGCGGCACGCTACGCAAAGCCGCCAGCCAGCTGAATGTCGATCAGGCGACCGTCGGCCGACGGCTCTCCGCTTTCGAAGATGCGCTCGGCTCCAAGCTGTTTATCCGCACGCCGAAATCCTTCGCCCTCAGCCCGCTGGGGGAGGAAATGCTGGCGGACGTGATGAAGATGGAAAATGCGGTGCAGGCGATCAACCGTAAAGCCGCCAGCGGTGACGAAAGCCTGTGCGGCAACGTGCGCATCGCCACCACCGATACCCTGGCCGAAGCCTTCGTGATGCCTGCGCTGCAAGATCTGCGGGAACGCTATCCGGCCATCACCGTCACGCTGCTGACGGCGGTCAACATCGCCGATATTTCTTACCACGGCGCAGATCTGGCGATCCGCGGCGCCCGTCCCGATGACGATGAGCTGATCATCAAACGGTTAGCCACCATCGAAATGGGCCTGTATGCCACTCAGCACTACTTGGCGCGGCGCGGCATGCCGGTCAAGGGCGAGCAGTTGCGCGGCCACGATCTGCTGATGTTCCCGCGCGAGCTGGTGCCGCGCCACTGGAACAATTTCTGCGGCGAGGCCCTGCACGAGCCCAACGTCGTGCTGCAATGCAATTCGCAGCTGCTGCTGCGTTCCGCCACCCGCAGCGGGCTGGGCATCGGCCTGCTCTCCGCTTTTTTGGCGGACAAAGACCCGGAACTGGTGCGTCTGTTCCCGGAGAACAAAGACTGGGTGGATATCTGGCTGGTGCTGCATCCCGATTTGCAACGCGCCGCCCGCGTGCGCGCGGTAGTGCAGGCGCTGGAAACGTCGTTTAGCGCCCATTACGGCTGAGTGCCGTTTCGCCCATAAAAAAAGGCCGCCGAAGCGACCTTTTTACTGTCTGAAGCGTTATCAGAACGTCGGCTGCGCCATCTGCACCAGCGAAATCAGCGGCTGCGGATAAACCCCCAACAGCAGCACCAGCGCGGCGGAGATCAGCACCACGACGCCACCGGCGGTCAACGCCCAGTTGTTCGGGGTGTCGCGCTGCAGCGATTCCGGCGCGCTGAGGAACAGGCTGACGGTCACACGCAGGTAGTAGTACAGACCGATGGCGCTGCCTACCACGACTGCGCCGGTCAGCCACCACAGGTGTGCGCTGACGCCCATCGCGATCACGAAGAACTTACCGATAAAGCCCAGCGTCATCGGAATACCGGCCAGCGACAGCATCATCACCGTCATCACCGCGGACAAGATTGGCTTGTGCCAGAACAGGCCACGGTAAGAGAACAGCGAATCCGCATCCGGGCCGCGGTACGGGCTGGACATCAGGCTGACCACGCCGAAGGCGCCCAGGCTGCTGAACAGGTAACCGGCCAGATAAACGCCGGCGGTTTCCAGCGACAGCTGATGGGTTTGCACCGCAATCAGCGCCACCAGCAGGTAGCCCAGGTGAGCGATCGACGAGTAGCCCAGCAGACGCTTGATGTTGGTCTGGCTGATGGCCATCAGGTTACCGAACAAGATGGAGCAGAACGCGATGATCGACAACACCATGCGCAGCGCTTCGTTGTCGGCGGCCGGGGCATACAGGAACAGACGCATCACGACCGCGAAGATCGCGATCTTGCTGGCGGTCGCCAGGAAGGTCGAGACCGGCGCAGGCGCGCCCTGATACACGTCCGGCGTCCACAGTTGGAACGGCACCAGCGACAGCTTGAAGCCCAGACCGACGATCATCATGCCCATGCCGGCCAGGATCAGCGGCTGGTGCATCATGTTTTCCTGCAGGCTCTTGCCGAGGCCAGCCAGCGACAGATCGCCGGACTCAGCATACAGCAGCGCCATGCCGAACAGCAGGAACGACGACGCGGCGGCGGACAGCAGCATGTACTTGATGGCGGCTTCCAGCGGGCGCTTCTGGCGGTAGGCGTAGCCCACCAGGCCGAACAGCGGCAGCGAGATCAGCTCGATACCGATGAACAGCGAAGCCAGATGGTTAGCGCTCGCCAGCAGGATGCCGCCCAGGGCGGCGATCAGCACCAGCAGGTAGAACTCTTCGCGGTTATCCGGATAGCCGACCAGCCACGGATAGGCGAAGGTGCAGGTCGCCAGACTCGCCAGCAGCACCAGCCCGGTGTAGAACATCGAGTAGCCGTCAACCCGCAGCAGCGGGGTGACGTCCATTGGGCCTGCCTGGCCGACAAAGTACAGCGAAAGCAGCGCCAGGTTGAGACCGATCACGGTCAGGGTGGCGTTGATAAAGTGGTCGCGTCGCCACGCAATGCCTAGCATCACAACCACCACCGTCAATCCGACGATCAACAGCGGCAGCAGTGCGATCAGTTGTTGAGGAGTTATTGTCATGGCGAATTACGGCCTTGTTGTTGAAATTGCTGAAACTGACGAACCAAACCAGTGTTGCACGTTGCTCATCGCCGCGTTGGAAGTATCCAGAATCGGCTGCGGGTAAACCCCCAGCAGAACCAGCAACACCACCAGCAGCAGAATGATGAACAGTTCGCGCGCGGTCATGCCCTGCAGCGGCTGGTCTGACTTAGGCGCACCGTAGTAAGCGCGCTGCATCATGATCAGCGAGTAAACCGAAGCGAACACCAGACCGAAGGTGGAGATCACGGTGATCACCGGCACCACCTGGTAGCTGCCGAACAGAATCATGAATTCGCCGACGAAGTTACCGGTACCCGGCATCCCCAGCGTAGCCACGGCGAAGAACAGCGACAGCGCAGGGATGAACTTGATACGCCCCCACAGGCCGCCCATCTGACGCATGTCGCGGGTGTGCAGACGTTCATACAGCTGGCCGCAGATGATAAACATACCGGCGGCGGACAGACCATGCGCGATCATCTGGATCACGGCGCCTTGGTAAGCCAGCTGGCTGCCGGTGTAGATGGCGATCAGTACGAAGCCCATGTGCGAGACCGAGGTGTAAGCGATAAGACGCTTGATGTCGGTCTGCGCGAACGCCATCCAGGCGCCGTAGAAGATACCGACCACGCCCAGCCACATGGCGATTGGGGCGAACTCGTGTGAAGTTTCAGGGAACAGCGGCAGGCTGAAACGCAGCAGGCCGTAGGCCGCGGTTTTCAGCAAGATGCCCGCCAGGTCGACGGAACCTGCGGTCGGCGCCTGGCTGTGCGCATCCGGCAACCAGCCGTGCAGCGGCACCACCGGCATTTTCACCGCGAAGGCGATGAAGAAGCCCAGCATCAGCAGATATTGCACGTTGTGGGACATCGGCGTTTGCAGCAGGTCTTCGTAATCGAAGGTCCACACGCCGGTGGCGTTGTAGTGCACGAACACCAGGCCCAGGATCGCAATCAGCATCACCAGACCGCTGGCCTGGGTGTAGATGAAGAACTTGGTCGCCGCGGTGATGCGGGTTTTACCGTCCGACGCCTTGTGGCCCCACAGCGCGATCAGGAAGTACATCGGCACCAACATCATTTCCCAGAAGAAGAAGAACAGGAACATGTCGATGGCGAGGAACACGCCGATAACGCCGCCCAGGATCCACAGCAGGTTGAGGTGGAAGAAGCCCTGATACTTCTGGATTTCACGCCAGGAACAGAGGATCGCCAGCACGCCCAGCAGACCGGTCAACACCACCATCAGCAGCGACAGACCGTCCAGCGCCAGGTGGATGGAGATGCCAAAGCGCGGGATCCACGGCAGCAGGAATTCGCTCTGCCACTGCGGAATGCCTTTCGGCGTGGTCAATGTATAGCCGCCCTGCATCCACAGCTGCAGAGAGAGCGCCAACGTCAGCCCCATTGCGATCAGCGCTATCCAGCGCGGCACCTTAGTACCGAAGCGCTCAAGCTGCCAGCACAGCAGACCGCCGATAAAGGGGATAAGAATTAGCCAAGGTAATAGCATGGCGTTTTGTGTCCCTTATACGAATAATTTCAAACTTTGTACGTAGCGCCTGCCCGGCGCTACGCCCGAAAAATGCGTCTGTTTAAATTATTCAATTAAACCAGAATCAACAGAGCCAATACGACCACTGCACCCACACCCATAGACGCTATATACCAACGCACCTGGCCGTTCTCGCTCACCGTCAGACCGCGGTTCCCCCAGCGGGAGAAGACGGCCGGCAGGTTCATCAGCGAGTTCAGCGGATCGCGTTGCAGCAGCTTCGCAATGCCCAGATACGGCTTGACGAATACTTTGTCATACAGCCAGTCGAAGCCCCAGGCATGGAACCACCAGGTCGAGAAGAAACGCCCCGGCGCGCTGTTGGCGATGCTGTTGACCAGGCTGCGTTTGCCCAGCCACAGCGCGGCCGCCAGCAGAATGCCGACGATAGCCACCACGCCGGAGGTAATTTCCAGCGTCAGTACGCTGCCGTGCGCCAGTTCGGTCGTCTCCGGCAGCACGCCCTGCAACGGCGGCACGATCATCGCGCCGACGAAGGTGGACAGCACCAGCAGAACCAGCAGCGGCAGGTGGTGAGTGATGCCTTTACCGGCATGCGCTTTGATTTTCTCTTCGCCATGGAACACGATGAAAATCATACGGAAGGTGTACAGCGAGGTCATGAACGCACCGACCAGGCCGGCAACCATCAGGTTGATGTGGCCGTTGGCCATCGCGCCCGCCAGGATCTCGTCCTTACTGAAGAAGCCGGCCGTGACCAGCGGCAACGCAGACAGCGCCGCGCCGCCCACCAGGAAGCAGACGTACACCAGCGGGATGCTCTTGCGCAGGCCGCCCATCTTGAAGATGTTTTGCTCGTGGTGGCAGGCCAGGATCACCGAACCGGACGACAGGAACAGCAGCGCCTTGAAGAACGCGTGAGTCATCAGGTGGAAGATCGCCGCGTCCCATGCCTGCACGCCCAGCGCCAGGAACATGTAACCGATCTGGCTCATGGTAGAGTAAGCGAGCACGCGCTTGATGTCGGTCTGCACCAGCGCGGCGAAGCCGGCCAGCAGCAGAGTGACCGCACCGACGATGCCCACCAGATGCAGCACTTCCGGCGCCATCAGGAACAGGCCGTGCGTGCGGGCGATCAGGTAGACGCCTGCGGTCACCATGGTCGCCGCGTGGATCAGTGCGGAAACCGGGGTTGGGCCCGCCATCGCGTCCGCCAACCAGGTTTGCAACGGCAGCTGCGCCGATTTACCGACCGCGCCGCCCAGCAGCATCAGCGTCGCCCAGGTGATGGCCGTATCGCCCACCGCCAGTTTCTGCGGCGCCAGGATCATCAGCTCGCGGATGTTCAGCGTGCCCAGCTCGTTGTAGAGGATGAACAGCGCGAACGCCAGGAACACGTCGCCCACGCGGGTGACGATAAAGGCTTTCATCGCCGCCGCGCCGTTGGCCGGATCTTTGTAGTAGAAGCCGATCAACAGGTAGCTGCACAGGCCCACGCCTTCCCAACCCAGATACATCAGCAGCAGGTTGTCCGCCAGCACCAAGACCACCATGCTGGCGATAAACAGGTTGGTGTAGGCGAAGAAGCGCGAATAGCCCTCTTCACCGCGCATGTACCAGGAAGCGAACATGTGGATGAAGAAGCCGACGCCGGTGACCACCGACAGCATGGTCAGCGACAGGCCGTCCAGCACCAGTGTCACGCCGATATTGAAGTTGCCGACGGCCATCCAGGTCCACAGGCTTTGCTCGAACAGCTGCACGCCGGCGGCTTTCTGGGCGAAGAAATCCATCGCCACATACACCGTGACCAGCGCAGCCAGGCCGATAGAGCCCACGCCGACGGTGGCCGCCGTGTTCTCAGACCAGCGACCGCGGGAAAATGCCAACAGCAGGAACCCGATCAGCGGTAGCAGAATTGTTAAATATAATAGGTTCATCCGCGCATCTCACTGACAGTATCAATATTCAGGGTATGACGACGACGGTAGAGCTGCAGCAGCAGCGCCAGGCCGATACTGGCCTCGGCTGCCGCCAGGCTGATCGCCAGGATGTACATCACCTGCCCGTCCGCCTGGCCCCAGTAGCTTCCCGCCACGATAAACGCCAACGCCGCAGCGTTGATCATCACTTCCAGGCTGATCAGCATAAACAGCAGGTTGCGGCGCACCAGCAGCCCGGTCAACCCGAGCACAAACAGGATAGCCGCCAGGATCAGGCCGTGTTGAAGAGGGATCATGCTTGCTCCTCCGATTTTCTTCTCGCCATTTCGCCACCCACCGGCGCGTTGCTCAGCACCTCGCCAGGCTTGTGCTCGCGGCCGATATGGAAGGCGACAACCAGACCCGCCAACAGCAGCATTGAAGCCAGCTCAACCGCCAATACGTAAGGCCCGAACAGGCTGATGCCCACCGCCTTCGCGTCAACCATCTCACCGCTGATGCCCTGATCGGATACGCTGCGGATCGCAACGATCAATACCACCAGCAGCGCCAGTGACAGCAGGCCAGGCCCGATCCACACCGTCGGCTTCATCCAGTCGCGCTCTTGCTGCTGCACGTTGCCGAGGTTCAGCATCATCACCACGAACACGAACAGCACCATGATGGCGCCCGCATAAACGATGATTTCCAATGCGGCGGCAAAGTAGGCGCCGAGAGAGAAGAAGACTGCCGAGATCGCCAATAACGAGACGATCAGATACAGCAGCGCATGCACAGGGTTGGTATGGGTGATCACGCGAATCGTCGCGGCCACCGCAATCAAACCTGCCAGATAAAATGCAATTTCCATGCTTGCTGGCTCCTTAGGGCAACAGACCTTTGACGTCGATCGGTTTGGCTTCGTTTTCGGCTTCGCCTTTGGCTTTGCCGTCAATCGCCATACCGGCCATCCGGTAGAAGTTATATTCCGGATATTTACCCGGCCCCGAGATCAACAGATCTTCTTTTTCGTACACCAGATCCTGACGCTTGTACTCGCCCAGTTCGAAATCCGGCGTCAGCTGGATAGCGGTAGTCGGGCAAGCCTCTTCGCACAGGCCGCAGAAGATGCAGCGCGAGAAGTTGATGCGGAAGAACTCCGGATACCAACGGCCGTCTTTCTGTTCTGCCTTTTGCAGCGAGATACAGCCGACCGGGCAGGCAACCGCACACAGGTTACAGGCGACGCAGCGCTCTTCGCCGTCCGGATCGCGCGTCAGCACGATGCGGCCGCGGTAGCGTGGCGGCAGGTACACCGGTTCTTCCGGATACATCTGGGTTTCGCGCTTGGCGAAGGCATGCATGCCAATCATCCAAATGCTGCGCATCTGGGTGCCGAAACCAACCACTAACTCTTTCAATGTCATGGTTTATTCACCCCTTATTGAGCGTTGTACAAAATGACCGCGGCGGTTGCCAGCAGGTTCAGCAGCGTCAGCGGCAGGCACACTTTCCAGCCGAAGGACATCACCTGGTCATAACGCGGACGCGGCAGCGCGGCGCGGATCAGGATGAACATCATCATGAAGAAGGCCGTTTTCAACGCGAACCAGATGAATGGCGGCAGGAACGGACCCTGCCAGCCGCCGAAGAACAACGTCACAATCAGGGCGGACACGGTGACGATACCAATGTATTCCCCCACGAAGAACAGACCGAACTTCATGCCGGAATATTCGATGTGGTAACCGTCGGCCAGTTCCTGCTCTGCTTCCGGCTGGTCAAACGGGTGACGGTGACACACCGCCACACCGGCGATCGCGAAGGTCACGAAGCCGAAGAACTGCGGAATGACGTTCCAGACGTGCGCCTGAGATTCAACGATGGCCTGCATGTTGAACGAATCCGCCTGCATCACCACGCCCATCAGCGACAGGCCGATGAACACTTCGTAGCTCAGGGTTTGCGCGGAGGCGCGCATCGCGCCCAACAGCGAGTATTTGTTGTTGCTCGACCAGCCGGCGAACAGCACGGCGTACACCGCCAGGCCGGCCATCATCAGGAAGAACAGAATACCGATGTTGAGATCGGACACCGCCCAGGTCGGGCTGACCGGCACGATGGCAAATGCCAGCAACAGGGAAGTAAAGGCGATCATCGGCGCCAGGGTGAAGATCACCCGGTCGGAGAATCTCGGCACCCAGTCTTCCTTGAAGAACATTTTGATCATGTCGGCGACCAGCTGCAGCGAGCCGCCCCAGCCTACGCGGTTCGGTCCGTAGCGGTTCTGGAACAGGCCGAGCAGGCGGCGTTCGCCGAAGCTCATGAATGCCCCGCACGCCACGACCACCAACAGGATCACGACCGCTTTAAGAATGGCGATCAAGATGTCGATCACCTCAGGGGTAAACCAGCTCATCGTGCCGCCTCCCGCAGATTGTCTACCTTAGCACCCACCAAGATCGGCGGGATCCCTGGCAAGCCGAGCGGCAAACCAACCTGGCCCTGGGTCAGGGTTTCACTCAGACGCACCGGCAGACGCAGAGTCTGGCCCGCGCAGCTGAACTCCACCAGGCTGCCCGCATTAACGCCAAGCGTCGCCGCATCGGCCGGGTTGACCATCACGTAGGCTTCCGGCATACGCTGCTGGATCACGTGAGAGCGCTGCGACATTTCATCGCTGCCGAACAGGTGGTAGTAAGGCGCGACACGCCAGCCGTCGTTCGGATTGAACGCGGCAGGCACGCGGTCGAAGTAACCGAGGCTGCCCTCCCCCGCTTCGATCAGTCGCACGCCCGGATCGCCGTGGCGCAGTTTGCCGCCCACTTCGGCCTGGAACTTGTTCCATGCCTGCGGTGAGTTCCAGCCTGGCGCCCAGGCGAACGGGATCTGCTGACGATCGGCCAGCGGGCTGTTGTTCCCTTCCATCGAGAAGGCGAACATGGTGTCTTTATCCTGCGGCTGACGCGGCTCGTGCACGCTGATGTTGGCGCGCATGGCGGTACGGCCGCTGGAACGGTGCGGCGAACGCGCCAGCTTCTGACCGCGAATGCGGAACGTCGCGTCCGGCGCGGCATCGACGATGCCCTGCAGCTGCGGCAACGCGGCGACGCAAGCGGCGATCACGTCATCGAGCTGGGTCCAGTCCACGTGGCGGCTGGTGTAGGTGGAGTGCAGCGAGTGCATCCAGCGCCAGCTTTCCAGCATCACGGTGAACTGATTCTTCTTGGCGTCGTCGTAGTAAGCCGGATCGTATACCTGGAAGAAGCGCTGCGCGCGGCCTTCCTGGTTGATCAGCGTACCGTCGCTCTCGGCGAAGCTGGCCGAGGAGAGGATCAGATTGGCTTTGTCCATGATCGCGGTGCGCTGGTGGTCGGCGACGATCAGGTTATTGACCTTGGCCAACGCCGCGTCCACCTGCGCCGCCGGCGCATGGCGATAGAGATCGTTTTCCATCACGATGGCGGTGTCGGCTGCGCCGCTCGCCAGCTGTTCCAGCGCCTGATCGAGCGAACCGCCGCCGATCATCGCCAGGCCCATGCTGTTGGCTGCGCCCGCCACGAAGGTGATGCCGACGTCGGAACCGCGGCCCTTCAACGCTTTGGCGATGTTGGCCGCCGCTTCGATGATGGCTTCGCTGCCGGCGTTGCTGCCGGTCACGATCAGCGGTTTGCGTGCGCCGGTCAGCGCCTGCACGATGATGTCGACTTTCTTGTTCAGGCCTTCAGCCAGATCGTTCACCGCCGGCGCTGCGCTATCCAGCGCGTGAGCGATGGCGAAGCCGAAGCGCGCCTGCTCGTCTACCGGCGCGCGGTAGTTCCAGGCGGCGATGTCATCCAGACGAGTGTTGTCGACGTTGGTGGTGAACAACGGATACTTGGCGTGTTGGCCGATATTCTGCACCGCCGCGATCTGCCAGTCGGCCACGCGTTGCGCCGCCGCCATCGCGCGGGCTTTGCCCTTGACGGCCTGACGTACGGACAGCGCGATGCGCGCGCCGGTTTGCGTCAGGTCTTCGCCCAGCACCAGCACCGCGTCGTAATCTTCGATCTCACGCAGCGCCGGCGTATGGACGCCGCCGTTTTTCAGCACGTTCAGCATCAGCGACAGGCGTGATTGCTCCGCCTGAGCGATACCGGTGTAGTAGTTCTCGGCGCCGACCAGCTCGCGCAGTGCGAAGTTGCTTTCCAGGCTGGCGCGCGGGGAGCCGATGCCGATGGTTTTCTTCGCCTGACGCAGGATGTCCGCCGCGCCCTGCATCGCCTGCTCGGCGTTCAGGGTGATCCAGTCGTCGCCGCGCAGCTGCTGCGGTTGACGCGGACGATCTTTCTGGTTGACGTAGCCGTAACCGAAACGGCCGCGGTCGCACAGGAAGTAGTGGTTCACGCTGCCGTTGTAACGGTTTTCGATACGGCGCAGCTCACCATAGCGCTCGCCCGGGCTGGTGTTACAGCCGATGCTGCACTGCTGGCAAATGCTCGGCGCGAACTGCATGTCCCATTTACGGTTGTAACGCTCGGAGTGCGTTTTGTCGGTGAAAACGCCGGTCGGGCACACTTCCACCAGGTTGCCGGAGAACTCGCTTTCCAGCGTGCCGCTTTCCGGGCGACCGAAGTAGACGTTGTCGTGTGCGCCGTACACGCCGAAGTCGGTGCCGTCCGCATAGTCTTTGTAGTAACGCACGCAGCGATAGCAGGCGATGCAGCGGTTCATCTCGTGCGAGATAAACGGCCCCAGTTCCTGATTGTTGTGGGTGCGCTTGGTGAAGCGGTAGCGACGGAAGCTGTGGCCGGTCATTACCGTCATATCCTGCAGGTGACAGTTACCGCCTTCCTCACACACCGGGCAATCGTGCGGGTGGTTGGTCATCAACCACTCAACCACGCTTTCACGGAACTGCTTCGCTTCGCCGTCATCGATAGAGATAAAGGTGCCATCGGATGCCGGGGTCATACAGGACATCACCAAACGGCCGCGCGTATCTTCCGCGTTTTGGTATTGCTTTACCGCACATTGGCGGCAAGCGCCGACGCTTCCCAGCGCCGGATGCCAGCAAAAGTAAGGAATATCAAGGCCGAGGGAGAGACAAGCCTGCAGCAGGTTGTCCGCCCCGTCTACCTCATACTCTTTGCCGTCTACATGAATCGTAGCCATAGTCAGCATGCTTCCAAGTGGCCTGCCTTGCGGCAGGCGTTAATCAAAAATTCTGGCCGTGTTCGGGCGAATTCGGCTTACCAGCGCTGCTTCAGCAGATTGTTCGGCTGAATGCCGCCAATCGCATGGGCGTTGCCGAAGTGCTGCACGGCGATACCCGCCTCGAACTCTTCACGGAAATATTTAATCGCGCTTTGCAGTGGCTCTACGGCACCTGGCGCGTGGGCGCAGAAGGTTTTGCCCGGGCCGAGGGAACGGCACAGCTGTTCGAGGGTTTCAATATCCCCCGGCTGCCCTTCGCCGTTTTCCAACGCACGCAGGATCTTCACGCTCCACGGCAGGCCGTCGCGGCATGGCGTACACCAGCCGCAGGACTCACGGGCGAAGAACTCTTCCAGGTTGCGCACCAGCGGCACCATGCCGATTTCGTGGTCTACCGCCATCGCCAGCGCGGTGCCGAGACGGCTGCCGGCTTTACCGATCGCGCCGTATTCCATCGGCAGGTCGAGGTGATCGGCGGTCAGGAAGTCGGTGCCCGCGCCGCCCGGCTGCCAGGCTTTGAAGCGCAGACCGTCGCGCATGCCGCCGGCGTAGTCTTCCAGGATTTCACGCGCGGTGGTGCCGAACGGCAGCTCCCAGACGCCCGGATTTTTCACCCGGCCGGAGAAGCCCATCAGCTTGGTGCCTTTGTCTTCACTGCCGGAGATGCCGGTGTACCACTCCACGCCGTTCGCCAGAATGGCCGGCACGTTGCACAACGTTTCGACGTTGTTGACGCAGGTCGGCTTGCCCCACACGCCGGCGCTGGCCGGGAATGGCGGCTTGGAGCGCGGGTTGGCGCGGCGGCCTTCCAGCGAGTTGATCAGCGCGGTTTCTTCGCCGCAGATGTAACGGCCGGCGCCGGTGTGCACGATCAGCTCGAAATCAAACCCGGTGCCGAGAATGTTCTTGCCCAGATAGCCGGCTTCGGTGGCTTCCGCGATGGCGCGACGCAGATGGGCCGCCGCTTCGATGTACTCACCGCGCAGGAAGATGTAGCCACGGTAGGCTTTCAGCGCGAACGCGGAGATCAGCATGCCTTCCACCAACAGGTGCGGCAGCTGTTCCATCAGCAGGCGGTCTTTATAGGTGCCCGGTTCCATCTCATCGGCGTTACACAGCAGGTAACGGATGTTCATGGATTCGTCCTTCGGCATCAGGCTCCACTTCAAACCGGTGGAGAAGCCCGCGCCGCCGCGGCCCTTCAGCCCGGAATCTTTCACCAGGCTGACGATCTCGTCGGGCGCCAGGCCCTTCAGGGCCTTTTCCGCACCGGCATAGCCGTTTTTGCTGCGGTATTCGTCCAGCCACAGCGGCTGCTTGTCATCGCGCAGACGCCAGGTCAGCGGATGCGTTTCGGGAGTGCGTACAATGTGCTTGGTCATTGATACTGCTCCAGTAGCGTCTCGATATCTTCAGGCTTCAGCTGACTGTGAGTGTCCTCATCAATCATCATGGTCGGCCCTTTATCGCAGTTGCCCAGACAGCAGGTCGGCAACAGCGTGAAGCGGCCATCAAAGGTGGTTTGACCCGGCTTGATGTTCAGCTTCTTCTCGATAGCGGCCTGAATGCCCTGGTAACCGGTGATGTGACAAACAACGCTGTCACAATAACGGATCACGTGACGTCCTACTGGCTGACGGAAAATCTGGCTGTAGAACGTGGCCACGCCTTCTACGTCGCTGGCGGGGATGCCCAGCACTTCCGCGATGGCGTAAATCGCACCGTCCGGAACCCAACCGCGCTGCTTCTGCACAATTTTCAGTGCTTCGATGGAAGCGGCGCGCGGATCCTCGTAATGGTGCTTTTCGTGCTCGATCGCATCACGTTCTTCCGCGCTCAGTACAAATGCATCAACGCCGCTCTGAGGAGCGGCTGCGTTGATGGGCTCGAGCGCATCATTGACTGCGTGATTGTCTTTTTGATCATGCATAGTTAGCGGTCCACATCTGACATTACAAAATCGATACTACCCAGATAGACGATCAGGTCGGAAACCAGGCTGCCACGGATGACCGATGGGATCTGCTGCAGGTGCGCAAAGCTCGGCGTACGTACCCGGGTGCGATAGCTCATGGTGCTGCCGTCGCTGGTCAGGTAGTAGCTGTTGATCCCTTTGGTGGCTTCAATCATCTGGAATGATTCGTTGGCTGGCATCACCGGGCCCCAGGAAACCTGCAGGAAGTGGGTGATCAGCGTTTCAATGTGCTGCAGCGTGCGCTCTTTCGGCGGCGGCGTGGTCAGCGGGTGATCGGCCTTGAACGGGCCTTCCGGCATGTTGTTCAGGCACTGTTCGAGGATGCGCAGGCTCTGGCGCAGCTCTTCCACCTTCAGCATCACGCGGGTGTAGCAGTCGCTGGTGCCGTCGCCGACCGGCACTTCGAAGTCGAAGTTCTCGTAGCCGGAATACGGACGCCATTTACGCACGTCGAACTCAACGCCGGTCGCGCGCAGGCCGGCGCCGGTCACGCCCCACTCCAGCGCTTCTTTGGCGTTGTAAGACGCGACGCCGATGGAGCGGCCTTTCAGGATACTGTTCTTCAGCGCCGCTTTCACGTAGGAGTCCAGACGTTTCGGCATCCAGTCGAGGAATTCACGCAGCAGGCGATCCCAGCCGCGCGGCAGATCGTGCGCGACGCCGCCGATGCGGAACCAGGCCGGGTGCATACGGAAACCGGTGATCGCTTCCACCAGATCGTAGATCTTCTGACGGTCGGTAAAGGCGAAGAACACCGGAGTCATCGCGCCGACGTCCTGAATGAAGGTGGAGATGTACAGCAGGTGGCTGTTGATGCGGAACAGTTCGGACAGCATCACGCGGATGGTGTCGACGCGCTCAGGCACCTTGATGCCGGCCAGTTTCTCGACCGCTAGCACGTAAGGCATTTCGTTCACGCAGCCGCCGAGGTACTCGATGCGGTCGGTGTACGGAATGTAGCTGTGCCAGGATTGACGCTCGCCCATCTTCTCGGCGCCGCGGTGGTGATAGCCGATATCCGGCACGCAGTCGACGATCTCTTCGCCGTCCAGCTGCAGAATGATGCGGAACGCACCGTGCGCGGACGGGTGGTTCGGGCCGAGGTTGAGGAACATGAAGTCTTCGTTCTCGGTGCCGCGCTTCATGCCCCAGTCTTCCGGCTTGAAGGTCAGCGCTTCCATCTCCAGATCTTCTTTCTGCTTGGTCAGCACGAAAGGATCGAATTCGGTGGCGCGCGCCGGGTAGTCCTTACGCAGCGGGTGCCCTTCCCAGGTCTGCGGCATCATGATGCGCGACAGGTGCGGGTGGCCGTCGAAGGTGATGCCGAACATTTCCCAGGTTTCGCGCTCGTACCAGTTGGCGTTCGGGAACACCTTGGTCGCCGTCGGCACGTGCAGGTCTTTTTCAGACAGCGCCACCTTCAGCATGATGTCGCGGTTGCGCTCGATGGAGATCAGATGGTAGAAAACGGAGAAATCCGCAGCGGGCAGGCCGTCGCGGTGGGTGCGAAGACGTTCGTCCACGCCATGCAGATCGAACAGCATGACATACGGCTTCGGCTGTTTTCTCAGGAACGTCATTACTTCCAGTAACTGGTCAGGTTTAACCCATACCACGGGCATGCCGGTGCGGGTGGCCTGAACAGTAAAGGCTTCCGGCCCAAAACGGTTGCGCAGTTCGCCGATCACCGGGTCGTCAAGGTGATCTCGGGTCTGCCAGGCAGGCAAGGCGTCGTGCGTCGTCAAATCTGTCATAATTTTTTTTCACCACACTAAAGGGTTATTCGCCGCAAGTTTCACTTTTCGCTGTGTTAACCAATAGCGCACTAAGATGGACGTTAAATGAACGTCTTAAATCTCGTCAGGCGTCCGGAGGTTGGTCACCGCGATGCGCTCGCCGTGTTTACGCTCTCTTTCAGACTGCATATTGGCGCGGTAGACGCCCTGATCGCCGACAACCCACGACAGCGGGCGACGTTCTTTGCCGATGGATTCCTGCAACAGCATCAGCGCTTGCATGTAGGCTTCCGGACGCGGTGGGCAGCCGGGAATGTACACGTCGACCGGCAGGAACTTGTCCACGCCCTGCACCACGGAATAGATGTCGTACATGCCGCCGGAGTTGGCGCAGGCGCCCATCGAAATCACCCATTTCGGTTCCAGCATCTGCTCGTACAGGCGCTGGATGACCGGAGCCATCTTGGTGAAGCAGGTGCCGGCCACCACCATCAGGTCAGCCTGACGCGGGGAGGCGCGCAACACTTCCGCACCGAAACGCGCCACGTCGTGAACGGCGGTAAACGACGTCACCATCTCCACGTAACAGCACGAAAGGCCGAAGTTATACGGCCAAATAGAGTTTTTACGCCCCCAGTTCACCATGTCATGCAGCGCATGTTCGAGTTTACCCATGTAAACCGTGCGGTGAACCTGTTGTTCCAGGGGATCGGCGACGATCTCCTGTTTTTGCAGGGGATAACGGTCGTTCTCACCGTTCGGGTCTATGCGGGTGAGCGTATAGTCCATCTTAATGCCTCGCTGTTACTGCGGATGACTGTTGGTGTTAGTGATCGTGCTCGGTTTGCTGCGGCGTTGGGAACGCGCCGGAGTCCAATCCAACGCGCCGATGCGCACCAGATAAACCAGACCGGCCAATAGCACCAAAATGAAAATGGCGGCTTCGATAAAGCCCACCCAGCCGCTCTCGCGAATCGAGACCGACCAGGCATACAGGTATAAGGCTTCAACGTCGAAAATAACGAAGAACATGGCCACCAGGTA
The DNA here is from genome assembly GCF_000738675.1 of Serratia nematodiphila DZ0503SBS1. NCBI lineage: Bacteria > Pseudomonadati > Pseudomonadota > Gammaproteobacteria > Enterobacterales > Yersiniaceae > Serratia > Serratia nematodiphila. The sequence goes on along the minus strand of NZ_JPUX01000001.1, from coordinate 2,545,105 downwards.
AAACTTGGCGGACAAGCGCATGCGCGCCGTGCCGACCGAGTCGATGCCTGATTCAAACGGGGTGTGTTTGGCGCGCGCCCGGGCTCTCCCGCCCAAGAAGAACGCACCCAGCAGCATTAAGCCGCAAAGCCCGATAGCCACGACGAGAAATACGGCGAGCGCCCAGTGATGAGCGATAACTTCAGTGGTTGTTGACATACTCTATGCTTACTCATCAAAAGTGGCGTCGATCGCACTGCTCTTGTCACCGGCAGTTAGTGCGCCACATCGATTTAAGGGAAGGATAAATAACCACACAAACAAACTGCTTTTACAGCGAGTTAGGCAGCGTTTTTCTGTGGGCTTTTTACTCCTTTCTATAACCTTTTGTCAACTTTGACAAAAGTATCTACACACTAGTTTACATACGTATCATTTGATTAACATTTGATGCGCCAGGGACAGGCTAAATCGTGTCAGTTAATTTTTGTGTAGAAACAGATAGATATAAACCAACATGCACATTTCAGTTTTACTATACCATTGTCTCAGGAATTCCCTGTTCTTCCACTCACTACCTAGGGGTATTTTTTTGATCCAGGACACGTTTTCAGCATAAATCCTCAAAAAAAGTGTGGCCCTTTAACAATTTTCCTCAAATTAAGCCGCAAAAACGGCCGCCATAAGCTAACAAAATAACCCTGCTATTACCATGCCTTTAACTCATTCAATCTTATTGTTCAAAAAATAAACCCAGCATCTTAAACCCGGTCAAATTCTCTTTTCAGCAACGCTTAAAAGTTAATAAAACAGGAAACTCATAACAAAATCACACTTAAACCTCTATAACAGTAGAAATCATTAAAAAACGGCCAAAAAAAACCTCCGCCGAAGCAGAGGTTTTTCATCAGATATCACGCCGCGGCGTTATTCTTCTTCGTCCACCAGGCTGGCATCATCCTGATCGCCCTGGAGACCGGCTTCCGCGCCGTTGAAGCCATAGCCGTCATTGCCGCCCTGCATCGCGCTGAAGATGGCCATTGCCAGTTCGTTGCTGCACTGCGCGTTTTTGCACAGCGCATACTGGGTATCCGGCAGCGGCGGCAAACCTTCCACCGCGCCCAGCACCCGCAGATCGGGGCTCATCATCTCGATCGGCCGCGCGGTCACGCCCAGGCCGGCCTTACAGGCCGCCCGCACCGCAGACAGCGTGGAGGCGACGTAGGCGATACGCCACGGGATACCGGCTTCGTCCAACTGTTTGATCGCCAGCGCGCGGAACGGGCTTGGTTCATCCATCACCACCAGCGGGATAGGTTCGCCGGCCTGATAGTGGTAATCGGCAGCGCAGTACCACAGCGTCGGCGACGTGCGCAGCACGATGTGCGGGTGCCCGGCCGGATCGGCCGTGGTCACCGCCAGATCGATCTCACCCTCTTCCAGCAGATCGACCATCGTCGTGCTGCGCTTTACGCGCACGTCAATGGCCAGCTTCGGATAGATGGCGGTCACACGGTTCAACAGGAAAGGCAGAATGGTATCGGCGGTGTCGTCGGAAGCGCCGATGGTCAGAACACCTTTAATATTGTTGTACATCAGCGAGGTACAGGCTTCGTCGTTAAAGCGCAGGATCTTCCTGGCATAACCGAGAAGCTGAATACCATGCTCAGTCAGGAGTTTGTTGCGCCCATGGCGGGCAAACAGTTCTTTGCCGACCAGTTGCTCTAATCGCTGCATTTGTTGGCTGACGGCTGATTGCGTACGGCAAACGGCAACAGCCGCCGCCGCGAAGGTATTCAAATCAGCAACCGCAACAAAGGTTCTTAGCAGATCGAGGTCGAGATTAAGTATCGGACGATTTGCAGTTGTCATAGTGTATTCTTCACTTTTTTAAATTCTAATTTACGAACTACTACCCTGGTGTGTTTCTCAGACGCCGTTGAAAAGGACGGAGCCTGTTATGACAGTACCCCACTCATAAGTGGAGGGCAAAAAAATTACTTATGATTCGTTACCTCTATCGCCTTTTAAAATGCGATCTATCGATGGTGCTTATAGAACGCGGGAGACTGAATACCGGTGGAAAGGGAAAACCCCCACCGAACCTGAGATTTTACTCATTGATACCGCCTAATTTCCACTCCATTCGTGCTACTGAGAATCCTTATCAACCGGCGTTCAGACTGCATTACAGAGTAAGAAAAATAAATAATTAACGGCACCAACTTCGTGTTATCACTCAATGAATTTAATAAATTCAATCAGTAAGATTTTTACTTTAAATAATAATCCTATAACCACATAAACAATGCTTAAGCTGAAATATAAAGTAAAGCTAATGTAAATATGCCATTTTCTTAGTGTGGTGCGCTAACCGGCAACCCGCTATCAGACAACTCCGGTATTATCGTTCCTTTACAGTTTATTGAAGCCCATTCTCACTTTCGGCTTATCATTTCACTGCTACCGGCCGCGATCGCCGGCACGTCTCGTTTATCGACACGCAATTTCACAGAACAAAACCCTAGTAAAATTATAGTTCATGAAATTATGAACCACAAAATAACTTTACCTTTGCTTATCATAACTAAAATCCCCCGTTACGACATGCATTTGCACCAAAGGCGTGCAAAACCCTTCAAAAGCAACTACGCCAGGAGTACATTGGGCGGGTTGCGGCGTCCCACGGTAGGAGCGCCCCTATCCCAGCAAAAGGCTCAACTTTTTATGTCCCCCATTGAGAAATCCAGCAAACTGGACAACGTCTGCTATGACATTCGCGGCCCGGTGCTTAAAGAAGCTAAACGTCTTGAAGAAGAAGGCAACAAAGTCCTGAAACTGAACATCGGCAACCCTGCCCCGTTCGGCTTCGACGCCCCGGACGAAATCCTGGTCGACGTGATCCGCAATCTGCCCACGGCGCAAGGTTACTCCGACTCCAAGGGCCTCTTCTCGGCGCGTAAAGCGATCATGCAGCACTATCAGGCGCGCAACATGCGTGACGTGACCGTTGAGGATATCTACATTGGCAACGGCGTCTCCGAGCTGATCGTTCAATCCATGCAGGCGCTGCTCAACAGCGGCGACGAAATGCTGGTGCCGGCGCCGGACTATCCGCTGTGGACCGCCGCGGTCTCGCTGTCCGGCGGCAAGGCCGTACATTACCTGTGCGATGAGCAGGCCGGCTGGTTCCCGGATCTGGACGACATCATCAGCAAGATCACCCCGCGCACCCGCGGCATCGTGATCATCAACCCGAACAACCCGACCGGCGCGGTGTACAGCAAAGCGCTGCTGGAGCAGATCGTCGAGATCGCCCGCCAACACAACCTGATCATCTTCGCCGACGAAATCTACGACAAGATCCTGTATGACGAAGCGGAGCATCATTCGATCGCTGCGCTGGCGCCGGATCTGTTGACCGTGACCTTCAACGGCCTGTCGAAAACCTACCGCGTGGCGGGCTTCCGTCAAGGCTGGATGGTGCTGAACGGGCCGAAGAAGCACGCCAAAGGCTATATCGAAGGGCTGGAGATGCTGGCTTCGATGCGCCTGTGCGCCAACGTGCCGATGCAGCACGCCATTCAGACCGCGCTGGGCGGTTATCAAAGCATCAGCGAATTCATTCAGCCCGGCGGCCGTCTGTACGAACAGCGCAACCGCACCTGGGAACTGCTCAACGACATTCCGGGCGTCTCATGCGTGAAGCCGCAGGGCGCGCTGTATATGTTCCCGCGCATCGATGCCAAACGCTTCAATATCCATGACGACCAGAAACTGGTGCTGGATCTGCTGCTGCAGGAAAAAGTGCTGCTGGTGCAGGGGACCGCATTCAACTGGCCCTACCCGGATCACGTGCGTATCGTCACCCTGCCGCGCGTAGACGAGCTGGAAATGGCGGTCGGCAAGCTGGGCCGCTTCCTTGAAGGCTACCATCAGTAATCGCCTGGGGCGCAGCGCCTTGCTGCGCCCTTCTCTCATTGCCCGGTTGCAAAATTCGCCGTCACTGCTTCACAATGGGGCCCTCACTTGCCGTTAAAGAGAGCACCATGAGCCAGAGCCATTTCTTCGCCCATCTGTCCCGCCTGAAACTGATCAACCGCTGGCCACTGATGCGCAACGTGCGTACCGAGAACGTCTCCGAACACAGTCTGCAGGTGGCCTTTGTCGCCCACGCGTTGGCGGTGATCAAGAACCGCAAATTCAACGGCAATCTCAACGCCGACCGCGTTGCCCTGCTGGCGATGTACCACGACGCCAGCGAAGTGATCACCGGCGACATGCCGACGCCGATCAAGTACTACAATCCGCAGATCGCCCATGAGTACAAGAAGATCGAAAAGATCGCCCAGCAAAAGCTGCTGGACATGATCCCCGCGGAACTGCGCAACGATTTCCGCACCATTCTCGATGAGCACTACTACAGCGAAGATGAAAAACAGGTGGTAAAGCAGGCGGACGCATTGTGCGCCTACCTGAAATGCCTGGAAGAACTCTCTGCCGGCAACAACGAATTCACCCTGGCCAAGGCGCGGCTGGATAAAACCCTGGAGCAGCGCCGCAGCCCGGAAATGGACTACTTCATGGAGGTATTCATTCCCAGTTTCAGCCTGTCATTGGACGAAATCAGCCTCGACAGCTCGCTGTAACCCCGCCGGCGCAGCCTCGCTGCGCCGTTAAAAACCGTAGAGCCACGGCACCACAATCACGCTGACCGCCATCACCAACAGGGTGAACGGCACGCCGAGCCGCACGAAATCGCCGAACTTGTAATTGCCCGGCCCCAGCACCAGCGTATTGACCGGTGAAGAGACCGGCGTCATAAAGGCGGCGGACGCGGCGACGGCGATAATCATCGCGAACGGGTATGGCGATACCCCCATTTCGCGCGCGGCGGCAATGGCGATCGGCGCCATCAGCACCGCCGTCGCGGTGTTGGAAATAAACAGGCCGATGGTGGCGCACAAGACGAACAGGCACAGCAGCATCACGCGCGGCCCCGCGCCGCCGGCGACGTCCATCAGCCCGCTGACGATCAGATCGACCCCGCCGGTCTTTTGCAGCGCCTGCGCGAACGGCATCATGCCGACGATCAAAATAATGCTCGGCCAATGGATTGATTTATAGGCGCTCTCCATATCAATACAGCGGAACTTGCCCATCAGCAAACAGGCGATCAGCGCCGCGATTGGGTTGGGGATTTCGTCGGTCAGCATCATCGCCACCATCAGCGCCAGACAAAACAGCGCGTGCGGCGCCTGCGTGATGGCCGGTGCCACTTCGTCCACCTCGGCCGGCAGATTGAGCACGATAAAGTCGTGGGTTTTGGCCTGCAGCTGACGAATCGCCTTCCAGTCGCCGATCACCAGCAAGATGTCGCCCAGTTCCAGCGGCTCGTCCACCAACTTGCCGCCCAGCGTCTCGCCGTGGCGGCGGATGCCCACCACGTTCAGATCGTAGCGGCTGCGGAACGCCGCTTCGCGCAGGCTTTTGCCCAGCAGCGCCGAGTCCGGGATCAGCGAGACCTCCGCCATGCCGACGTTGCGCGACTGTTCAGAGAAGTAATCACCGCGCAGCACCATCGGCTCCAGCCGCTGTTCGCCGCAGAATTCGCGCAGATCGACCTGGCTGTCCGACATGTCGATCAAGAGGACGTCACCCTCGCGCAGCTCGGTGCTGCCGGAGGCGCTGACCATCACCCGTCGGAAGCGTTTCCAGCGCTCAATGCCCACCACGTTGGCGCCATAGCGCGCGCGCAGGTGCAGCTCGTCCAGCGAACGCCCGATCAGCGGCGAAGCGCTGCGGACAGCCAACCGCCGCGCACGGCCGGTCAGCTTGTAATCGCGGATCAGGTCACGGAAGGTGCGGCGCTGCCAGTCGTCGCCGGCTTTGCCCGTGTCACTGCTGCCCAGCCAACGGCGGGCGATCAGCATGTAGCCGACGCCCAGCGCCAGCACCGCCAGGCCGATCGGCGTCACGCTGAAGAAACCGAAACCATGGATGCCTTCGCGCACCAGTTCGCTGTTGACCACCATGTTGGGCGGCGTGGCCACCAGCGTCATCATGCCGCTGATAAGCCCGGCGAAACTGAGCGGCATCATCAGCCGCCCCGGCGCGATCTTCATTCTCGCCGTCACGCTGAGCACCACCGGGATAAAGATCGCCACCACGCCGGTCGAGCTCATAAATGCCCCCAGCCCGGCGACCGTCACCATCAGCAGCATCAACATTTTGGTTTCGCTGCTGCCGGCGACTTTGACCAGCCAATCGCCCACCTGATAAGCCACGCCAGTGCGCACCAGCCCTTCGCCGATCACGAACAGCGCGGCGATCAAAATCACGTTGGGATCGCTGAAACCGACCGTCGCCTCCTGCAGGCTGAGCGTGCCGCTCAGCACGAAAGCGATGATCACCAACAGCGCCACCACGTCCATACGCAGCTTGTTGGTGGTAAACAGCACGATGGCAATCAGCAGTAAACTCAGCACCCACAGTAATTCGCTGTTCAAAACGGCCTCATCCGGCAAATGTCCAAGGGCCTAAAAAATAGCATAAAAAAACCCCGCCGAGGCGGGGTCTAATCAATTAGGGTGAAGATAATGCCGCTCAGGCCAGCCGGCGAACGATCGCGCCCTGCGCCGTTTTATCGACGGCGATCTGCGCCAGCGAATCCAGCCGCAGGTCGACCTGCTCCAGCTTCGGCGCATCGGCCGGGGCGTTGACCGCAATCACCTGGCAACCCGCCGCCAGGCCGGAGAGAATGCCGGCCGGTGCGTCTTCGACCACCACGCACTCGTGCGGCGCCAACCCCAGGCGCTCGGCGCCCAGCAGATAGGCGTCGGGCTGCGGCTTGCCATGTTTAACCTGCTCAGCGGTGATGAACACCGCCGGCTGCGGCAAACCGCCGGCCCGGCGGCGAGCGCCGGCCACCGGCACCGAACCGGAGGTGACGATCGCCCAAGGGATGCCGAGCGAGTTCAGGCGCTCCAGCAACGCAATCGCGCCAGGCAGCGCGCGAACGCCGTCGGTATCCTGCGCTTCCACCTGCTCCAGCAATTGGAATTCACGCTGAATTTCCGCTTCGCTTTCACCCGGCATAAAGTGGCGCAGAGAAGTAATGGCCTGTTTACCGTGAATGAAGTCCAGCACCGCTTGCGGGTCGACGCCGCGGCGCTCGGCCCAGTGCGTCCAGGCGCGCTCTACCGCCGGCAGCGAATCCACCAGGGTGCCATCAAGATCGAACAGAAAACCCTTACACTCCACAGAAAACCTCTTCTTAATCAAGCATTGATGATTTGCGCTATCTCAACGGCGCTCAAATGATACTGGCGCGGGCAGGCCTGCCAAATCGCCAGCATACGCTGATATTTTTCCCACATTTTGGTCTGGGCGTTAAAACCGTGGCTGCCGGAATCAAAGTGAGTATAGCGCCCCTCGGTGCTAACCAGGAAACGCACGTAACTCAGGTAGCGCGCCTCGGTCGCGGCATCGAAACCGAGAAACGCCAGGCGGCGCTCGTCCAGATCCTGCTTCTCTTTCAGGTTGCCCCAGGAAACCTGCAGCGCATGATGCATCTCCATCACGTTGATGATGGTGCGGCACACCTCTTCGCTCAGTTCGCCGAAGTCGCGATCCAGCTCGCGCATTTGCAAACCGAAGCCGCGTTCGACGATGGTTTGCAACCGGCGATAACGATCGCCGTTGTCCGGATCGAGCAGGGTCATCATCTTGTACTGATTCGACAGGATCAGCCGCTGGGCGTTGGTCATTTCCATCAGGATTTCCTCATTTCTGTGTGATGGCGGGAGCATCGCACAGCGCAAGAACGCAGGAAATCACAACTCGACCGTTCTTTGATTTAAACCGGGGTTATTGGCGCTTAGACGAAAAAGGCCGCACAGCGCGGCCTTTTTTCATTTACAGATCGTCGAGGAAGGTTTTGTCCAGCTGCTTGAAGGCGCGCTTGAGCAAATCAGCCAACGTCTGATAGGTCGGCGTGCCTTCGAGCGGCGCCACCGCCTGTCCGGCTTCCGTCAGCTTGTTACGCACCTCATGGAACCATTGCAACAGCGTCGGCGGCAGCGGCGTGACCGAACGGCGCCCCAGCCACCACAAGCCCTGCATCGGCAGGCTGCAAGCGAACAGCGCGGTGGCGATCGCCGGGCCGAGCTGGCCGCCGAGCGCGATCTGCCAGGTCAGCGTGAAAATCGCCAACGGCGGCATGAAACGAATAGCGAAACGGGTGGCACGCGCAACGCGGTTCTCCGGAAAGACCGGTGCCAGACGTTTGTCTGACGGCCAGGTTTTCATATAATGCTGCCCGCGCTGGAAGACCTGAAACCAGCTTACGGAACCGGACGGTTTGCTCGTCATTGCGTACCTCAACGTCACGTAAAGAAACTAAAAGCGTGCTGCCAGAGACCATACTAAAAAATTTGAAGCTTTAAATTTATTTTGTGTTTGCACCGGGCTATCGGTATCCTAAGCCGGCCTTGTGGCCGGTAGAAGATGACGTAAATTTTGTCAACTTTCAGCCCTATAAAAATCAAGATTATTTAAACCGCAGAGAAATCATCGGTTTTTCCATCATCCTGTGATTTGTGCACTTCACATGATGTTAATCATAAATGTCATCGGCACTATGCGCTACGCTTGTTGTCTGATTGACGATTAATTCACCACGTGTGTTCGATTTTCTTTTAACAACACGACTATTTAAGTAGGTACTTCCATGTCGAGTAAGCTAGTACTGGTTCTTAACTGCGGCAGTTCTTCTCTGAAATTCGCCATCATCGATGCCGTTAACGGCGACGAATTCCTCTCCGGTTTGGCCGAGTGTTTCCACCTGCCTGAAGCTCGCATCAAGTGGAAAATGGACGGCGCCAAACACGAAGCTGCCCTGGGGGCCGGCGCTGCACACAGCGAAGCGCTGAACTTCATTGTTAATACTATTCTGGCACAAAAACCAGAGCTTTCCGCGCAGCTGACCGCCATCGGCCACCGCATCGTGCACGGCGGCGAGAAGTTCACCGCCTCCGCCGTGATCAACGACGAAGTTCTGCAGGGTATCAAAGATTCCGTGCCGTTTGCACCACTGCACAACCCAGCTCACCTGATCGGCATCGCGGAAGCGCTGAAATCCTTCCCTCACCTGGCTGACAAGAACGTTGCCGTGTTCGACACCGCGTTCCACCAGACCATGCCGGAAGAATCTTACCTGTACGCCCTGCCGTACAGCCTGTATCGCGACCACGGCGTTCGCCGCTACGGCGCACACGGCACCAGCCACTTCTACGTGACTCAGGAAGCCGCGAAGATGCTGAACAAGCCGGTGGAAGAAGTGAACGTGATCACTTGCCACCTGGGCAACGGCGGTTCCGTCACCGCAGTGCGCAACGGCCAGTGCGTTGACACCTCCATGGGTCTGACCCCGCTGGAAGGCCTGGTAATGGGCACCCGCAGCGGTGACATCGATCCGGCTATCATCTTCCACCTGCACGATTCTCTGGGCATGAGCGTTGATCAGATCAACAAGATGCTGACCAAAGAATCCGGCCTGCTGGGCCTGACCGAAGTCACCAGCGACTGCCGTTACGTTGAAGACAACTACGACAGCAAAGCCGACGCCAAACGCGCCATGGACGTGTTCTGCCACCGTCTGGCCAAATACGTCGGCGCCTACAGCGCGCTGATGGAAGGCCGTCTGGACGCGGTGATCTTCACCGGCGGCATCGGCGAGAACGCCGGCATGGTGCGTGAGCTGACCCTGAACAAACTGGGCCTGCTGGGCTTCGAAATCGATCACGATCGCAACATGGCCGCTCGCTTCGGCAAATCCGGCGCCATCACCAAAGACGGCAGCCGCCTGGCGCTGGTGATCCCGACCAACGAAGAGTTGGTCATCGCGCAGGACGCATCCCGCCTGACCGCGTAATGCTCTCAAAACACCGTCAGCCCAGGCTGACGGTGTTGTTTTAGCCTCATGTTAATCGTGAAGAGGACTATTCAGTGTCACGTACTATTATGTTGATCCCCACCGGCACCAGCGTCGGCCTGACCAGCGTCAGCCTGGGTGTCATCCGCTCCATGGAGCAAAAAGGCGTTCGTCTGAGCGTGTTCAAACCTATCGCTCAACCGCGCACCGGCGACAACGCACTCGACCAGACCACCACTATCATCCGCAGCAACTCCACCATCCCGGCGGCCGAACCGCTGCGCATGGATTACGTTGAGGGCCTGCTGAGCTCCAACCAGCAAGACGTGCTGATGGAAGAGATCGTGGCGCGCTACCACGAGAACACCAAAGACGCGGAAGTGGTGCTGATCGAAGGCCTGGTGCCGACCCGCAAGCATCAGTTCGCCAACGCGCTGAACTACGAGATCGCCAAAACCCTGAACGCCGAGATCGTCTTCGTGCTGGCGCTGGGCAACGACTCCCCGGCGCAGCTGAAAGAGCGCATCGAACTGGCGCGTACCAGCTTCGGCGGCAGCAAGAACAAAAACATCACCGGCGTGATCATCAACAAGCTGAACGCACCGGTCGACGATCAGGGCCGCACCCGTCCTGACCTGTCCGAAATCTTCGACGACTCCACCAAGGCCAGCATCGCCCATGTCGATCCTGCGCAGCTGTTCGCCAACAGCCCGCTGCCGGTTCTGGGCTGCGTGCCGTGGAGCTTCGATCTGATCGCCACCCGCGCCATCGACATGGCTCGCCACCTGAAGGCCCGCGTGGTCAACGAAGGCGACATCATGACCCGCCGCGTGAAGTCCGTGACCTTCTGTGCGCGCAGCATTCCGCACATGCTGGAACACTTCCGCCCAGGCTCCCTGCTGGTGACCTCCGCAGACCGCCCTGACGTGCTGGTCTCCGCCTGCCTGGCGGCGATGAACGGCGTGGAAATCGGCGCCATCCTGCTGACCGGCGGCTACGCCATCGACGAGCCGATCAAGAAGCTGTGCGAACGCGCCTTCCAGACCGGCCTGCCGGTGTTCATGGTCGACACCAACACCTGGCAGACCTCGCTGAGCCTGCAGAGCTTCAACCTCGAAGTGCCGGCGGACGACCACCAGCGCATCGAGAAAGTGCAGAACTACGTGGCCAGCCACATCAGCACCGAGTGGATCGATTCGCTGACCGCCACCTCCGAGCGTTCACGCCGCCTGTCTCCACCGGCGTTCCGTTACGAGCTGACCGAGCTGGCGCGTAAAGCCGGCAAGCGCATCGTGCTGCCGGAAGGCGACGAACCGCGCACCGTGAAAGCGGCGGCCATCTGTGCCGAACGCGGCATCGCGGAATGCGTGCTGCTCGGCAACCCGGACGAGATCCAGCGCGTCGCGGCGGCGCAAGGCGTTGAGCTGGGCAAAGGCATCGAAATCGTCGATCCGGTCGCCGTGCGTGAAAACTACGTGCCGCGTCTGGTTGAGCTGCGCAAGAGCAAGGGCATGACCGAAGTGGTCGCGCGCGAGCAGCTGGAAGACAACGTGGTGCTCGGCACCCTGATGCTGGAACAAGGCGAAGTCGACGGTCTGGTCTCCGGCGCGGTTCACACCACCGCCAACACCATCCGTCCGCCGTTGCAGCTGATCAAAACCGCGCCGGGCAGCTCGCTGGTGTCCTCCGTGTTCTTCATGCTGCTGCCTGACCAGGTACTGGTCTACGGCGACTGCGCGATCAACCCGGATCCGACCGCCGAGCAGCTGTCTGAAATCGCCATCCAGTCTGCGGATTCCGCCGCCGCCTTCGGCATCGAGCCGCGCGTGGCGATGATCTCCTACTCCACCGGCAACTCCGGTGCGGGCAGCGACGTCGAGAAAGTGCGCGAAGCGACCCGTCTGGCGCAGGAAAAACGCCCGGACCTGATCATCGACGGCCCGCTGCAGTACGACGCCGCCATCATGGCCGACGTTGCCAAGTCCAAGGCGCCGAACTCACCGGTGGCCGGCCAGGCGACCGTGTTCATCTTCCCGGATCTGAACACCGGCAACACCACCTACAAAGCGGTACAGCGTTCCGCTGACCTGGTCTCCATCGGGCCGATGCTGCAAGGCATGCGCAAGCCGGTGAACGACCTGTCGCGCGGCGCACTGGTTGACGATATCGTCTACACCGTTGCGCTGACGGCGATCCAGTCTTCCCAGGCTGACGCTGCCGCCGCCAAGGCCTGATATTCTTCAGGTTGAGCGATAAAAAAGCGCCGGTCACTGACCGGCGCTTTTCTTTTGCGTTCCCTAACGCGCCAGCAGCTGCCCGGCGGCCTCCAGAATATGTTCGGCGGTCAGACCATACTCCTGCTGTAAAAACGCCTGGGTGCCCACCTGGCCGTAACGCTCCTTCACCCCCACGCGCCGCATCGGCGTCGGGCACTCCTCCGCCAACACCTCCGCCACCGCCGATCCCAGCCCGTTATGAATGCTGTGGTTTTCACAGGTGACGATGCGTCCGGTCTTGGCCGCGTAGGTTTTGATCAGTTCACGGTCGATAGGCTTGAGGGTGAACATATCGATCACCGCCGCGCTGACACCCTGCCGCGCCAGCATCTCCGCCGCCTTCAGCGCCTCCGCCACCATGATGCCGTTGGCGATCAGCGTGATATCGTCACCGTCGCGCAGCAGGTTGCCCTTGCCGATGGTAAAGCGCGAGCCTTCCTGGTAGATGCGCGTCGCCTGCTTGCGGATGGTGCGCACCCAGTAGAAGCCGCGCAGATCCATCAGCTGGCGCAGAACGTCGGCGAACATGGTGGCGTCGGTCACCTCCAGCACCACCGAATGCGCCAGCCCGCGCACGATGCCCATGTCTTCGAACGACATGTGGGTGCCGCCGTTGTGGCAGGCGCTCACCCCGGCGTCGGAAGCGATCACCTTGACGTTGTTGCGCTGGTAATCCAGCGACATGAACAGCTGATCGAAACAGCGGCGGCTGGCGAAGGCGGTGAAAGTGTGCACGAACGGCACCCGGCCGGTGAGCGACAGCCCGGCGGCGACGCCGATCACGTTGGCCTCCATGATGCCGCAGTTGATCACGTGCTGCGGGTGATCCTGGTGCACGCCGTCCATCGCCATCGAGCTCATCAAATCCGCCTCCAGCGCGATGATCGGCGCGCCCGCCTCAATCTGCCGCCGCACCGCGCCGGCGTAGACTTTGCGCATTTCGACGGTGTCGTTTTCCAACTGCGTCACTACGTTAAACATGGGCGGCCTCCAGTTCGGCGATGGCTTTTTCGATCTCCAACTGCACGTCCGGCGTCAGGCGCAGGTGGTGTGAGTTCGACAGGTTTTCCAGATAGGTCACGCCCTGTCCCTTGATGCTGTCGAGCACGATCGCCAGCGGCCGCTGTTCACCGCCGCGCGCCGGCGCTACCGCCGCCAGCAGCGCCGCGATGTCGTCGCCCTTGACAGTCTGCACCTCAAAGCCGAAGGCGCGGAACTTGGCGGCCAGATCGAACGGTTGGATCACCTCGTCCAGCGCGCCGTCCAGCTGTTGCTTGTTGTAATCGATGAACAGCGTCAGGTTGTTCAGGTTGTGGTGGGCGATAAACTGGAACGCCTCCCAGCACTGTCCTTCATTCAGCTCCCCGTCGCCGAGAATGCTGAACACCCGATTGCGCCGCCCCGCCAGCCGATGGGATAACGCCATGCCGGCGGCGATCGACACGCCCTGCCCCAGTGAGCCGGTGGTGGCGTCCACGCCGCGCGTGCGCAGCCGGTCCGGGTGGCTCGGCAGGCGCGTGCCGTTCTGGTTGAGGGTCTTCAGCTCCGCCAGCGGGAAGTAGCCCTTGATCGCCAGCGTGCTGTACAACGCCGGGCCGGCGTGCCCTTTCGACAGCACAAAGTCATCGCGCTCCGGCCAGTCCGGATCCGCCGGATCGATGCGCATCACGCCGCCGTACAGCACCGCCAGCGTCTCCACCACCGACATGCAGCCGCCATAGTGGCCGAAGCCCAGCCCGGTCAGCGCTTTCAGCGTTTCCAGGCGGATCGCGCGCGCCAAGGCACGCAGCTCTTCAATTTCCGTTTCGCTCGTTGTGTCGTTCATCAGTCTGCCCTCGTTATTTCTCGACGCGGTCAGCGGCCGGCGCGCCTTTGCGTTTTCCCAGGAAGTTATGCGCCACCAGCAGCGCGAACACGGCGACGATCGCCAACATGATCATCTCCTTCGACATAAAGCGCGCCATATTGCCCAACAGGATGCCGATCGCGCCGAAGTCGGCGTCGGAGAAGGTGGTGTTGGCAAAACCCAGCGCCCCCAACACCGGCAGCAGCAGCACCGGCAGGAAGGTGATCAGCAGCCCGTTGGCAAAGGCGCCCAGCATCGCGCCGCGCCGCCCGCCGGTCGCGTTGCCGAACACCCCGGCGGTAGCGCCGGTGAAGAAATGCGGCACCACGCCGGGCAGGATCAGCACCATCTTCAGTTGCCCCAGCAGGAACAGCCCGGCCAACCCGCCAAGGAAGCTGAACAGGAAGCCGATCAGCACCGCGTTGGGGGCATAGGGATAAACCACCGGACAATCCAACGCCGGCCGCGCGTTAGGCACCAGTTTTTCCGAGAAGCCGGTGAACGCCGGCACGATCTCCGCCAGAATCAAGCGCACGCCCTGCAGAATGATAAACACCCCGGCGGCGAAGGTGATGGCCTGGATAATCGAATACACCAGGTAGTTCTGGCCGCCGCTGAGCTCGCTTTCCACATAGGCCCGCCCGGCGCAGATCGCCAGGATCAGGTAGATGACGATCATGGTCATCGAGATCGAAATGGAACTGTCGCGCAGGAAGCTGAGGTTTTTCGGCAGGTTCATCTCCTCGGTTGAGCGCGAATTTTTGCCCACCTTCGAGCCGATCCAGCCGGACAACACATAGCCCAGGGTGCCGAAGTGGCCGAAAGCGATATCGTCGTTGCCGGTGATGCGGCGCATATAGCGCTGGGCAATCGCCGGGAAGAACGCCATCACCAGCCCCAGGGTCAACGCGCCGGTAAACACCAACTGCACGCCCTCGAAGCCTGCCACCGTCAGGATGATGCCGATCATGCAGGCCATGTAGAAAGTGTGGTGGCCGGTGAGGAAGATGTATTTCAGCCGGGTGAAGCGCGCCACCACGATGTTCGCCACCATGCCAAACGCCATGATCAAGGCGGTGGAAGCGCCGTATTTCTCCAGCGCGATAGAGACGATCGCTTCGTTGTTCGGAATGATGCCCTGAATATTAAACGCGTGTTCGAACATGCCGCCCAACGGATTGAGCGACCCGACCAATACCGTGGCGCCGCCGCCCAAAACGATAAAGCCGAGAATGGTTTTTACCGTGCCTTTCACCACGTCGGAAAAGGATTTCTTTTGCGCCAGCAAACCGATCAGCGCAATAAGCCCGACCAGCACCGAAGGCACCTTTAATATATCCACCACAAACTTGAGCGTTTCCTGGATAAACATATCCACCTCGCCAATCGTTTTATTCAGAGGATTGAGTGGGCTTCGAAGTAAGCGCGCAGCTTGGCTTCCAGCTCATTGATGTCGATGATGTTGCTGATCACCACCAGCTGCTCGGCCGGCACGCTGGCGCTGTCGGCAATGTCTTTCGCCATCACGAACACGTCGGCCGCGCCGGGAGTGGCGGACGACAGATCGGAATGTTCAACCTCGGCCTCCACCCCCATCTTTTTCAGCACCTTTTTAATGTTCATTTCCACCATAAAGCTGCTGCCGAGACCTGAACCGCAAATCGCCATGATTTTCATGATATCCACCTGTTGAATTTAGCGTGTAGGGTAGCGCCGCCGGTCATATTCCCGGCGTTGTTAGCATTAATAATGTTCCTGGTGATTAAACGTTAATAGCGGGCGATAATATCCTCGATTTGCCGTTTATCTTTGGCGTGAAATAACGCCTCCATGGCCTGGTTATCGGAAAATAATTCCGCCAGTTGCGAAATCAATTCGATGTGGCTGTTGCCGTCGGGTGCGGAAAGCATCACCACCACCTGAACCGGATCGTTATCCGCGGAATGAAAGTTCACCCCCTGATGGATCTTCAACAGCGATAACCCCAGCGCGCTGGCGCCTTCCTCCGGCCGGGCGTGTGGCATGGCGATGCCCGGCGCCAGGACGAAGTAAGGGCCGAGCTTCTCCTGCTGATGAAAGATGGCCGTCAGGTAATTCGGCGTAATCACACCGTCTTGCAGCAGCGGCTGCGCGCTCAGCGTTACCGCCTGGCGCCAGTCCTCCACCCGTTCGCACAGCTGTATATGATCGGCGGTCAGCCACTCTTTCAGCACGTTATCCTCCCGAGAGTCGATGATTGCGGCCGGTGATTAATTCACCGGCGACGGTAAAACTTTAATCAACCCCTCCCGGGCACACAGTGATGGATATCACAAAGATAGCGCTACCAAAGCGCTATCATGCAGATCTGTGATAGCGCTATCAAAACGCCGTGCCGCGGTATGACGTTAACCACAATTTTTTCTCGCTCTTTCGGCTAACGGGGTAGAATGTGCCGCATACGGGGATCGTCGAAGCCGCGCCGTCGGCTTCCCACCCTCACCATTTTTATGCGCCGCGCGCGCATTTCAGTCGGGATTTGGCATGTCGATCGGTAAAAAACGACGCAGCACGGGCAGGGTGACGTTGGCTGATGTAGCGCAGCTGGCGGGCGTCGGCACCATGACGGTGTCGCGCGCGCTGCGCACGCCGGAGCAGGTTTCAGACAAACTGCGCGAGAAGATTGAAGCCGCGGTGAGCGAGTTGGGGTATCTGCCCAACCTGGCCGCCAGTTCGCTGGCGTCGGCCTCCTCTTACACCATCGCCATGGTGGTGCCCAGCCTGTCCGAATCCGGCTGCGCCGAGATGTTCGCCGGCCTGCAGAAAGTGCTGCAGCCCGCCGGCTATCACATCATGCTGGCGGAATCGCAGCACCACCTGGAACGCGAGGAGAAACTGCTGGAGACGCTGCTCTCTTACAACCTGGCGGCGGCGGTGCTGCTCAGCGTCGAGCATTCGCAAAATGCCCGCAACGCGTTGATCGCCGCCAACATTCCGGTAGTGGAGATCGGCGCCGTGCGTGCCGATCCGATCGACATGAGCATCGGCATCGATTACGTGGCGGCCATGTATCAGCTGACGCAAACGGTGATCGCCAGCGGCTATCAGAACATCGGGCTGCTGTGCGCCAATCAGGAACAGTGGATTTTCCAGCAGCACCTGCAGGGCTGGCACAAGGCGCTGCTGCGCAACCATATGTCGCCGCATCGGGTGATCAACGCCGCGCAGCCCGCCAGCTTCAGCACCGGCGCGCAGCAGCTGCCGGAATTCTTGCTGGCCTGGCCGGAGCTGGACGCGCTGGTGTGCGCCTCGGACGAACTGGCCGGCGGCGCGCTGTATGAATGCCAGCGGCGGCGCATCAAGGTGCCGGACAATCTGGCGGTGGTGGGATTCGGCAACAGCGAGTTCAGCCGGGTGTGCCAGCCGCCGCTGACCACCATGACCATTCCGCATCGCGACATCGGCATTCAGGCCGGCCAGGCGCTGCTGGCGAGGCTGAACGAGCAACCCTGGCAGGCGGCAGGTTCCCTGCCCGCCACGCTGTGCCGCCGCGACAGCTGCTGAATCCACAGCATAAAAAAAGCCGGTCGATGACCGGCTTTCTCACGCGTTGGCGTCTCAGTGGTTGTCGAGCGGTTTACCGTAATCCTGCTCGTTGTTGCGCGTCAGCCACAGCGACAGCGCCTTCAGCGAGTCCGGGGTAAACTCGTCGCAGCGGGCGGTGATCTCTTCCGGCGTCAGCCAGCACACTTCAGCCACTTCTTCTTCCTGCAGCGCGAACGGGCCGTGCGATACGCAGCTGAACAGCGCGCCCCACACCCGGCACTGCTCTTCTTCGAAGTAGAACAGACCGTGTTCGGCGAAAGGCACGCCGGCGATGCCCAGCTCCTCTTCCGCCTCGCGGCGCGCCGAATCCAGCACGTTTTCACCGCTTTGCACTACGCCACCCGCCGTCGCGTCCAGCCAGCCCGGGTAGAAGTCCTTGATCTCGGTACGACGCTGCACCAGAATTTTTCCCATCCCATCATGCACCACAATATAGGTAGCACGATGACGCAGCCGCTCCGCCCGCATCTGTTGACGACTGGATTGCGCAATCACCTCGTTTTGCTCGTCGACGATATCAACCCATTCGGTATCTGCAGCCTGACCCTGTTCCGCCATCCTCTAAAACCTTCTATTTTGGCGCGATGCATCCCGCGCGCTGGTTAATCAATGAGTGTTTTTCAAAGATTTTTATTGTGTGTGTATAAATTAGTGCGTTTAGCGTGTTAACGCCACCTCCGCGACGACCTTGCCGTCGTCGAGCGCCAGCACGCGCAAAGTGCCCCGATCCAACATGCCGTAGCTGGCCGGAAAGCCCCCTTTCGGGATGCTGACCGAGCCCGGATTGAAGCAATAGATCTCACCCTGCCGCTCCGCCTGCGGCAGATGCGTATGGCCGTAGGCCAGGACGTCACCGCGGGATAACGGCGGCAGTGCCGAGGGATGATAAAGGTGACCGTGGGTCAAAAACAATCGTCTTTTTTGCAGTAAAACCTGCTGCCAGGGCGCCTCGATGGGAAACGTCAGCAGCATCTGATCGACCTCGCTGTCGCAATTGCCGCGAACGGCGATGATCTTGTCGCTATAGCGATTCAATCGTTCGGCAACCTGAGCGGGCTGATACCCGGCCGGCAGCGCGTTGCGCGGGCCGTGATTCAGCAAATCGCCCAGAAGAATCAGCCAGTCGGCGCCCTGTTGTGCGAACAATTCCAGCACGCGTTCGGTAGCCGGCAGCGATCCGTGGATATCCGAGGCGAACATCAGCTTCATAACCTTGTCCTATAGAGGGAAATAAGCGCCATTTTACCGCGCCGGCGCCGTGCGGCAAACCGCCGCCCGCTCCGGTGGAGAATTGTGATCCAACTGCGCAGATAGCATCGGACGAATCCCACATAGCCTGCTATCCTTAGCTGCTATTGTTGGATCTCTGATATACCTTTGTGCGCGGCGAAGACCGCAGCAACGTGTAATGAATTACAGATCACCTTACCGCAGGAGGCAACATGATTGACCTGTATTACGCGCCTACTCCCAATGGTCACAAGATCACCTTGTTTCTGGAAGAGGTCGGCTTGCCCTACCGTATCCATCGCGTAAACATCAGCGCCGGCGAGCAGTTCAAACCGGACTTTCTGAGCATTTCTCCCAACAACAAAATCCCGGCGATTGTCGATCAGCAACCGGTGGACGGCGGCGCGCCAATCAGCCTGTTCGAGTCCGGGGAAATCCTGCTGTATCTGGCGGAGAAGACCGGCAAGCTGCTGAGCAAGGGCCTGCGCGAACGCGCCGCCACCCTGCAGTGGCTGTTCTGGCAGGTGGCCGGGTTCGGGCCGATGCTCGGGCAGAATCACCACTTTAACCACTACGCGCCGCAGCCGGTGCCTTACGCCATCGAGCGTTACCATCTGGAAACCAAACGGCTGTACGGCGTGCTGGAAGCTGAACTGCAAAAACACCCGTACCTGGGCGGCGATAACTACAGCATCGCCGATATCGCCACCTACCCGTGGGTGGTGTCGCATCCGCGCCAGCGCATCGATCTGGCAGATTACCCGGCGGTGCGCAACTGGTTCGAGCGCATCAGCAACCGCCCGGCGACCGAGCGCGCCTACAAACTGGCCGAACAAGCCTAAGCGCCTCCTCCGACTCCCCGTCGGCCGGGGAGTCACATCGTCCTCACGTTATCATTTCCTTACTTTCCGTGTATTCTGAACGCTAATAATCAGACCTATGGAGAATCTCTGATGTCTTTCAGTCAACCCGACGCCGTTATTCGCATTAAAAATCTGCGGCTGCGCACGTTCATCGGTATCAAGGAAGAGGAAATCAACAACCGGCAGGACGTTCTGATCAACGTGGTGATCCACTACCCGGCGGACAAGGCGCGCAACAGCGAAGACATCGCCGACGCGCTCAACTACCGCACCATCACCAAAGCGATCATCCGCCATGTGGAAGATAACCGTTTCGCGTTGCTGGAAAAATTAACGCAGGATGTGCTCGACATCGTAAAAGAACACGCCTGGGTAACCTATGCTGAAGTGGAGATAGATAAACTTCTGGCTCTGCGCTACGCCGATTCGGTCTCCATGACCATGAGCTACCGCCGGGGCTAACTCAGGGAGGTAGACCATGCGGATCCTGATCACCGGCGCAACGGGATTGATAGGCAGCAGCCTGACGGCAAGACTGCTGGCGCTTTCTCACCACATTACGGTACTGACCCGCGACGAGCGGCGCGCCCGAGCCAAACTGGGCGATCGGCCGAGCTATTGGCAAACGCTGGACGACCGGCAGTCGCTGGATGACTTCGACGCGGTGATCAACCTGGCCGGCGAACCTATCGCCGACAAGCGCTGGAGCGCGCAGCAGAAAGAGCGACTGTGCCGCAGCCGCTGGGATCTGACCGAACGCCTGGCGCAGCTGATCAAGGCCGGCAGCACGCCGCCCGGCGTGCTGATTTCCGGTTCCGCCGTCGGCTACTACGGCGATCAGGGGCAGGCGGTGGTCACCGAAGAGGAGCCGCCGCACGACGAATTCACCCACCAGCTGTGCCAGCGCTGGGAAACGCTGGCGCTGCAAGCGCAGAGCGACGCCACCCGCGTCTGCCTGCTGCGCACCGGCGTGGTGCTGGCGCCACAGGGCGGCGCGCTGGCCAAAATGCTGCCGCCGTTCCGCTTCGGGCTCGGCGGTCCGATCGGCGACGGCCGCCAATATCTGCCGTGGATCCACCTCGAAGACATGGTCAACGGCATTATTTATCTGCTGGATCACGCCACTCTGAGCGGCCCGTTCAACATGGTCGCCCCCTACCCGGTGCATAACGAACAGTTCGCCGCCCAATTGGCCAACGTGCTCGATCGCCCGGCGTTTCTGCGGGTGCCGGCGTTCGTCATGCGTTTGTTGATGGGGGAAGCGGCGGTGCTGGTGCTCGGCGGCCAGCGGGCGGTGCCGAAACGGCTGGAAGAAGCCGGCTTCCACTTCCGCTATCTGGAGTTGGAACAGGCGTTGGATGACGTTGTCAATCAGCGGGCCGAAGCCCGCTGATCTGAGGTTACTTCAACGCGCCGGACAGGAACTGCTGCAGGCGCGGGCTTTTGGGGTTGCCGAACAGCTCGGCCGGCGGCCCCTGTTCTTCAATCAACCCTTTGTGCAGGAAGATCACGTGGTTGGAAACGTGGCGCGCAAACTCCATTTCGTGCGTCACCACCACCATGGTCTTCCCCTCCTCCGCCAGCTTCTGCATGATGCGCAGCACCTCGCCCACCAGTTCGGGATCCAGCGCCGACGTCGGTTCGTCAAACAGCAGCACCTCCGGCTCCATCGCCAATGCACGGGCGATAGAGACGCGCTGCTGCTGGCCGCCCGACAGGTGCACCGGGTATTTGCCGCGCGCCCGCTCGTCGATGCCCACTTTGTCCAGGTAGCGCACCGCGCGCTCGTGCGCGTCAGCCTTGCTCAGCCCCAGCACCTGCACCGGCGCCTCCATCACGTTCTCCAGCACCGTCATATGGCTCCACAGGTTAAAGTGCTGGAATACCATGGTCAGGCGGGTGCGCAACAGCTGCAGCTGCTTCTTGTCGAATACCTTCAGCTGGCCGTCCTTGTCGCGCACCATGCGAATATCTTCGTTGTTCAGACTGATCGAACCTTCGCTCGGCTTCTCAAGGAAGTTGATGCAGCGCAGAAAGGTGCTTTTGCCGGAGCCGGAGGAGCCGATGATGCTGATCACATCCCCGGCGTTGGCCGCCAGCGAGACGCCCTTCAGCACTTCGTGGTCGCCATAGCGTTTGTGCAGTTCCGTGACGGCTAATTTATTCTCAGACATGGTTTTCTTCCCGTCATTTATCAGTGACTAACGTGTGCCATCCAGCGTTTCTCAGCTTTGCGGAACAGGCTGATTAACACGTAGGAGATGATCAGATACAGCACCGCCGCGATGCCGAAGGCGTAGAACGGCTGATAGGTCGCGGCGTTGATGTCGCGCGCGATCTTCAGCAGATCCGGCACGGTGGCGGTAAACGCCAGCGCGGTGGAATGCAGCATCAGGATCACCTCGTTGCTGTAAGCCGGCAGCGCGGTGCGCAGCGCCGAAGGCAAAATAATGCAGCGATACATCTTGAAGCGCGAGAAACCGTAGGCGTTGGCGGCCTCGATTTCACCGTGCGGCACCGAGCGGATCGCCCCGGCGAAGATCTCGGTGGTATAAGCGCAGGTGTTGAGCGTCAGCGCCAGGATGGTGCAGTTGAGCCCGCTGCGGAAAAACGCATTGAGAAACTCGCTGCCGCGCACGATCTCAAGGCTGTACATGCCGGAGTAGAACACCAGCAGCTGCACGTACAGCGGCGTACCGCGAAACACATAGGTGTAGAGCCACACCGGGAAACGCACCCAGCGAAGGGAAGACACGCGCGCCACCGCCATCGGGATCGCCAGCAGCCCGCCCATCACCACTGAAGCGATCAGCAGCCACAGCGTGATCGCCACGCCGGTAAAGCGGTAGCCGTCGCTCCACAGCAGCGACTGCCAGTACTGTTGCAGGATCTCAATCATAGCTCGGCCCTCTTGACGCCCAGTGAGTAACGCCGTTCAAGCCACAGCAGCACGCCGTTGGAAACGGTAGTGAAAACCAGGTACACCACGCCGGCCACGATGGCGAAGAAGAACGGCTGATAGGTGCCTTTCCCCGCCAACTGCGTGGCTTTCACCACGTCGTTCAGGCCAAGGATCGACACCAGCGCCGTCGCCTTCAGGATCACCTGCCAGTTGTTGCCGATGCCCGGCAGGGCGAAACGCATCATCGCCGGGAACAGAATGCGCCGGAAGATCTGCGCGCCGCTGAAGCCATAGGCCGTCGCCGCTTCGATCTGCCCTTTCGGCACCGCCAGATAAGCGCCGCGGAAGGTCTCGGTAAAATAAGCGCCGTAGATAAAGCCGAGGGTAATGATGCCAGCGCCGAGCGGATCGATATCGATCTGCGCGAAGCCCAGCAGCGTAGTGATATTGTTCAGCGCGATTTGCAGACCGTAAAAGATCAGCAGCATCAGCACCAGATCGGGCACGCCGCGGATCAGCGTGGTATAGGCGCCGAACAGGCCGGAGATAAAGGGGTTATGAGACAGTTTGCCACCGGCGCCGATCAGGCCGATCACCACCGCCAGCAGCACGGAACTGAGGGCCAGCTCCAGCGTCACCAGAGCCCCCTCGAAAATCAGTTGGGAATAGCCTTGCAGCATCTACTTCACCCTGTGGTCTAGGATCCGAACCATCGGGGCCGGCACGCCGGCCCCGCAGTCACAGCATGGAACGGTAAGCGGATTACCCGCCGTAGACGTCAAAGTCGAAGTACTTTTTCGCGTATTTGTCGTAGGTGCCGTCTTTGCGCATCTCGGCGAAGGCTTTGTCCAGCGCCGCTTTCAGCTCGGTATCGGTCTTGCGCAGCCCCATGCCGGTGCCGACGCCGAAGAACTTGTCATCCTTCACCGATTCGCCGGCGAACGCATAGTCTTTGCCCGGCGGCTGTTTCAGGAAGCCGTCGCTGCCCGCCACTTCATCCTGGAAGGCGGCGTCGATACGGCCGGAAGCCAAATCGGCGTAAACCAGATCCTGGTTCTGGTAAGGCACGACGGTGATGCCCTTCGGCTGCCACATGGCGTTGGCGTAGGCTTCCTGGGTAGTGCCCTGCAACACGCCCACGCTCTTGCCTTTCAGGGCGTCCACGGTAGGCAGCAGCTTGGATCCTTTCGGCGCGATCAGACGCGCGTTGGCGGCATACAGCTTGTCGGTAAAGGCGATTTCCTGCTGGCGTTTTTCGGTGATGGACAGCGAAGAGATGATGGCGTCGATTTTCTTCGCCTTGAGGGATGGGATCAGCGCGTCGAAGTCGCTCTCCACGAAGGTGCATTGGGTATTGATGCGTTTGCACAGCTCTTTGGCCAAATCGATGTCAAAGCCAACCAATTCGCCTTTGGCGTTTTTGGATTCAAACGGTGCGTAAGTCGGATCGGTGCCAATCTTCAGCGTGGAAGGAATGGCGGCAAAGGCGCTGCTGGCGGCGCTCAAAGCCAGAACTAACGGCAAAATCAAAACCCGCTTTTTCATAAATTACCCTCAAATTGATTTTTTTTGATGCCACTACGGGCATTACTTTTCCCCACCAAATCAATTTGCAGTAATCGTGCCACATTAGGTGCTACGGGCGGAGGGAACGGCTCCGGCCTTCACAATACTGTTTCCTGGGACGATAACCGCAAAATTAAATCGGCCGCTCGGGGCCGCGCCACTGGCAGCCGCGATAAGGCGGCGCCATGAAACAGTGAACGTGATGAAGTGGAATCATTATGGTGCATGCGCCGCCCTAATTCAGTGCGGTGTTGCACAAATGTACCAATTTGGGGATGAAAATGTTAATCAGCACCCTGCCAGCGGGTGAACAGATCGGCCGGCAGTTCGATATCAAACTGATCGATCACCCGATTGACGGTCTGATCGATGATGTCTTCCACGCTTTTCGGCTGGTGGTAAAACGCCGGCACCGGCGGCATGATCACCGCGCCCATCTCCGCTGCCTGCGTCATCAGCCGCAGGTGCCCAAGATGCAGCGGCGTTTCCCGCACGCACAATACCAGGCGGCGGCGCTCTTTGAGCACCACGTCGGCGGCGCGGGTCAGCAGCCCGTCGCTGTAGCTGTTGACGATGCCGGACAGCGTTTTGACTGAACAAGGCAAAATCGCCATGCCCAGGGTTTTGAAGGAACCGGAAGAGATGGCGGCGGCGATATCGCGCGCATCGTGAACCACATCGGCCAGCGCCTGCACTTCACGCAGACTGTACGGCGTTTCCAGCGCCAGCGTCTGCCTTGCAGCGTTGCTCATCACCAAATGGGTTTCCACCTCTGCGACGTCGCGCAAGACCTGCAACAGGCGCACGCCGTAGATCGCGCCGCTGGCGCCGGAAATGCCGATGATGAGTCGTTTCATGAAGAATGGCCTCTGCCGTAAAAAGTAAAAAATAAGATCAGGCAGACTTTGCCGCAATGGCGAGGGATAAGCAAGTTCACAGGAGCAAGGCGCACCGCCGCAGACGCGGCGATGCCCCCTGATGGATCAACGCAGGCGGTTAGCCTTCGTTATGCAGTTCCAGATTTTCCGCTTCGGTTTGTCCCCGCAGCGCCTTGGCGTCGTCGTTGCGCAGCGACTCCAGGTATTCCAGATAGCTTTGATCGACGTCTTTGGTCACGTAGATGCCGTTGAATACCGAGCATTCGAACTGGGTGATGTCCGGGTTTTCTTCACGCACCGCTTCGATCAGATCGTCGAGGTCCTGGAAGATCAGCCCATCGGCGCCGATGATTTGGCGGATTTCATCCACTTCGCGCCCGTGGGCGATCAGTTCGTTGGCGCTCGGCATGTCGATACCGTAGACGTTAGGGAAACGCACTTCCGGCGCGGCGGAAGCCAGGTACACGCGCTTGGCGCCCGCTTCGCGCGCCATCTCGACGATCTGCTCTGAAGTCGTGCCGCGCACGATGGAATCATCCACCAGCAGCACGTTCTTGTCGCGGAACTCGGCGCGGTTGGCGTTCAGCTTGCGGCGCACCGACTGACGACGCGCCTGCTGGCCCGGCATGATAAAGGTGCGGCCGACGTAGCGGTTCTTCACAAAGCCCTGGCGGTAGGGTTTGTCGAGAATGCGCGCGATCTCCAGCGCGATGTCGCAGGAGGTTTCCGGAATCGGGATCACCACGTCGATGTCCAGATCTTCCCATTCGCGGGCAATCTTCTCACCCAGCTTCTGGCCCATGCGCACGCGGGCGCTGTAGACCGAGATCTTGTCCATAAAGGAGTCCGGGCGCGCGAAATAGACGTATTCGAACAGGCACGGATTGGTTTTCGGATTCTCTGCGCACTGGCGGGTGAACAACTGGCCCTTGGTGGTGATGTACACCGCTTCGCCCGGCGCCACGTCGCGCAGGAATTCAAAGCCCAGGGTATCCAGCGCCACGCTCTCGGAAGCCACCATATACTCGCTGCGGCCATCTTCCAGCGTGCGCTTGCCGATCACCAGCGGACGAATGCCGTACGGGTCGCGGAACGCCAGCAGGCCGTGGCCGATAATCATCGCCACGCAGGCGTAAGCGCCGCGCAGTTGCTGATGCATGGCGGCGACCGCGGTAAAGATGTTGTCGGCCTCCAGCGGATAATGCGGGAAGCGATCCAGCTCGCTGGCCAGCACGTTCAGCAGGATTTCCGAGTCGGAGGTGGTGTTGACATGGCGGCGGCCGCTTTCGAACAGCTTTTGGCGCAGCTCATGGGCGTTGGTCAGGTTGCCATTGTGGGCCAGCGTAATGCCGAACGGCGAGTTGACGTAGAAAGGCTGGGCCTCAGAGGCGCTCGAGCTGCCGGCCGTCGGGTAACGCACATGGCCAATGCCCATGTTGCCCTGCAAGCGTTGCATATGGCGCGCCTCAAATACATCCTTCACCAGGCCGTTGGCTTTGCGCAAACGGAACCCGTTGTGGGCGTCAATGGTGACGATGCCTGCGGCATCCTGGCCACGGTGCTGAAGCACCGTCAGCGCATCATAAATCGACTGGTTTACCGGCATGAAACCGGCGATACCGACAATACCGCACATGTTGTCTTTTCCTCATCAGCGCTACCGCCCCGGCAATTGGGTCGGCAAGAAACTCGACGTGCTCTGCAGGTAGTCAAAGAACCACCTGATGACGTAACTGAACTGGGGAATGAGCTGCGACTGTTTCCAGTCGGCACTCTGTGAAAAGCCGGTAAAGGTATCCAGGAAGAACAGGATCGCCGCGACGATCAATACTCCGCGCAGCGCGCCGAAGCAGATGCCCAACACCCGGTCGGTGCCCGACAACCCGGTTTTCTCTACCAGTGAGCTAATCACATAGTTAACAATAGCCCCTACGATCAAGGTCGCGATGAACAAAATCGCGATCGCGATGCCGTTTCGCACCAGTTCATCTTCAAAACGAGTGAAATAGACCGCAAGGTAAGAGTAGAAATGGCTGGCAACAAAAAACGCACATCCCCATGTCACAAGTGACAATGCTTCGCGAACAAACCCTCGGATCAGGCTCACCAGAGCCGAAAATCCAATCACCGCTATAATGACGTAATCAATCCAGACCATGAACTATTCCAATGATGAATCGCCCCTGCATCCAATTCGCGGCGAATTCTAACAGAAAAAGAAAACGTTTGCGTAGGGGATTTCC
This sequence comes from Serratia nematodiphila DZ0503SBS1, assembly GCF_000738675.1. Classification (NCBI taxonomy): domain Bacteria; kingdom Pseudomonadati; phylum Pseudomonadota; class Gammaproteobacteria; order Enterobacterales; family Yersiniaceae; genus Serratia; species Serratia nematodiphila. The sequence goes on along the minus strand of NZ_JPUX01000001.1, from coordinate 2,517,803 downwards.
TACCACGTTACAAATAAAAAGCGGCGATCAAAAAATTCCCAATCGCCGCGCCTACATAGGTGATTTCGCCTGTAAAAGGCGCGGTTTTTCTAGCGATCTCTCCACCACTCCTTAATTCAGGGGCGCATCGTGCTGCGCCCCTGCGGGGTTTAACGGCCGTACGGCTTCACCTGCCCGCTCAGCCCGCTGATCGAGTTCAGCGACGGCAGCGCCGCCTGCAGCTTCTGCTTGGAGGCATCCGGGCCGACGTAGATGCGGGTGATCTGCCCCTGCACCGGCGTTGACGGCACGGTAAAGGCGCGATAGCCCGAGAGGCGCAGCGAGGCGACAATCTCGTTCGCCTTGGCGGCATTTTTCAACGCCCCAAGCTGCACAACGTAGGCTTGCCCGGCCGGCGCTTTTTCTTCCGCCGGTTTCGGCTGCGGCGTCGGTTCAGGTTTCGGCGTCGGCTCCGGCTTCGGTGCCTGCTTCACTTCCACCGGTTTCGGTTGCGGCGCCGGTTTCGGTTTCACTTCCACCGGTTTGGTTTCTACCGGTTTCGGCTTGGGCTGCGGCACCGGCTGAGGACGCGTCTCGACCGGTGGCGGCGCTACCTGCGCCGGCTGCTGAGCACCTTGCCGCACCGCCTGCTGCGCCGCCGCTTCATTGGCCGCCTGCTGTTCGACCAGCGCGCCCGCCCCTTCCGGCGGCTGCGCCGGCAACGGTTGCGTCACCGGTGGCAGCACGTCGTTCTCTTCGACGTCGCCCGCCTTCGGCACCAACGGAATGGCCGCGAATTCATCCTCGTAATGCTTCTTTTTACCGTCCAGCAACCCTGGCAGGATGATCACCCCCAGCGCCACCAGAATCACGGTTCCGACCAGTCGGTTCTGAAATTTACTCGCCACTCACACTCCCCGCATCTCGTCTGACGCCGCCATCACCTGCGCCACGGTGTGGAACGATCCACAGACGATCACAATATCCTGTTTATCAGCATCCTGCATAGCCTGCCGCCAGGCAGTTTCGACATCATTAAAGCGGCGCGGTTCCGTCAGATGTTGCGCCAGCTGTTCGACGCTGGCGCCGCGCGGCCCGTCGAGCGGCGCGCAGTACCATTCATCCACCTGCTCGCTGAGGCAGGCCAGCGTGCCGGCGATGTCCTTATCCGACAGCATGCCCACCACCGCGCGCACCTTGCCGCCGTTGCGCGGCAGTTTGGCCAGACGCCCGGCCAGATAGCCGGCGGCGTGCGGATTGTGCGCCACATCGAGGATCAGCGTCGGCTCACGCCGCACGATCTGGAAGCGCCCCGGCAGCGTCGCCTGCTGCAGGCCGGTGAAAATCGCGCGTTCGTCGATTTCCAGCGGAGAACAGTTGAGCGCCGCCAACGCGGTAGCGGCGTTGGCCAGCGGTACGTTCGGCGTCGGCAGATCGGTCAGCAGCGTGTCGCCGCCCTGCCACTGCCAGCGATCGCCCTGCTCGCTGAAGCGCCAGGCTTCGCCGCGGCGAGACAGCGGCGCGCCCAGCGTTTCGGCAACCTGGCGAATGCTGTCCGGCATGTCGGGTTCACCGACCACCGCCGGTTTGCCGCTGCGAAAAATACCGGCCTTTTCACGGCCGATGCTTTCGCGATCGTTACCCAGCCAGTCGGTGTGATCGAGCGCAATGCTGGTGATCACCGCCACGCTCGGATCGACGATGTTGGTGGCGTCGAGGCGCCCGCCCAGGCCCACTTCCAGGATCACCACGTCGAGCCGCGCCTGTTTGAACAGCTGCAGCGCCGACAGGGTGCCGAATTCGAAATAGGTCAGCGACGTTTCGCCGCGGCCGGCTTCAATGGCGGCGAACGAGCGGCTGTGCTCCGCTTCGCTCAGCTCTTCCCCCTGAATGCGCACGCGTTCGGTATAGCGCACCAGATGCGGCGAACTGTAGACGCCGACGCGCAGGCCGGCGGCCAGCAGAATAGCTTCAAGGGTGCGACAGGTGGTGCCTTTGCCGTTGGTGCCGGCAACGGTGAACACCGTGGGTGCGGGGGTCAGTAAATCCAGATGCGCCGCGACGCGCTGTACGCGCTCAAGGCCGAGTTCGATCGCCTGGCTGTGCAGACGTTCCAGATAATAAAGCCACGAGCTCAATGGCGACGTGGCTTGGGGAATTTGGTGGTTTTGCATGAGTCCCATCACTGAACTTGGGTTCATTAATCCATCAGGGCACCACCCTCACCGCGGTAAAGGCGATGCGCTTCGTGACTGCCGCCAGCCTGCCAACCGCAGCGGATAGGCTACGGCCGGCGGAGAGCGGGCATCAGCCGTCACTTAGCCACAAAGTGGCGGCTGAACCCGGGCGGGATCTGTCTTTGCCTCAGGCGTCGGCCTGCTGCTCCGGCTCAATGACCGGCGCGGCCTCATCGAAATGCGGCTGCGGCTGGTTGGTCAGCTTGGACAGAATGCTCGCCAACGTTTGGCGCATTTCCGGACGGCGAACGATCATGTCGATCGCGCCTTTTTCGATCAGGAACTCGCTGCGCTGGAAGCCCGGTGGCAGTTTCTCGCGCACGGTTTGCTCGATAACGCGCGGGCCGGCAAAACCGATCAGCGCTTTCGGCTCGGCGATATTGATGTCGCCCAGCATCGCCAGGCTGGCGGAGACACCGCCCATGGTCGGGTCGGTCAGCACGGAGATATACGGCAAGCCGCGCTCCTGCATTTTGGCCAACGCCGCGCTGGTTTTCGCCATCTGCATCAGCGACATCAGCGCTTCCTGCATACGCGCGCCGCCGCTGGCGGAGAAGCACACCAGCGGACAGTTGTCCTCCAGCGCCTGCTCAACCGCACGCACGAAACGCGCGCCGACCACGGAAGACATCGAGCCGCCGATGAAGGCGAATTCGAAGGACGCGGCGACGATCGGCATACCGTACAGCGTGCCCTTCATCACCACCAGCGCGTCTTTCTCGCCGGTCGCTTTCTGTGCGGCGACCAGACGATCTTTATAGCGCTTGGAATCCTTGAATTTCAGAACGTCCTTCGGCTCCAGATCGCTGCCCAGCTCCACTTCGCTGCCTTCATCCAGCAGGGTATGCAGACGCGCGCGCGCGCCCATACGCATGTGATGGTCGCACTTCGGGCACACTTCCAGATTCCGCTCCAGCTCGGCGCGGTAGAGAACCTGGCCGCAGCTGTCGCATTTAGTCCAGACCCCTTCAGGAATGCTCGCCTTACGGGTTTGTGTGATATTGCTCTTGTTAAGAATTCGTTCAATCCAGCTCATCGATGACCTTTCTGTTTGAACCTGGCACACGCCAGTCCGCTGTTCATGCTTTAACAATCCCCCCGAAAACACCCCAATGAAAAAATGCCCGTTCGCGGCGCGGCAAGCGCGGCGACTGAGGCATCGGCTTCAGGGTTGTTCGCAGGAACAGACCATAATGTCGCTCATTAAACCATATCGGCCCGACGCTGTGGACAAAAAACTGGTCGAACCGACAGGTTAAGCGATGTTTTTACTGTTTTTGCTGGCGGGCGGCCGCGCGCTTGTGGCGCCAAATTTCAATCACGCCCGGCAGAATCGAAACGATGATGATCCCGACGATCAACAGTTTCAGGTTCTCCTGCACCACCGGCAGATCGCCGAACAGGTAGCCAGCATAAGTGAAGAGCAGCACCCAAACCAGTGCGCCAATCACGTTGTAGGCGGCGAAGTGGCGATAGGACATATGCCCCATGCCGGCGACGAACGGCGCAAAAGTACGCACGATCGGCACGAATCGCGCCAGAATAATCGTTTTCCCGCCGTGCTTCTCATAAAACTGATGCGTTTTATCCAGGTAGCTGCGGCGGAAGATTTTCGAATTCGGGTTGCTGAACAGCTTCTCGCCGAACAACCGCCCGATAGTGTAGTTCACCGCATCGCCGATGATCGCCGCCACGGCCATCAACGCCACCATGGTGTGCACGTTCAGATCGTTGGTCGGCAACGCCGCCAGCGCGCCGGCGACGAACAGCAAAGAATCCCCCGGCAGGAACGGCGTCACCACCAGACCGGTTTCACAAAACAGGATCAGGAACAGAATAGCGTAGACCCACATGCCGTATTGTGCGACCAGTTCTGCCAAGTGCACATCAATATGCAGAATGAAATCAATAATAAACTTGATGATGTCCATAAATTCTCTCATTGATGCCGGGCGTTTCAATCACCCGGCAGAAGCACAAGGGAGCGACGCTTTCAGGCGTGCCGGCGTTTAATCGTCGGGCAAAAACAGCGGCCCCATCGGCGGCCGCGGCAGACCAAAGTGGTCAGGGTAATCCACGGCAACCAGATACAGCCCCTCGGCTCGCGCCGTCGCCGCCGCCAGATTGCGATCCTTCAGCGCCAGCAACTCGGCCATCCAGTTCTCACCCTGATTGCCACAGCCGATCTCCATCAGGCTGCCGACGATGTTGCGAACCATATGATGCACAAAGGCATTCGCCTTGATATCTACCACAATATATTCGCCGTAGCGCGTAACCTTAACGTGTTTTACGCAGCGCCACGGGGTGCGCGACTGGCATTGCACCGCGCGGAACGACGTGAAATCGTTCTCGCCCAGCAGCGCCTGCGCCGCCCGATGCATGCGATCGGCGTCCAGCGGGTGATAAAAATGCGTTACCCCCTGCTGCAGCACCGCCGGCCGGTAGCGATGGTTGAAAATGATATAGCGGTAGCGGCGCGCGGTGGCGCTGAAACGCGCGTGAAAATCGTCGGCGACGGGGCTCACCCAACGCACCGCGATATCCGGCGGCAAATGGGTATTCACCCCCATCGTCCAGGCGGCGTCCTTGCGGCGCGCAGTGGTTTCGAAATGCACCACCTGCCCGGTGGCGTGCACCCCGGCGTCGGTACGCCCGGCGCACAGCACGGTAATCGGCGCATCCGCCACCTTGCTCAACGCCTGCTCCAGGCGTTCCTGCACGCTGGCCACTTCTTGCTGCCGCTGCCAGCCGTAGTACCGGCTGCCGTCATATTCGATGCCCAGCGCTACCTTCAGCGTCGGCTGGGCGGGCGAGACCACCTCAGACATCAGTACATCTGCTCCTGCACCAGACGCTCGGCGGTTTCGATAGCCATCAACGCGCCGCCGAAGCGCACATTGTCCGCCACCGTCCAGAACTGCAGCAGCTCGGGGATGCCGTAATCGTTACGCAGGCAACCGATGCTGAGCGCATCGCTGCCGGAAGCGTCGGTGACCTGGGTCGGGTAATCGTCCTCTTCGCTCAGCTGAATGTCTTCGACCTCTTCGAGCTCGCTGCGCGCCTCTTCGGCGGACAGCGGGCGCAGCGCTTCCAGGTGCACCACCTGCGCGTGGCCATAAAACACCGGCGACTGAACGCAGCTCACCGAAATCGGCAGCCCTTCATCCTGCAGCACCTTGCGCACCTGATCGACGATCAGGCGCTCTTCGCGCACGCTGCCCTGCTCGTCGGCGACAAGCGGCAGCAGGTTGAACGCCAGCTGTTTACCGAAGACGCCTTCCTCGGCCGGAATGCCGTTCAGCAGGCGCGCGCTCTGGCCGGCCAGGTCGTCCACCGCCACCTTGCCGCGCGACGATACCGACATCAGCGTGGTGACGTGCAGACGCGACAGCCCCGCCTGTTCGGTCAGCGGTTTGATCGCCGTCAGCAGTTGGCTGACCATGCTGTCGGCCACCGCCACGATATTGCGGTTACGGTAATCCACCAGCACCTGCGGGTTCACGCCCGGCACCACCAGCGGCACATCCGGCTCCATGGCGAACAGGCCGCTGGTGTCGATCACCAGGCAGCCCATGTTGCCGGCTTCTTCGGCATAGCGCGCGGAAGCGTCGCTGCCGGCGACGAAGAAGGCCAGCTGCGCCTGCGACCAGTCGAACTCTTCGGCGTTTTGCACCAGAAGAGACTTGCCGTTGAAGCGCACATTGGCGCCCGCGCTGCGTTCGCTTGCCAGAGGATAGAGCTCACCCACCGGGAACTGGCGTTCCTGCAACAATTCCAGCAACGCTTCACCTACCGCGCCAGTGGCGCCGAGCAGCGCGATATTCCAGCCGTCAGACATCGGGTTTTCTCCAGAGTATTTCATTCATAAAAGCACACGGGCAGTGCAATCACCGCCCGATAATCTTTACCGCCCACTGTAGCGGCGTTGGCTTAAGACAACCTTACGCCCTACGCCACGCTGAAGCCCAGCTTGCCGAGCAGCTCGGCGCTGGCGCTGTCATCGCATTGCACGGCCAGCGAAGACCACTCGCGGCGCTCCTGGTAGTGCTTGCGCAGGCGATCGAATTCGCCCGGTTGCCCGGCGACTTTGCGCAATGGCGCATCATCGCGGCGCACATCATACACCAAGTGCATCAATCGTTTTAACCGCGCTTCATCCAGCGGCCCGTTGAGGCGGATCTGGCTGAACTCCGGCACCGGCAGCAGCGAGGCCAGCGCCACCTGCTGCGGCTGCCCCAGATGGCGGCTGAACGCTTCGAACACCTGGGTGGTGCCGCGCGCCTTGCCTTCCAGCGTATACCCGGCGATGTGCGCGGTGCCGATATCCACCCGCGCCAGCAGCGGCAAGGCGAGATCCGGCTCCGGTTCCCACACGTCCAGCACCGTGCTCAGCTTTTTGCCCTTTTCCAGCGCCTGCAGCAGCGCGGCGTTATCCACCACCGGCCCGCGACAGGCGTTGATCAGAATGCGGTTGTCCGGCAGCGCCGCCAACAGCTCCGCATCCGCCAGATGCAGCGAATGGTAAGGGCCGGATTTATTCAGCGGCGTATGGAAGGTCAGCACATCGGCCTCGGCCACCAGCTTCTCCAACGGCCAGAACTCCCCGGCGTCGCCGCGATCGGCGCGCGGCGGATCGCACAGCAGCGTGCGCACGCCCAACGCTTTGAGGCGCGCGTCCAGGCGGGAACCGACGTTGCCCACGCCGACGATGCCGACGGTTTTATCCCGCAGGTGGAAGCCGTCGCGTTCGGCCAGCAGCATCAAGGCGGAGAACACATACTCGACCACCGCGATGGCGTTGCAGCCCGGCGCGGCGGAAAACCCGATGCCCTGCCGTTGCAGCCAGGCGTCATCGACGTGATCGGTGCCGGCGGTGGCGGTGCCGACAAAGCCAATGCGGCTGCCGGCCAACAGGGCTTCATTGACCTTGGTGACCGAACGCACCATCAGCGCATCGGCATCCGCCAGCGCCTCAAGCGGGATCGGGCGCCCCGGCACCGCCTGCACGTCGCCCAGGCGGCTGAACAGCTCGGCCGCGTACGGCATATTTTCATCAACCAGAATTTTCACTGCGTTCTCCGACTGTTTACGGCTATTGGTCTGCGAAATAGTGTGCCACTGAATCAGGCACGGCGAAAGCGCTCAGGGGTGGTGCCGGCGATCTGCTGGAACATGACGATAAAGGCCGACGCGGAGCTGTAGCCGACGTCCAACGCCACGTCCTGCACGGTTTTGCCCTGCTCGAGCAACGACACGGCATGCAGAAAACGCAGGCGCTGGCGCCACTCGCTGAACGACATGCCCAGATCCTGTTGGCAGCGGCGCGACAGCGTGCGCTCGGTGGTGTAGACCCGCGCCGCCCACGTCGCCAGCGAGGTGTTGTCCGCCGGACAATGCTCCAGCGCTTCCAGCACCGGCGCCAAAAATTTGTCGTCCGATGACGGCAGATAGGTTTGCTGACGCGGCGACAGGCGCAGCTGGTCGATCAGCACCTGGCACAGACGCAGATCCTCCTCCGTCTGCGGAATGTACTGCTTGCGCGCATAGAAATCCTCGGCGATGGCGCGGAAGATGGGCGTTACGCTCACCAGACAGGGGTCGGCCGGCATGCCGGCGCACAGCGCCGGCGTGATGTCCACCATGCGGCACTGCGCCAGTCGCTGGTTGTAGCAGGAGTGTTCGATGCCCGCCGGCGCCCACAACACGAACTCCGGCGGCGCCAGAAAGCGCTGCCCGCCGATGCGCAGCACCATCACCCCGGCTTTGACCCACATCAACTGGCCCCAGGTGTGGCTGTGCGGCTGGAATTCGGTGCGCGCGTTAAACTCTTCACAGCGGAACTGCACCGGGTTGGGCGCCGGGATCAGCGACTCAGGGAAATGGCGGATTTCTGGCATGGTTTCGTCCCGTGATTTGTCTTGTTTACGCCGATTTTTGTCTGGATATCGCTATATATGATAAACCGGACACGCGTAGACTAGCCAGCATGTTGGACGTTATTGAGAATAATTATCATGAATATGCTCTTCCCGCTGTTGGCCGTGCTGATATGGTCGATTAACGCCGTCGTCAGCAAACTCTCCGCCACCGCCATCGATCCGGCGGCCATTTCACTTTACCGCTGGCTGCTGGCGCTGATCGCCCTGACGCCGTTCGTGCTGCCGGGCGTGCTGCGCAATTGGGCGCAGGTGCGCGCCAACTGGTGGAAACTGATGATCCTCGGCTTGCTGGGCATGGTGCTGTACCAAAGCCTGGCCTATTACGCCGCGCACAGCGTCAGCGCGCTGTTTATGGGCATCATCGTGTCGCTGATCCCGCTGCTGACCATCCTGATCAGCATCGTCCTGCTGCGCATTGCGCCGACCGTCGGCGTGCTGCTCGGCAGTATTCTCTCCTTCGGCGGTTTGATCTGGCTGGTCAGCGGCGGCCAGCCCGGCGTGCTGCTGCAGCACGGTATCGGCAAGGGGGAATTGATGATGCTGCTCGCCACCGCCTCTTACGCGCTGTACGGCGTGTTGACCAAACGCTGGGCCATCGCGCTGCCGAACTGGCAATCGCTGTACGTGCAGATCCTGTTCGGCGTGCTGCTGCTGCTGCCTAATTTCCTGATGGCGCAGGATGTCGGCTTGAACGGCCATAACCTGCCGCTGGTGCTGTTCGCCGGCATTCCGGCTTCGATCATCGCCCCGTTCCTGTGGATCCAGGGCGTGATGCGCCTGGGCGCCAACACCGCCTCGATCTTCATGAACCTGGCGCCGGTGTTTACCGCCGCTATCGCCGTGCTGTTCCTGCATGAGCAGTTGCACGGTTATCACCTGATCGGCGGCGGCATTACCCTGCTGGGCGTTATCCTGTCGCAGCGGCTGCGCACGCCGCTGACGCGTAAAGCCAAAGCTCCGGCGGCCGACGTCGAGTCCTGCAAAGAACAGGCTTAAGGCAACAGCCTGAAACGCACCCGCACCAACAGGCCGCCCAGCGCGGCGGAGCTCAACAGCTCCGGGCGGGTGCCGTGATAGGCGGTGATATCCTTCACCAGCGCCAGCCCCAGGCCGGCGCCCGGTTGATCGCCCACGTTGTCCAGCCGGTGAAACGGCTGCAGCGCCAGCGCCTTGTCCTGCAAGGCGATGCCGGGGCCGCTGTCTTCAATCTCCAGCACGCCTTCCCCCGTCGCCTTCTCCTGCGTGAGGCGAGCGGTGACCACGCCCTGACGCGGTGTGTATTTCAACGCGTTGTCCAACAGGTTGGCGCACAGCTCGGCCAACAGCAGCGGTTCCCCCGCCACCTGACACGCCGCTTCACCTTCGAAGCCGAGATCGATCTGTTTGCTGCGCGCCTGCGGCAAGCGGGAAAAACAGGCGTCGCGCAGCACCTGCGCCAGGTTGACCGGCTGCAGCTTGCGCTCGGCCTGGTGCTCGCTGGCCTTCAGGCGTGAGAGATACAGCAGGCGGTCGGTCAGTGCCACGGTATTGTCCAGCGTCGCGCTCATCGCCTGCAGGCTTTCGCGCCACTGCTGCGGCCGATCGCTGGCCAGCGCCACCCCGACCTGAGTCTTCAACACCGCCAGCGGCGTGCGCAGCTGGTGGGAAGCGTCGGCGCTGAAACGTTCCTGACGCGCCACCATCAGCCGTAGCCGTTCGATATAGCGATTGAACGCCACCAGCAGCGGCTGCATCTCCGACCACGGCAATACCCGCGGCAAGGGCGTCAGCTCGCCCGGATCGCGCCGCAGCATGATGCCGGAGAGTTTACGCATCGGCTTCAACACCCGCTTGAGCAGCGCGAACGCCAGGATCAGGGTCAACACCACCACCGTGCCCTGGCTCAGCAGCGCCGCGATCATCATCTGCCGCGCCAGGTAACGGCGCGACTCCAGGGTTTCCGCCACCAAAATGGTCGCCATGCCGCTCACCCCCGACTCGTTGACCGGCTGAAACAGCGCCGCCACGCGGATTGGCCGGCCGAGGTATTCCGCATCGTAAAAATGCACCAGCGCCGGGTAGAGCGTGGAGCGCGGGATATGGGGCGGCAGCGACGGCAAATCGTCATAGCCCGAGATGCTTTTTCCCTGCGGCGAAATCACCTCGTAATACAGCTGATCGTTCATGTTGCGCTCGAAGCTGTCGAGCACCACATAGGGCACATCGACCGCCAGCTTGCCTTCGCGCACCACCAGTCGCTCCGCCACGGTGCGCGCCGACGCCAGCAGCGTGCGATCGTAAGCCAGAGTGGCGGCGCTCATGGCGCTGAAATAGTGGGTGTAGATGGAGATACCGCCCAACGCCAGCAGCGGCAGGCCAAAAAACAGCAGCAGTTGATAGAACAGCGAACGCGGGGCGTTAAACCACCGCATTGCAGAGCTCCAGGCTGTAGCCCAGACCGCGCAGCGTAACGATCGCCACGTCGCTGCCCTGCAGCTTTTTCCGCAGGCGGTGTACGTAAAGCTCGATGCTCTCCGGATTGGCCTCGTCCGACAGCGTAAACACCTGCTCGAACAGCTGTTGTTTGGCCACCGGGCGGCCGCGCCGATGCATCAGCGCGGTCAACACCGCCAGTTCGCGCGGCGTCAGCGCCAGCGGCTTGCTCTCCAGCAGAAAATAGCCTTCGTCATGGTAGGTCAACGCGCCGTACTGCAACGCCGGCTGCGGGGCGCCGACGCTGCGGCGCAGCAGCGCCCGAATGCGCGCCTCCAGCTCGTCCAATTCGAACGGCTTGGTGAGGTAATCGTCCGCCCCCAGATTCAGACCCCTTACCCGATCGGCCACGTCGGTGCGCGCCGTCAGCAACAGCACCGGCAGATCCTGCCCGCGCTTGCGCAGGCGCGCCAGCAAATCCAGGCCGTTCAAACGCGGCAACGCCACATCCAACACCGCCAGCGCATAACGCTCGTTGAGCAACAGATGATCGGCCGCCACGCCGTCCGGGGCGACGTCGACGGCAAACCCGGCGCCGGTCAGCGCCTTTTGCAACCAGTGAGACAGCTCGGGGTGATCTTCAACCAATAACAGTCGCATGTTCCCATTCCATTGATTTACCTGAACAACCTGGCGCCGACACGGCGTCCGTTAACAGGCTGATAACAAAGGATGGCATGGAAAATAAGGGGATAAAAGAGCGCCGCGCCGCCAGTTTTGGGAGCTGGCACACAATTATGCGTATGGAGCGCGATCGCAGGGCGGCGTCAGATCAGCGCAATGGGGCTATCGGCAACGGCAATGTCCAGCACCGGGCGCAGCTTGTCGGCGGTAAACGGCGAAGAAACCAGCACGGAGCGGTTGTTGGCGGCAAACACCAGATCGATGCCGGTCACGCAGGCGGTCATCTGACAGGCATACTTCTCGCCGTCGGCGTTGACGAAATGCAGCTCAAACACGCCAACCTCGGCGCGCAGGCGCTTCAAACGACACTGCCCGCTTGCTCCCGCCATCTCGGCGTAGACCTCAGGCAACCGTTTAATTGCGCATACTTTGGCGCTGTCCCTGCCACCAAACAATTTCCCTAACGAAAACATATTACTGCGTCTCTATTCATTTCACTGATCATGATTTTATCGCAAAAGCAGAGCGGCAAACCTGATATTACGCAGGATTTTGGCCGGTTTAGCGCCCTGTTCTTGCCCTCGTTTCTATGGTAGCGCACCCGCCATTCGCTGGCGACAAGAGACCCTAATCACAGACTGGAAACTTTTCCGGCCACTGAAAGGTAAATGAAAGGTTGTTGTTTTAACAATCCTGCAACCGCACCCGGCGGGATTTCACAACCAGAACAATACCGAGGGCAAGTCACAATGAAAAAAATAATGACCCGAACCTTTACCGCCGCCGCCCTGTTGCTGGCGGCCTCTCAGTCCTTTGCCGCAGAGGCGCCCAAACGCACCGAATGCATTGCGCCGGCCAAACCCGGCGGCGGCTTCGATCTGACCTGCAAACTGATTCAGGTGTCGCTGCAGGATACCAAGGCCATCGATAAACCGATGCGCGTCACCTATATGCCCGGCGGCGTCGGCGCGGTGGCCTACAACGCCATCGTCGCGCAGCGCCCGGCGGAGTTCGGCACCGTGGTGGCCTTCTCCGGCGGCTCGCTGCTCAATCTGGCCCAGGGCAAGTTCGGCCGCTACAACGTGGACGACGTGAGATGGCTGGCGGCGGTCGGAACCGACTACGGCATGATCGCAGTGCGCGCCGACTCGCCTTACAAAACCCTGAAAGACCTGATGGACGCTTTCCAAAAAGATCCCAACAGCGTGGTGTTCGGCGCCGGCGCCTCCATCGGCAGCCAGGACTGGATGAAAACCGCGCTGCTGGCGCGCGAAGTCGGCGTGGATCCGCGCAAGATGCGCTACGTGGCGTTCGAAGGCGGCGGCGAGCCGGTCACCGCGCTGCTGGGCAACCATATTCAGGCGGTTTCCGGTGACCTGAGCGAGATGGTGCCTTACCTGCAGGGCGACAAGATCCGCGTGCTGGCGGTGTATGCCGAGCAACGTCTGCCGGGCCAGCTGGCCGACATTCCGACCGCCAAAGAGCAGGGATACAGCCTGGTGTGGCCGATCATTCGCGGCTTCTACGTCGGGCCGAAAGTCAGCGATGAAGAGTATCAGTGGTGGATCGACACCTTCCAGAAAATGATGGCGACCGACGAATTCAAGCAGCAGCGCGATCTGCGCGGCCTGTTCGAATTCAACCTGACCGGCAAAGAGCTGGACGCCTACGTGAAGAACCAGGTTGCCCAATACCGTGAGCAGGCGAAAGTGTTCGGCCTGGCCAAATAACCGCAGGGGAAAACCATGAGCGATCGTATTTTTGCCGGCTTTTGGCTGCTGCTGTGTATCGGCGGGCTGTTCATCGGCTGGGGCATCCAGAGCGAATACAGCTATGAACCGCTGGGGCCGCGCCCGTTCCCGCTGGCGATCCTCAGCCTGATGGCGCTGTGCGCGGCCCTGCTGTTGCTGCGCCGCCCGCAGGCGGTGGAGTGGCCGCACAGCAAGGTGCTGCAGCGGCTACTGGTGCTGGTGATCACCCTGGTGCTGTATGGCTGGGGCTTTGAATGGCTCGGCTTCCCGCTGGCGACCGCGCTGCTGACGTTCAGCATCGGCCTGTTGTTTCAGGCCAGCCTGCCGGCGGCGGCCATCTCCAGCGTCATCATGGGCGCAGCGTTGTACTACGCCTTTGACCAACTTCTCGATGTCACACTGCCGCTCGGCGCCTGGCTGAGCTAACGGGAGCGATGATGGATACCTGGATGTATTTGACCCAAGGGTTTGAAGTGGCGCTGGTGCCGCAGAACCTGATTATCGCCCTGATCGGCTGCTTCGTCGGCACCATCGTTGGCCTGTTGCCGGGGCTGGGGCCGATCAACGGCGTGGCGATCCTGCTGCCGCTGGCGTTCGCCCTCAAACTGCCGGCCGAATCGGCGCTGATCCTGCTGGCGACGGTGTATATCGGCTGCGAATACGGCGGGCGCATCTCGTCGATTCTGCTCAACGTGCCGGGCGACGCGGCGGCGATCATGACCGCGCTGGACGGCTACCCAATGGCGCAGCAGGGGCGCGCCGGCGTGGCGCTGTCCATCTCGGCGGTCAGCTCGTTCGTCGGCTCGATGATCGCCATCGGCGGCATCATCCTGTTCGCGCCGCTGCTGGCACGCTGGTCGCTGGCCTTCGGCCCGGCGGAATATTTCGCCCTGATGGTGTTCGCCATCGCCTGCCTCGGCAGCATGATGAGCCAGAACCCGCTGAAATCGCTGCTGGCGGCGCTGATCGGCCTGGGGCTGGCGACGGTGGGCGTCGACGCCAACACCGGCGTTTACCGCTTTACCTTCGACAGCGTGCACCTCTCCGACGGCGTGCAGTTTATCGTGGTGGTGATCGGCCTGTTCTCGGTCAGCGAAATCCTGTTGATGCTGGAAAGCACCAGCGCCGGGCAAAAGCTGGTGCGTAAAACCGGACGGTTGCTGTTCAACCGCAAAGAGGCGGCGCAGTGCGCGGGTCCGACCCTGCGTTCGTCGGTGATCGGTTTCTTCGTCGGCATTCTGCCGGGCGCCGGCGCCACTATCGCCAGCGCGCTGACCTACATGACCGAGAAGAAAATCAGCGGCAACAGCGATACCTTCGGCAAGGGCGATATCCGCGGCGTAGCGGCGCCGGAAGCGGCCAACAACGCCTCGGCCTGCGGTTCGTTCATTCCGATGCTGACGCTGGGGGTGCCGGGTTCCGGCACCACGGCGGTGATGATGGGCGCGCTGACGCTGTACAACATCACCCCCGGCCCGGCGATGTTCACCGAACAGCCGGATATCGTCTGGGGGCTGATCGCCGCGCTGCTGATCGCCAACGTCATTTTGTTGATCATGAACCTGCCGCTGGTCGGTCTGTTCACCCGCATGCTGACCATCCCGCTGTGGTTCCTGGTACCGGCGATCGCCGCGGTTTCGGCGGTGGGGGTTTATGCGGTGCACAGCACCACCTTCGACCTGCTGTTGATGGTCGGGTTGGGCGTGTTCGGCTACATTCTGCGGAAAATGCATTTCCCGATGTCGCCGCTGATTCTGGGCTTTGTGCTGGGTGAGATGCTGGAACAAAACCTGCGCCGCGCGCTGTCGATCAGCAACGGCGAGTTCGGCATTCTGTGGAGCAGCAGCATCGCGCAAACGCTGCTGGTATTGGCGGTCGCGGTGTTGGCGTTGCCGCCGCTGCTGCGCCTGATGCGCAAACGCCGCCAACCGGCGGCCGAGGCCAAGGCCGAATAACGCGAAACGGGCGGGGATCCCCGCCCGTAGTGTTTAACGGCGCAAGGCCGCCATTCCCCTTTCCAGCGCCCCGATATCGCTATCGGCAAGCAACGGCTGAATCACCGCAAAGTCTACCTCGGACAAGTCATAGAGGCGCAAGGCAAGCAACCGTGCGATGACTTCCGGCGTGAACCGCCAACGGATAAACCTCGCCGGGTTACCGCCGACGATGGCATAAGGCGCAACATCGCCGGCCACCACGCTACCGGCGGCGACGATCGCCCCCTCGCCTATCGAGATCCCCGGCATCAGCATCGCCCGCATGCCGATCCAGCAGCCGTCACCCAGCCGGGTATCACCTTTGGGACGGTATGCCTGCTTGATGGTTGCCATAAACGGGTACAGGCTCAGCCAGTCGATGCGATGGGTGTGATTACCGCCCATCAGGATCACCGCTTCGGCCGCGATGCACACATAATCGCCGATCAGCAGGCGATCTATTTCGCCCAGCGGCTGCCATTGGCGGCTGACCGCGTCGCCGTGCAGATAGCGCACCACCGAGCGTTCGAAGCCGCTATCCCAGCAGTCGCTGTAGTAGCTGTGGGTGCCTTTGACGATGATATTCGGGTTGGTCACCGTCTGATGCAACAGTTCGGTTTGGGACCAGTGTTTTTCGGACATGGCGTATTCTCTTGTTACCGGAATAAAAGCCACGGAACGGAATGTCTGTGGCCGTGTTGTCGTTCACTCAACACGGCCATTCAAGCGATAAGCGCTCGTTTCAATCTCGGGTTATTCATCATTAGTGCCTCCCTTGCGAGGCACAAGGGTAACCGATCACGCCTCGGCGGTCTTGCTTTTCAACAGCAGCACCCCGCCCATCACCAATGCGCTGCCCAGCAGCTGCAGCTGATTCATGCTTTCCCCCAGCAGGAAATAGGCGATCACCGCGGTGAACACCAGTTCCAGCGACAGGATCAGGTTGGCCACCGCCAGCGGCAGCGTTTTCAGGCTGATGTTATACAGCCCGAAGCCCAACAGCGTCGGCCCGGCGGCCAATGCCAGCAGCAACAGCCAGCCGCTCCACTGGATGCCTTGCGCGCCGTGCGACAGGAACCACAAATCGCCGGCCATGCCGTGGAACGCCGCCAACGGGAACGCCGTCAGCGCCGCGTTGAACGCCAGCTGATACAACGCCGAAAAACCGAACACGTACAGGATGGTGTTCCACACCGGATAGCCGCGTTCGCTGGCCACCCGCCCGCCGAGGGTATACAGGGTATAGCCGATGCCCGACAGCATCCCTACCAGCAGCCCCAGCAGATCGAAGTGGCTGTTCCCCATGCTGTCACCGTTGCTGACCAGGAAGCAACCGCCCAGGCTGATGGCGATCACCAGCAGTTGGCGCAGCGTCAGGCGCTCGCTGTACATCACCCAGCCGAGGAACACGGTAAAGCCCACCGAACAGTAGGTCAGTATGGTCGCCACCGACGCGCCGTTCAGCGCTACCGACAGCGTCCACAGGCTGTTGAACAGCGCCAGCAGCAGCCCGTAAAGCGCGTAGAACACCACCTGCTCACGGCGCAGACGCGCCCACTGCGGTTTCACCAGCAACAGCAGCGGCAACAGCACCAGCGCCACCAGCGCCGCGCGCCAGAACGCCAGCACGAAGGTCGGCAGGTGATAGTACTCGCTCAGCGCGCGGATGATGATGGCGGTAAAGGCCAGCAGCATGGCGCTGATAATGGCGATGACGTAACCCTGGCTGCTGCCCTGAAAGAGGCGCGCGCCGGGCAACGCCGGCCGGGCGGAAACGCCTGACGGTAATGACATGAGATCCTCGGGAAAATGGCGACATAAATGCTCAGGCGCACAGTGTAACGCGGCCATTTATTCCCACTATAGCCACTTTTCGGCGTTGTCATGCAGGCCACTTTTCTGCGCTTGAAGCCCTGTTGACATGGGGTATAGTAAAAAACCATCTCCCTAACCGGGCCAATTTCGCATGCACATCCCGTTAGATCGCGAACAGGACGTTCCGCTGTATTTGCAGATCGAAGAAGCGCTGCGGCGCGCCATCCTCACCGGCGTGTTCGTGGATGGCGACAAGCTGCCCTCGACGCGCACGCTGGCTGCCGAATTGGCGGTCAGCCGTTTGACGGTGGATAACGCCTATGCCGAACTGGCGGCCAAGGGCTTTTTGCACCAGCGGCGCGGCAGCGGCGCCTATGTCGCGCACCCGCAGGCGCAAACGCGCCCGGCCCGGCCGACCAGCAACGCCCCTTTCCCGATGGAGAGCTTCACCACCCTCACCTCGCGGCTGGACGGCTATGCCGACGCCCCGCTGCCGGAGGGGCTGATCAACTTCGCCGCCGGCGTCGGCAGCCCCAAGATATTTCCGCTGGAGGCGTTTCGCAAAGTGCTGCTGTCGGTGCTCAGCCGCCACGCGGAAGAGGCCTTCAGCTACGGCGAATACTGCGGCTACTATCCGCTGCGCGATACGCTGAGCCGCATCCTCAGCGCCCAGGGCATCCCCACGCAGGCGGAACAGGTGCTGATCACCAACGGTTCGCAGCATGCCATCAGTCTGGTGGTGCAAAGCCTGCTGGCGCCGGGTGATACGGTGATCGTCGAAGAGCCGACCTACGCCGAAGCGCTGGGTCTGCTGCGCCAGCACCGCATCAATATCGTCACCGTGCCCGGCGACCGCCACGGCATGCGGGTGGATTTGCTGCCGGAGTTGTTGGAACGCCACCGCCCCAAACTGATCTACACCATCCCCAACTTCCACAACCCGACCGGCCGTTGCCTGAGCGAGACGCGCCGGCGACGTCTGCTGGCGATCGCCCAACAGGCCGGCGTGGTGATCCTGGAAGACGACTTCGTCGGCGATCTGCGTTATCAAGGCAAACAACTGCCGTCGCTGCGCGCGCTGGCGCAGCCGGGCGCGGTGATCTACGTCAGCACCTTCTCCAAAATGCTGCTGCCCAGCATGCGCATCGGCTATCTGGTGGCGGACAGCGAACACTATCAACGTTTCGCCAAGCGCAAGCACGTCGACAGCTTCACCAGTTCCAGCCTGATCCAGCGGGCGCTGGACGCGTTCGTCACCGTCGGCCGTTACGACAAGCAGCTGCGGCGCGCCGGGCGTGTCTACCGCCTGCATCTGGAAGTAATGATCGACGCGTTGCAACATCGGCTGCCGCCGGGGTGCCGTTTCGAAACGCCGCAAGGCGGCTTGTTTATCTGGCTGACGCTGCCGGAGGCGGTGACCACCGCCGAGCTGATGCCGGTGGCCTGGCGACACGGGGTTACCTTCGCGCGCGGCGAATGCTTCTATGCGCAGGAACCGCTGGGCGCACACGGCCTGCGGCTGAATTTTGCCGCCAACTCGCCGCCGCAGATTGAAGAAGGTATCGCCCGGCTGTGCCGGGCGATTGAGGAAGTGATAGCGGAGAAAAGCGCCGGTTAGACGGCGGCCCACCACAGCCGCAGCTTCATCCCCCAGTAGCTGGTCCAGCCGGTGGTGCTCTGCACCACCTTGCCCTGCGAGATCACCACGAAGGTCGGCGTCACGCCAATCCGCCACTGCGCCGACAGCGCGCCGGCCGGATCGTTGACCACCGGCAGCGCCAGCCGTTTGCGCGCCAGCCACTGCTTCACCTGGGCATCATCGCCCGAGCGCAGTGCGACGGTCAGCACGTTGCCGCCCGCCGCCTGCAAGCGGGCGACGTCCGGCGTGGTGAAACGGCAAACGCCGCACCAGCTGGCCCAAAAGTAAACCAGCAGCGGCCGCTCATCGCTGAGCTGCGCCAACGACACGCGCTCGCCGTCCAGCGAGGTCAGCGTCTGGGCATCGAAGGCCGGCGGCGCCTGCGGCGCGTTCAGCCAATCCATCACCGTGACCACCGCCAATGCGATCAGCGCCAGCAACAACAACTCGCGCCCCCAGCGCTTGAGCTTAGCCATTGTTGGCCTTCGCCAGCTGCTGCTTCACCATCGCTTCCAGCTCTTCATACGACACCGCCCCCGGCAGCATTCGATCGCCGATCAGCGTCGCCGGCGTCCCTTGTACGCCCAGTTGCTCCGCCAACGCCATATTGGTGCGCAGTGTGGTCATGCTCTGTTCGCTGGGCGCCACCGCCTTGACGCCGGTTTTCTCCTGCGCGGCGGCGATGCTGGCATTGTCATGGAAGCCCTTTTTCGCCATCAGCCGCTGGTGCAGGGCCCAGAATTGATCCGGGTGCTGTTGCCAGGTGGTGAGCGCCACGCGCGCCGAACTGACCGAGCTTTCTCCCTTGAACGGCAGCAGCTTCACCACCAGCGCCACGTCCGGGTATTGCTTGACGATCTTCTCCAGCATCGGATCAAAACGCTTGCAGTACGGGCAGTTATAGTCGGTAAAGGTCACCAGCGTCAGTTTGGCGTTGGCGGCGCCCAGGCGCGGGCTGGCCGGATCCTGGTACAGCGTTTTGGCGTTCTGCTTGATAGCCTGGCTGATTTGCTCGCCGGCGGTTTGCTGCTGCCAGGCGTCCACCGCCTGCGCCAGAATGTCCGGGTTGGACACCAGCGTTTCGCGGATCATCTCTTTGATACGCGCCTCTTGCGCCGGGGTGAAAGGCTCGGCGGCCCACGCTGGGGCGGCGATGATCATCAGTAAAATCAGTAGTTTTTTCATTGTTCGGTTCCTTTGGCATGGGAAAGCGTTTGCAGAACGGCGTCACGGGTCAACAGCGGGGATAACACCTCGCCGTCCGGGCTGCCGGGGCCATAGACTTGGTTGAAAGGCACGGCGACGCTGCCGCGCCTTTGCAGGAAGGCGCTGATGTCGGCCGACGGACGGCTCCAGTCGCCGCGCAGCGCGACCACATCGTCGGCGCTCAGCGCGCGCTGTACGTCATCACGCAGCAGCACATTGAACTTGTTGGCTTTACAGGTCACGCACCAGTCGGCTGTCACGTCGACGAACACCCGCTTATGCTGCGCCAGCGCCTCGGCGATCGCTTGCTCGCTCAGCGGTTGCCACTGCACCCGATCCTGCAACGGTTGGCGCCACAGGCCGGCGGTCAGCGATCCGGCCAGCAGAACCACGCCCGCCAGCACCACAGTGCCTGCCGCCAGCTTGGCCGCCAAGCGTGCCCCCTGTTGGCGCCACACCGCCAGCAGCAACGTCAGCAGCGCCAACGCCCCCAGCCACAGCGTGGCCTGCACGCCGATATGGTTGCTCAGCAGGCTCAGCAGCCACAGCGACGACGCCAGCATCAGCAGCCCCATCGCCAGCTTGACGGTATTCATCCAACGGCCGGGGCGCGGCAAACGCAGCGCCAGCGATGGCCAGGCGGCGATCAGCAGCCACGGCAGGCTCATGCCGATGCCAAGCGCGATGAACATGCCCCACAGCACCGGCAGCGACGCCGCCAGCGCGAAGGCCACCGCCGTGCCGAGAAACGGCGCCGAGCACGGCGTCGCCAGCAGCGTGGCGAACGCGCCCTGCCAGAAATGGCCGCTCAGACCACGCCCGTTATGGGTCGCCAGCGAGGTATTCAGATCGGACGAGAGACGCAAATGGAACAGGCCGAACAGGTTGGCGCTGAACAGCAGCGTCACCAGCACCATAAAGCCGATAAACCACGGGTTCTGGAACTGAATGCCCCAGCCGAGCGCGTGGTTGCCGAGCCGCAGCAGCGTCATCAGCAGGGCCAGCGCCATAAACGAGGCGACGATGCCCAGCGACGACGCCAGGAACTGCAGACGCACGCTGCGCCGATCGCGCCGCTCCACCTGCAGGATGGAGCCGAGCTTGATGCCCAGCACCGGCAGCACGCACGGCATCAGGTTGAGGATCACCCCACCCGCCAGCGCCATCAATACCGCCTGCCACAACGGGAACGCCGCACCGGCGGGCGCGGCCAACGGATCGCCAATCGGCAGTGTAATCTGCTGCGCCATGCCGCCGTCGTCGATCACCAGCGTCAGCGTTTTACCGCGCAGATCCGGCGCCGCATCGCCCCAGCCATCGCTGACCGGGACTCGCGCCAACAGCTGATCGCCGTCGGTTTCAACCTGCGGCTTGCCGAGATCGGCATCCGCCAGCGTATCGAAGAACAGCGCAGGCTGTTGCCAGCCGGCGGCGCGTTCGGCGGAAATCTGCAGCTCGCCGCTGCGATACCCGGCCTTGACGCTTTCCGCCAACCCGGCGGCGATCGGCACCTGCCCCATCGCCTGCGCGAAATCGTGATTAAACTGCGGATCGTTCGGCGTCGTCAGATCCAGACTGAACGGGTAGTCGGTCAGAATGCAAACGTTGCTGCAGGTAGACAGCGTCAGCGTACCCGCCAGCGGGCCGGATACCTGACCTGACATCACGATCGGCAACGTGACCCGATCGTGATAGCCCTGGGTGGAAATGCCGGCCACCTCGAAACGCTGCGGCGTCGGCCAGTGCCAGGTCGCCGGCGGTGGGTTGCCTTGCCAGACGATAGCCGGCGCGATGCCGCCTTCGCCCGGAGAGCGCCAATAGGTTTTCCAGCCTTTTTGCAGCTCGACCGACAGCAGCAGGCGGGTCTCCCCCGGCTGTGACGTGTCGGCGCGCAGCCGCACCTTGGCATGATCGTTGGCCGGATTTTGCAGCCAGCCGCTGTCCGCCGCCTGCAAGGCAGGCAGCAACAGCATAAACAGGCAAGCGCAGGCCAGCCTGATGATTTTCAACATGTTAATTCTCCATAAATGATTAATTCACCACGAAAAACGGGCGATTAATTCATTCACGGAAGACGCATAATCGAAGGTGCACCCTGAGGGTGGGCGGAGAAATGGCGCGAGGAGGAGGAATGCGCAGACGCGCGGCAATGGTCGGCGCCAACAGCGCCAGCAGCAGACCCAGCCCGAACAGCATGGCTTCGAACATCACCGGCGGCGCGGCCAGCAATGACTTGGCGCTCAGCTCACAGGGCGTCGGCGGCGCTTCGGCGGCTTCATCGCCGGATTGAACGGCGGTGGCGGCCGGGATCCCCAGCGTTTGCTGCAGCGCATGCAGGCCCGCCATGCGCTGGGTCATGCACGTCAGCACCACCAGGCAAGCCAGGCATAAAAACCATTTTGCAATCCGCTGCCGTTTAACCATGCCATCCTCATATTCAGATCTGGGGTTATCTTAGCGGCGCGGGCGCGATTAGCAACGTTTTGTCGGTAAAGAAATGTCTGAGCGGCGGTATTGATGGCGGCGATTTACAGGTATCATAGTGGGTAAGCCTGCGCTTTTCGCCGGGTACGATGACGATTCTCTCCTCCAGGCATTCTGCGGGGATACACAGCGAAGGACTGGTGATATGCAACCTTTGAGTGGGCCGGGCACCCCAATCGCCGGCGAACGCCCCCCCTCCCCGGGCAAAACGGCGGCCACTGACGATCAACCCCTCTCTCCGGCGCAGCGCACGACGCTGGAAAAACTGATCGTGAAAATCATGACGCTCAGCCCGGTCAAATCGGCGGAGATCTGGGCGTCTCTGCGTCACGATCTCGGCGCCGACAAAGGCGGCGAACTGCTGGCGCGCCATTTTCAACCGGCGGAACAGCTGCTGCAAACGCGCCTGACGCAGGCGCAGCAAAACCATGCCGGGCGTCAACTGCTGCAACAGTTGGCCGAATTGCTGCCGCAGGGCAATAACCGCCAGGCGGTCAGCGACTTTATTCGTCAGCAGTTCGGCCATACGGTGTTGAGCCAACTGAGCCCACCGCAATTGCAACAGGTACTTAATCTGTTGCAAACCGGCGGCCTGACCATTCCCCAGCCACAGCAAACCGCCACCAGCGATCGCCCGCTGCTGCCCGCAGAGCATCAAAGCCTGCAGCAGCAGATCACCAAACTCAGCGCCGCCACCGGCGAAGCGCCGGCTAAAATCTGGCAAACGCTGTTCGATCTGGCGGGCGTGAAAACCAACGATCCGCTGCCGGCGCGCCACTTCCAGCTGCTGAACCAGTTTTTACAGGTGAAGGTGGCGCTCAGCCCGCAGAACGCGCCGACGCTGAACAACCTGCTGGCGGCGCTCAAGCAGCCGGCGGACGAGCGAGAACTGCAGCAGATGAACGACTATTGCCAGGCGCGCTTCAACTGCGGCGCCAATGCGCCGCTGACGCATCCGCAAATGAGCGACGCCATTCATCAGCTGTTTGCCCGCCGTCTGGATAAAGCCGGCCAGGCGCAGCCGATCGCCAGCCACCCTGTCGAACCGCAGCCGCTGCTCAACCCGCTGATCGCCGCCTTGCCTCTGCCGCTGCAAAAAGCACTGAGCAAGCCGGCCGTGGCGCTGATCCTGCTGCTGTTGGCGTTGGCGGCCGTGCTGGCGCTGGTGTTTTAACGCCTCAGGCGCAGCCGCAGTCCTCAGCAGCCGCCCGATCGCGCAACGATCCCGGCTGTTCTCCGATGGCCAATGGATGGCCATCGCGCAGCCAGAAGTCCAGCCCGCCGATCAGCTCCTTCACCCTGAATCCCAGTTTCGCCAGCTTGTAAGCGCCTTTGGTGGATCCGTTGCAGCCAATGCCGTCGCAGTAGGTCACATACACTTTCCGGCGATCCAGCTGCGCCGTGCCGGCTTCATCCATCAGGCGATGCGGCAAACTGAGCGCACCGGGGATATGCCCGGCGGCGTACAGCGCCTCCGCGCGGGTGTCGATCACCACCATCCCGTCCACGCCATTGCGCAGATCTTCCGCCACATCCCAGGCATCCGCATAGCGGCTCAGTTTAGCCGCCAGATAGGCCAGGCTTTCTTCCGGCGCCGCCGGCGGAAAAACCAGCACCAATGATTCTTTCGACATATCACTTACTCCCGTGCATCAAGACAGATGACAATAGTGCCCCATTTTGGTCTTATGATTGATACCCATTATCCACAGATGATAAGACCCATTATGCGGCACACGCTGATCACGCTGTTTCAGCAATCGCCCCAGGCCGTCGGCACGCTGCGCGAACGTCTTTGTGCGGCATTGCGGCAGGCCATCCACCACGGCGCATTGAACATTGGGCAACGCCTGCCCTCCAGCCGAGTGCTGGCTGGGGATCTGAAACTCTCAAGGGTGACCGTCGAAGCAGCGTACGGCCAGTTGGAGGCGGAGGGGTATTTGCAGCGCCGCGTCGGCCAGGGCACATTTGTGGCTATCCGCATCGCCAAATCGCCGCCGCCGCCGCCTCGCACCGCCATGCCGCGCCTTTCGCAACGCGGCCAACAGATCGTGCAAACCGGCGGCTGCCGCGATCCGCAGCAGCCACAGGCGTTTGCCGCCGGCTCGCCGGATCTGCGCGCGTTTCCGCTAGCCTTGTGGAAGCAACTGACCGCACAGCGCCTGCGGCTACAGGGAGAAAGCCTGCTGCGCTACGGCGACCCGCAGGGCTATTTGCCGCTGCGTGAAGCGATTGCCGCCCACGTCAACCAAACGCGCGGCGTAATCTGCGATGCAAACCAGGTTATCGTGCTGACCAGTTCACAGCAGGCGCTGCAGCTGATCGCCACGTTGCTGCTGGACAGCGGCGACAGCGTCTGGATGGAAGAACCGGGTTACGCCGGGGCGAGAAACGCCTTTATCAGCGCCGGCGCCGCCCTGACGCCGGTGGCGGTAGACGGCGACGGCCTGCGCGCTGAGCCCTCCTTGCCCGAGCCGCGTTTGATTTATTTGACGCCCTCGCACCAATACCCAACCGGCGCAGCGCTCAGCCTGGCGCACCGCTTGGCACTGCTGACGCTGGCGGAAAAGCAGCAGGCCTGGATCATTGAGGACGATTACGACAGCGAGTTTCATTACGACGGCCTGCCGATACCGGCGATGCAGGGTCTGGATCGCCGTGGCCGGGTGCTGTACCTCGGCACCTTCTCCAAATCGCTGTTCCCTTCGCTGCGGTTGGCATACCTGATCGTACCGCCCACGCTGGTTGAAGCGTTCGTCACCGCACGCACGGTGTATGACGGCCACAGCGCGCAGCTGATGCAGGCGGTCACCGCCGAATTCATCCGCCAGGGGCACTTCGCCGCGCATATCCGCTACATGCGCCAACTCTACCATAGCCGGCGCGATGTGTTGCTGGCGGCAGTACGCGAAAAACTCGACCACTTCGCCACCCCCGCTCCCGCCGCCGGCGGCCTGCAGCTCAGCGTCTGGCTGCCGCCCGGCCAGGAGGCGGCGCTAAGCCGGCAGGCGCGGCGGCTCGGCATCCTTACGCCCGGGTTAACAGCGCAATACCAAACGGTTCAGGCGCAGCGCGACGGGTGGCTGCTGGGCTTTTCGGCCCTGACGCCGGGCGAGATCCGCTGCGCCGTCGAGCGGCTGGCGCGGATCACCGTGGCTTAGCCTGGCCCCAATGGGACGCCGATCGGCTTATTGTTCGGTCAGGCGCATCTCCGCCACCAGCGGCAGGTGGTCGCTCACCGCCGGCCAATGCACGCCGTTCCAGTCGCCGCTGGCGTTCGGCACCGTCAGGCTGTCAAGATGCCAGCGCTGCGCGTTGCCGGTGAAGATGTAATCCACCTTGATCTCGGCGTTTTCCGCCGGCCAGCTGCGGCCGTCCTGCCCGTTGGGCATGATATCGTTCCAATAGCGGCTCAGCTCCAGCCAGGTGACGCTGCCCGGCACATCGTTCATATCGCCGAACAGCAGCTTGATGCCGCGCACTTCGATGGTGCGATCGTTCAGCTCCCGCACCTGATCCAGGCGCATCGTCGGATCTTCCTTGGTATCGAGGTGGGTGTTGAACAAGGTGATCGGCGTCGGGAACTCCGGCACGTCAACCTTGGCGCTGAAGGCGATGCGTTGTTCGCGCTGGCCGGACGGCAGCGGATAGATCACGGCGTCGTGCAGCGGATACTTCGAGAGAAACGCCAGGCCGTATTCACCGCCGTCGAAATCGATCGCCCGGCCGAACACCGCCTGCATGCCGGTCAGTTTCGCCAGTTCCGCCGCCTGATCGACCCGCCCGCTGCGGGCGGTGAGTTTATCCACCTCCTGCAGCGCCACCACGTCGA
Organism: Serratia nematodiphila DZ0503SBS1; assembly: GCF_000738675.1. NCBI lineage: Bacteria > Pseudomonadati > Pseudomonadota > Gammaproteobacteria > Enterobacterales > Yersiniaceae > Serratia > Serratia nematodiphila. Next base: position 2,491,846 of record NZ_JPUX01000001.1, on the reverse strand, counting down.
CATTCATCGCGCGAATCGCCTTGGCGATGGCGGTCATGTTGCTGACCTTGCCGGCGGCGATATTCAAGCTGGCGACGCGGATCTTCGGCGCCTGCTCCAGTTCGTAGGTTTTGTTCTTCAGGCCGCCCAACGCGCTGGCCACTTCGCGGCTGTTGGCGTTGCTGTTGGCGTGCCCGGTATCGGCAGACGACCAGGCGCTGTGAGAGATGCCCAGGGACAGTAAGGTGATAAGCAGAGCGTGACCGGTGTGCATGAATTCTCCTTGAGGGACAGATAAGTGTTATGTGGGCGCTTCCTGGCCCACAGCTAACACCGATTTTGCCGCAGAAACCTGCGACTATTTCCTAGTTGCACCGCTATTTTTCGTTTCTGCGCGATGCTTCGCATTCTGGCGGTTTACGCATTGCACCGTTGGACAAACGGCTGATTTCGTTTTAAAACCGGTAGATTGCCAACCGCGAGGAGCTCCGATGACCAGCCCGATTGCCGAACAGCTTACCGAACGTTTCTTCCGCTATCTGGCGGTGACCAGCCAGAGCAACGCCGCCGCAGCCACCCTGCCCAGCACGCCGGGGCAGCATGAGATGGCGCAACTGTTGGCCGACGAGCTGCGCCGGCTCGGCCTGGCCGACGTGCAGATCGACGAGCACGCCACCGTGACCGCCCGCAAGCCCGGCACCCAACCCGGCGCGCCGCGCATCGGCTTCATCACGCATATCGACACCGTGGACGTCGGCCTGTCGCCCGAGATTCGCCCGCAGCGCCTGCGCTTCACCGGCGAAGATTTATGCCTGAACGCCGAGCAAGGCATCTGGCTGCGTACCGCCGAGCATCCGGAGATCCTGCCCTACCGAAACGAAGAGATCCTGTTCAGCGACGGCACCAGCGTGCTGGGCGCCGACAATAAGGCGGCGGTCACCGTGGTGATGACGCTGCTGGCCAACCTGACCGCAGCCGATCGCCACGGCGATATCGTGGTGGCGTTCGTGCCGGACGAAGAGATCGGCCTGCGCGGCGCCAAAGCGCTGGATCTGCAGCGTTTCCCCGTCGATTTCGCCTACACCATCGACTGCTGCGAACTGGGTGAAGTGGTGTACGAGAATTTCAACGCGGCGGCGGCGGAGATCCGCATCGAGGGGGTGACCGCCCACCCGATGTCGGCGAAAAACGTATTAGTCAACCCGATACGCATCGCCAACGACATCATCAATCGATTCGACGTGCAGGATACCCCAGAGCACACCGAGGGGCGCGAGGGTTATTTCTGGTTCACCGATCTGGCCGCCAACGCCAATCAGGCGACGCTGAAGGTGTCGATTCGCGACTTCGATCGCGCGGCGTTCGAGGCGCGCAAGGCCCGCCTTGAGGAGACGGTGCGCCAGGTGGCGGCCAACTATCCGCGCGCCAACGTCAGCTGCAGCGTCAGCGACATCTACAGCAACATCAGCAACGCCATCGGCGAGGACCGGCGCGCTATCGATCTGATCTTCGGCGCCCTCGCCGCCCACGGCATCCCGCCGAAGGTGATCCCGATGCGCGGCGGCACCGACGGTGCGGCGCTTTCCAGCCGCGGTATCCTGACGCCCAATTACTTCACCGGCGCGCATAACTTCCACTCGCGCTTCGAGTTTTTACCCGTCAGCGCCTTCGTGAAATCCTATCAGGTGACCCGCAGCATTTGCCTGCTGGCCGCGCGGCAAAGCGGCCAACCGGCTTAGCTCATCACCCAGCCGAGCAACGCGGCCCATGCCAACAGCGGCAGCGAATAATAGTGGAAGCGCAACCAGATCTTGCGCTCCCCCGCCATGCGCAACGCAATCAGGTTGGCGAGCGATCCGATCGCCAACCCGAAGCCGCCGGCGTTGACCGCATAGGCCAGCTGAGCGCTGGAGGGCACATAGTTGAGCAACAGTATGGTGGCCGGCACGTTGCTGACGATCTGCGACAGCCCGACGCCCAACGCATACACGCTCCCCTCGCTCAGCCCGGCGATGGCGGCGAACGCCGGCTGAAGCGGCGGCAGGCGGGTAAACAGGCCGACATCGATGAACATGGCGGCGAACACGAAAATCAGGCTCCAGTCGATCTGCAACAGTACTCGGCGCGCCAGCAGCAAGAAACCGGCGAACACCGCCAGCAGCCCATACAACGGCAGATCGAAATCGAGACACAGCAGGAAAACCGCATACAGCCCTACACAGCTCAGCAACAGCGGCCGCTGGTAGGGATAGCCCTCGGTATTCGGCGTTTTCACGATGTCGCGCGCCGGGAAGCTGAACCAGGTCAGCGCCAGCAGGCTCAACATCATTGCGGCGCCAAACGGCGCCATCTGGCCGATGAAACCGAGGAAAGAGAGGCCGGAGCGGCTCCACAGCAGGATATTTTGCGGGTTGCCGATCGGCGTCAGCAGCGAACCGGCGTTCACCGCCAGCGCCTGGAAGATGATCAGGCGGCCAACCGGCAGCGCCGACAGCTTTTTCAGCGTGATGGTGAGCGGTATGACGATAAACAGCGCTACGTCGTTAGTCAGAAATGACGACAACAGCGCGGCGGAGAACACCAGGAACAGCGCCAGCCGCCGTTCGCTGTGCAAGCGGTTGATAATCTTGCGGCCGACAAAATCGAAGTAGCCGCTGACCTCCACCCCTTTGGTCAGCAGCATCAGCCCCAACAGGGTGATGAGGGTACGGCCGTCGATGAAACCACCCAGCGCCGACAGCGGTTGCGGATGAAAAGCGAACATCGCCACGCCGGCCAGCAGCAATGCATGCAAGAAGCGATCTTTGACAAAGGGGTGAATAAGCCGAGAAATGGCGGTTGAACTCATAGCGGCAGTGTGAACCTCACCGAAAAGAATGGGCAGACGTTAGCTCAGACGCGGCTTCAGCGCCAGCAAAATGCTATTTTACCTTTATCCGCTTTTCATTTGCCGCACTTTACTTTATTTGTAGCGGCTTTCACGGTTTCAAAGGACATGTTATGGCTTCCCTGCTCGCCAAAGGGGCGTTGCTCAGCACCTTATGCGCCCTGCTCGCCGCCTGCGACGACGCCTCCTCCCGCCCGCAAATCGATATTGACGGCAAGACCATGGGCACTTTCTACAGCGTAAAAGTCAGCGGTGACGTCGCGATCGGCAAACAAGAATTGCAGCGGCAGATCGACACGGTGCTCGAACGGGCCAACGACGACATTTCGACCTACCGCGCCGATTCGGTGCTGTCGAGGTTTAACCGCAATGTCAGCCTCGAACCGCAGCCTATCCCGCGCGGCATGGCGGACATCGTGCTGATGGCCCAACTCATCGGCCGCGATACCGGCGGCGCCATGGACATCACCGTCGGCCCGCTGGTGAACCTGTGGGGGTTCGGCCCAGACAAGCATCCGGTCAAGGTGCCGGAACAGGCGCAGATCGACGCGGCAAAGCAGCGCATCGGCCTGCAACACCTGAAGCTGATCAGCGACAATCGCGGGGAGTGGCTGCAAAAAGATCTGCCGGGCATGTATGTCGATCTCTCGACGCTGGGCGAAGGCTATGGCGCCGATGAGCTGGTGCGCCTGATGAACCGTAATGGCATTACCAACTACCTGGTATCGGTAGGCGGCGCGGTCTCTTCGCGCGGCGTCAACGGCCAGGGCAAGCCCTGGCGGGTGGCGATCCAAAAGCCGACTGACCGTGAAAATGCAGTGCAGGCGCTGGTGGATCTGCACGGTTACGGCATCAGCACCGCCGGCAGCTACCGCAACTACTTTGAACAAAACGGCCAGCGCTACTCCCATGTCATCGATCCGACCACCGGCAGGCCGATCAACCACCGGCTGGTTTCCGCCACGGTGATCGCCCCGACCGCGCTCGAGGCCGACGGCTGGGATACCGGTTTGATGGTGCTGGGCCCGGAGAAAGCGTTGCAGCTCGCGGAAGAGAAAGGGCTGGCGGTCTACCTGATCAGTAAAACCGACGACGGCTTCAGCGCCGTGATGACGCCGCAGTTCAAAGCGTTTTTGGTGCAGTGAGATAAAAAAAGCCCGGCACGCAATGGCCGGGCTTGGTCCTGTTCCGCGCCGATCACTTGGTCAGCGCGATGATGCCAAGGGTCAGACCGGCAACCGCCGCCGCGCCGCCGGCGATCGCGCCCGCGGTTTCCCAGTTATCCTGAGTGGTACCCTTCATGCAGGTGTTGGTGTGCACCAGACGCCCCTGGTCATCATAGACCGGCACGCAGGGAGAATCGGTGGCGCATCCGGCCAACACGGCCGACAGTAACCCAACCGCAATTAACTTTTTCATACTTCTTGCCTCAATGTTCGATCACTTTAGAAAGCTACGCCGAGCGATAATCACGCTACCTGGCTATTGTATGCCCAACGCGTGTAATGGCGAGGTAATGATGTGTCAGGGGATGTGATTTGGGAAAACTCCGAGCGCCCGGCCAGTGGGCTTCGGGCAGTAAAAAGCCCGCGAAAACGCGGGCTTGTTAGCGGAATGACGCGCCGGCGGAATTATTTCGCCAGTTTGCGCATCACCAGCGTGGCGTTGGTGCCGCCGAAGCCGAAGCTGTTGGACATCACGGTGGTCAGCTCGCGCTGGGTCGGCTGAGTCACGATGTTCATGCCGACCGCCTGTTCATCCAGGGTTTCGATGTTGATGCTCGGCGCGATAAAGCCGTGCTCCAGCATCAGCAGGCTGTAGATCGCTTCCTGCACGCCCGCGGCGCCCAGCGAGTGACCGGTCATCGCCTTGGTGGAGGAGATGGCCGGGGTATTGTCGCCGAACACTTCGCGAATGGCGCCCAGCTCTTTCACGTCGCCCACCGGTGTGGAGGTGCCGTGCACGTTGATGTAGTCGATCGGCGCGTCCAGATCCTGCATCGCCATCTTCATGCAGCGCACTGCGCCTTCGCCCGAAGGTGCAACCATGTCGGCGCCGTCAGACGTTGCGCCGTAGCCGACGATTTCTGCGTAGATATGTGCGCCGCGCGCCAGCGCGTGCTCCAGTTCTTCAACCACCACCATGCCGCCGCCGCCGGCGATGACGAAACCGTCACGATCAGCGTCGTAGGTGCGGGAGGCTTTTTCCGGCGTGTCGTTGTACTTGGTGGACAGCGCGCCCATCGCATCGAACTCGCAGGCCATTTCCCAGCACAGCTCTTCGCCGCCGCCGGCGAACACGATGTCCTGTTTGCCCAGCTGGATTTGCTCAACCGCGTTGCCGATGCAGTGCGCGGAGGTCGCGCAAGCGGAGCTGATGGAGTAGTTCACGCCGTGGATTTTGAATGGCGTCGCCAGGCAGGCGGAAACGCCAGAAGCCATGGCTTTGGTGACCACATACGGGCCAACCGCTTTCAAGCCGCGCGGGCTGCGCATCGCATCGGCGCCGAACACCTGGAAGCGCGGAGAACCGCCGCCGGAACCGGCGATCAGGCCCACGCGTGGGTTGTTTTGATACTCTTCTTCCTTCAAACCGGAAGAAGCGATCGCTTCTTGCATCGCCAGGAAGGCATAAATGGAAGCATCGCTCATGAAACGCACCGCCTTGCGGTCGATCAGGCCGGTAGTGTCGAGCTTAACTTGCCCCCATACGTGACTACGCATGCCGGAATCTTTCAGCTCCTGGGAGAAAGTGATCCCAGAACGTCCTTCCTGCAGGCTTGCCAGGACCTCCTGCTGGTTATTACCAATGCTGGAGACAACTCCCAGGCCAGTAATCACTGCACGTTTCATTCAATACCTCTTCCACTATTTACCTACGGGATTTTGCATCGCACTTTAGCGTACAGATGTAAGCCGAACAAGTCCGATCAGCGTTTTTCAGCTTTATTGTCGTCCAGTTTGCGCCGGGGCGCCAGCGCCGTTAGAATTCGCGGCATCCCTTGAATTTCGAGCCATTGACCGTGAACCACGCCCCCATCCAAACCGCAACGCTAACCTGGAACGAACAGGGTACACCTGTTTCGAAACAGTTTGATGACGTCTATTTTTCCAATCAGGATGGGCTGGAAGAAACCCGCTACGTCTTCCTGCATGGCAATCGGCTGCCGCAGCGTTTCGCCGCCCACCCGCGCTCGCTGTTTGTCGTGGCGGAAACCGGGTTCGGCACCGGGCTCAATTTCCTCACGCTGTGGCAGGCCTTCGCCGGCTTCCGCCAGGCCGGGCCGGACGCGACGCTGCAGCGCCTGCACTTTATCAGCTTCGAAAAATTTCCCCTGCAGCAGGCTGACCTGGCGGCGGCGCATGCGCGCTGGCCGGAGCTGGCGCCTTACGCCGACGAACTGCGCGCCCAGTGGCCGCTGCCGTTGCCGGGGTGCCATCGCCTGCTGTTGGCCGAAGGCCGCATTACGCTCGATCTGTGGTTCGGCGACGTCAACGATCTGCTGCCGCAGTTTGACGCCAGCATGAATAACCAGGTGGATGCCTGGTTCCTCGACGGTTTCGCGCCGGCAAAAAATCCCGACATGTGGACCGATCAACTGTTCGCCGCCATGGCGCGTTTCGCCCGGCCGGGAGGCAGCTTCGCCACCTTTACCGCCGCCGGCTTCGTGCGCCGCGGCTTGCAACAGGCCGGTTTTCAGGTCAACCGCTGCAAAGGCTTCGGCCAAAAGCGTGAGATGCTCGCCGGCGAGCTCCCGGCCGATACGCAGCCCGCCGCACATCCGGCGCCCTGGTATCGACGCCCGGCGGCGGACAACACCGCCGACATCGCCCTGATCGGCGGCGGCGTCGCCAGCGCGCTCACTGCGCTGGCCCTGCTGCGGCGCGGCGCCACCGTCACGCTGTACTGCGCCGACGAACAGGCGGCGGAGGGGGCATCCGGCAACCGCCAGGGCGCGATTTATCCTTTGCTGAACGGCAGCGGCGACGCGCTGGAGAGTTTCTTCAGCGCCGCGTTTCCCTTCGCCCGTCGCCAGTACGACGCCCTGTTGCAACAAGGCGTCGCCTTTGATCACCAGTGGTGCGGCGTCAGCCAGTTGGCCTATGACGACAAAAGCGGCGCCAAGATCGCCAATATGCTGAAAACCGACTGGCCGCAGGCCTTGGCGACGGCGGCCGACCGCGAGACGCTCAGCGATCGGTGCGGCGTCGATACCGGCTTTGGCGGCATCACCTACCCGCTAGGCGGCTGGCTGTGCCCGGCCGAGCTGACGCGCGGCGCTCTCGCGCTGGCGCAGCGCCAGGGCTTGGTCTGCCACTACCGGCACGATGCACAGAGGCTGGCGCGTGAAGAAAACGGCTGGCGCATCGACTTCGCTCACGGCGACAGCCGACGCCATGCGACAGTGATCCTGGCCAACGGCCATCGGTTGGCCGAACTGGCGCCGACGGAAGCCCTGCCGCTGTATTCGGTACGCGGGCAGGTGTCGCATATTCCGACCTCGCCGGCCCTCGGTCAATTGAAACAGGTATTGTGTTACGACGGCTACCTGACGCCGGTTAATGCCAACAACGGCCAGCACTGCATCGGCGCCAGCTATCAGCGCGGCGACACCGCCACCGACTACCGCGAGCAGGAACAGCAAGAGAACCGCGAGCGTCTGCTGCGCTGTCTGCCGGAGCAGACCTGGCCGCAGCAGGTGGACGTCAGCGCTCATCAGGCGCGCTGCGGCGTGCGCAGCGCCACCCGCGATCATCTGCCGATGGTCGGCGCGCTGCCGGACTATCAGGCCACGCTGGCGCAGTATCAGGATTTGCAGCGCCAGAACCAGCACGGCGAAACCGTCGCCGATGCGCCGGTCTATCCCGGCCTGTTCGCTATCGGTGGGTTGGGATCGCGCGGGCTGAGCTCGGCGCCCCTGGCGGCGGAAATTTTGGCGGCGCAGCTGTTCGGCGAGCCGTTGCCGGGCGATGCGCGCCTGCTGGCGGCGTTGAATCCGAATCGGATGTGGGTGCGGAAATTGCTGAAAGGACGTGCGGTTTAATCAACCTTGAGGGGCGCGGCGACGCGCCCCGGCATGACGATCAGGCGGCAGGGGTTGCAGCCTGATAGAGGTTTTCCCACATGCCGCGCACCAGGATCTGATCCGGCGGCGAGAGTTCCCCAGCGGCGATCGCTTTGTGCAGGCTCTCCTCCACCCGCGCTTTCAGCGCTGCGGCGGTGTGTTCGCCCTGCTCTTCCGCCTCGGCCACCGCCAGCGTCAGATGACCGCGCAGGTAGCCACCGGCAAACAGTTCATCATCGCTGGCGTGCTCTACCATGTCATCAATCAGCGCCAAAATGCGCGCTTCAAATTCTGCGATCATCAAATTTCCTCATTAAATAACGGGCTGTGGCGTCAGTTGAGATCTTCCGGATACGGAAAGTGCTCGGCCGCCAACGGTGGCGTATTGTAGAACGATTGCAACGCCTGAATAAAGCGCGCAGGCCTTGTGGGTATTCCCTGCTCCAGCAGCGCCAATACCCGGGCGCGCACCTTGCGTTGGAACGCGATGCGATCCGGCTCGCAGTCGCCGTTCAGGTTGTCGCAGCTGACGTTGAACGGGAAACCGGCCGCCACGCAGAACATCCATTCCAGCGCCTGCGGTTTTATCTCCACGGCTTCGAATTCGCTCTGGGTCTGCGCGTCCCGTCCATCCGGGCAATACCAATAGCCGAAGTCCACCAATTGACGGCGCGCGTCACCGGCGATGCACCAGTGCGAAATTTCATGCAGGCCGCTGGCGTAAAAACCGTGGGCGAACACGATGCGGTGATACGGCAGTTCGTCGTCGGCCGGCAGGTAAATGGGTTCGTCGTCGCCCTTCACCAGGCGGGTGTTGTAGTCATCGCTGAAGCAGCGATTGAAGATCGCGATCAACTGCTCATAGTGATGACGGGTCTGCGTGTCTGACATAAAAATTCTATAACCACAAAAATAAAGAGGCCATTATACCCGATAAGACAGGGCGCGTAAGCAGCGCACCCTCTTCATCTTTAACCGTGCAAGAAGGCGGACAGCCACTGCTGAATCTCTGCGCCGTGATTGTCGTACAGCAGCTTGAGGCTCATCACCAGTGAGACGATCACGATCATCGGCCGAATCAGTTTCTGCCCGCGGGTCAGCACCATGTGCGCGCCCAAACGCGCCCCCAGCACCTGCCCCACCAGCATCACCAGACCGATGCTCCACACCACCTTGCCGCCGATGATGAACAGCGCCAACCCGCCGACGTTGGAGGTGAAGTTCAGCACTTTGGCGTGCGCCGTAGACTTGGCGAGGTTGAAACCGCACAGCGTCACGTAGGCCAGCGCGTAGAATGAGCCGGCGCCGGGGCCGAAGAAACCGTCGTAAAACCCGACGCAGCCGCCGGCCACCAGCCCGAACGGCAAGGCGCCGAGGCGGCGTTGACGATCTTCCTCACCCAGTCGCGGCATCAGCAGGAAGTAGAGACCGATGCCGATCACCAGCAGCGGCAACATCTGCCGCAGCACATCGGCGCGCATATGCTGCACCAGAATAGCGCCGGCGATCGAGCCGATCAGCGTCAGAAAAATCGTCAGCTTCTGGTCGTTGAGGTTCACCGCTCGCCGACGAATGAAGTACAGACTGGCGGAGAAGGAGCCGCCGACCGACTGCAGCTTATTGGTCGCCAGCGCCTGCGCCGGAGGAACCCCCACCGCCAGCAAGGCCGGCACCGTCAGTAATCCGCCGCCGCCGGCGATGGAGTCGATAAACCCCGCCAGCAGCGCTACCGCAAACAACACCCCGAGCATCTCGGGGCCAATGACGAACCAGTCCATGAGTTATTCCGCTGAGAAATGGTGATCCAGCAATGCCTGACAGGTCGGCGGTAACGGCGGCGGCACGGATTTGCCCGGCTTCGCGTTAGGCTGATGCGGCACGAACCAGCTCGCCAGTTCGGCGCCGCAGCCGTCGCCCGGCGGCGGCGTATCCTGCTCCTGGCACTCCAGGCTGCCGGCCGGGCAACGCAGGCGCACGTGCATGTGCGCACGGTGACCGAACCACGGCCGCACCTTGTGCAACCAGGCGCGATCGGCGCCGGCGTCCAGACACAGACGCTGCTTGATCGCCGGGTTGACGAAGATACGCGTCACCTCCGCATCCTGCGCCGCCAGCTTGATCAGCGACTCAATTTGCGGTTGCCATTGGCGCGCCACCACCTGCTTGCCGTCGCCCGACACCAGGTCGATCGGCTGCGGTTTCAGCAATTGCTGCGCGCTCCAGCGCTGGCGCGGCAGCTGCAGCCAAATGTCGACGTCGAGCCCCGACTGGTGGCTGGCGTGGCCGCTGCTGAAGCGCCCGCCGGCCGGCATCGCCATGTCGCCGATCAGCACCGTGCCCAGCGCTTTCTGACTCGCCTGACTGCTGAGGCGCTGAATGAACGCCAGCAGATCCGGATGGCCGAAATAGCGGCGCTGGTCGGTACGCATCACCTGGTAGTTCGGTGAGTTCAGCGGCAACGGCTGCGCGCCGATGACGCAGCCGTTGGCGAAACCGCCCACCGCCTGCGGCGCACCGGCCACCGGATGATCGATTTTCTGCCACGGCGTCAGCGCCATGGCGGAGGCGGAGGCCGTCAGGGCCACCAGGCCCAACATCCAGTTTTTCATGGCGATTACCAGCGCGGTACGTCGGAAACCACATCACCGTTTTGCGCGCGCTGGCGCAGCAGGTGATCCATCAACACGATCGCCATCATCGCTTCGGCGATCGGCACGGCGCGGATGCCCACGCACGGATCGTGGCGACCGCGGGTGACCATTTCCACCGCTTCGCCCTGGCGATTGATGGTGCGCCCCGGCACCATAATGCTGGAGGTCGGCTTCAGCGCCAGATGCGCGATCACCGGTTGGCCGCTGCTGATGCCGCCGAGAATGCCGCCGGCATGGTTGCTCTGGAAGCCTTCCGGGGTGATTTCATCGCGGTTTTCGCTGCCGCGTTTGGTCACCACGGCGAACCCGTCGCCGATCTCCACGCCTTTCACCGCGTTGATGCTCATCAGCGCGTGCGCCAGATCGGCATCGAGGCGGTCAAACACCGGCTCACCCAGGCCAACCGGCACGTTTTCAGCAATCACGCTGACCTTGGCGCCGATGGAGTCACCCTCTTTTTTCAGCGCGCGCATCAGTTCGTCCAGCGCTTCCAGCTTGTCCGGATCCGGGCAGAAGAACGGGTTCTGTTCGACCTGATCCCAATCTTTCAGCTCGCAGGTCACGTCGCCGATCTGCGCCAGATAGCCGCGCACCTGCACGCCGAACTTCTGCTGCAGGTATTTCTTGGCGATAGCGCCCGCCGCGACGCGCATGGCGGTTTCACGCGCCGAAGAGCGGCCGCCGCCGCGATAGTCGCGCAGACCGTATTTCTGTTCGTAGGTGTAGTCGGCATGCCCTGGACGGAACACGTCTTTGATGGCGCTGTAGTCTTGCGAGCGCTGATCGGTGTTTTCAATGATCAGACCGATGCTGGTGCCGGTGGTCACGCCTTCAAATACGCCGGAGAGAATGCGCACCTGATCCGGTTCACGGCGCTGGGTGGTGTAACGCGAGGTGCCCGGACGACGACGGTCCAGATCGTGTTGCAAATCGGCTTCGGTGAGCGGGATGCCGGGCGGCACGCCGTCGACGATACAACCCAGCGCCACCCCGTGAGATTCACCGAAGGTGGTGACGCGGAAAATCTGCCCAATACTGTTTCCTGCCATCACGGCTCCTTACCGTTAGTCTTTTATCGTTATGCGGCCCGCCATGCGGGCCTTGGAAATGCGGCTTAGCTGCGATAGAGGCTGAAGTGTTCCTTGCAATCCACCAGCTGCTGCTTGGTCAGCATGAACACGCCGTCGCCGCCGTTTTCGAATTCCAGCCAGGTGAACGGGATGTCCGGATATTGTTCCATCAGATGTACCATGCTGTTGCCCACTTCACAAATCAGCACGCCGTCGTCGGTCAGGTAGTCCGGCGCGCAGGCCAGAATGCGGCGCACCAGCTTCAGGCCATCGCTGCCCGCCGCCAGGCCCAGTTCCGGCTCGAAGCGGAACTCCTGCGGCAGATCCGACATGTCTTCCGCATCGACGTACGGCGGGTTGGTGACGATCAGATCGTACTGGATCGCGGGAACGTCGCGGAACAGATCGGAACGGATCGGGATCACCTGATGTTCGACGCCGTGCGCCTGAATATTGCGCTCGGTTACCGCCAGCACGTCGCTGGAGATGTCCACCGCGTCCACTTCCGCTTCCGGGAAAGCGTAGCCGCAGGCGATGGCGATGCAGCCGCTGCCGGTGCACATGTCGAGGATATGGCGCGGCGGGTGCGGGATCAGCGCGCTGAAACGATCGTTGATCAGCTCGCCGATCGGTGAACGCGGCACCAGCACGCGCTCGTCGACGTAAAATTCCATGCCGCAGAACCAGGCCTTGTTGGTCAGATAGGCGACCGGGATGCGTTCGTTGACGCGGCGGATCACGCGCTCAACGATGCGATGGCGCTCGCTGGAAGTCAGACGGGCGGTGTGCATGTCCTCCGGAATGTCCAACGGCAGGAACAGGCTTGGCAGCACCAATTGCACCGCTTCGTCCCACGGATTATCGGTTCCGTGACCATAATAGATATTGGCGGCGTTGAAGCGGCTTACCGTCCAGCGCAGCATATCTTGAATGGTGTGCAGTTCGTTCACTGCTTCGTCGACGAAAATTTTGTCCAATTTGCCCTCCGGCAGGCGCTGTGTTTCATGATTTAGCCGCATAGTTTGCCATGAAGCCCGCGACAAATCACGCTTGCCCCTCGCGCTTTTCACTCTGGCCCGAGTTTTGCGTCGACAGCGCTCATTCACAAGGTAAACTAGCGAAATAAACGATTTCCGGTGAATGAAGCATGAAGAACAAGCCCCCTCTGAGCAAAGACGAACAACAGCTCTTCAGAGAGTCGGTGGCGGGCGCGAAAAAGCTGCGCCAGGACACCATCGTCCACCGCCCGCCGAAGCCCAAGGTCAAACAGATTGCGCCGCAGAGGCTGCTGCAGGAGCAGGTCGATGCCAGCTATTATTTTTCAGATGAATACCAGCCGCAGCTGGAAGAGGAAGGCCCGACGCGCTACGTGCGCCCCGGCAGCAGCCCGTATGAGCTGAAGAAGCTGCGGCGCGGCGATTACTCGCCGGAGCTGTTTCTTGATTTGCACGGCCTGACCCAGCTGCAGGCCAAGCAGGAGCTGGGGGCGCTGATCGCCGCCTGCAAACGCGAGCACGTGCACTGCGCCTGCGTGATGCATGGGCACGGCAAACACATCCTCAAACAGCAAACGCCGCTGTGGCTGGCGCAGCACCCCGACGTGCTGGCGTTCCACCAGGCGCCGAAGGAATGGGGTGGCAACGCCGCCATCCTGCTGTTGGTGGAGCTGGCCGAGTAGCCCCCACAGAAACGACTCAGGGCGATGTCAGACATCGCCCTGAGTTTATTCCGCACCGCATCCGCGGTTCACACTTTGGCCATCACCTGCGATGGGCTGACCTGCCATTCAAACTTGCCGTAGCTGCCGTCCGCCGGCAGATCGACGTTGGCAATCGCCGAGGTCGCGAACATCGGCGGGCACTCGCCCGGGCACAGTTCGGCCACCAGATACCCCACCAGCGGCAGGTGCGACACGATCAGCACCGAGCTCACCCCTTGCATCGCCAGCGCCTGCAGATAGCTGCCGACCTGTTCGGCGTTGCCGCCCGGCGTCAGCTCGGGCAACACTTCTTCGCCCTCCGGCAGCGTCAAGGCTTCACGCACCGTCGCCAGCGTCTGTTCGGCCCGCAGATAGGGGCTGACCAGCACGCGTTCAATATCCACAGACTTGGTGTTCAACCAGGCCGCCATCTGACGGGACTCGTCGCGGCCGCACAGGGTAAGGGGCCTTACCGCATCGCTGGCTGCCTCGAGCGCCGCCTCTCCGTGACGCATAATCAAAACTTGCATATTGCACCGCTGTTGTTGACAAAGTAACGCTATACAGAAACGCCGTGCGTGCTGTACCGCCGAGTTTTCCAACCCAAAGCCAAAGCTTTAAAACGATAACGCGCCGTCTCTTTATGGCGGCCGGGCATTTTGCCTGAAAGTTTGCCTAAAGAAAACGCTGTTTTTTACAGCAACCCTCCCCGGGCAAACCTCGATTGCTCACAGAACAATCAATTCAACGGGTTAAATTTTAACCTTGCCGCCATGAAATTTATTGATGGCGGTCAAGCTAACTTACCGCTGCCTCAGCCTCGCTGTACAGCCTCACCGGCTGACGCTGTTGCAAGGAGTGATGGCGATCACAACGCGGCCCTGTTGCAACTATAGTGCAAATCGGGCCGCCCTGCGTTCAGCTCCCCAGCGGGTAAAAGCGCTCGCCCTGCTGCGCCATGCGCTGCAAGCGCTCGCACGGCGCGAAGTGCTCGCCGTGCTGCTGGCGCAGGTAGTCCAGCGTCTTCACCACTTTCTCGGCGCCGAGCTCGTCCATATAGCGGAACGGGCCGCCGAGGAACGGCGGGAAACCGATGCCGAACACCGCACCGATATCGCCGTCGCGCGCGCTGCGGATCACGCCTTCATCCAGGCAGCGAGCCGCTTCGTTCAGCATCATCATCACGCAGCGCTGGGCGACGGTCGCCGGCAGCATGTGCGCCTTCGGCGTGACGCCGAGCAACGTATACAATGAGGTATCCGCACGTTTACGCCGCTGCCGCTGCTGCCCTTCGCTCGGGTAGAGATAGAAGCCGCGGCCGTTCTTGCGCCCTTTACGCCCGTCCTTCAGCACCGCATCGAACGCGGCCGGCGCGGCGAAACGCGGCCCCAGCGCCTCGACCAGCACCGGAATGATTTTGGTGCCGACGTCGATGCCCACTTCATCCAGCAGGGTAATCGGGCCGACCGGGAAACCGAAGTCCACCAGCGCCTTGTCCAGCGACTCAATGGGCTCGCCTTCCAGCAGACAGCGCGCCGCTTCGTTGATGTACGGCGCCAGGATGCGGTTGACATAAAAACCGGCGCTGTCGCCCACCACGATGGCGGTCTTGCCCTGCTTGTGCGCCAGCGCCACGGTGGTGGCGATGGTCTCTTCGCTGGTGCCGGCGTGCGGGATCACTTCCACCAGCGGCATTTTATCCACCGGGCTGAAGTAGTGCAGGCCAATCACCTGCTGCGGCCGCTGGGCCTGTTCAGCGATGTGGCCGATAGGCAGCGAAGAGGTGTTGGAGGCGAACACGGTATGCGGCGCGCAGTTCGCTTCGACCTCGGCCACCATCTGCTGTTTCAGCGCCAGATCCTCAAACACCGCCTCGACCACGATATCCACCTGCTCAAAGCCGGTGTAATCGGTAGAGCCGGAGATCAGCATCATCTGCTTTTGCCGCTCCGCCGGGCGCATGCGCTTGCTGCGTACCCGTTTGCCGAGCACGTCCCAGCTGTATTTCAGCGCGTGATTGATGCCGGTTTCATTGATGTCTTTGATGCGCACCGGCAAACCGCCGCGCGTGGCGGTGACACAGGCGATGCCGCCGCCCATCAGGCCGCCGCCGAGAATGCCGACGCGATGCAGGGCATGCGGCTGAGCATTGCCGCCCCGCTCTTTTTTCAGCGCGGTGGAGGCGAAGAACAAGCTGCGCAACGCCGCCGACTGCGGCGTCATCGCCAGCTCGCCAAAGGCGCGCGCTTCGGCCTCATAGCCGCTGGCGCTGCCGTGATCCAGCCCGGTGCGCACCACCTGAATAATGCGCTCCGCCGCCGGGTAGTTGCCGTGGGTTTTCGCCAACGTTTTCTTGCGCACGATGCTGAACAGCAGATTTCTGCCCAACGGGCCATTGAGCAGGCGATCCTGCCACGGCAGCTCGCGCTGATGTTTCCAGCCCTGTTTCACCCGCTCGATGGCGGTCTGCAACAGGATCGATTGCGGCACGGCGTCGTCCACCAGCCCCATGCGCAGCGCCTGGCGGGCGCGAATGTGCTTGCCGGTCAGGATCATGTCCAGCGCCTTGGCGGCGCCTATCAGGCGCGGCAGGCGCTGAGTGCCGCCAGAGCCCGGCAGCAGGCCCAGCTGCACTTCCGGCAGACCGAGCGCGGTTTTGTCATCCAGCGAACAGACGCGGCCGTGGCAGGCCAGCGCCAATTCCAGCCCGCCGCCCAGGCAGGCGCCGTGGATGGCCGCTACCACCGGCACCGGGAAAGCGGCGATCTGCGCCAGCGTGCTCTGCCCTTTCTTGGCCAGCGTTTCCGCCTCTTTGGCGCTGGTGCAGGCGGCGATCATGGTGATGTCGGCGCCGGCGATAAACGAGTCCGGCTTGCCGGAAACGATCACCAGCCCTTCCAGTGCAGTGTGCTGCTGCGCCCGGATCAGCACGTCGTTCACCTGTTCGACGAACTCGGCCTTGAGCGTATTGACCTTGTCGCCCGGCACGTCGATGGTGATCACCCCGATGTTGTCGGGGCGGATCGTCAGTTGAAAGGCCGACGGTTTGGCGCGCTGTTCATGCAATGCGTTTTCGAAACTCATTATTCCACCTCCACGATCATCGCGGCCCCTAACCCGCCGGCGGCGCAGGCGGTGGTCAGGCCCAGCCCGCCGCCGCGGCGTTTCAGCTCACGCAGCGTCTGGGTGATCATGCGCGCGCCGGTGGCGGCGAACGGGTGGCCATAGGCGATGGAACCGCCCAGGACGTTGAATTTGTCCATGTCCACCTCGCCGATCGCCTGGCTGCGGCCAAGCTTCTCGCGGGCGAACGCTTCGCTGGCGAACATCTTCAGGTTAGCCAGCGTTTGCGCGGCGAAAGCTTCATGCATATCGATGAGCGTCAGATCGGCCAGACCGATGCCGGCGCGATCCAGCGCCAGCGGCGTGGCGTAGGAAGGCCCCAGCAGCATGTCTTCCCACACGTCGATGGCGGCGAAAGCGAAACTGCGCAGATAGCCGAGCGGCTGCAGGCCCAGCTCTTTGGCGCGCGATTCGCTCATCATCAGTACCGCCGCCGCGCCGTCGGTCAACGGCGTGCTGTTGGCCGCGGTGACGCTGCCATGCTTGCGATCGAACGCCGGTTTCAGCTTGGCGTAGGACGCCAGGCTGGAGTCTTTACGGATGTTGTTGTCTTCGGAAAGCTGCGCGCGGTATGGCGGCACGTAGGCGGTCATCACCTCATCGCGCAGCCACCCCTCCCGCCAGGCCTTGGCCGCCAGCTCGTGAGAACGGTGCGCCAGCGCATCTTGCGCTTCACGGGTGATGCCGTGGCTTTTCGCCATCTGTTCGGCGGTATCGCCCATGCGCAGGCCGGTGGAATACTCCGCCACCGCCGGCGGCACCGGCATCAGATCGCGGAATTTCAGCCGGCTGAACAATTTGAGGCGCTGCGACAACGTGCGCGCCTTGTTGACGTCCACCAACGTGCGCGCCAGCGCCTTGCTGACGCCGATCGGCAAGACGGAAGAAGAGTCCGCCCCGCCGGCGATGCCGACGCTGATGCTGCCGGCCATGATGCTCTCCGCCACGTTGGCGATCGCCTGGAAGCTGGTGGCGCAGGCGCGCGACACGCTGTAGGCGTCGGTATGGACGCTCATGCCGGTGCCCAGCACGATTTCACGCGCGATGTTCGGCGCCTCGGGCATTTGCACCACCTGGCCGAACACCAGCTGCTCGATAAGCTGCGGATCGATACCGCTGCGCGCCAACAGCTCGCTCACCGCCGTTTTCCCTAAATCCACCGCCGGAATGCCGTGATAGGCGGTCGCCTGTTTGGCAAAGGGGGTACGCAGTCCATTCACAATCGCAATGCGGTCACCATGACGGGTCACCAACGGCAGTGCCTTACTCATAAATGCTCCTGAAGAAAATAACGTCAGCGCAATGGGCAGAAAGAGGTCTGACCTGATGAGGTCATTGTTAACCAAACGGTTACATTTGGCAAACCGGCAGAGATCAAAACTGCGAGCAGGCGCACTTTCTATCGGGAGGGGTACGGGAAAGGAAATCCCCGGCGCATAACAGGCGGCGCCGGGGGTAAAGCCGGGATTAACGCAGGCCGAGCTGGAAGATCAGAGTTTCCGCCTGGCAGGCGAAGGTGAAATCGGCCTCCAATTGCACGCCGCCGTCAACCGGTTTAATGCTACTGCTGATGTCACAAGGGTCGGATTCGACCGCGCGCGCCTTTTCGCTCAGGGCCGCCAACATCGCCTCCGCATCGTGTTGATTACTGAACACCTGGCTGTAGGATGCGGTGCAATCGGTGTTATCCATCACGGTGCCGACATCCACGCAGCAACACGCGGCGGTTTCCTGGGCGCTGCATTTATTAATTGCATCTGACATGATTGGTTCTCCTCAAGGGCCTCGGTTATCAGCCCAAATTGCCGTTTCACTCACCGGCACAAAGCCACAAAATTCTGCAGGTATTTTACGCTTCCGCGCTGGCAATCACTAGCACTTACTTTTACTGGGTGTTTTAAGTGATGGAAATCACAAATAAAAATGAGCGACTGCTAAGGAATGGTAAGAATTTTGTTATTTACCGCTGGCTTTTTGTTAAGCAGATCTCTTTTTTGATATCAGGTTGGAAATATTTCAAAAACAAACTTGCAACATTTTCACAGGTCAGACCTATACTTCAGCCACTGGTCTGATTTGTCTGAACGATAACGGACCCTACAATCCCGCGCTCCTTGTTACTTCGTGTAACAATAGTTTAAATAATAAACACATAATGAGGTTTTGGTCATGAGCCAGAAAAACCTATTGACTAAATCAGCTCTCGCAGCTGCAGTGGCAATTATTTCTTCAAACGTGTCTGCCGCAGGATTCCAGCTGAATGAGTTCTCATCAGCTGGTTTAGGACGTTCGTATTCTGGCGAAGGCGCCATGGCGGATACGGCGGCTTCCGCAAGCCGCAACCCGGCGTTGCTGATGATGTATACCCGTCCGGAGCTTTCTTTCGGCGCAGTCTTCATCGATCCGGACGTCGATATCAGTGGCCAGTCCCCTTCCGGCGCCAGCCTGGATGCGAAAAACATCGCGCCGACCGCCTGGGTGCCGAACCTGCATTATGTTCACCCGATTAACGATCAATTCGCCGTAGGCGGCTCGGTCACCAGCAACTTCGGTTTGGCGACCGAATACAACGACGGTTACGCGGCGGGTTCCATGGGCGGCAAAACCGACCTGGAAACCTTGAACCTTAACCTGAGCGGCGCTTATCGCCTGAACAAGAACTTCAGCTTCGGTCTGGGCTTTGACGCCGTTTATGCCAAGGCCAAACTCGAGCGCTATGCCGGCGATCTGCCAAAACTGATCGCCGGATCGGGCCAGTTACCGCCACAGTTGGCCGGCCCGGTTTCGCAGATCCCGGCAGATACCCAGATTTCGCACCTGAAAGGCGACGAATGGGGCTTCGGCTGGAACGCCGGTATTCTGTACGAAGTGGATGAAAACAACCGTTACGGCTTCACCTATCGCTCAGAAGTGAAAATCGACTTTGACGGCGATTACAAAAGCAGCCTGCCTTCAGCCTTCAACCCGTTGCTGGCCTCTAAAGGTCTGCCGTGGGGCACCAACGGCACCACCATTCCGGGTTCTCTGAGCCTGCACCTGCCGGAAATGTGGGAACTGTCCGGCTACAACAAAGTGGCGCCGCAGTGGGCTATCCACTACAGCCTGGCCTACACCAGCTGGAGCCAGTTCCAGGAGCTGAAAGCCACCGGCAACAACGGCCAGACCCTGTTCCAGAAGCATGAAGGCTTCAAAGACGCTTACCGCATCGCGCTGGGCACCACCTACTTCTACGACGACAACTGGACCTTCCGTACCGGTATCGCCTTCGATGACAGCCCGGTGCCCGCCCAAAACCGTTCGATCTCCATTCCGGATCAGGACCGTTTCTGGCTGAGTGCCGGTACCACCTATGCGTTCAACAAAGACGCCTCGGTCGACGTCGGCGTGTCTTACATGCACGGCCAGAAAGTCACCATCAACGAAGGTCCTTACACCTTCACCTCCGAAGGCAAGGCCTGGCTGTACGGCGCCAACTTCAACTATCGCTTCTAATCTCGCCTGAGATGGATGCCAAAGCGCCCCACGGGGCGCTTTTTCTTTGCCTGGCGCTCGCGCGGGCATAAAAAACCCGCCTGGCGGCGGGTTTTCATTGGCATAACGCCCGTGATTACTGCGAGTCGATCTCGTCCAGTTCGCCCTGAATCGCCTTGGCGTTCGGGTTCTCTTCCGGCTTGAGCGAACCGCCGTTGGCGATGAAATCGTGGCGCTGGAAGTAAGCTTCGCGCACCATGACATAAGGATCGGAGGAGTTGCGCAGCAGACCGTCGGAATCCAGCAGCTGAGCGCGGGTTTCGATACCCTCGACCACCCATTTGCCCGCCGACATCCAGAAGGTCAGGTAACTCAGCATCGGATACAGCGTATCCGCAAAATCGCCGCCTTCGTCACGCAGCGTGAAGCTGCCGTAGCCCGGCAACATCACGTACGGGCCGTAACCCACATCGTAATGGCCCAGCGTGCTGCCGAAACGGTTCGGCTCTTCGCGCGCCAGTTTCGGGTTGGCCATGCCGGCCACGTCGATCAGGCCGCCCATCCCGAGCAGGGTGTTCAGGAAGAAACGGTTGAAGTGGATCATCCCGCGGTAGGGATCGCCCTTGAGGAAGGCGTTGACCATGCTGGCCGGCTCTTCCAGGTTGGAGGTGAAGTTGCTGATGCCGTTACGCGCCGGCATCGGCACGTAGTCGCGCCAGGCCACCGCGACCGGACGCAGGATATAAGGATCCAGGACGTTGTAGTTGAAGTCGAACATCGTCCGGTTAAATCCTTCCAGCGGATCGGAACGCCCTTGCGGATCGTTGTCTGGCGCGCTGGCACAGCCCACCAGTAATACCGTTGCGAATGCCACCCCAGTCAGGCGAAAGTTCATATTTTTCTCCATAAAAACACGTTCGGTCTTATTTTTCAGGGACCTGCTTGTTTATCTGAACGCTAACCTGCTCTTTACCGCTGAATGTCTGCAGCGAGCTTTCGCCGAACCAGTCCCCCGGCTGCGGCGTGGCCAATCCGTCCTGTGAGAGGCGCACACGCACCTGCACCTGATGCTGCGCCGAGAGCAGACGCTCGGGCATCATGGCGTTGCTGTCATCCAGTGAGAAAGACAGCGGAAAACGGCTCAGCGGCAATTGTTTTACCGCGACCGGCACCGGGCTGACGCCGTCGGTGACCGAAATGACCAGCGTCCCCTGCGGCGGCATGGCTTTCGCCGCCTGCGGTGACAGCGCAACGGTCACATTCAGTTTAACATTTTCTCCGCCTGCCTGGGCTTTTGCTTGTGCAATACTGCGCTTTATCACTTCCGCGCGCGGATCGTTGGCCGGCAGCAGTTGCAGCATCACCTGCCAGGCGCCGATCGCCTGCTTGAAATCGCCCTGTTCGAAGGCATTGAACGCCAGCAGGCTCAGCACCCGCGGATCGCCGTGGTTTTCCGCGATCATGCGCCGCAACAGCTGCGCCGCCTGCTTGTTATCCTCCGGATCGTTGGAGCGCGTCAAGACCTCGGCATAGCCGAGCCGCACTTCCAGACTATTCGGATCCAATTGATAAGCATGAGCAAACGCCTGCGTAGCGGTGGTGGCATTATTCAGCGCCATGCCGACGCGCCCCAGCATCATCCAGTCATTGATGTTGCGATCGTCCTGTTGCAGCGCGGTGCGCAGCCCCAGCCCGAGGCGAGCGATCTCTTCCATGCTCAGCGGTTTGGCGCGCTCATTGGCGACGCGCTCACGCAATTCCGGCATTTGCGCCTGCACCAGACGCCAGTCCAGCACCTGCGCCAGCCCGCCGGTTTTCAGATAAAAGCCAACGGTCACCGCCAGCAATAACAGCACGCCCGGCACTAACGCCCAGCGGTTGATCGGCTTCGCCTGCGCCATCTGCTCGGCCGGGATGTCGTTCAACAGGTTCTGTTGCAGCTCTTTCACCAGTTCCGGGCGCTCGGCCACCACGCCTTGTTGCTCGTCCTGCTCCAGTTCGCTGAGGCGATCCTGATAGAACGCCTTGTTGAGCGCATCGCGCGTGGCGGCGCTCTGCTTGCCGTGGCGCATCGCCGGCACCACCAGCGTTGCTGCGGCGCCGGCCAGCAACACGCAAATAATCAGCCCAAAAGCCATTAGGGTTTCTTCCTGTCAGTCTCTTGCAACAGCGCCGCCAGGCGCTGCCGTTCCCGTTCAGAGAATTCATCGTCCACCGCCGCGTCGGGCCGGCGACGGGTGCGCAGGATCACCACCGCCCCGCCTATCAGCACGAACAGCAGCGGGCCGATCCACAAGATCAGCGTCGCCGGCGTTACCGGCGGTTCGTAGGTGACGAAATTGCCATAACGCGCCACCATGTAGTCGATGATCTGCTGCTTGCTTTGCCCCTGCATCATCAGCTCATACACCTTGGTGCGCATGTCGGCGGCGATGATGGCGTTGGAATCGGCAATGCTGTTGTTCTGGCATTTAGGGCAACGCAGCTGTTCGGTCAACTCGCGATACTGCTGCTCCTGCTCGACGGAGTTAAAGCGATAGGTATCGATCGCCGCAGCGGCGCTCCAGCTCAGCAACGCGGCGCACAGCAGAACAATCAGCCTCATGCCTCACCCCCGTACTTTCTATACAGCGGCAGCACTTCCTGCTGCCAGACGCGCTCATTCATGTCGCCGGCATGGCGATAGCGAATAATCCCCTGGCCGTCGATAAGGAAGGTCTCAGGCGCGCCGTACACCCCGAGATCCAACCCCAGCATGCCGTCGCCGTCGTACAGGCTGAGGGCGTAGGGATTGCCGAGAGAGTTGAGCCAGGTCACCGCCTTGGCGCGATCGTCTTTGTAGTTCAGGCCGACCACCCGTACGCCGCGCGCCGCCAGCGTATTGAGATACTGGTGCTCCGCGCGGCAGGTCGGGCACCAGGTGGCCCAGACGTTGAGCAATATCGGCTTGCCGTCGCGCAGCACCGCCTGATCGTAGGTTTTGCCCGGCTGATCCAACGATTCCAGCCTGAAGGTCGGCACCGGTTTGCCGATCAGCGCCGACTCCAGCATGGTCGGATCTTCGCCGCCGGCGTTGCGCGTCAGTTGCACCATCAGGGCCACCACCAGCAGCAGGAAGAGCACCAACGGGATAAACAGCAGCTTACGCTTCATGATTGCGCCTCCAGCTTGCCTTCACGCTTGAGCTTTTTGCTCATGCGATAACGCGGGTCGAGAATGCACAGCAGGCCGCCGATCGCCATAAAGACGCCGCCGAACCAGATCCAGCGCACGAAGGGTTTGTAATACAGGCGCACCGCCCAGGAGCCGTCTTCCAGCTCCTCGCCCAGCGCCGCGTACAGATCGCGGCTGAACCCGCCGTCGATCGCCGCCTCGGTCATCATGCTGCGCGCCACGCTGTAGTAGCGTTTCTCCGCGTGCAGCGTCGCCTCCGGCTTGCCGTTGCGCGTGACGTCGATGATACCGACGCCGCCGCTGTAGTTCGGGCCGCGAATGTCGTGCACGTCGCGGAACACGAAGTGATAGTTGTGGATATCCACGCTGTCGCCGGCCTTCATCCGCACATCGCGCTCCACGCTGTAGTTCTGGCTGAAGGCGATGCCGATCACCGTCACCGCCACGCCGAGGTGGCCGAGCACCATGCCCCAGTGGCTGCGGGACAGCTGCCGCAGGCCGCGCCAGAAACCGTGACGATGGGTGGCGCGCTCATGCAGCTCCATCAGCGTCAGGATGATCACCCACAGCGCCATAATCAGGCCCACCACCGTCATGCCGGCGATGCTGTCCTGCAACAGCCACGGCAGCAGAATCGACAGCACCAGCGTCACCAGCAGCGCCACGCCGAGGCGGCGCCACAGCTTGCCCGGCTCATCGCGGCGCCAGCGCACCAGCGGCCCGATGCCCAACAGCAGCGCCAGCGGCGCCATCAGCCAGGTGAACATGGTGTTGAAGAACGGCTCGCCGATCGAAATGCTGCCCAGCCCCAACTGTTTGTGCACCAGCGGCAGCAGCGTGCCCAACAGCACCACCAGCATGGCGGCGATCAGCAGCACGTTGTTGCCCAGCAGGAAGGTCTCGCGCGAGAAGGTCTCGTGCTGCACCCGGCTGCGCACCTGGCCGCCCTTGACCGCGTACAGCAGCAGCGAACCGCCGATGACGATCACCAGATAGGCGAGAATAAACATGCCGCGCGCCGGGTCGGAAGCGAAGGAGTGCACCGAGACCAGCACGCCGGAACGCACCAGGAAGGTGCCCAGCAGGCACAGCGAGAAAGCGGTGATCGCCAGCAACACCGTCCAGGCTTTGAACGTGCCGCGTTTCTCGGTCACCGCCAGCGAATGCATCAGCGCGGTGCCGGCCAGCCACGGCATAAAGGAAGCGTTCTCCACCGGATCCCAGAACCACCAGCCGCCCCAGCCCAGCTCATAGTAGGCCCAGGCCGATCCGAGCACGATGCCCAGCGTGAGGAACACCCAGGCGGCGGTGGTCCACGGGCGCGACCAGCGCGCCCAGGCGGTGTCGAGCCGGCCGGCCATCAGCGAGGCGATGGCGAACGCGAAGGCGACCGAGAAGCCGACATAGCCCATGTACAGCAGCGGCGGGTGGAAGATCAGGCCGATATCCTGCAGCAGCGGGTTGAGATCGCTGCCGTCGATCGGGAAGTTCGGCAGCGTGCGGGTGAACGGATTGGAGGTCATGATGATGAACAGCAGGAAACCGGCGGTGATCATGCCCATCACCGACAGCACCCGCGCCACCGCATCCTGCGGCATCGCCCGGCTGCACAACGCCACCGCCAGCGACCAGCAGCTCAGCAGCAGCACCCACAGCAGCAGCGAACCTTCGTGCGCCCCCCAGGTGGCGGCGATGCGGTAATACACCGGCAGTTGGGTATTGGAGTTGGTGGCCACGTAAGCGACGGTAAAGTCATTGACCACGAAGGCGTGCACCAGGCACAGGAACGCCAGCGCAATCGCCGCGAACATGCCATAGGTCAGCGGCCGGGCCACCGCCATCATGCGGCTGTCCTGCCGCGCCGCGCCCCACTGCGGGTAAATACTCAGCAGCAGCGCAATCGCCAGCGCCAGGCACAGCAGAAAACTGCCCAGTTCCGGCATCATGACTTGGCGCCCTCCGCCTGCGGCGCGTTATACGCTTCCGCCGGCCCTTTGTGATTCTCTTTCATCGCGTCGGCCACTTCCGGCGGCGTGTATTTCTCGTCGTGTTTGGCCAGCACTTCGCGCGCGTTGACCACGTAGCCCTCGCCCAGCACCCCTTGCGCCACCACGCCCTGCCCTTCACGGAACAGATCCGGCAGAATGCCGGTGTAGGTTACGCCGATCGCGCCACGCGCGTCGTAAATCTTGAAGCTGACCTGCAGCGTATTGGGATCGCGTTTCACCGAGCCGGGCATCACCATGCCGCCGATGCGCAGCCGTTGGCCGACCTCGGGCTTCTCGTGGTTTTCGCCCTTGCCCTGCAGGATTTCCCCCGGGGTATAGAACAGATCGATGTTGGAGCGCAGCGCGTACAGCATCAGGGTTGCGGTCAGCGCGATGCCGATCAGCACAACGATCGCCAGATAAAGGCGGCTTTTACGACGTGGATTCACAATGATTTCTCCCGCGGTGCGGCGGATTTTTGTTTTGACTGTTGCGCATGGCGAATGCGCCGTTCGCGCGCCTGACGGCGGCCGATCTCGGCGAGCAACTGCCGCCGCTGCCAGACGGTGTGCGCCACCAGCCCCAACAGCGAAATCAGCGTGGCGGCGACCGCCAGCCAGACATAAAAGGCATAACCGCCCATGGCGAAAAACGCCGACCAGGAATCGAATGCGGCATTCATGACTGACGCTCCTTATTCACCAGCCCGGCGACCCACGGGCGCTGGCGCTCCTGGAACAGGATCAGATTGCGCAGGCGCATCAGCGTCAGCGTGACGAACAACAGCAGATAGCCGAGGATCGCCCAGCGCAGCGGGGTGCGCATGCTTGGCGCGATGGATTGCTGCATATTGGTCGAACCCTGATGCAACGTATTCCACCATTCGACGGAGAAATGGATGATCGGGATATTCACTACGCCCACCAGCACCAGAATGCCGGCGGCGCGGCCCGCCAGGCGGCGGTCTTCGAAGGCGTTATACAGCGCGATGACGCCCATATAGAGGAACAGCAGCACCAGCTCGGAGGTCAGCCGCGCGTCCCATACCCACCAGGTGCCCCACATCGGCTTGCCCCAGGCGGAGCCGGTCACCAGCGCGATAAAGGTGAACACCGCGCCGATCGGCGCCATCGCCGCCACCACGGTATCGGACATTTTCATCTGCCACACCAGGCCGATAAACGCCGCCACCGCCATCGAGGCGTAGATGCCCATCGACCACATGGCCGCCGGCACGTGAATATAAATGATGCGGAAGCTGTCGCCCTGCTGATAATCCTTCGGCGCGAAGCCAAAGCCCCATGCCCAGCCAAGCAGCAGGCAGGCCGCCGCCGCCAGCCCCAGCCAGGGGATAAAGCGGCCGCAGACGTGATACAGCCGTTCAGGCCGCGCCAGTTGATGTAACCATTTCCACATTGTCGTCAGTGCTCACGGTAATTTTTATGCGTCGGCCGCCTCGAGCGTTCGAAACGGCGAAAATGTTCTGCGGGGTACGCTCTTGCCGGCCTTGCCCCGTCTGTTCATTCAATTTGTTAGCTAGTGCACGCTCACTCGCAGCGCCGCTGCGGCGGCAAACGGCGCCAATGTCACGCTGCCCGCCAGCATCGCGCCGAGTATCGCCAGGTAACCATCAATCGGCATACCCATCGCGGCGGCGTCGATCGCGCCGGTGGCGAAGATCAGCACCGGGATATACAGCGGCAGCACCAGCAGGCTGAGCAGCACGCCCCCTTTGCGCAGGCCGACGGTCAGCCCCACGCCGATAGCGCCGATCAGGCTCAGCGTCGGCGTGCCGAGCAGCAGCGTCCCCGCCACCGCCAGCCAGGTTTGCATATCAAGCGACAACAGCAGCGCCACCAGCGGCGACAGGATCAGCAGCGGCAATCCCGTCACGACCCAGTGAGCACACACTTTGCCCAGCACCGTCATCGGCAGCGGCGTCGGCAGCAGCAACAGCTGCTCCAGCGAGCCATCGAGGAAATCGTCGCGAAACAGCCGCTCCAGCGACAGCAGCGAGGCCAGCAGCGCCGCCACCCACACGATGCCCGGCGCAATGCGCGCCAGCAGCTGCGGTTCAGGGCCAATCCCCAGCGGGAACAGCGTGATCACAATCAGGAAAAACCACAGCGGGTTGACGATCTCCGACCCTTTACGGCAGGCGATCTTCAATTCGCGACGCACCAGAGTCAAAAACATCACAAACTCCCCGCGTCGTGTTCCGCCAAACGAATTTTGCCCACCGTTTGGCTGACGCCGGCCAAATCCTGATGCGTGGTCAACAATACCATGCCGCCCCGCTGCGCATGTTGTTCAAAAAGGCTAATCAACTCGGCCACGCCCTGTTTATCGATTGCCGTCAACGGTTCATCGAGGATCCACAGCGGCGCCGCGCTGAGCCACAATCGCGCCAACGCCACGCGCCGCTGCTGCCCGGCGGAAAGCTGCGCCACCGGCAGATCTTCGTAGCCCACCAACCCCACCTGCTCCAGCGCGCGCCAGATGGCCTGCTGCTCGGCCGCACCGCGCACCGCCTGATAAAACTGCAGATTTTCGAAGGGTGTCAATACGGCTTTGATGCCCGGTTGATGGCCGATAAACAGCAAATCTTGCTGATACGCCGCGCGATCGCGCAGCGTGTTGCGCCCGCGCCAGCACACCTCACCGCCGTCCGGCCGCGCCAGACCGGCGAGGATGCGCAGCAAACTGGTCTTGCCCGCGCCGTTCGGCCCTTCTACCTGAATGATATCGCCCGGCTGAACTGAAAAGCTTAGCTCGCTAAACAGGATGCGTTCATCGCGCACGCAACTCAGACTTTTGGCTTCCAGCATCGGGGAACTCATATTTTTCTTTGGGATAGCGAATCATAGCATAAGCCTTTCCCCACACGCAGCCTGCGGCGGGCGCGCCGAGGGGCCAATATGGCGAGCAGGATCAAGAATGCGCGGAAAAAAGCGGCGGATTTTAACTCTTGTTACCTTTTTCTGTATTTCGCCGCATTTAGACCGGGCAACTACGCTTAATGACGTGACCTCACCCTTATTGAGCAGGAGCGACAGAATGAACGAACAGCCACGCCAGGAGCATGAGCAGGATGAAACGATGCGGGTAGAGAGTGAAGAGCAGGAACAGGGCAAACGCGAAATCGAAGTCAGGGAAGAAAATTTGCCTTCGCGCGCGGCGGCGGTGCATGAACAGATCCGGATGGAAGGCGAAAAAGAGCTGGAGCGCGACGGGCTGGCGCTGCTGTGGTCGGCGATCGCCGCCGGGCTGTCGATGGGCGCCTCGCTGGCGGCAAAAGGCATTTTCCACGCCCGCTTGCCGGACGATCCCAGCCGCTTTTTCATTGAGAACCTCGGCTACACCTTCGGTTTTATCATTGTCATTATGGCGCGCCAGCAGCTGTTTACCGAAAACACCGTCACGGCGGTGTTGCCAATCATGCATAAGTCCACGCCGCGCAACCTGCTTATCCTGCTGCGCCTGTGGGGCGTGGTGCTGCTCGGCAATCTGATCGGCACCGCGCTGGCGGCGCTGGCGTTTACCCATATGCCGCTGTTCGATGCCGAAACGCGCCGCGCCTTCATCAGCCTGGGTGAAGAGGTGATGCGCCATACGCCGGGAGAAATGTTCGCCAACGGCATCCTGGCCGGCTGGATCATCGCCACCATGGTATGGATGTTCCCAGCCGCCGGCGCGGCGAAAATCTGGGTGATCGTGTTGATGACCTACCTGGTGGCGATTTGCGATTTGACGCATATCGTGGTCGGCTCGGTGGAGATCCTCTATCTGGTGTTCAACGGCGCGATTGGGTGGCAGGAATTCGTCTATCCGTTCGCCCTGCCGACGCTGGCGGGCAACATCATCGGCGGCACCTTTATCTTTGCGCTGATAAGCCACGCGCAAATCCGCAACGATTTGAGCGCCAAAAATAAGGCGGCGCGCGTGCAAGAGGAAAAACGGCGCCACGGCGGGGAAAAACCGTGATCGCCGTCGGTTAGCCGAGGAAATTTCGGCGCGAACTGGCGAGGTATTGAGCAAACGCGCCGCTAAGCGCTTATTCTGCGGGTAAAAAAAGGTATAATGCCCCGGCAGCTTCGGTTGCCGGTCCGCAGCGTCCCCGTAGTTAAACGGATATAACAAGCCCCTCCTAAGGGCTAGTTACTGGTTCGATTCCAGTCGGGGACGCCATTATTTATTATCAAGCCATTCCCCATCATTGGCACCCGCAATCCCCCTTCTCCACGCCTCAGACCCGATTTCCCCCGCGCGTTATGATCGGCGTTAATTGAAAAATTTAATATCCGTCGGCGTAGCAATCGTCGCCGCCTCGCCTCTGGCCTTCAACTCACCCGTCTCATCATCGAAATCGAACAGCGTAACGGTATTGGTGAACACATTCGTGACATAAAGATGGTTGCCGGTGGCATCGAAAGCGAGCGCACGCGGTTCAATGCCGCCAGCCTCATAGCGCGTCGTCTCCCCTGGCAGCCCATCCCCACCAATTTTTAATACCAGCAAATGGTTATCGGCACCGCGATTGGTGGCAATAAGATATCTGCCGCTCGGGCTGAGGATAATGGCTCCGCCGCTTTTCGCCTCCGCTGAATCCTGCCCGCCGTTCAGTTTCACTTTCCCTTGTTGCGTCAATCGATGGTCGCTGACGGTAAACACCTCGATTTCACCCGCCATTTCGGTGATGACATAGGCATACTCACCTTTCGGCGAGAACACCATGTGTCTTGGGCCGGCGCCTGGCGCAAAGCTGACATCGCGCGATGCGTCCGCCTGCAGCGGCTGTGCGCTATCCGAGCGATAGCGATAGGCGTGCAGCTTGTCCCCGCCGAGATCCGCCGCATACAGATATTTACCATCGCGGCTGAAGGTGGTTGAGTGCGCATGGCCCCCTTCCTGACGCCCCTGCACGGCGCCAGAACCTGATATAAACGGATAATGCTGCACCCGTTCACCCAGTTTGCCGTCACTGCCAATTGGCAATACCGTCATCCCCGCGCCGCCTTTGGCGACGGAGTAGTTGGCGACAAACAGAAACTTGCCATCCGGGCTGAGGGTGGCATGCGTCGGCTGCTGGCCCGCACTGCTCACCGTATTCAGCACCCGCACGCTGCCAGCTTCGTCTATTGCCAAGGCGGTCACCGTTCCCGCGTTTTCCTCATTGGTGGCATAGGCGAAACGGCCATCGCGAGATTTTACGATCCACGATGGGCTGTTCATTTTAACCACGTCGAGCAGCGTTAACGTGCCGTCGCCATTAACCGCCAGGCGATAGAGCCCTTCACTGGGTCTTGCCGGTTTCTGCACCGCAGGCGCATTCGGAATATGGGTCCAGGTACCGACTAACGCTATTTGCTGATGTTCCCGATTATTGGCCATCGCATTTCCTGAAAACATGAGAGAAATTAACACCGCAGTTAATTGAATGGCTTGCCGGCCTGAGCCGGCAACGATTGTTCGACCAAGTTCAGACAATATAGAAGGTAGCATAAAGCGAGCTGGATGGCGCTTATTAATCGAGTCGAGAGTTTTTTCTCTATTCATGATGTCTTCTTGCCTCATCACTATGTCACAGGAATAAGTATATCGACATTGACAACCTTGCCATTTAGATCCTCTTGCCTATATAACTCTATAAAAAAACTCTCCCGCATTTTGACATTGATGGCAGGCAGATAAGCGTCATACATTACATCGAAAAAGTCAATATATTCTGAAAACTCCCCCGTAAAGGGGATGACAATATATTTACCCATAGGGATATAGAAGTTAAAGATGGAATGAAAAACCTCTTGCCCCTTGCTGTTGGAATGCCATTTATTACTCCTGTTCTTTTCCACATTACATGTCCCCCGCTGCTTGCTTAACCATTTCTCATTGGTCTGTGCAATGTCACCGGCATCTCTGAATTTTCTTATGGAATGAAAAATCAGTGATTTGTAATGCTTTAACATCTCAATGTCATCCGGCATGACCGTGTGGTAGAAGTAGGGTTTCTTATCGTTGCCATACGGCGGGATCTGCGTGGAAAAATCCCATCCGCGGCTGTTTCTAAAGCTGTTGGGCGTTTCGCCAAAGAAACGTTTGAATGCCCGCGTGTAACATTGCTGAGAGGCAAACCCGGATGCCAGGGCGACATCCAATATGTTCCCTTGGTGCTGTTTAAGCAGAATAGCAGAGCGACTCAGTTTTCTATTCCTTATATAAGTCCCTAGCGTTATACCAAAATAATGCTTAAACAGCCGTTGCAAATGCCATTTAGAGTAACCTGATATAATGGAAACCTTTTCAACTGTCAGCCCCTCGACAATATTCTTTTCCATATACTCCAACACCTGCAAAAGAATATCTTTTCTGTAATCCATATGTGCTCCTTGCTTTTATAAGATTCTCGTCCTTTTTATTAAAATCGTTAACCAACCAAACCAAGTCATTAAGATTAATCCTAAAAAAAACCAGCCTGTCAATTCATTTTTTTCGGCATAGGAAAAACTATCACATAAATAACTGAAAATGATCATGTTATATAAATCTCTCCGCAAGAAACCCATAAAACAAAATCAACTCGCGTAAAGTGCACTCATCAAAGATGCACTTGCCACACCAGGCAGAATCACACTTTTTGCTAATTGTTTTACCTTAAAGTGTTTTTTACAGCCAGATTGCATGGCCGAATAGGAATTTCATCATCACAAATGAAAACGCATTTTATATGCTTGGCCCGCCGATAAAACGTACTGCGAAAGAGATATAAAGTATGACCGGCAGTAAAAGAATACGGGAGAGATAAGCTCAAGGCTGAACATCGGTCTCAATAATCTCGCGTCGCAATAGCGCGTTTCTTTTTTATCGTTCCTGCGCAGAGAAAACGGATATTTTAACCAACCTTGCTCGATGCCCTGTTTTACAAACCGCGCCCATTGGGAACCCTGCCGACTCCCATGAATCGCCCATCTCTCCCCCGGTAAAATGCCGAGCCGACTCACCCGCGCCTTGTTGTCAGAACGGCCTGCGGCC
Source organism: Serratia nematodiphila DZ0503SBS1 (assembly GCF_000738675.1). Taxonomy (NCBI): domain Bacteria; kingdom Pseudomonadati; phylum Pseudomonadota; class Gammaproteobacteria; order Enterobacterales; family Yersiniaceae; genus Serratia; species Serratia nematodiphila. The sequence goes on along the minus strand of NZ_JPUX01000001.1, from coordinate 2,459,710 downwards.
GCAAACAAAAAGCCCAGCACGCGAGGCTGGGCTTTTCATTAACGGCCTGATTAATCAGCCAGGTTGTCGATCTCTGCGGACCTGTGCTTACGCAACAGGTACAGCAGCAAAGATACCCGCCGCTCGGTGCGTTCCGGGGTATCCGGCGGCAGGTTGTAGCGCAGGGTATAACGCTCGTTGTTCTCGTTGCAGAAATCGATGACGAGCACGGGAGCAGAGGCCCCCGCTACTTTTCGATAATTCAGCGAGATGCACGACAGGTTTTTTTTCATCTCAACTTACCGCGACAATGCGGCGGGTTGATTCGGCAATCCGCCCCACGCCGGCGCTCAACGCAGCGCCCAACAGCAGCACCAACAGTGAACCCCACGCGGCGCGAGACAGCTGTTTGGCCGCTTCATCGGCCGCTTCACGCGCTTTCTGCTCGGCCTCGGCCTTGAGTTTTTCCACCTTCTGCACCGCCTGCTGGTAAGCCTGGGCGTAGTTATCGACGATTTGGCTCGCTTCATCGCGGCTCTTGCCGGTGCGTGCCGCAACGATACTCACCAGCGCGTCCTTATCGGCGGCGCTCAACGCCGGCTCACCGGACTGCTTGACGCGCTCGAACCACTGCTTAAGCTCGGTGGCGGTCTGCGTCGGATCGGCCGCGGCATCCACGGCCGACTGTTTGCCGTCGGCGGCCGCCCGATTGGCTTTCTGCTCCAACCGAGCAGGATCCAGCTCCGGCTTACCAGTCTGCTTAAGCGTGGCGTTCAACTGATTTTCCAGGCTTCCCCAATCAAGGCTGATGCCCTTTTTATCCAGCCGTTGCTTGAGGCCTTCGCCTACGTTTGGCGCTGCCGCCGCCAGGCCGCTGCCTGCCAGCGAAAGCCCTTTACCCACCGCGCTTCCCGCCAGCCCCACTACGCCGCTCGCCAATGAAACCATCAGCCAGGTGGTCAACAAGGTGGTGATCGCCCAGCTCAGCAAGCCATGCAAGCCGCCGCGATTCGGTGCGGAGCGGCCGGCGACGAACGCGCCTGCGGCCAGCGATGCCAACGTTGAAACCAACAGCCAGATCCCGGTGCCGGTGCCAAAGCCGCTCAGCGGGTTGCCCTTTTGCATCATATCCACGGCCTGGGCACCAATAGCCGTGCCCAGCACGCTGAAGGTCAGATAAGTCACCAGCGCCACGGCACTCCCGGCCAATATCGAGCCCCATGACACCTGAAACGCTAAGCGATTTGATTCATAGACAGTGGTCATCGTTGTTCCTTATATTTTCTGGACAAGTGATTGCACGCACGGCGGGTAACCGCGCAGACAAATTCAGTCTGCCGCGCGGCGTCGTCGGCCGTCCCGGTTCATTTGCATCAGAATGCCTGGTGCATTCACACCCTGCGAATACGCACGTTATGCACTAAGCTGCTCAGCGAATAGCGTAACCCGCGGCCCCCTTAAGAGGCCGCCCCCCTTCTGTCTAGCGGAGAACACATGAGCCAATCCGTTTTGGCCAGCGAAACCCACAGCGGCCACCTGCAGCAAATCATCTCCGGCTTGTCCGACGGCGTGATCCTGACGGATACCGATCAAACCTTGCTATGGGCCAACGAGGCCGCGTTGACCATGCATGGCGTGAGTCATCAGAAAGCTCTGGGGGCCAATGCCGGCGAGTACGCGGCGCGTTTTGCCCTGCGCTATCGCAACAATCATCCGCTGGTTTTGGAACAGTACCCGCTGAACCGGGTTGCCGAAGGCGAAACCTTCACCGATGTGGTGGTGGAGGTTCGGCAGGTCGACGATCCGGACAGCTTCTGGGTGCACCGCCTGCGGAGCCTGATTATCACCGATGCGCAGGGGCAACCGGAGCTGCTGGCGCTGATCCTGAGCGACGCGACGGAGTGGGCCAGCGCCGAACAGCGCTTTGAAAAAACCTTCAACGCCAATCCGGCACCGGCAGTCATTTGTCGGCTAAGCGACCTGCGTTACGTCAAGGTCAACCAGGGGTTCCTTGATATGACCGGTTACCAACGTGAACAGGTCATGGGGCGTTCGGTTTATGAACTCGACGTTTTGGAACAGGCGGAGCACAAAGAACTGGCCGTTCAGCGCCTGGGGGAAGGCGCTACCATTCCGCAGATGGAGGCCGAGCTGAAGCTGCCCGGCGGAGGAAGCAAGCTGGTGGTGGTTGCCGGCCAACCCTTGGATATCAATGAAGACGACTGCATGCTGTTCACGTTTACCGATCTCGAACCCAGGCGCCAGGCGGAATCGGCGCTGCGAGAAAGTGAAGAACGGTTTGCCAAGGCATTTCGCCTGAGCCCGGTGCCGACGTTGTTATGTACCGCGCACGAGCGGCGCGTGCTGGATGTCAACGAAGCCTTCACCCGCACCACCGAGTACGACGCCGAAGACTTGATCGGCAAGACGGTCGGAGAGATCCCGTTTATTGACGATCCGGAGGCGAACCGCCGTTTGTTTGCCGCCCTGGAAAAAAGCGGCAACGTCGAAGGGCTGGACATCCGGGTGCGCAAGAAAGGGAGCGAGTCGATTGACTGTGTGGCCTCGGCGGATGCCGTCAGCATCCACAATGCGCCCTGTTATCTGCTGGTGCTCATGGACATTACCGAACGCAAACGCTCGGAGCTGGAGCTGGTAAGCGCCATCGAAGAAGTGATGCAGGACGCCTCCTGGTTCAGCCAAACCCTGATCGAAAAACTGGCCAACGTGAAAAGCATCAACCGGCCCGACCAGGCTGGATTTACCGCCAGCGACCTCACGCCGCGCGAGCGCGATGTGCTGGAATTGATTTGCGAGGGGCTGCCGGACAAGAAAATCGCGGCGCGTCTCAATCTGGCGCTCAACACCATCCGCAACCATGTCGCGACGGTCTATTCCAAACTCGGCGTGCATAGCCGCAGCGAAGCCATCGTCTGGGCCAGAGAACGCGGGCTGTTTACCGGTGGGCTGGCCTTCAGGAATGGCAAGTAGCCTGCAAATGCACTACCCAAACCGATGCAAACGCCCCTTATAGGCCACAAGTGAAGTGCATAACATGGCGGTGCAAATGCAGGCTTCCGTCCTGTGCGGAAGCCAAACGGATCGAACCTTAGGAGCGCATCACAATGAACAGCGAAAAAGCCAATGGCATGATGGAAAAAGTGGCGGGCAAGGCGCAGGAAATCGCGGGCGACGTCACCGGCAACGAACGTTTGCAGGCCGAAGGCGCCGCGCGCCAGGCAGCGGGCGTGCTGCAAGAAAAATACGGCGATGCCCTGAGCTGCGCCGGCAACATGATGAAGAAAACCCCCCTCGCCGCATTGGCCCTCATTGCCGGCGCAGGCCTGTTGACCGGCCTGCTGCTGCGCCGCCGTTGATACGCGCCGGCGAACAAACCGCTTTTCCCTGAATGCCGCGCCCGGTGGGTAGCCACCGGGCGCGGTTCTATCGGCCTAAGGGGGCGCAGTATTATCGATTGATGCCTCCGCTCGTTTGCCGCTGGGATTAACGCGTATTCTGTGTCGCCATGCGACGAATTGTTGCGGCGAAACCGCTATATCCCGCAGGGAACATGAGCCTTTATCGTTCAGGCTGCCGCACACCGTCTTTACTCGCTGCTTATACGGCACATCTTTTTATTATATTCGTCCTATTGCAGATTATCATCACCCTCTCACTCAACGCTCCCACCGCCGGTTATTTCCGGTTGTTATGCAAGCCAGTTAATTTCCCTTCAACATAACGATATTTCTCAGTGTAAAAACTGAATATATCAATCAGCCTGGGTTTATCCTCCGCGCCATTAAATGTTAATATTGCCGTATTATGCGCATGGAGAAATAGCATGTTCCCCAGTAAAAAACATTCGCAGCGGGCGACCCCGCTGACCAGCTATCAATTTTCCCGGCTGCATACTTTCGAATGCGTCGCCCGTCATTTATCTTTTGCGCTGGCGGCGCAAGAATTGTCGATCACCCCCAGCGCCGTGAGCCACCGCATTAATTTGCTCGAAAAGGAATTGGGTTTTTTGCTATTCCAACGCTTTCATCGCCGGATTACGCTGACGCCGGAGGGCGAGCGCATGCAATGGGCGCTGGACAGTTCCTTCAACACCTTGAATCAGGAAATCCTGGACATCAAAAATCGCGAGTTGACGGGAACCTTGACCCTCTACTCGCACCCGTCCCTGGTGCAATGTCTGCTGCTGCCGCGCATCGGCGACTTTATCGCCCAGCACCCCACCATTCACCTCAATATTCTGACCGGACAGGAAATCATCAACCTGGCCAACCGCGGCGTGGATCTGGCGATGTACTTCGGCAAACTGCCCTCGGGGCGGCATCTGGACGAAGCCTTTATGCAGGAATCAATGGTGCCGATCTGCACGCCGCAGTACGCCGCCACGCATAACCTGTACGATGCGCCGGAAAACCTGGCCCACTGCACGCTGCTGCACGATCGCTACAACTCCGGCGAAGATGAGTGGCAAACCTGGTCGCAACACTTTGCGCTGGGGCTGGATACCGACAGTAAAAGCATGGAGTTCGACCGTTCCGATCTTGCCGTGCTGGCCGCGACGCGGCACCTTGGCGTCGCCATGGGGCGGCTCAATCTGGTGCAGGACTGGATCAAAAGCGGCGAACTGATCATTCCGTTCACCGACATGACCGTGCCCTGCGAGCACTGCTATTTTACCTCGACCATCTCCGAGCGGCAGTGGCCGAAGATCCTCGCGTTTAAGCAGTGGATCATGAAAATCTCCCCTCTGGTCTGATGGCCAGAGGATTATCGCCATACTTTGGGGGAATAAGAAAAATGCAGCGCGCAGGCGTAGAGCCGGCCGGCCTTTGAATAAGAGATATTTTTGCGGTTTTTATCCCAGGTCAGCAGAGAATTATTGGCAAAATAATAAACCTCCAATTGCATCCCATTAGCCAACCTCGACCAGCCTCGGCTTCTTATCACGGTAAAATCACCGTTATCGCTGAGCGTAATCAGCGGCACGCCCCAGGCATAGCGGGATATTTGCAGCTGAATAATGAATTGGCTTTCGCAGCTTATTTGGTAGTTCTGTACATCAACATCCATAATTTATATTTTTGGTGCCACCCTTCGGTCAACATAAATAAGATATGAACAACTCACTACGATTAACCCCAGTACGATCAACACAGCACCCAATACAAATTCAATTTGCAACGGTTCGCCGAGAATGACGGCCCCCGCCAGGATGCCGAATACCGGCGTCATAAAGGTGAGAATGCCCAGCGAGGAAGCCTGATAACGGCGCAACAGTGAAAACCAGATCAGGTAGCTGAAAAACGACACGATCACCGTTTGGAACAACAGGCTGCTCCAGGCCACGGGGCTCAGGACGACGTGCAAATTGTCCGTCGCCAGCGCCAGCAGCGACAGCAGCACACAGGCGCCCGTCAACTGGAACAGCAGCGTCTGTTTGGCCGGGCACTCCGCCAGGCGCGTGGTACGGATCACCAGGGTAGAACCGCCCCAGGCGATCCCCGCCAGCAGGCCATAGAAATCGCCTTTCAGCCGATCGGCCCCGCCGCTGCCCTCGGCCATGCCCGATATGGCCAGCACCACACCGCCAAAGGCGATGAGCATGCCCAGCCACTGCACCGGCGACAGACGCTCCTGGCGAATCAGAAAATGCAGGCCGAGAGCGGAAAACAGCGGCGCGGTGTACAAAAACACCGCCATATGCGAAGCGCTGGTATAGCGCAGCCCTTCGGAGACAAAAAAGAACTCCAGCGCGAACAATGCCCCTACGCTCAAACCGGCGCTCAGCGTGGCGCGATCCCAGGTGAAGCACTCGCCGCGGCAACGCGCCAGCAGGTAAACCCCCAGCGCGGCGAGACCGGAGCGAATGGCAATTTGCAGCACCGCCGACACATCCGGCTCGGCGGCCTTGATCGCCACCTGCTGCATCCCCCAAATGGCGCATAGCATCACCATGGCGGCGGCAGCCCTGCCGTCGATACCGATTCTTGCATTCATAATAGGATTCCCGCCGCCGTTGAAATAATCACAGGCTGCCGTCGCGTTATTCTTTATACACCACGATTTCCTGATAAAGCTTAATAACTTCGCCATCGCTGTCGACGGAGTCGGTATATTCAGTTTGCTGCGCCAGGTGAATCACCTTCCAGCCTTTTCGCGCCAATTCAGGGATCGTCAGGCGTCCCACGTCGCGGCAGAAAAACAGCGTGTCGTCAGACAACCTTAACTTACTAACCTCTGCATAATCATAAGCTTGAGAATGGCAAACGTGCGACTCCGCCGCCATCGCCGGTAATGAAAACAGCCCCACCAACAGCATTAACAGATTTCTCATGGCGACCTCCCAATCGCTTATTCCTGCCAACCGATTACGCAAAAATGGCTCACGTTAATACGGCGGTGACAGGCTGGAATTAATTATCTCTTGCATGGCTGAAATTACAGGCTGGGGTTGGTGACTGACAAATGAAAAATATAAACCTTGGCGTTAAATGAATTCATCCGAGTGGAGAGAGAGGCAGAGCGGCCACTTTCACCGCACGAAATGGTCAAAAACCGGCCAATAATTAGCAAGAAAAGTAATTATTTATTTTACCGTTTATGCTACAAATGCCGCCCGCCGCTAAAAAACCAAAAAAACCGTCAAAATGCGCAAAAATGCAGCTTTCTGCGCAAAACATCGGCATGGCGGCGCTGATGAGGGCGGTCATACCTAAAACAGGGATAACACATGGCAATGAAATTGCGCGTAATGACTCAAGCGGTGGCGCTGGGTCTGGCGATCGGCAGCGCGTCGTTCGCCGCTCAGGCGGAAATCACCCTGCTGAAGCAAGATCCACAGGCCGGCGATCCGCTCAGCCGCCTTAACTTCACCGTTGGCGGCAGTATTCGTCCGCAGTTCAACAACATGACGGGCGACGGTGACAAGGGCTCGTACAAGCGTAACGGCTTCGACGGCGGCACCCGCTTCCGTTTCGCTGCGGACTACTATCTGTTCGACGATATCAGCTGGATCAGCTACTACGAGCTGGGCGTGAACATTCCGGCGCTGTTTGACTGGGATCACCACTATGCCGACGGCGCGAGAAACACCAGCCGCCGCATGCTGTACACCGGCCTGAAAAGCAATACCTGGGGCCAGATGACCTTCGGTCAGCAGAACAGCGTTTATTATGACGTGGTGGGCGCCAAGACCGATATCTGGGACTACGACATGCTGGCCCAGGCGCCGGGCAACGGCATCAACGGCGACTACGACGGCTCTTACCGTTCACGCAAAATGCTGAAGTACAAGAACCGCTTCGGCGATGCGGACGTTTACGCTTCGTACCTGTTCAGCGACAGCGACTACCTGCCGGGCAACGGCCTGCGCTACAAGCGCAAAGGCGGCGGCTCTCTGGGTGTGGATTACCACATTACGCCGGACCTGACCTGGGGCACCGCCTGGAACTATACCCGCGCCGAAATGCGCAATCCGTCCACCAGCGGCAGCAAGAGCTATGACCAGAACATTTTCGGTACCGCCATCAGCTGGAAACCGGACAACTGGACCCTGACCTTCGGCGGCGGTTACTACAACGACTTCCTGACCACCAAAAAAGCCGACGTTAATAATTACTTCGCCGGCGATGCGTGGGGTATCGAATACCTGGCCGGTTATACCGTGCCGGTTGGCCAGTACGCGGTGAAATCGGTGATGCCGTACTTCATGGGCGACCGCCTGGAATACATCACCGGCCGCAACTACCAGCGCATCGATAACGGCCTCGGGGTGACCGTACAGTTCGACTACGGTTTCCGCGTTGACGTGGAGCACGTACTGACATCGAGCACCGACAACCTCGGCGATATGACCGTGGTGCGTCTGCGCTACGATTTCTGATTACTCAGAATGCAAAAAAGGCCGCACAAGCGGCCTTTTTCGTTTATTGACGCAGCGTCAGAAGCCACCGCGCGCCGAGCGCCCGACCGCTTCGCCCAGTTGCCATACCGCCATGGCGTAATGGGTGCTGTGGTTATAGCGGGTGATGACGTAGAAGTTCGGCAGACCGTACCAATACTGGTAGCCGGTGCCGACATCCAGCCGCAGCAGGCTGGCCTCTTGGTTATCGCCGAGCGAACCCTGCGGGCTCAGGCCGGCTTCGGCCAGCGCGGCGACCGAGTAGCGCGTCTTGAAGCCGTTTTCCAACCCCGGCGCCTGGCCGTTGGCCTGAATGGCGACCGGCTCGCCTTTGGACCAGCCGTGCGCTTTGAAGTAATTGGCCACGCTGCCGATGGCATCGACCGGATCCCACAGGTTGATATGCCCATCGCCGTTGAAATCGACCGCATAGCTTTTGAAGGAAGAAGGCATGAACTGCCCGTAGCCCATCGCACCGGCGAAGGAGCCGCGCAACTCGAGCGGATCGTCGCCTTCGGTGCGCGACATCAGCAAGAAGGTTTCCAACTCACCGGCGAAGTAATCGGCGCGGCGCGGGTAGTCGAAGGCCAGCGTCGCCAGCGCATCGATAATGCGGGTTTTACCCATTACGCGGCCCCAACGGGTTTCCACGCCGATAATCCCCACGATAATCTCCGGCGGCACGCCGTACACCTGCCAGGCACGCTGCAGCGCATCCTGATATTGATTCCAGAACACTACGCCGTTTTGCACGTTATCCGGGGTGATGAACTTGTTGCGGTAGCGCAGCCAGGAGCCATTCGGCCCGGTTGGCCCCTGGGTAGACGGCGTCGGCGCCTGCCTGTCCATCAGCCGCAGCACCGAATCCAATCGCCGAGCCTGCGCCAGCACGTCGTGCAGCTGCTGCCGGTCAAAACCGTGTTCCTGCACCATCTTCTCGATAAAGCGCGCAGTATTCGGGTTATTGGCGAAATCCCCACCCAGCGGCGCGCCGCTGTGCGCCGGGCTCAGCAAAAAGCCGCCCTTTACCGGGGCGCTCTGCGGCGTAGCTGTGGTACTGGGTTTCGGCGTGCTGCTACAGGCAGCAAGCAAGGTAATCAGCGGTAAAAGCGCAACCAGGTGACGCATCGGATATCCATATAGCCATGCAAGAGATAAGTGGGAGTTATGTTAATGCATTGTTCAACGCGAACAAACAGGATTATGCCGCCAATGACCGCGTCAGGTAGCCAAACGTGCCAAATTGTGACGTTTTGCACGGGCAAAGAACGCTCGGTGCGGCCGCGCTGAATCTCAACCGCAACTAAATGAGAAAAGTTATCACCTTGACGCCCACGTTTGCCCCGATAAAATGCCCGACTGCTTGCCACCCGGCCACCGCCGGGCGGTCAATGATTACGACAACGGATTGTGATGGACTCTCTCGGACAACTCGCCAAAGACCTTTATCGTGGGCGCATCTCGCGCAAACCCTTTGTTTTTTCGCTGGCGATCTTCGCCGTTGGCATCGTGCTACTGTCGTTTCTGTCGACCTATCTGGATAAAAACCATTTTCGCGCCCATGCGCACGGCGATACCGAGGAATTCGTCTCGGTGCTGCTGTATCTGCTGTGCATCATGGTGTGGGCGCTGTTCTGTTTTGGCCTGGTGGCGTGGTTTATGGCCAAAACCGCGTTTCGGCTCAACGATATCGGCCTGCCTGGTTGGGCGCTGGCCGTGGCGTGCTATGTGTGTTCGGTGCTGAACAATTACTCTCCCGGCCCGGTGGCGCGCTGGCTGCCGCTGTTCAGTCTGGCAGGGATGATCTGCGCCCTGCTGTTGCCGCCCGACGGGCTGCGCCGCAAGCCGGACGGCAACGCTGACGATTAACGCAGCTGCACCACCTTGTTCGCTGCCGGTTCGGCCGCCGTCAGCCTGCCGCTAACCTGGCTGATACCGCCGCCGCTGTTGTGGGACACCACGGCGATCGGCAAACGCCGCAACTGCCGGGTCAGCTCCGGCGTGATATAGCCGATGTGGGTGTTCTGTTGCTGTTTCCGCCAGCGGTCGGCCGCCCTGCGACGGGAGAAATACTGGTTGTATTTGGCCCAGGCGATCAGAGTGACGGCATTGAACAACGCCACAATGATATACAGCGAGATCACTTCCAGCAGCGACAGGGCGGAGCCCACCCCGTGCTGATCCATCACCGACATCAGGCCGCGGCTGAACAGATAAAGAAAGCCGCACCAGGCGAAAAGCGTCAGCAGGCTGTCTACCACGCGCGGCAGCAGGCCGCGCTCGGAATAAATCAGGACGTCCGTCATTCTTTGATCCTCCCAATGCCCCGGTCGGGGCTTATCCAGCGCGCACGCCCGCGCCGAGCTTTCAACATCACTTTGGAAAACGCCACCAGCGTGGTCAGCAAGCTGAGCAGCCAATACACCAGCGGATACCAGATGATCCAGAACAACGAGCGGCCAAAGCCCTTCTCATAGCGCTTCTCCAGCAGCAGACTGACGGTGAACTGCAGCAAGCACACCACGCCCAGCACCAGGCCGGTAAACGCCGGCGTCAGCAGCGAGTGAATGCGGATGCCTTCCGGCAGCGGTATCGCCAGTCCAACCAGAAAAATCAGCACGCTGACCAGGTAAGTGAACGCCCACAGCGTGGAGAGGCAATACTCGGCGAACAGCAGCCACATATGCCGGTGCTCCCAGGCCCACAGGTTGCGCAGATTCTTTAAAAACACCTCGGCGCCGCCCTGCGCCCAGCGCAGGCGCTGCTTCCATAGCCCGCGCAAGGTCTCCGGCATCAGGATCCAGCACAGCGCTCGCGGTTCGAAGAAGATAGCCCAGTGCTTCAGCTGCAGCTTCCAGCTGATGTCGATGTCTTCGGTGATCATGTCCTGACTCCAGTAACCGACATCGGTAAGCGCTTGCTTACGAAACGCCGCGACCACGCCGGAGATGGTGAACAGGCGGCCATAAACGCGCTGCGTGCGCTTGATAAGGCCGATGATCGACGAAAACTCACCGACCTGGATGCGGCCGATCAGCGTGGAGCGCGTGCGGATGCGCGGATTGCCGGTCACCGCGCCGACATGCGGATTGGCCAACAGCGGCGCCACCAAATAGGCTGCCGCATCGCGATCCAGCAGCGCATCGCCGTCGATGCACACCAGATACTCGCTGCGCGCCGCCGCGGCGCCCGCCTGCAGCGCGATCGCCTTGCCCTGATTTTGCGCCAGATGGATCACTCGCAGCCGGGGGAACTCCAGCGTCAACTGGTCCAACACCTCGGCGGTGTCATCGCTGGAGCCGTCGTTGATGGCGATCACTTCGATATTGTCATAGCGCTGCGCCATCGCCGCCGAAATGGTTTCACGCGCGTTCAACCCTTCGTTGAAACAGGGGATCAGCACGCTGATCGACGGGTTGCCCGGCAGCGCCGGCGCGGGCATGTCCGGGCTCCAGCGCCAATGCCGCTCGCGATGCAGCCAGAAATAGATGCCGCCGGCGATCCAGATGCCGGACATGAACAACGGCCAGAAGAACACGAAGTTGAGCAGCATTTCGCCGGTAAACAGCAGGACGATGCCGAAAGGCACGCTCAACACCAGACACAGGATAAATAAGGCAATTAAACGATCTGTCATGGCAGTGGGAACCAGGCTGAGGACAACACCGGGCGAACGGCATCCAGCTTAGGCCGATCGTCGAGGAAGTTGTCGGGGTAATAACCAAAGCTCTGAGCGCCATTGCGCTGCAGGCGACGCATCCATTCGGCCAGCAGTTGACCGTCATCCAGGCTGATCCGGCGCTCCTTGCGCCAGTCGACAGCCTGCAACTCAAACACCGTTTTATCGAGCGCGCCGGGGTAAGCGGCCACTTTGCCCACCAGTTGATCCAGCCAGCGGCCGCTGTCGGCGCGCGGCACGTTTTCCATCAGCGGCATCGCCATCGGCGCTACCCAGTCGTAGGCCTGCAGGAAATCCGCTAAATTCTGGCCGAACCAGGCTTCACTGGCGGGATCGAGCACCGGCATCGCATAAATATTGCGTGCGGTTTGCACCTGCGGACCGCGGATCGCCCGCACCCGTTCGGCCAGCGACTGGGTAAAGTCGATCAGCGCCCGACTCTTGAAGCGCGTCCAGCGCGCCATCGCCTGCGGATCCTGACGAATCGCCGCCACCGAATCGGCGAAGCCGGCCTGGCGATAGGCCGCAACGGCGTCGGGGCCGGCGTCTTCGAAGTCCGACAGCAGCGCATCGTCGTGGAACAGGATCCCTTTAAAAGTGGCGTGGGCCGCCAGATCCTCGTAGATCTCACCGATGCGCTGGCGCGCCACCGGACTGAACGGCGACAGGCGACGATACTGCTTGTCGTCTACCGACAGCTGCCCGCTTTGCGGATCGAGGCGCTGCACGCGCGGCACGTCAGACCCCAGCTCGAACGCCAGCACCGGCATCCAGGCATACACGGCCACGCCGGTGCGCGAAGAGAGCTGCCAGGAGACCCGGTTGAACAGGTCGGCCTTCATCGGCAGCCAGCGATTGGGGAAATAGAGCTCGCGCACGTTGCCGTCGCCTTTTGGATCGGCGAACGCCTGCAGGAAAACGGTATTGATGCGCAGGTCATAGATGCGCTGGATCAGCTTGTCGAGGTTTTTGGCCTGCTGCTGCGGATCGGGATCGTAGAGGTAGTCGAGATCGACGTGCGCCACCCGCATGATCTGTCGGTTCTGTATCTGCGTCAGCTGCTGGGCGAAGCTCGTCAGCGACGGATTGCCGGCCACCAGCATGCGCGGCACGTTCTCAGGCGCGTTGACGTCTCCCAGCCCGTTCTCCAGCGTCAGCGCCATGCGGTAACCGTGCTTGCGCGCGATATCCAGCGCCACGCCGCCGGCCGCACCGTACGGCCAGACCCACACGCGCGGCGCCTTACCGGTGGCGGCGGTGATGCGCCGGGTGATCAACGCCACGTCCTTCTCGATGCGTTGGCGGTATTCCGTCTCGCTTTCGTAGCGGCCCTGCTTGGCGTCGTACAGCCGATTGGCGACCGCCGGTTCGGTATTGCCCTGCGGGTTGGCGATGCCGCCATAATGCGAGGCGTAGGTATGCGCGCCGATCTCCACCAGCCCGGAGTCCGACACTTCCCGCACCTGCTGCCAGGTGAGGAAGCGATCGCGCGGCGTCATCAGGCCGCCGAAATCGACCGGCTTGTCGGTCGGCGCATCCAGCCAAACGCCGACCGGCGCCAGCACCGCCGGCCAGTTGTAGGCCTTCAGCAACGGGAATACCCGGCTGTAGAAGCTGCGGTAGCCGTCGTCGAAAGTCAGCAGAACCGCCTTGTTCGGCAACGCCGGGCCGCCGTTCTGCGCCTGCAGGATCTGCTCGACCGACACCGGCTGATAGCCGTTTTGCTTCAGCCAGGCGAACTGTTCGTTAAGCGCGCTGGTGCGTACCGACATGTAGCGCTGGTCCGCCGCGCCGTCTTCCACGTCGTGATACGCCAGCACCGCGTAGCGGTTGGCCGGCCACGGGCGTTCCATTGGCCCCACGGTTCGCTCCGCCGGCGGCGTGAAGCGCGGTACGTCCGCCTGACTGCAGGCGGTGGTCAGCAACGCGGCCAGCACTAAAAGCGAGGATCGAATAAGCATGATGATTCCTTTAAAAACGATAATTCAGATCAAACGTCACGCCGATGTTCCGCTCGCGTTTGCCGTCGTAAGGATGCTTCTCAAACTGCAGCATCACGCCGGCGTCCAGCACTCCGTTCCAGCTGACGCGCTGGCCGTAACCCAGCTGGGTGATCGGCTTGCGCGCATAGTCCCGCTGCCAATAGCTGCCGGCGCCGGCCTGGAACTGCTGGCTCCACTCGGTCTGATAATGGCGATACAGGGTGTGATCGAGCGTTAACGACGGCAGCAGCGTGAAGTCGCGCTTCGGGTTGTAATACGGCACGTTCTCCTGGCTGTTGCGGCTGCCGGACAGCGTCAGGTTCATGTCCAGCCGATAACGGGCGCCGGCGAGCAGCCGTTGCCGCCCTTCCAGGCCGTATTCCAGCCGGTTGTTGCCGTCCGAGAAGTGCGAAGGCGCCACGCTGGCGCGCAGCTCGCGGCTTTCGCTCTGCTGCCAACGCAGCCACAGGTTGCCGCCGTTGGCGCTGATGCCGTTGGTCAACGCGCGCAGCGGCGTCTCGGCCGACAAGCGCGCCACCGAACCGCCTAGGCGCCATTGATCATTCAGGTCATACCAGGATGAGAGGCGCAGGCCGAGCTCATTACCGTGGCCGTAGTTGCGGTTGGCCACCTCGGCTTCCAGCCACAGATCGCGCGAGCGCCACTCGGCACCGGCGCTGAGATCGCGGTTGATGCCCTTGCCCTCGTCGAACTGGCCGGTGTTGAATCCCCAGCCGGTGAACAGCCGCCAGTTGTCGTCGATCGGCGGTGAATAGAGCGCGGCGTGTATGCCGAAATCGTGGCTGCCGCTGACCGGCCCGTCGGAATCGATGCCCTGATTGCCGCTGATGCGCAGTTCAGACATATGGTGAATGCGGCGCGAACGTTCAAACTGCTGAGCGGCGACGCTTTCCGGCGCGCGCTGGATGACGTCGTCGGCCAGCAAATCCAGTTGGCGCCACTCCTGCAACCCCTGCGCGACATAGCCCTGCTGGATCTCCAACGGCAGGCTGCGCGGCTCCAGCCCTTCCACCTGTTTCAACTCCTCCTCGGCGCGACGCGGCCAGCCGCGCGCCAAATAAACGCTGGCCAAGGAGATGCGCAGACCCTGATTGCCCGGCGCCGTGCGCGCCAGATGGGTCAGCTGCCGTTCGGCCTCGGCCAGATCGCGTTGATAAACCCGCGACTGCGCCAGCAGCGATTGGCCGACCAGCCAATCATCGTTGTAGGCCAGCGTCGGCAGCTGGTACAGGTGGGTCGCGTAGGGATAGCGCTGGCTGACGCGCTGCGCCAGCAGCGCCGCCTGATCGATGCGTTCGTTCTCCGCCTGCGCGTAAAACAGATCGGTCTCATCTTCGGCGGTCACCGCCTGCGGCGCGGCGGCGTTCAGCCGGCCGAAAATGGCCTGCGCCTTGTCCGGCTGCTGCAGATAGAGGTAGGCGGACGCCGCCCAGCGCTGCGCATAATCCGGCACCGTGCGCCCTTCCGCCTGCAAGGTTTGATACTCGCTCACCACGTCGGCCATTCGATAGCGCGCCAGCAGCGCGCCCAGGCGATCGACACGCGCCTGTTGGTAGCTGTCCTGCGCCTCCGGCAGCGGCCGCCACTGCGTCAGCAATTGGTCATAGCGCGCCAGCGCGCGATCGGCGATGACGAAACGTTCTTGTTCGCCGCGAGCATCGATAAACGACAGCCGCACCAGTTCGGCGGCTTCATCCGCCTGCAGGCGCCGCTGCTGCGCGGGCGGCAATGCCAGCCCCTGGCTTTCACGCAGCGCCGGATCCGCGACCCGATTCGCCGCCAGCAGCGTCACGTAATAAGCCTGAATACCGGTGTCGGACGGCGCCAGCGCACGGGCATGAGTGACGTTTTCCAGCGCCGCCCAACTGCGGCCGGCGGCCTGGTCCACATAGGCGCGCGTCAGATACCACGTCGCCGGCTCCAGCAGCTTCTCCGCTTTGGCCGCCTCCGTTTGCGCCTGCGCATCCTGCCCGGCATCCGCCAGTGTCATCACATAGCCACGTTGCAGGCCGCCGTCGGCGGGAGCGAGCTGCAACGCCGCACGCCACCGGCGCAGCGATGGTTGCCACTGCTTCAGGTTGCGATAGGCGCGGGCCGCCGTCGCCAGACTGGCGCTATCCCGCTGCAGCGCGGCGCCGTCGGCACGCCAAAGCGCGACCACCTCTTCATCGTGGCCGGCCCACCCGGCCACCTGGATATAATCGGCTCGCTGCTGCAGGCTCAACCCCTCCTGAGCGCGCCGCTGCGATAAATACGCCAGCACCGGCGCGGTATCGCCCGATCTGGCCTGACGGATCAGCGCGTCATAGCGTTCATCCGCCAGCGCGGTGGCCGGCAGGGATAAACCGATAAACAGCAATGACGCCGCATATTTGGTGGCGTGGCGTTCGGTAAAGCGTAATGAACGCGAGTTAACTTTAGGCACGAGGTATTCCTTTAATCCGTGAGCTGCTGTCCTGGCAAAGTAGAAATGCGAGCAGGCACCCGAAAAGTCGGCTAGAGCCGCCGGGTAATAAGCATGGAGTAATGAATATTTCTGTCTGGCGCACGCTTAAATAGAATCGAATGCGCCTTTGCCTAAAAAGAGTATTTTATAAATCTGTCAATGAATACCGCAGCCAGGTGATATCTGCCTGAAACTGGAATTTCACAATTATCAATAAGTGAAATAACAAAAATTAAAATAATATAAATCAATAAGATAAAACACATTGATGACCAATATTCTTAATTTCACTCTTTCGTGTGAAATTGTATAAAAAATGGTGTGATATTTGATTTTAATTCTCATTATCACCGGTCGACAGGAATATTAATCCAAACATCCAATTAAATAACCTGCCTTGTTGGAGAAAATAACAAGATTATTGTTAACACGAACATTAAATTTGCCTGCTAATAATTATTCAATTCAATTTAAATTCTCCCACGGATACATTCATGCTGGCTATCTCCCGAGCATGCCGTCACAATAGCGCCTCATTCTGGTTTCAATCAGGGATTGCCATGTACAGCCACTACCCCGCCCATTACACCTTCGATAGCGACAGCGACGCCTGGCAGATCGGTTTCCACGACTTCCCCGAGTGGCAATCTGCCTGCTATAAACGCGAAGATATCGAGCTGGAAGCGCAGGAAAGCCTGCTGGCCGCCATCGCCGCCGCGATGGATGAAGGGCTGCCCCTGCCCGCCCCTTCTCCTTCGCAAACCGATGATTTGAGGGTACATCTGCCGGCGCTGGTGGCGCTGAAGATCGAACTGCACAACGCGATGCTGCGCAAAAACACCGGTAAAGCGGCGCTGGCGCGCAAGCTGGGTTTCAACGGCGGGCAAATGGAGCGGTTACTGGATATCGGCTACGCCTCGAAGGTGGAAGCGCTGGAGCAGGCGTTGTATCTGCTGGGCTACGAAGTGCGCGTGACGATAAGCGAAGTTTGCCAATAAGTTAGCGGCAGGTAAGCGAAATATTATCCAGGGGGGCTAAATTTCCCCCGTTTTGCGCCGATATGATGGCTACCTAATCACTTGTCGCAACAACGAAGGCTAAAAATGGAGTGGAGTCGCCGTCATATTTGGGCCGTTATTCTGCTGTCTTGTCTCGTTTTTTGGGTCATTTTGGCGACCGGCATCAACGCCGTCGCCTGAGCGCCTGCCACCGTATTGCAATACCCGATTTTAAAGCCCGCCACACGGCGGGCTACTTCCTGTCGCTTGCTTATAAAAAGCGTTATAAAACAGCGCGACCTGTTCAAAAAACAACCTAAAATTGTGATCAAAAACACAGTATTGAAATCAGACCAGTATTGAGAGTACATTAGCGCCGATCCTGTCGCGGTTCGGATTTTACCTCACGGAGCATGAGGCGCGACAACCGGACAACCCGCGCTCGAGGACGTTGTTCTTTCGCTTGGAAGAATCCGCCCGACAAGCAGGTTGCCCATAAAATACTCAGCACAACAATCGGGATCATTGCTGGCGAGGACTCCAGACAGGAGTTGTTCAGTGAAATATTTTTTGATGGGCGTGTCATTCATGCTGGTTGCCTGGGTTGGCACCTTCATGTTGATGGTTGCCTGACAGCAGCCACACCAGGAACACAGACAAAGGGACGCGCAAGCGTCCCTTTGTCGTTTCGGCTAGCGCTCATTTGCCCGGCATCATGCGGCGCAGGGTGTCGTCCTTGCGCAGGTAGTGGTGGTACAGCGCCGCCAGCGCATGCGCGCCAATGATAAAGTAGCCAACGTTTGCCAGCGTCTCATGCACCGTTTTGACCAGCCTGCGCATCACCGGATCCGGCGTCACCCACTGCGGCATCGGCCAACCCAGCAAAGACCACGATTTCCCGCCGTAGGCCAGGGTTAACATGCCCAGCAGCGGCAACATCAGGAAGACCACGTACAGCAGCCAATGGAAAATCTTCGCGCCTACCTCCTGCCACTCCTCCAGCGGAGGCGTGGTTGGCGGCGCAGCGTGGAAAGAGCGCACCGCCAACCGAATCAGCATCAGGGCAAAGACCGATACCCCAAAGTTGAAATGCAGATTTTTGACCATCGGCGCCCACGCCTCCGGCACCGAATCTTTCAGCAACATCGCCGCATAGGTGAGGATCACCATCAGCAACGTCAGCCAATGTAAAACGATTTGCGATCGCGCGTAGCGGTTGCTCATACACTCTGTCCAAAAAATAAAATTCAGCGTAGTTGAGCATAATGGGGAAATAATGAAGAAAACCTTGGGACGGAAAAAATAAGGCCGGGCGAACGCCCGGCCTGACAGGGTTATTTGGCGCTGCCGGCTTTGCCTGGCTTCAGCAGCCCGTCCGCGCGGAACATCGCCTTGATGCCGCGCACCGCCTGGCGGATACGATCCTGATTCTCGATCAGCGCGAAGCGCACGTGAGTATCGCCGTAGTCGCCGAAGCCGATGCCCGGCGAGACGCAGACCTTGGCTTCCGCCAGCAGGCGCTTGGCGAACTCCAGCGAACCGAGGTGGGCATAAGGCTCGGGAATTTTCGCCCACACGTACATCGACGCCTTCGGGTTTTCCACCATCCAGCCGGCCTCGTGCAGCCCCTTCACCAGCACGTTGCGGCGCTGCCGATACTGTTCGGCGATATCGCGCACGCACTGCTGATCGCCTTCCAGCGCGGCGATGGCCGCCACCTGCAGCGGCGTGAAGGTGCCGTAGTCGTGATAACTTTTGATGCGCGCCAGCGCGCTGACCAGCTCAGGATTGCCGACCATGAAACCGATGCGCCAGCCGGCCATGTTGTAGCTTTTCGACAGGGTGAAGAACTCCACCGCAATGTCTTTCGCCCCCGGCACCTGCATGATCGACGGCGCTTTCCAGCCGTCATAAACAATATCGGCATAGGCCAGGTCGTGGATCACCAGCACGTTGTACTGTTTGGCCAGCGCCACCACCCGCTCGAAGAAATCCAGCTCCACGCACTGCGCGGTCGGGTTGGACGGGAAGCCGAGGATCATCATTTTCGGGCGCGGAATGGTTTCCCGAATGGCGCGCTCCAGTTCACTGAAGAAATCCACGCCGTCCACCAGCGGCACCGAACGCACCTGGGCGCCGGCGATCACCGCGCCGTAAATGTGGATCGGGTAACTGGGGTTCGGCACCAGCACGGTATCGCCGTGATCGAGGGTCGCCAGCATCAGGTGCGCCAGCCCCTCTTTCGAACCGATGGTGACGATGGCTTCGCTTTCCGGATCGATATCCACCTGATAACGATCGGCATACCAGCGCGAAATGGCGCGGCGCAGGCGCGGAATGCCGCGCGAGGTGGAATAACCGTGGGTGTCGTCGCGCTGGGCGACGGCGCACAGTTTTTCCACGATGTGCGGCGGCGTCGGGCCGTCGGGGTTACCCATGCTGAAGTCGATAATATCCTCACCGCGACGGCGTGCGGCCATTTTCAGTTCGGCGGTGATGTTGAATACGTAAGGGGGAAGACGTTCAATGCGCGTAAAACGGCGCTGTGGACTGTTATCAGCCATAGGGGGATTCCTCGATAGACGTTAGCGCCCGGACCGTCCGAGCGACGCTGGCCAGCGAACTGACCGAATATCGAACATAGCGCAGCGCCGGCGAGCTTGTCGATACCCGGCGCGATATTTTTATTTGCCGCCCTGAAACTCTGCCGCCAACAGCCCGAACAGCCAGTCGTCGCGCCACTCTCCCGCCAGGCGGAAATTATCGCGCAGCGTGCCCTCCAGCTGAAAACCGCACGACTCCAGCAGGCCGCGCGAGGCGAGGTTGCCCGCGGTCACGGTAGCGGTCAGCTTGTGAAAACCGCAGGCGTTCACCGCAAAATCCAGCACTGCCCGCAGCGACTCCTTGCCATAGCCCTTGCCCTGGCCGGCAGGCAAACTCCCGTATCCCACTTCCGCCTGCCGATACGGCGCCCAGTGCGGGCGAAAGCCGGTAATGCCCACCGCCTCTCCGCTGCGCTTCTCACGCATCACCAGGCACAGCCACTGCTCGCCGTGTTTGTCCCAGGCCGGCAGGCGCTCTTCGAACCGTGCGCGGATCTCCGCTTCGCTGCGCGGATCGGAGATGTAACGGATCACCTCGGGATCTTGGTACAGGCGCAGAAACAGCGGCCAATCCTCGGCGGTTATCGACTGTAAGTACAAGCGTTCAGTGACCAGCTTCATAAAATCTCCGAAAAACGAAAAAGAGGAACTTACGAATGAAAGATATCTCTTTATTTTCCCCGATTGGTTGCCGATAATCATTCACGTTAAAACCACAAAACCATAACGTCTTGCCCGTTTCCCTACAACCGTCCGCCGCCGTGACTCACGCGGCATCAGGAGAACACCATGGCCTCTTTAGTCATCGACGATATTCCGCAGACGATCGTTAACGTCAAGCGCCAGCTGCGCCAGGCATTGCCGAACTACCGCGACGTTTTTCTGGCGCTGGAGGAGAACATCCGCGGCCAGGTCGACCAGATCCGCCGCGAACTGGCCGCCGGCCATAATCCGGTGCCGCAGATCGACGCGGAAGATATCCTGCAGCAACGCGTCAGCGATCAACAGATAGCGCTGATCAAACAGCGCGGCGCCTGCGCCATTCGCGGTGTATTTCCCCGCGCCAAGGCCGAAGGCTGGAACCGGGAAATCGGCGACTATCTCGAGCGCAACAACTTCGTCGAGCGGTTGAAAAACGCCGCCGAAGACAACTATTTCGGCAAGCTGGCCGCCAGCAAACCGCAGATTTACGGCATCTACTGGTCAAAACCGCAGGTCGAGGCGCGGCAGGATGCGCGCATGCATGCGGTGCAGGTGTTCCTCAACAGCCTGTGGGCCACCGAAAGCAACGGCAAGCAGCATTTCGATCCGACCCGCGTCGCCACCTACGCCGATCGCACTCGCCGCCGCCCGCCGAACTCCTCGTCGCTGGGCCTGTCGCCGCACGTCGACAGCGGCACCATCGAGCGCTGGCTGGACGAGAATTTCCGCTATGTGTATCGCCACGTGTTCTCCGGCGACTGGCAGCAGTACGATCCCTTTGCCGCCGACGGCCGCACCGAAGTGCGCGAAATTGCCTCCCCGGCAGTCTGCTCGATGTTCCGCACCTTCCAGGGCTGGACGGCGCTGACGCCGCAACGCACCAACGCCGGCACGCTGAACCTGGTGCCGATCGCCAACGCCATGGCCTATGTGTTGCTGCGCGCGCTGCAGGACGACGTCGCCGACGACGATCTGTGCGATGCGGCGCCGGGCCGCGCGCTGTCGATCTCGGAAAAATGGCATCCCCTTTTATTAAGTGGGATTTCCCCTATTCCCGATCTGGAGCCGGGCGACACGGTATTTTGGCATTGCGACGTGATCCACGCGGTGGAGAACGAGCATAACGGCGAGTTCGACAGCAACGTGATGTACATCGCCGCCGCGCCGGGCTGCGCGAAAAACGACGCCTACCTGCAGCGCCAGCTGCCGAGCTTTATCGACGGCAGAACGCCGCCGGACTTCGCTCCCGACGACTTCGAAGTGGATTTTGACGGCCGCGCCACCGCCGATCTGCTGACGCCGCTGGGCAAAACGCAGCTCGGCATGCGCTGACAGCCGGCCTGAGCCACGGGCCTTTCTCGCTGTGGTATACTGCCGCCATCCGTAGGCCGCAGCGAGAACCCGTCGTGCACCCTTTTTTTGAAATGCTGTTGGCGGTGTTTGATCGCGCCGCGCTGATGTTGATCTGTCTGTTTTTCCTGACCCGCACCCGGCTGTTCCGCCAACTGCTGCAAAAAGAAGACCATACACCGCTCGAGCTCGGCATCGTCACGGCGATCTTCTCGCTGTTCGCGCTGTTCAGCACCTACTCCGGTATCAACGTTGAGGGTTCGCTGGTCAACGTGCGCGTCATCGCCATCATGGCCGGCGGCATCCTGTTCGGCCCCTGGGTGGGGATCGTCACCGGCATCATCGCCGGGGTGCACCGCTATCTGATCGACATCGGCGGCATCACCTCGGTGCCCTGCCTCATCACCAGCATCATCGCCGGCATCAGCGCCGGCTACATCAACCTCAAGGTGAGAAAAGAGCAGCGCTGGCGCGCCGGCATCGTCGGCGGCATGCTGTGCGAATCCCTCACCATGCTGCTGATCGTGCTGTGGGCCAAGCCGACCGAGCTTGGGCTCGACATCGTGTCGCAGATCGCGCTGCCGATGATCCTCGGCACGGTGTGCATCGGCCTGATCGTGCTGCTGGTGCAGAGCGTCGAAGATGAAAAAGAGGTGATCGCCGCACGCCAGGCCAAGCTGGCGCTGGATATCGCCCACAAGACGCTGCCCTATTTCCGCAACATCAACAGCGAATCGCTGGCCACCATTTGCGATATCATCCGCCAGGACATCCGCGCCGACGCGGTGGCGATCACCGATACCCATCAGGTGCTGGCTTACGTTGGCGTGGGGCGCGAAGCCTACCCGATCGGCCGCGAAGGGCTGAGCCGCGTTACCCGCGAAAGCATTCGCCACGGCAAAATCATCATCAAAAACAACCTGGAAAACCCGGCCGCGCCGCAGATCCATTCGCAGCTGGTGGTGCCGCTGTGGGAAAAGGGCGAAGTGACCGGCGCGCTGAAAATTTACTACTGCCACGCTCACCAGATCACCAACACGCTGAAGGTGATGGCGGTCGGGCTGTCGCAGATCATCTCCACCCAGATGGAGGTTTCGCGCATCGAGCATCTGCGCCAGATGGCGGATAAAGCCGAAATGCGCGCGCTGCAGAGCAAGATTAACCCGCACTTCCTGTTCAACGCGCTGAACGCCATCTCTTCCTCTATCCGCCTGAATCCGGACACCGCGCGCCAGCTGATCATCAACCTGTCGCGCTACCTGCGCTACAACCTGGAGCTGAACGACGAACTGATCGATATCCGTAAGGAACTGCATCAGATTCAGGACTATATCGCCATCGAACAGGCGCGCTTCGGCGCCAAGCTGACGGTGATTTACGACATCGACGACGACGTCTCGGTGCGCATTCCGAGCCTGCTGATCCAGCCGCTGGTGGAGAACGCCATCGTGCACGGCATCCAGCCCTGCAAGGGTAAAGGGGTGGTGGTGATCGCGGTGAAAGATCAGGGCGATCGGGTGAAAATTTCGGTGAAGGATACCGGCCACGGCATCAACCAGGAAACCATCGACCGGGTGGCGCGCAACGAGATGCCGGGCCACAATATCGGCCTGCTCAACGTGCATCACCGCGTGTCGCTGCTGTACGGTGAAGGGTTGCATATCCGCCGCCTGGAGCCGGGCACCGAAATCGCGTTCTATATCAGCAAAAACGGCGGCAAGCTGCATCAGGAACCGAGCGCGCCGCCGGTCGGGGAGGCCTCATGAAAGCTATCATCGTGGAAGACGAATTCCTCGCGCAGGAAGAACTCAGCTACCTGATCAAGAAACACAGCAATATCGATATCGTCGCTACCTTCGAGGACGGCCTCGACGTTCTGAAATATCTGCAAACCCACCAGGTCGACGCCATTTTCCTCGACATCAACATCCCGTCGCTGGACGGCGTGCTGCTGGCGCAAAACATCAGCAAATTCGCGCATCGCCCGTCTATCGTGTTCATCACCGCCTATAAAGAGCACGCGGTGGAAGCCTTCGAGATCGAGGCGTTCGACTATATCCTCAAGCCCTATCACGAGGCGCGCATCGTCACCATGCTGCAAAAACTGGAGGCGCTGCATCATCGCCCCGCCGGCGCGGCGGAACCGACCAGCGCGCCGAGCCGCGGCAGCCACAGCATCAACCTGATCAAAGACGAGCGGATCATCGTTACCGACATCAACGACATCTATTACGCCGCCGCCGATGAAAAGGTGACGCGGGTCTATACTCGCCGGGAAGAATTCGTGATGCCGATGAACCTCACCGAGTTTTACGGCCGGCTGCCGGAAGAGCATTTCTTCCGCTGCCACCGCTCTTACTGCGTTAACCTGGCCAAGATCCGCGAGATCGTGCCCTGGTTCAACAATACCTACATTCTGCGGCTGAGCGATCTTGAGTTTGAAGTGCCGGTCAGCCGCAGCAAGGTGAAAGAATTTCGCAAGCTGATGCGCCTGTAAGCGCTTACCAGCGCGGGCCCGGACGGTAGTAATAACCGGGCGGTGGCGGTGGCGGCATACGGTAATGCGGCCGATCTCGCCAGTCGCGCCGCGGCGGCCCGTAGTAAATCACCCGTGGCGGCGGGCCGTAATAGTACCCGCGCGAACGTTCATACCGGTGATGATCGGCCCACCAGCGCGGATCGCGCCAGCGATAGCCGTCCCAGTAGTGGCCGCGATGATCGCGATCGCCGATATGCAGCGACAGGCCCGGCACGTTCACGCCGATGGACACGTCGGCCTGGCTCGCCAGCGGCAGCGCCAGCAGCGCAGCCAGTAACAACAGCGTTTTTTTCATTTCATGGACTCCTGCAGAGCGGACCTCGTCCGATCGCAGATAACATAGTCCCGCGCTCGCCGCCGCTCTATAGGCGCAATGCCGATTTACGCCTTGCAGACGCATCCTTCACAATTTCACCACAATCGTTCACCGGCGATTAACAATAAATCGTTGATATCTTTGATGTAGATCACGTGTTACTCCCGGCATTTCACGCGCTTTTAGGCGTAAAAACGGCAACTCACGCCGTATAAAATGCATTTCATTCCTTCCATCGTGCAACTCATTCCCGATCCGCCGTCCGCCGGGGGGCCGGCCATATAATAAGCCCATACCGCGGGAACACAGATTCACCCCGCAAATTTCAGCCAGCGGCTCACGCCCGGCAACGCACACACAGGAAGGAGACCGGCCATGAACACCAAACCGGCAAATCGCAGCTTAATCGTTCTCGGCACCATCATCTGTCAGATGGGTCTGGGCACCATCTACACCTGGAGCCTGTTCAACCAGCCGCTGGTCGACAAGTTCCACTGGGGACTGGCGGACGTCGCCACCACCTTCTCCATCACCAGCTTCTTCCTGGCTTTCGCCACGCTGTTCGCCGGCAAGCTGCAAGAACGCTTCGGCATCCGCAACCTGACGCTGTGTTCCGGCATCCTGGTCGGCCTGGGCCTGATCGCCAGCGCCCATGTCAGCTCGCTCGACATGATCTACCTGCTGGCCGGCGTGGTGGTGGGCTTTGCGGTCGGTATCGCCTACATCTCCACCCTGTCCAACCTGATTAAGTGGTTCCCGGCCAACAAAGGCCTGATTTCCGGCATCTCCGTCGGCGCCTTCGGCAGCGGCAGCCTGCTGTTCAAATACGTCAACGCCGCCCTGATCGCCGACGTCGGCGTTTCAGGCGCCTTCTTCTACTGGGGCGCCATCGTGATGGGCCTGATCGTCGTTGGCTCCCTGTTGCTGAAAGAGCCGGTGCTGGCGACCAGCGCCGCACAGCCAGGCGCCAACGGTCTGGGCAACGACTTCAGCGTGCGCCAGATGCTGGCCACCAAAGAAGCCTACCTGCTGTTCACCATCTTCTTCGCCGCCTGCATGAGCGGTCTGTACCTGATTGGCATCGTGAAAGACATGGGCGTTCAGCTGGCCGGGATGGATTTGGCCACCGCCGCCAACACCGTGTCCGCCGTCGCCATCTTCAACACCGCCGGCCGCATCATTCTGGGTACGCTGTCTGATAAAGTAGGCCGTATGCGCGTCATCAGCTTCACCATGTTGGTTACCGTGCTGGCGATTGTCGCGCTGAGTTTCATGACCCTGAACCACACGCTGTTCTTCATCTGCGTTGGCGCGGTGGCCTTCTGCTTCGGCGGCAATATCACCGTGTTCCCGGCGATTGTCGGCGACTTCTTCGGCCTGAAGAACCACAGCAAGAACTACGGCATCATCTATCAGGGCTTCGGCCTGGGCGCGCTGGCCGGTTCGTTCGTCGCCAAATACTTCGGCGGCTTCCACGCCACCTTCATGGTGATTGGCGTCCTGTCCGCCGCCTCCTTGCTGATTACGCTGTTCATCAAAGCGCCGAAAGCCGTGGAAGTGGAAAGCGAAGAAACCGCACAGGCGGCAGAGCTGGCCAAAGCCTGATACCCCGCGAAAACGACAAGGGGCGCAACCTGCGGGTTGCGCCCCTTTTTTTATCGTGCCGCCGCGTTGCTTACAGCTGCATGCCCAGCGTCTGGCGCAGATGCGCGCCGGCTCCCAGCAGGCCCGGTTGGCCATGGGTTATCATGAACACCGGGATGTCGCGCACATAGTCGCGGAAACGCCCCTTGTCTTCGAAGGCGGCGCGGAAGCCCGAGGCCTTGAAGAATTCCATAAAGCGCGGCACGATGCCGCCGGCGATGTACACGCCGCCAAAGGTGCCCAGATTCAGCGCCAGGTTGCCGCCGAAGCGCCCCATGATCACGCAAAACAGCGACAGCGCGCGGCGGCTGTCGATGCAGCTGTCGGCCAGCGCCCGCTCGGTAATGTCCTTCGGCTCCAGTTTCTCCGGCAGGCGGTTGTCCGCCTTGACGATGGCGCGATACAGGTTGACCAGGCCCGGTCCGGACAGCACGCGCTCGGCGGAAACGTGCCCCACTTCACCGCGCAGCACCTCCAGAATAATGTCTTCTTCTTCGCTGTTCGGTGCGAAATCGACATGGCCGCCCTCGCCCGGCAGGCTGACCCAGCGGCGATCGACCTGCACCAGGTGGGCAACACCCAGCCCGGTGCCGGCGCCGTACACCGCGATCGGTTTGCCCGGCTGCACATCGCCGCCGCCAAACTGCAGCACGTCGTCCGGCGAAAGCATCGGGATCGCCATCGAGACGGCGGTGAAATCGTTGATCACTTCCAGATGACTCAACCCCAGGCTGGCCTTCATTTCTTTGATCGAGAACGCCCAGCTGTGGTTGGTCATCGCCACCCAGTCTTCGGTCACCGGGCAGGCGATCGCAATACAGGCGTCCTGCACCTCGATATCGCATTCTTTCAGGTAGTG
This sequence comes from Serratia nematodiphila DZ0503SBS1, assembly GCF_000738675.1. NCBI lineage: Bacteria > Pseudomonadati > Pseudomonadota > Gammaproteobacteria > Enterobacterales > Yersiniaceae > Serratia > Serratia nematodiphila. Next base: position 2,432,674 of record NZ_JPUX01000001.1, on the reverse strand, counting down.
GCGGATCACCGCCTCCAGGCTGTCGAACTCCAGGCCGGAATAGGTTTTCGCCTGGGTAATCTCACCCGTCGCAACAGTGCACAACGCCAGGCGGGCATTGGTGCCGCCAACATCACCTACGAGGGCATAGGTCATTGATTTCGTCTCCGCAAAATGAAAAATAAAAAGCTGCCCACACTGTAAAATCCTGCTGCGAAAACAACAATCACCCGCCTCGGATCTGCGCCCCAATAGCGATCCGGATCACAAAAAACGTTTCAGCTGGCCTGCCAAGCCGCGATTTGAAACAAATTGCGGCAAAAAACGCCCTCCGGCGACTGTTAACCAGCATCGACGCCGGGCAATATCAATGCGTGCCTGCTCGCCGATAGTCTGGCAAGCTGTGGTCACTGCCCAATCACCCGCTCTCCCTGCCCCGCAGGGAGGCATCGACAAGGGATTATCCATGCTGCATCCGCGCGCCAATGCCATGTTGGCCTTTGCTTTGCCTGCGCTGATTATCGGTTCCGCCTCCAGTCTGGTGCTGCTGTTGATGATGAAAGTCGCCGCTACGCTGCAGCAATGGCTGTGGGTGACGCTGCCCGACGCGCTGAGCCTGGACGCCCAGGCACCCTGGTGGCCGCTCGGCATGCTGACGCTGACCGGCGTGGCGGTCGGCCTGATCGTGCGCTATATGCCGGGCCATGCCGGGCCGGATCCGGCGACGGAATCGCTGATCGGCATGCCGCTGCCGCTCTCCGCCCTACCGGGGCTGGGATTGGCGCTGATCGTCGGCCTGGCCGGCGGCGTCAGCCTCGGGCCGGAGAACCCGATCACCGCCATCAATATCGCGCTGGTAGCGGCGGCGGGGGCGCGCCTGTTGCCTAAGGTGCCGCGCATGGACTGGATCATCCTGGCGGCCGCGGGCACCATCGGCGCGATGTTCGGCACGCCGGTCGCCGCCGCGCTGATTTTCTCGCAAACCCTGGCGGGCAATAACGAAACGCCGCTGTGGGATCGGCTGTTCGCCCCGCTGGTGGCCGCCGCCGCCGGCGCGGTCACCACCCAGCTGTTCTTCGTGCCCAATTTCGCCCTGCAACTCGACGCCTATGACGTAACCCGGCTGCCGGACATCTTCAGCGGCGCCATCGTGGCGCTGATCGCCATCGCGCTCGGCATGGTGGCGCTGTGGTGCTTCCCGCACGCGCACCGTCTGTTCCATTCGATGAAGAATCCGGTGTTGATGTTAGGACTGGGCGGTTTTGTCCTGGGCCTGCTGGCGCTGTTCGGCGGAGAGATTACCCTGTTCAAAGGGCTGGATGAAATGAAACGCCTCGCGGCAGACGGCAACTATTCGGTGCCGGCGCTGTTGACCATTACCCTGACCAAGCTGGCAGCGCTGGTGATCGCCGCTGCCTGCGGCTTTCGCGGCGGGCGCATCTTCCCGGCGGTGTTCGTCGGGGTGGCGCTGGGGCTGATGCTGCACCAGCATGTGCCTGCGGTGCCGGCGGCGATCACCGTCTCCTGCGCCATCATGGGGCTGGTGCTGGTGGTGACGCGCGACGGCTGGCTCAGCCTGTTTATGGCGGTGGCGGTGGTGCCGGATCTGCACCTGTTGCCGATCTTGTGCATCGTGATGCTGCCCGCCTGGCTGGCGCTGGCGGGCAAACCCTTGATGCTGGTGAACCGCCGGCAACCGCCGCACGACGATTAGGCCAGCGCGAACGCCGCGGCGGCGCGAGCGTGGATCGCGGTGGTGTCGAACACCGGCACCGAGGCATCCCGCTCGCTCACCAGCAAGCCTATCTCGGTGCAGCCGAAAATAATCCCCTGCGCGCCCTGTTGTTCCAGATCGCTGATGATCCGGCGATACTCGTCGCGCGAGGCGTCGCGAATTTTGCCGAGGCAGAGTTCGTCATAGATGATGCGGTGCACGATGTCACGATCGGCGCTGACCGGCGTCACCACGTCGATGCCGTGCAATTCCTGCAGGCGGCCGCGGTAGAAGGTCTGCTCCATGGTAAAACGCGTGCCTAGCAGCCCGACGCGGCGAATGTTTTTCTCCCGCACCTGCAGCGCCGTGGCATCGGCGATGTGAATCAGCGGCAGGCCGCTGGCCTGCTCGACCGCCTCCGCCACCTTGTGCATGGTGTTGGTGCAGATCACGATCGCTTCGGCGCCGGCGGCGCGCAAAGCCACGGCGGCGGCGGCCAGCAGCCGGCCGGCGCCATCCCAATCCCCCTGGTGCTGCAAGCGTTCAACCTCCTGAAAATCGACGCTGTAGAGTACGATTTTGGCCGAATGCAGCCCGCCGAGGCGCGCCTTTACCTGCTCGTTGATGGTGCGGTAATACGGAATGGTGGATTCCCAGCTCATGCCGCCCAGCAAGCCCAACACTTTCATTCTTCGTTCCTCAGCATTTTCCGACGATCCTCTGACCTTACCTGAGAATCGCCGGGCTGACGACGCCTTATTTGGCGCCGGAATTGATCGGCTGGCGCGCTTCGAACCAGCGCTGACGCAGCATGTCGTACAGCCAGTTGTAGGCCATGGTGTACGGCAGGAAGAACAGGAAGAAACCGATTTCCAGCATAAACGCCTGCGCCCAGGAAATGCTCAGCATCCAGGCGGCGATCGGCACGCCGATCAGGATAAAACCGGCCTCAAAGCCGACGGCGTGCAGCGCGCGCACCTTCAGGTTACGCACCACCCGGCTGACCGGCCACAGGCGGTCGAACACCGTGTTGTAAACCATGTTCCACAGCATCGCGACGGTGGACAGCATCACCGCCAACGCACCGACCTGCACCATTGAGCGGTTGAGCAGCCACGCGCCCAGCGGGGCGCAAACCATCACGGCGATGGCCTCGAAACCGACGGCGTGGACGATACGTTCAATGAGAGACTTGTTTTGCAGTTGCATACATCACCTTTTATTCAACAGTTGTTGCGAAAGCCAGGTGATTATCATCGCTTTTTTGGGTAGATTAAAAATAGATTCCATCGATAAAGTAGATATATGCACTATTCACCGGAAGCGTTACAGGCATTCGTGGAAGCCGCCGCACTCGGCTCATTTTCCGCCGCCGCGCGCAAGCTGCGCAAAAGCCAATCCACCGTCAGCACCGCCATCGCCAATCTGGAAGCAGACCTGGCCTTGACGCTGTTCGATCGCAGCGCGCGCCAACCGGTGCTCACCGCCGCCGGCCGCAAGGTGCTGGGGCACGTGCAGGAGATCCTCGCCGCCAGCGAGCGGCTCGACGCGCTGAGCATTCAGCTGGCGGGCAATGTCGAACCGCGCCTGAGCATGGTGTTTTCCGATACCTACCAGCCGAAGCATCACGACAGCCTGATGCAACGGTTTGAACAACGTTACCCAGAGATTGAACTGGAATGGATGATCGCCGAGGAAGGCGACGTTATCGATCTGCTGCAAAGCGGCCGCGCGCATTTGGGCATGGTGGAAGTGCAAAAAACCTATCCGCCGGATATCGCCTTCTCCCGGCTGCCTGAACAGACCGAAATGGGGCTGTTCGTCGCGCATGGGCATCCGCTGGCGCAGGTCGCCGCGCCGACTCCGGAGCAGTTATCCAGCACCCGTCAGCTGATCCTGAATACTTACACCGGCGCCGAAGCGGCCAGACAAGGCGGGCTGGTCTGGTCGGCGCCCAGCTATCTGCTGTTGCTGGAGATGGCGGAACAGGGATTCGGTTGGGCGGTGCTGCCGCACTGGCTGGTGCAACAATACGGCCACGGCAGGCTCACCCAGCTGCGCCCGCGCGGCTGGCCCAAACTGATTTCGGTGGATGCGGTATGGTCCAAACTGACCCCGCCGGGCCCGGCGGGGTACTGGATGCTGGAGCGATTGCTGGAAGACGACGCGGCTCAGGCGGCAGCGTTGCGCGACTGAATGACGCGCGAGATCGTCTCAAGCAGTTCGGGAATATCCATCTTCGGCAGCATCACTTCGATGAAGGCCAGCCGCTCGTCGTCCGCTACCTCGCGCAGCGCCTGACGCAATCCGTCCGGATCGCTGACCCGCAACGCCTTCACCGGCCGATCACCGGCCAACGCCATCGGCAACTGCGTCCAGTTCCAGCGCGCGATGTCGTTATAACGTTGCTCAGGCCCGTGGATCGCGCGCTCAACGGTATACCCCTGATTGTTCAACACGAAGATCACCGGTTTAAGCCCGTCGCGCAGCATCGATCCCAGTTCCTGCACGGTTAACTGCGCGGCGCCGTCGCCGATCAGCAATACTGCCCGGCGCTGCGGTTCGGCGGTCTGCACGCCGAACGTCGCCGGCAGGGTATAGCCGATCGATCCCCAGAGCGACTGCACGATCAGGCGGCAGCCACGCGGCAACGTCAGCGCCGCCGCGCCGAAACAGGCGGTGCCCTGATCGGCCAGCACGATATCCCCCGGCCGCAGGAAATCCTGTACTTGCCGCCAGAAGGCGTGCTGATCCAGCCCTTCCCCATCGCCTTCCGGCAGCGCCGGGCGGACGATCGGCGGCAACGGCCAACGCGACGCCAGCGACAGGCCCAGGCGGTGCAATGCCTGCACCGCCTCGCGCATCGGAATGCGGCTAAAGCGCTGCCGCCCGACCCAGGCTTCGAACGGTTGAATATCGATGCATTTTTCCACCGGCAGATGATGCGTGAATCCCGCGGTAATGGTGTCGGTCAAGCGTACGCCGACGTTGATCACCACATCAGCGTTTTCGATCAATTGTTTCACCGCCGGATCGCTGGCGCCGCCGCAGTAGGTACCAACGAAACCGGCGCGGTTCTCGTCCAGCAGCCCCTTGCCGAGCAACAGCGTCGCGTGCGGCATATCGACCTCCTGCAGCCACTCGTCCAGCGCCGCTTCGGCGCCGAAGCGATCGGCCAGGAAGTCCGCCAGCAACGACACCCGCCGTGCCGACAGCAGCTTTTCGCGCGCTGCGGCGATAAACGCCTGCAATGCGCTCTGCGACAGTTTGGCCTGGCGCAGCATCAGCGGCGCCGGTTTACTCGGCAGCGGCGCCTGCGCGACGTCGCTGGGCAACATCAGGTAAACCGGGCGATGCTCCAGCAAGGCGGCGCCGATCAGGCGGTCTATCTCCAGCGCGGCGTTGTCGGCGGTCAGGTCGGCCTGCGCGACGGTCACCTCTTTGGCGATCCGGGCGAAATGAGTGAAGTCGCCATCCCCCAGCGAATGGTGTAGCAAATCACCGGCGCGCTGGGCGCGCTGCGCCGGCGTGCCAACCACGTGGATCACCGGCAGGTATTCGGCGTAGCTGCCGGCCACCCCGTTCAACGCGCTCAGCTCCCCCACGCCGAAGGTGGTGAGCAGCGCGGCCGCCGGTTTGCAGCGCGCATAGCCGTCAGCCGCATAGGCGGCGTTCAACTCGTTGGCGCAGCCTACCCAGGTGATTTGCGGATGCGCGAGGACGTGATCGAGAAATTGCAGGTTGTAATCCCCCGGCACGCCGAAGAAATGACGGATGCCGATTTGGGCCAGACGATCGAGCAGATAATCGGCCACCGTATAGGTCTGAGTCATGATCATCACCTGTCTGCAGCTGAAGCGATTATCTTAATTATCGAAGATGCCGTTCAAATTTCGAACAAACGCTCCCGCATCGAACGGCAACCTGGCGTTACATGCCGGCGCCGTGATCGCTCCCGCGGCAACGCGGTGTGGAAACGTATACACTCAAAGCACTTCACCTCTCGCCGATAAGGATAACTATGTCTTACCCAGCCTCCCCCTCGCGTTATCAAGATATGGAATACCGGCGCTGCGGCCGCAGCGGGCTGAAGCTGCCCGCCGTCTCACTCGGCCTGTGGCACAACTTCGGCGACGCCACTTTGTACGATAACGCCCGCGGCCTGATCCGCTGCGCCTTCGATCGCGGCATTACCCATTTCGATCTGGCCAACAACTACGGCCCGCCGCCCGGCGCCGCCGAGGAGAACTTTGGCCGCATTCTCAACGCCGATCTGCGGGCCTGGCGCGATGAGCTGATCGTCTCATCCAAAGCCGGTTACACCATGTGGCCCGGCCCCTACGGTGATTGGGGCTCGAAAAAGTACCTGGTCGCCAGCCTCGATCAGAGCCTGAAGCGCATGGGGTTGGAGTATGTGGATATCTTTTATCATCATCGGCCGGATCCGGACACGCCGCTGGAAGAAACCATGGCGGCGCTGGATCTGCTGGTGCGCCAGGGCAAAGCGCTGTATGTCGGCCTGTCCAACTACCCGGCCGAGCGCGCGCGACAGGCCTTCGCCATTCTGCAGCGGCTCGGCACGCCGTGCGTGATCCACCAGCCGAAGTATTCGATGTTGGAACGCGGGCCGGAGACGGCGTTGCTGGATACGCTGGAAGAACATGGCGTCGGATCTATCGCCTTCTCGCCGCTGGCGGGCGGCCTGCTGACCGATCGCTACCTGCACGGCATCCCGCAAGATTCCCGCGCCGCCAGCGGCAGCCGCTTCCTGCAGCCGGAGCAGTTGACCGCCGAGCGACTGGACAAGGTGCGCCGCCTCGATGCGCTGGCGCGGCAACGCGGGCAGAAGCTGTCGCAGATGGCGCTGGCCTGGGTGCTGCGCGGCGATCGCGTGACCTCAGTGCTGATCGGCGCCAGCAAGAATGCGCAGATAGAAGACGCGGTGGGCATGCTGGCCAATCGTCACTTCAGTGAAGAAGAGCTCGCGCAGATCGAGAACATCTTATTGTAATCGCTTACAAATTCCGCCGTTCAATCGAGCGGCGATACTCCAGAAAAATCTCAAATCTTAACTTCCTGCATCATTTTCAGAGTGGCTCTCAGATTCAACCCTATACGCCGGCGCTATGATGCCGATATTGCAGCAAAAATAACGATAAGGCCGCTTTTAAACTGATGAACGCGCTTCGTAAAGTGACAAACGGCCAGGCCGCGCAAGCGGGAAGGAGAAGCCATGTTTAAACCTCTGCTCTTGGCCGCCATTTTGGCGGCGACGGTACTGCCCGCCGCACAGCAGGCGCATGCCGAAGGGATCAGCATCGATCTGATGCCGGGCGTTTCATTGCGCATCGGCGATCAGGATAACCGCGGCCGCTATTGGGATGGTTACGATTGGCGGGATCGCGACTGGTGGCAAGGCCATCAGGGCCGTTATCTCGGCGACCGCAGCCGTCGCGGTTACTACTGGGACGGTTATCGCTGGCGCGATGGCGACTACTGGCGTAAACACTATTACTATCATGAAGGACGCTATCGTAAATACGACAAACACTACGATAAGCACCACTGGAAGAAAGAGAAAAAGCACCATCACGATCATGACCGCGATCGCTGGCGCCGCCACGGCGATGACGACCGCGATTAACGACGACGGGCCGGCGTTGCGCCGGCCCGCACTGTTTTCGCTTACAGCACGCTGCCGATCAACAGGTAGCCGTTCAATCCCACCACCACCAGTACGATCAGCTTGCCCAGATTTTGCACCAGCGGGCCGTTGACCATTTCCCCCATCAGCGCCCGATTGCCGGTGAAAGCCAGCAGCGGCACCAGCGCCAGCGCAATGCCGAAGCTGAGCAGCACCTGGCTCAGCACCAGAATGCGCGTCGCATCCATCCCCAACATGATGACGATAAACGACGGCAGCATGGTCACCGCGCGCCGCAGCCACAACGGAATATGGAAACGCACGAACCCCTGCATCACCACCTGCCCCGCCAGCGTGCCCACCACGGTAGAAGAGAGGCCGGCGGCCACCAGGCTCAGGCCGAACACGGTGGCGGCGGCGTGCCCGAGCAGCGGTTGCAGCGTCAGGTAAGCCACGTCGAGATCGGCGATGCCGCTGTGGCCGCTGAAATGAAACGCGGCGGCGGCGGTGGCCATCATCGCCAGATTAACGAAACCGGCGATGGTCATAGCCACGGCGACGTCGACTTTGGTGGCGGCATAGCGTTCCGCCTTGTCGTGCTCGCCGCCGATTTGGGTGAGCGACGAATGCAGATAGATCACGTGCGGCATGATGGTGGCGCCCAATACCCCGGCAGCCAGGAATACCGCATCGCCGTTAGGCAAATCGGGCAGCGCCATCCCCTTCAGCAGCGGTGCCAACTGCGGCTGGGAGAACGCCAGCTCGACGATGTAAGCGGCGGCGACGAACAACAACAGCCCACCGATCACCAGCTCCAGCGGCTTTTGCCCGCGTTTTTGCAGCATCAGAATTAAAAAGGTGGCGATGCCGGTCAGCACTGCGCCCTGCAACAGAGAGACACCGAGCAGCAGCTTGAAGCCGATCGCCGCGCCGATAAACTCAGCCAGATCGGTCGCCATGGCGATGATCTCCGCCTGTACCCAATAGGCCCACACCGCCGGCCGCGGAAAGCGATCGCGAATATGCTCGGCCAGATTTTTCCCGGTGGCGATGCCCAGCTTGGCGGACAACAGCTGGATCAGCATCGCCATCACGTTGGCCCAAACCACCACCCACAGCAGGCTGTAGCCGAATGAGGCGCCAGCCTGGATGTTGGTGGCGAAGTTGCCGGGATCGATATAGCCGATAGCGGCGATAAAGGCGGGCCCCATGAGCGAGAGTTTGATTTTTCTGGCGGAGCGACCGGAGGTGGTTTCAACCACGCGACTGTTCAGCATATGTTGAACCCTTACTGAAATTACGTTTATCTCCACTCTATATAAATGATAATAATTATCAAGCGCATTTAGAGCGGTAAAACTTATCTCTGTAATAGCCAACATTAACGGTTTTATCGAAGGGTTCAGCGCGGAGCTTGCCGATTTCCGTGCTTTTCTGATGGGATTTTGGCTGCAATACCCCTGAAAGACAGGTTAGCACAAGAATACGAATTTCCTATTACTGCTTTAACATCTTGATTTTTTATGCTTTTGCGCAACACTTTAGGAGAACTCCCACTATGATTTTCCATATTTGCAATAGAAGTCTCGTTTTTAAACGTAGCGTTACATAAAATGACAGCCGAAATTCAGCCTGCCTCAAATTTGGAGCAAACATGTCCCATATTGCGCACTTTGCGTTGGCGATAGTGGTGGTAGCGATCCTGGCCCTGTTGGTGTGCCGCGATCGTAAAAGCATCCGCATTCGCTATGTTATTCAACTACTGGTTATCGAAGTACTGCTGGCCTACTTTTTCCTGCATTCGGAAGCGGGTTTGGGCTTCGTAAAAGGATTCGCCGCGCTGTTTGACAAACTGCTCGGGTTTGCGGGACAAGGGACTGATTTCGTGTTCGGCGGCATGGGCGACAAAGGCCTGGCGTTCTTCTTCCTGAAGGTGCTGTGCCCGATCGTCTTCATTTCGGCGCTGATCGGTATTCTGCAGTACATCAAGGTGCTGCCGTTCATCATCCGCATTATCGGCACCGTGCTGTCGAAAGTGAACGGCATGGGCAAGCTGGAGTCGTTCAACGCCGTCAGCTCGCTGATCCTGGGCCAATCCGAAAACTTCATCGCCTACAAGGATATCTTGGGCAAGATGTCGGAAAAGCGCATGTACACCATGGCGGCGACCGCGATGTCTACGGTTTCCATGTCCATCGTCGGCGCCTATATGACCATGCTAGACGCCAAATTCGTGGTGGCGGCGCTGGTATTGAACATGTTCAGCACCTTTATCGTGCTGTCGCTGGTGAACCCGTACGACACCAATAAAGAAGAAGAGCTGCACCTCGGCAACCTGCACGAAGGCCAGAGCTTCTTTGAAATGCTGGGGGAGTACATCCTGGCGGGCTTCAAAGTAGCGATTATCGTCGCCGCGATGCTGATTGGCTTCATCGCCCTGATCGCCGCGCTCAACGGTGTGTTCAGCGCCATTTTCGGCCTGAGCTTCCAGGAAATCCTCGGTTACTTCTTCTATCCGTTCGCCTGGATCATGGGCATTCCTAAGCACGAAGCCCTGCAGGTTGGCAGCATCATGGCCACCAAGCTGGTTTCCAACGAATTCGTGGCCATGATGGAACTGCAGAAAGTCTCTGCCGAGCTGTCGCCGCGCAGCCTGGGGATCCTGTCGGTGTTCCTGGTGTCCTTCGCCAACTTCTCTTCCATCGGCATCGTGGCCGGTGCGATCAAGGGCCTGAACGAACACCAGGGCAACGTGGTGTCACGCTTTGGCCTGAAGCTGGTGTACGGCTCTACGCTGGTCAGCATCCTGTCCGCTTCCATCGCGGGTCTGGTGCTGGGCTAAGCCTCGAACCAACTGCGATAACAAGGCGCCTGCGGGCGCCTTTTTTATTGGCCGGCATTCGGCGAAGGTTAAATGACACAAAGCAAAAAGCCGACCCTAAGGTCGGCTTTTTAAATGGTGGTGGAGCTAGACGGGATCGAACCGTCGACCTCTTGCATGCCATGCAAGCGCTCTCCCAGCTGAGCTATAGCCCCACAAAAGTGGTACGCTTTGACCGGCGTTACGGTATCCCCAACCTTTCTGAGAAGAAAGGTTGGTGGAGCTAGACGGGATCGAACCGTCGACCTCTTGCATGCCATGCAAGCGCTCTCCCAGCTGAGCTATAGCCCCGTTCCACAATCACTTTGTGCTGTGAACGGGGCGCATAATATGAAACCCGCTCAAAGCTGTCAACGGCTAAATTGAATTACTGAATCAAGCGTTGAAAAAGCCGCCAAATCAGCATCTTTGGCGCCAAAAAATCATCACTTTGCGCAGAGTTCATCCATTTTGCGCGCTACATCTCAAAATGGCGAAAGACCCTGCATATCACGTTGATTTTTAATTAACGGAATGTTAGCGAAATGCGCTTGAGTCGGACTCCCGAGCGGCATAGACTGCCCGCGCCATAAACTTCATTACTATAAACCGAGTCCGTCATGTCTTTGCATTCACCAAAAGAAATCGCCGCCCTCGCCGTTCAGGCCGGGGTAAACAAAAGCCGCGCCCCGCTCGCTAATCTGCTGATTCTGGGCTTTCTCGCCGGCGCCTTTATCGCCACCGGCTTCCTGCTGGATATTCACGTCATCGGTATCCTGCCGGCCGAATGGGGCTCTTTCGGCGCGCTGTTGGGCGCAGCGGTGTTCCCGATCGGCCTGATCCTGACCATTCTGGCCGGCGGCGAACTGCTGACCGGCAACATGATGACCTTGCCAATGGCCTGGTTCGCCCGTGAAATTCCCGCCATCGCCGTGCTGCGCAACTGGTTTTGGGTCACCCTGGCCAACTTCGCCGGCAGCGTGGCCGTCGCCTACTTCTTCGGCCACCTGCTGGGCCTGACCGAAGGCGCGTTTTTACATAAGACGCTGGCGATCGCGCAGGCCAAAGTGGATGCGGACTTCCTGCACGCCTTCATCTCCGGCGTCGGCTGCAACTGGCTGGTATGCCTGGCGGTGTGGTTAGCCTTCGCCAGCAAAGATGTGCCGGGCAAAGTGATCGGCATGTGGTTCCCGGTCATGGCTTTTGTCGCCATCGGCTTCCAACACGTGGTGGCGAACATGTTCATCATTCCGGCGGCCATCTTCGCCGGCGGCATGGGCTGGGAACAGTACCTGCCTAATTTCGTCGCGGTATTTCTCGGCAATGCGCTGGGCGGCGCCGGCTTTGTCGGGCTGATGTATTTCCTCGCCTATCGCCCCGGTTTGCCGGCCAGCGAACACGCCTGACAACCGCCATGAAAAAAGCCCCGAGATTGCTCCTCGGGGCTTTTTCTTTATGGACAGCGTATCAGCCTAATCAGGCCTGCGCTTCACGCTCGGCGATATAAGCCAGCGCCATATCGATGCGCTGCAGCGAACGCTTCTGGCCGATCGCATGCACGGTCACGTCCATGCCCGGCGACTGACCGGCGCCGGTCACCGCCACGCGCAGCGGCATGCCAACCTTGCCCATGCCGACGCCCAGCTCGTCCGCCGTCCCCTGAATGGCATCATGCACATTTTCCGGCGTCCAGACGGTGATGGCGGCCAGCTTGGCGCGCACCGCTTCCAGCGGCTGACGTGCAACCGGGCGCAGGTGTTTCTTGGCGGCGTCGGCGTCGAACTCGCTGAAGTCTTCGTAGAAGTAACGGCAAGACTCCGCCATTTCCTTCAGCGTCTTGCAACGCTCGCCCAGCAGCTTGACGATGTCCTTCAGTTCCGGACCGTTGCGGGTTTCAAGACCCAGTTGCTCAACGTGCCACGCCAGATGCACCGCCACTTCTTCCGCCGGCATATGGTTGATGTAGTGGTGGTTCAGCCATTGCAGCTTCTCGGTGTTGAAGGCGCTGGCGGATTTGTTGATCGCTTCCAGCGTGAAGAACTCTTTCATCTCGTCGATGGAGAAGATCTCCTGATCGCCGTGGGACCAGCCCAGACGCACGAGGTAGTTCAGCAGCGCCTGCGGCAGATAGCCGTCGTCGCGGTACTGCATCACGCCCACGGCGCCGTGACGTTTGGACAGCTTTTTACCGTCGTCGCCGAGGATCATCGACACGTGCGCGTATTCCGGCACCGGCGCGCCCAGCGCTTTGAGAATGTTGATCTGGCGCGGGGTGTTGTTGATGTGGTCTTCACCGCGGATCACATGGGTGATTTCCATGTCCCAGTCATCGACGACGACACAGAAGTTATAGGTTGGCGAACCGTCGGTGCGGCGGATGATCAGATCGTCCAGCTCCTGGTTGCTGAATTCGATCGGGCCGCGAATTTTATCGTCGAAGATCACCGACCCTTCCTGCGGGTTGCGGAAGCGCACCACGTGCGGTTCGTCGTCGGTGTGGCTGCACTGGCTGTCGCGGCAGTGGCCGTCGTAACGCGGCTTTTCGCCATTTTCCATCTGCTTCTCGCGCAGCGCTTCCAGACGTTCCCTGGAGCAATAGCATTTATAGGCCGTGCCCTGCTCCAGCATCTCATCGATGACCGCGTTGTAGCGATCGAAACGCTTGGTCTGGAAATACGGGCCTTCATCCCAATCCAGGTTCAACCAGTTCATGCCATCCATAATTGCGTCGATCGCGTCCTGGGTAGAACGTTCCAGATCGGTATCTTCGATACGCAGAACGAACTCACCGCCCGCATGGCGGCTGAACAACCAGGAATAAAGTGCGGTACGCGCGCCGCCGACGTGAAGATAGCCGGTCGGGCTCGGTGCAAAACGGGTTTTGATTTTCATTGGGTTCACTGCCTTATTACGCAACGCGTGTCGGCGGTTGCCGACGATTGCTCGGAATTGAAAAAAGAGTGGACGACATTGTATCACCACGCGCTAATTCCTCAACGCCGACACGATATTGCACCAGTCGATTTCGCGCGTTTTGCGGCGAGTTTCGCATAGCATCGCGCAAAGAATCGGCGCTGCTGGCGATTATTATCGCGCCCTGCCTAAATTTGCGGCGAACGATTGAAATCATTTTAAAAACCGTTGACTCACTTTGAACTATCCCTATAATGCGACTCCAACAAGACGGGGCGATTAGCTCAGTTGGTAGAGCATCTCCTTTACACGGAGGGGGTCGGCGGTTCGAGCCCGTCATCGCCCACCATCTTGTTGAGAAAAAATGAGAACGAATGAGGGTGATTAGCTCAGTTGGTAGAGCATCTCCTTTACACGGAGGGGGTCGGCGGTTCGAGCCCGTCATCACCCACCATCATTCTCTCGTTTAGCAGTAACCTGGAAGTCCTGAAGTGGGTGATTAGCTCAGTTGGTAGAGCATCTCCTTTACACGGAGGGGGTCGGCGGTTCGAGCCCGTCATCACCCACCACTTCTGCGGGTCGTTAGCTCAGTTGGTAGAGCAGTTGACTTTTAATCAATTGGTCGCAGGTTCGAATCCTGCACGACCCACCAATTCAGAAAAAAGCGCCTTTTGGCGCTTTTTTCGTTTCTGCGCCACCTGCTCCCGACTTCATCTTCTCGCAGGCATAGTTTACCTAGTCGTGCAGGATGAAGAACCGTAGAGGTTCGAGCATCGCGCAGCGATACGACAGCGCGCAGCGTTGCCCGCAGGGTGAGGCCACAGGCCGAATCAATCCTGCACGACCCACCAATTCAGAAAAAAGCGCCTTTTGGCGCTTTTTTCGTTTCTGCCGTTCTCCTCCCTTTTATTCACCACGCGCTGAGATACGAATGGTTATCATTTTGGCGACTTGAATGGTAAATTAGCCGGCATCCACCACGCAGCCAATCCGCCGCCGGATTGATACGCCTTAGTTCAAGGAAAGAAAGAGCCCGCTCATGACCCTATCCTTACGCCAGCTGTTCATTGCATTTATCGCCACTTCCAGCCTGTTGCTCAGCGGCTGCGGCCCGGACGACAAGAGCGACGGACAGAAACCGTCCGCCCCCGCTGCCGACGGCAGTTGGCCGCGCACCATCGACAGCGTCAAAGGGAAATTCACGCTGGAAAAACCGCCGCAGCGCATCGTGTCCACCAGCGTCACCATCACCGGCACGCTGTTGGCTATCGACGCCCCCGTGGTCGCCAGCGCCGCCACCAGCCCAAATCCCCTGGTGGCCGATAAACAAGGTTTCTTTACCCAGTGGAGCGAGGTGGCCAAACAGCGCCACGTCGAGCGGCTGTACCAGGTGGAGCCCAATGCCGAAGCCGTCGCCGCCGCCGCGCCGGATTTGATCGTCGTCGCCGCGACCGGCGGTGATTCGGCGTTGAAACTGTATGACCAGCTGTCCGCCATAGCGCCGACTCTGGTGCTCGACTATGGCGACAAAAGCTGGCAACAGCTGGCCAGCGAGCTCGGTGAGATCACCGGTCATGAAGCCGGCGCCAAGCAGGCGGAAGATCGTTTCGAGCAGCGCGTGGAGCAAGTGAAACAGGCGATCGCGCTGCCGCCGCAGCCCACCACTCCGTTGGTGTATGCCGACAACGGCCGCGAGGCCATGCTGTGGACGCCGGGTTCCGCCCAGGGCAAACTGCTGACCCAGCTCGGCTTCCAGCTGGCCACCCCGCCGGAAAGCGCCAAAGGCAACACCAGCATGGGTAAACGCCATGACATCATCCAGATCTCCGGCGAAAAAATGGCCGAAGGCCTGAATGGCAAAACCCTGATCCTGTTCGCCACCAATGAGCGCAAAGTGCAAGAGGTGCTGACCAACCCGTTCCTCAAACATCTGGAGCCGGTGGAACAGCGGCACGTCTACGCCGTCGGCAACGACACCTTCCGCCTCGATTACTACAGCGCCACCAACATGCTGAATCAAATCGAACGGTTGTTCAAAAAGCCCTGAATCACGCCGTCGGCAGGTCAGCCCCCTGCCGACACTTGCAGCAAGCGGGGCGAACGTTCACATTCAATCAATTGAAATATCAATAGTTATTAACATCGTCAACGCACCTTTGCCACCAACCTGCGGGTGCATGCGGGCGTAAACTCGTGCTACTATTGCCCCCCGCATGAACGCAAATAACAATGAGAATAAAAATCATACAGGAGTTACCGGTGTGAACGTACCCACTCCGACTGAGCGGACGCTTTCGTCCGCACCGCACACAGCTTACGCCAGTGGCTTCAAACGCATCGCCGGGTTCGGTATCGGTTTGGCGCTGTTGCTGCTGTGCATCATGGCCAGCCTGATGCTGGGTTCCAAAGCCATCCCCTTCCATACCGTCTGGCTCAGCCTGCAGGGCGCCGCGAGCGGTTCCGACAGCACCATCATTCTCAATGCCCGGGTGCCCCGTACGCTGGCGGGCATCCTGGCCGGCATGGCGCTCGGCGCCGCCGGCGCGCTGATTCAGGCGCTGACGCGCAACCCGCTGGCCGATCCCGGCGTGCTCGGCATCAACGCCGGCGCCAGCTTCGCCGTGGTCATCGGCATCATGTTTTTCGGCGCCGCCACCACCGAAAGCTACATGGCCTACGCCTTTGCTGGCGCAGCCCTCACCACCCTGCTGGTCTACCTGATCGGCACGCTGGCGGGCGGGCGCATCAACCCGGTGCGGCTGACGCTGGCCGGCGTGGCTATCGGCGCGGTGCTGCTCGGCATCACCACCGGGCTGTCGCTGATCGATCCGCAAACCTTCGACCAACTGCGCTTCTGGCAGGCCGGCACGCTGGATATCCGCACGCTGTCCACGCTGCCGGTCACCGCCCCCGCCATTTTGCTCGGCTGCCTGCTGACGCTGCTCATCGCCCGGCCGCTGAATACCATCGGTATGGGGGAAGATCTGGCTATCGCACTCGGCGCGCGCGTGGTGCTGACTCAGGTGATCGCGGTGATCGCCATCACGCTGCTGTGCGGCGCGGCAACCGCCACCGTCGGCCCAATCAGTTTCATCGGCCTGATGGTGCCGCATATCGCCCGTTGGTGGGTCGGCCCCGACCAGCGCTGGATCCTGCCCTACTCCATGCTGCTGGCGCCGATTTTACTGCTGTGCGCCGACGTGGTCGGCCGCTTGCTGGCGGCCGGTGAGCTGCGGGTTTCCATCGTGGCGGCCTTCATCGGCGCGCCGGTGCTGATCTGGCTGGTGCGCCGCAAGAAAACGCTGGGGGGTCTGTGATGAGTCTGCCGCATACGCTGCATATCGGCCGCCCGGACGGCGTCATCAACGGGCGCCTGCCGCTGCGCCTGCTGCTGGTCAACCTTTCACTGTTGGCGCTGTGTCTGGCGATGGCCGTCGCCGCCCTGTGCTACGGCACGCTGCAACTTTCGCTGGAGCAGGTTTTTGCCGCGCTGACCGGCGAGGCGCCGAAAAACCTGGTGACCGTGGTCACCCAATGGCGCTTGCCGCGCATCGCCATGGCGCTGTTGTTAGGCGCCGCGCTCGGCATGAGCGGCGCCATTTTCCAGTCAATTATCCGCAACCCGCTCGGCAGCCCGGACGTGATCGGCTTTAATATGGGGGCTTACACCGGCGCGCTGATCGCCATCACCCTGTTCAACGGCGGCTACTATTACATCGCCGGCGGCGCGCTGGCCGGCGGCATTCTCGCCGCGCTGGCCATCTATCTGCTGGCCTGGCGGCAAGGCATCGCCGGCTTCCGGTTGATCATCGTCGGCATCGCCATCAGCGCGGTGCTGGTCTCCACCAATACCTGGCTGATCATCACCGCCTCGCTCGAGCGCGCCATGGACGCCGCCATGTGGCAGGCCGGTTCGCTCAACGGCATGACCTGGCAAAAAGCCCAGCCCGCCACGGCGTTCATCGTGCTGGCGGCCGCGGCCGCGCTGCTGATGGGCAAACGGCTGCAGCTGCTGGAAATGGGCGATGACACGGCGCGCGCGCTGGGCGTTAACGCCGAAGGCAGCCGGCTGTGGCTGATGCTGTTCGGCGTCACCCTCACCGCCGCCGTCACCGCCACCGCCGGGCCGATTTCCTTTATCGCGCTGGCGGCGCCGCAGATCGCCCGTCGCCTCGCCGGCCAATCCTCGGTCACCCTGACCTCCTCGGCGCTGATGGGCGCGGCGTTGCTGCTCGGCGCCGACGTGGTGTCCCAACATCTTTTCGCACCGATCCAACTGCCGGTCGGGGTTGTGACCGTCTGCATCGGCGGCCTGTACCTGATTTGGCTGCTCATCCGAGAGGCCCGCAGATAATGAAGAGTGATAATGCCATGAGCCACCGCCTGCACGCCTCGCACCTGAAGCTGGGCTACGACAATAAAATCATCGCTGACGATCTGAGCGTGGCGATCCCCGACGGCGCCTTCACGGTGATCGTCGGGCCGAACGCCTGCGGCAAATCGACGCTGTTGCGCGCCCTGTGCCGCCTGCTGAAACCCAGCGCCGGCGAGGTGATGCTGGACGGCAAGAACATCAGCAGCTTCGCCACCAAGGCGCTGGCGCGCGAGCTTGGGCTGCTGCCGCAAACTTCGATCGCGCCGGACAGCATCACCGTGGCGGACCTGGTGTCGCGCGGCCGCTATCCGCACCAAAGCCTGCTGAAACAGTGGACGCAGGCCGACAAACAGGCGGTGGAAGCCGCCATGGCGGCCACCAACGTCAGCCAGTTGGCGGATCGCAGCGTCGACGAGCTGTCCGGCGGGCAGCGTCAGCGCGTCTGGGTGGCGATGGCGCTGGCGCAGCAAACCCCGCTGCTGCTGCTGGATGAGCCGACCACCTATCTGGACATCGCGCACCAGATCGAACTGCTGGATCTGTTCCGCCAGCTCAACCGCGAGCGCGGTCAAACCCTGATCGCGGTGCTGCACGATCTCAACCACGCCTGCCGCTATGCCGACCACATCATCGCCATGCGCGACGGCAAGATCGTGGCGGAAGGGAAACCGGCGGAGATCATCACCGCCGAACTGGTGGAGCGGGTGTTCGGCATGCCGTGCATGATCATCGACGATCCGCTGTCCCACACGCCGCTGGTGATCCCGCGCGGCCGCTACCACTGCGACGCGCCGCAGGCATGAAAAAGGCCGGGTTAACCCGGCCTCTTGGTTACTTCTCCAGCGACACCTGTTTGAAGATGTGTTTGCCGAATGGGTCTATCTCGTAGCCTTTCACTTCCTTGCGCACCGGTTCGAAGATGGTCGAGTGCGCGATCATCAGCGCCGGCATCTGATCGTGCATCATCACCTGCGCCTGCTGATACATCGCCACCCGTTTGGCGTGATCGTTCTCCTCGCGCGCCTGCAGGATCAGCTGGTCGAACGGTTTGTAGCACCATTTCGCCGAGTTGGAGCCGCCGAGCGAAGCGCAGGTGAAAAGCGGGCCGAAGAAGTTGTCCGGATCGCCGTTGGCGGTGGTCCAGCCCATCAGCGCGGTCTGGTGCTCGCCGTTTTTAATCCGCTGCAAATACTCGCCCCACTCGAAGGTGACGATTTTGGCGCGCACGCCGATCTTGGCCCAGTCGGCCTGGATCATCTCCGCCATGCGCTTGGCGTTGGGGTTATAGGGCCGCTGCACCGGCATCGCCCAAAGATCGATATCGAACCCCTGCCCCAGCCCGGCCTCCTGCAGCAGCTGCTTCGCCCGCTCCGGCGAATACGGATAATCTTCAAGCTGCGCGTTGCTGCCCCATTGGGTCGGCGGCAGCAGATTCTTGGCCGGCTGACCGGCGCCGTGGAACACCGCGTCGATGATCGCCGGCTTGTTGACAGCCAGCGCCAACGCCTGGCGCACCTTGACGTTATCCAACGGCTTCTTCTGGGTGTTGAACGCCAGGAAGCCGATATTCAGGCCGGATTTTTCCATCACCTGCAGGTTGCCGTCCTGCCGCATGCGCGCCAGATCCGCCGGGTTGGGGAACGGCATTACCTGGCACTCGTTCTTTTGCAGTTTGGCGTAACGCACCGTCGCATCCGGCGTGATCGAGAACACCAGCCGATCGATCTTCGGTTTGCCTTCCCAGTAGCGGTCGAACGCCTTGTAGAGGATTTTTGCGTCCTTCTGGTACTGCACCAGCTGGAACGGCCCGGTGCCGATCGGATCGTTGTCCACCCGCTGCGGCGTGCCGGCCTTCAGCATCACGTCGGCATATTCCGCCGATAAAATGGTGGCAAAATACATGCCCAGATCGGCGACGAACGGCGCCTCGGCGCGGGAGAGCTCAAAGCGCACGGTGTGGTCATCCACCTTGACGATCCGGTCAATCAGCGTGCCGAACTCCATCGACTCGAAGTTGGTGTAGGCGCCGTTGGAGACCTTGTGATACGGGTTGTTGGCGTCCTTCTGGCGCATAAACGAGAAGATGACGTCATCGGCGTTGAAATCGCGGGTGGGGGTAAAATATTTATTGCTCTGGAATGCCACGCCCTTGCGCAGGTGGAAGGTATAGCGCTTGCCGTCTTCGCTGACCTCCCAGCTTTCCGCCAGGCTGGGTTGCAGCTCGACGGTACCGGGTTTGAAATCCACCAGCCGGTTGTAGATCGCCGCCGAACTGGCATCCACCGTGGTGCCGGAGGTGAACAGCTGCGGGTTGAAACCTTCCGGCGAGCCTTCAGAACAGTAGACCAGCGTATTGGCTCGCGCGCCGCCGGCAATCGCCAACGCCAGCAGCCCGATCGTTATTGCTTTTCTTTTCATTGCGCTATCCCCAGTGGTGAAAAAACAGCCCAACGGATAGCAATAAATCATGCAGTTAGCGATGTAAAGGATAAATTCCGCGCATAAAAACGGGCAGGCGCGCAAGCGGCCTGCCCCGGTGAAACCACGCGATGATGAAATTAAATCATCTGGCTGAAGTTCATCTGCGCCATCAGCTTATAGTTGTCGGCGTAGTCGACCGGAATGGCCACCACCACCGGCCCCTGGATCGCCATCGCCTTGCGCAGCATCGGCCGCAGATCGTCCACCGACTGCACGGCGAAACCGACCGCGCCGCAGGATTCCGCATAGGCCTTGAAGTCAATCGGCCCGAACTCCACGCCGGATTTGCGCTGGTATTTGTTCACTTCCTGCATCTCCACCATGTTGTAAGCGTTATCGACCCAGATCACGTGCACGATGTTATTTTTCAGCCGCACCGCGGTCTCCAGCTCCATGCTCGACTGCATGAAGCCGCCGTCGCCAGAGATCGACACCACCTTGTCGCCGGGGCGCACCAATGCCGCGCCGATGGCCCACGGCAGCGCCACCCCCATGGTTTGCTGGCCGTTGGAGATCAACAGCTGGCGGGCGCGGAAGCTGTAAAGATAGCGGGCGATCCAGATGTGGAAACTGCCCATGTCCACGCACAGCGTCACGTCGTCGCTGACGATGTCCTGCAGCTCCTTGACGATGCGCAGCGGGTGGATCGGCATGCCGCCGCGGCGCGCGGCGCGCTCCGCCAGTTCTGTGCGCTGGCGGCCGAGATCGGTGAGGATCAGCTCCACCTCCGGCGGCACGCAGACCGCCTCATTGAACGTTTCGGTCATCATGTTCAGCGTGGCGCTGATGTTGCCCACCAGTTCGACGTCCGGCCGATAGCAGGTGTCGATATCCGCCGGCAGCACGTCGATGTGCACCAGTTTCAGCCGCCCATGACTGTTCCACATGCAGGGATCGTATTCGATCGGATCATAGCCGACGCTCACCACCAGATCGGCCTTCTGCAACAGCTGATCGGCCGGCTGGTTGTTGAACAGGCCGACGCGGCCGGCGAAGCGGGCGAAGTGGTTGACGTCAATCACCCCCGCCGCCTGATAGGTGCCGACCACCGGCATGTGGGTGCGGTACAGCAGATGGCGCACCGCCTCGCTGTTCTCCGGCCGGCTGGCCTGCAAACCGAGCAGCAATACCGGGCATTTGGCCTGGCGGATCAGCTTCACCGCCGCCTGGATGTCGTCCGCCGCCGCGGCCCCCATGCGCGGCAAGCGGCAGCCGGCCAACACCGGCGCGCTGACCGGTTCATTGACGATATCCATCGGCAGGCTGATGAACGAGGCTCCTGGGCGGCCGAACTCGGCGCGGCGGAAGGCGTTGGCGATCACCTCGGAAATCGCCGAGCCGGCGTGCACTTCGGCGCAATACTTGGTCACCGGCCGGAACATGCTGACGGTATCCATGCTCTGGTGCGTCTGCTTCAGGCTGTCGGCGCGCTTCACCGCCCCGCCGAAGGCCACTACCGCGTCCCCCTCCGAGGTGGCGGTGGCCAGCCCGGTGATCAGGTTGGAGCTGCCCGGCCCGGAGGTGACCAGCGCCACCCCGGCCTTGCCGGTCAGGCGGCCGACCGCCGCCGCCATAAAGGCCGCGTTGGCCTCATGCCGCACCACCACCGTTTCAATCGATGGCGCGTCCTCCAGCGAGTCGAACACCCGGTCGATCTTGGCGCCCGGAATGCCGAAAACGTGTTTGACGCCCTGCGCTTCCAGGTTTTTCACCACCAAGTCGGCGCCGCATTGCCAGTCATTGCCTGTTTTTTCCTGTGCCATGGTTCCACCTCCTAAGAAAACGATCGCCGGGGTTAGCCCTCGGCGGAACGAATCGCACGATCCAAATCCTCTGGGCAGAGGTTGGCGCGCAAGAAATCCGCATCATGCGGCAACTGAAGATTGAGACGGGTGATGACGCCGAACTGCAGGCGGCCATGATCGAGCTGGTAATCCAGCACGTGGCCGCCGCCGCTGCGGTCGTCGGTAACGAAATGTTCGTGATAGCCGGCCACGCCGATGCCCTGCATGTAATCCGGCGAGCGGAAGCCGACCAGCGTGCCGCGCCGTTGATGAAACGAGAAGGTCGGCTGCTCTTCTATCGCTTCCAGCATCGGGCGATAGGGCCGTTCCTGACGCGGCACGGTGCGGGTTTCCACGTGGCTGAACTCACCATCGACCCGCACCGCGCAAAATAGGTTCGGCGAGGCGACCTGTTCATCGATGCATTGGTGCAGCTGCGCCTTGGTGATCGGCCGGTCGAACTGCTGGCTGATACTGGGCTGGAAAAAGGTGACGACGGCGAAAGGGGTTTTCTGTTGCAAACCGGCTGGGCGGGCGCTGCCGTCGGCGCGCAGCTGGTGTATTTCCTGGTCGAAAGCGATCAGTTCGCCATCCAGGTGATTGAAGGTACCGAGGCCGAAATCACCGTGTTTGAGCAACTCGGCAATGGTGGTTTCACCCTCGTAGACCCCGTCGATGAGCGCGCTCATCAGCGAGATTTGATAGATTTCGCCCTCCCCGGCGTTGATCGACTGCCTGGCAAAACCCTGCGCCAAATGGCGCGCACAGGAACACCCGTGTTTTTCGTTCATGACTCACTCCTCCACCAGCGCGGGATCGCGATCCTGCGCGTTCAAAAGACCCACCGACGGTGGGCCAAGATGCCCCCCAAGGCGCGTTCATCAGTTGGAACGATTCAGCCTGAGGCGACAAAAAAACCGGCACGGCTGGCCGGCCGATATCCAGAACCCACGGCATGACGTGTGAAAGTAAAGGCTCACTAATCATTAATGCCGAGTCGGATATCAAATTGAACGGTTAATCTGGTGTTGGAGCGACAATCAACTCCGCAGGCGGCTCGCGCAGCCTGGGAAAAACATCTGTTATTTAGTGCTAAGCGCCGCGAGGTTTATGCGTTTTCTCTCTATACGGCAGGGATGCAGCGGCGTTGAAGCCCGCCGTCAACCCGCAACCAGAGTAGCCGCAGCGCCGCCGACAGAGAAGCGGGTATTCATAAGAAACGCTTTTGCATATAATGCAAAAATGAATGACGCCCGTTATGTTGAACATCTGCCGATCTTTCTCGACGTGGCCCGCCTGGGCAGCTTTTCCGCCGCCGCTCGCCGGCTGGGCATGGTGCCCTCCTCGCTGGTGCGCCATATCGACGCCCTGGAAAGCGCGCTCGGCGCCACGCTGTTCGTCCGCTCCACCCGTGGGCTGCTGCTGACCGACGCCGGCGAGCTGCTGCTGACGCGCGCCGCCGCGCTGATGACGGACATTAACGGCATTCACGCCGAGCTGAGCGCGTTAAACGAAACGCCGCAAGGCACGCTGCGCATCAGCTGCCTGCCGACCTTCGGCAAAACCTATGTGCTGCCGCTGCTGCCGACGCTGGCGGAACGCTATCCTCAGCTGTCTATCGATCTCGATCTGACCGAACGCCAGACCGATCCGACGCAGGAACGGCTGGACGCCGCCCTCCGCATCGGCGAGCAGAAGGACAGCGCGCTGTACGCCAGCCGCATCGCCACGCAACGCTGGGTGATGTGCGCCAGCCCCGCCTACGTCGCCCGCTATGGCCTGCCGAGCGATCTGGAAGCGTTGCCGCAGCATCGGCTGATCGCCCGCTACCACAAACAGCAGCCGGCCTGCTGGGCGCAGATCCTCGACGCGGCGCTGATGAGCCGCTGCACCATGGCGCTGCGCTGCGACGACTTCACCGCGCAGCGCCAGGCGGCGCTGCTCGGCCTCGGCATTGCCTTCCTGCCCAACTGGGTGGTGGGGCCGGACGTGCAGAATGGGCAACTGGTTCAGATGCTCGAAGATCCGCGCCATGAGCAGCAAGGCATCTATCTGCTGCGCCCGATGGCGAAGGTGTCCGCCCGGCTGGCGGCCTTCACCGCCCTGCTGCAGCAAACCCTCGGTCAGCCGCCCAGCTGGGGGTAAAGCGGTGTCACCCGGTTGTGCAGCGCCGGATTGTCGCTCTCGTCCTTCAGCTCGATGCCGCTCAGCCGCCGCTGGAACGCCTGCTCCAGCAGCCAGGCCAGACGGAACGCTGCCTGCGGGTAATCCAGCCCCTCCGGCCGCACGTTGGAGATGCAGTTACGCTCGGCGTCCGTTCTGCGCGCATTCGGCTCCCAGGTCAAATAAATGCCCAGGCTGTCCGGCGACGACAGCCCCGGTCGTTCGCCGATCAGCACCGCCACCGCCCGGGCCTGCAGGCATTCGCCAATCTCATCCCCCAGCGCCACTCGCGCCTGATGCGCCAACACCACCGGTGAGACGCTCAGCCCCAGCGTATCGAGATAGGGCCGAAGCGCCTGCAGCAGCGGCAGCGCCTGGCGGTGCACCGCTTTGGAAGAGAGGCCGTCCGCCACCGCCAGCAGCAGATCGACACGGCGCGATGGTGAGCCGAGCAGCAGGCTGCGGCTGTCCGACGCCAATCGCCGCCCCAGATCCGGACGGCGCAGATAGGCGGCGCGGTCGGCGGCCTGGCTGTGCACCGCCAGCGAGGGCCAACCGGCCTGGTGCAAATCCGCCGCCAGCCGCTCGCTGTCGAAAGGCTGATGCACCGCGTCGCGCGCCTGGGCATGGGCCAGGCCGAAGCGCAGCAGCTCGTCGGTCGGCAGGCTGGCGCCGGTGCGCCCCAACGCGATGCGCGCGTCGGTAAAGGCGCGCAGCGAGTCCCAACTGTTGACGAGAACCGGTTTGCTCATGTCCGTTCTCCCTGCAGCGCCAACAACAGCGGGTGATTGGCGGCGGCGTCACGCAGCCGCCCGCGCTCGTCGGTGATGTTCATCGCCGCCAGCCAGGCGGCAAACTCCGGCGCGTGCTTCAGCCCCAGCAGTTCGCGGATATAGAGCGCGTCGTGGAACGAGGTGCTTTGGTAGTTGAGCATGATGTCGTCCGCGCCCGGCACGCCTATCAGGAACGTCAACCCGGCGGCGGCCAACAGCGTCAGCAGCGTGTCCATGTCGTCCTGATCGGCTTCGGCATGGTTGGTGTAGCAGACGTCGCAGCCCAGCGGCAGGCCGAGCAGCTTGCCGCAGAAATGATCCTCCAGCCCGGCGCGGATAATTTGTTTGCCGTCATACAGGTATTCGGGGCCGATAAACCCCACCACGGTATTGATCAGCAGCGGCGAGAAATGGCGCGCCACCGCATAGGCGCGCGCCTCACAGGTCTGCTGATCGACGCCGTGATGCGCGTTGGCCGACAGGCAACTGCCCTGCCCGGTTTCGAAATACATCACGTTATCGCCCAGCGTGCCGCGCCTGAGGCTCAGTGCCGCCTGCTGCGCCTCCGCCAGCAGCGCCAGGCTGATGCCGAAACCGCGGTTGGCCGCCTCGGTGCCGGCGATCGACTGAAACACCAGATCCACCGGCGCGCCGCGCTCCATCAGCCGCAGCGTGTTGGTCACGTGGGTCAGCACGCAGGATTGGGTGGGTATGGCGAAGCGCTGGATCACGTCGTCCAGCATGTAGTTGAGCTTTTCCAGCAGCGGCAGGCTGTCGCTGGCCGGGTTGATGCCGACCACCGCGTCGCCGCTGCCGTACAGCAGACCGTCCAGCATGCTGGCGGCGATGCCCTGCAGGCTGTCGGTCGGGTGATTGGGCTGCAGCCGCACGCTGAGGTGGCCCGGCAGGCCGATGGTATTGCGAAAGCGCGTCACCACCCGGCATTTCTTCGCCACCAGGATCAGATCCTGATTGCGCATGATCTTGCTTACCGCCGCCGCCATCTCCGGCGTAATGCCGGCGGCCACCTGTGCCAGCATGGCGCTGTCCGCCTGCTCGCTCAGCAGCCAGTCGCGAAAATCGCCGACCGTGAGGTGCGAGATGGGCTCAAAGGCGGCGGCGTCGTGGCTGTCGATAATCAGGCGCGTCACCTCGTCCTGTTCGTACGGCACCAGCACCTGCTGCAGGAACGCCTTGAGCGGCACATCCGCCAGCGCGATGCGCGCCGCCATGCGCTCTTCGGCGCTCTCCGCCGCCACCTCCGCCAGATAATCGCCGGAACGCGCCGGCGATGCTTTCGCCATCAGCTGGCGCAGATCGCCAAAGCGATAGCCGCGTTGGCCCACCGTTGCCTGAAACATAGCCCCCTCCCTTGCCCTGCGTGACGAGATAACAGCCCTGCACCAAGTGTAGTCAGTGGGAAAAGAAAATTATTTTGCACGCGATCGCCGCCATCACGCTTTCCCCCATTTCACCCGTTGCCGCTTCGGGTTACAGTAGCCGCGAAAACAGGAGGGGTGATGGATCCGCAACGGCAAATTATCGACTGGCTGCAACAAGATAACGCGCGCATGGCCGCCCTGCGCACCGTGCGCCGGCTCGGCTTGAATGACTGGTGCCTCGGCGCCGGCTTTGTGCGCAATCTGGTGTGGGATCGGCGCCATGGCTATACGGAGCCCACGCCGCTCAACGATATCGACGTGATCCACTTCGATGCGGAGCGTGCGGACGCTGAGCGCGATCGCATGCTGGAGGTGCGTTTGCAACAGTGGCTGCCGCGACCTTGGTCGGTCAAGAACCAGGCGCGCATGCACCTGCGCGGCGGCCGGGCGCCTTATCGCGACAGCGAAGAGGCCATCAGCTTCTGGACCGAAGTGGAAACGGCGATCGGCGCGCGCCTGAACGCCGACGACAGCATCACGCTGGTGGCCCCCTTCGGGCTCGCGGCGCTATTCGACGACACCATTACCTTTAACGCGAAAAACGGCGATCGCGCGGCCTATGCCCAGCGCGTGCTCGACAAAGGCTGGCTGCAGCGTTGGCCGCGCCTGCGGCAGGTAAAGATTTAGCCGCCGCTGCCGATACCCTGAACAGCGATATACCGACTCAGGGAGAGCATTCATGTCGACCACCATCACCATGATCGTACCGATCAAAAATACCGTTCCCGGCGTCAGCAACGTGTTCAGCGCGCCGGGCCATCAGGGCGAATTGCTGATGGCCAAACCGGTCAACAACCAGCCGCAAGGCGGCAAGATGGAGAAAAACGAACGCACCAACGGCAATGACGAACCGGTCAACCTCAACGAAAGCCGCGCCTCGGCCCGCATCAAGGCGCTGAACCGGCAGATTCAGTCGCTGCAGCAAAAGTTGGTGGAGCTAAAGGACTCCGACGCCGATCCTAAGGAAATAGAAAAACAGAAGCAGCTGATCGAAGCGCAGATCAAGATGTTGCAGGCCGAGATCGCGCGCATCCAGAAAGAAGAAATGGAAAAGCAACAGCAGGAGCAAATGGCAAAAGCCGCGGCGCAAGCCGGCGACGGCGTAAACCGCCCAACGCCGCTCAACGCGGTGGACGTCTATATCTGAGTCAATATGCCGCGGTTTCCTGCCGGCGCTGGTGCAGCAGCGCCGCCTGCTTGCGCGCCACCTGCCAGATGGCCTCCGCCGCCGGCGTCAGCGAGCGGTTCTTGCGCCGCACCAGCATCAACGCGCGGTTGATCTCCGGCACCAGCCGCCGCACCCGGAGCCGCCCCCCTTCCGGCAACGGCAACGCCAACGCCGGGAAAATGCTGATGCCAATCCCTTCCGCCACCATCGGGAACAGCGTCGCCGGATGGCCGATTTCCTGCACTACCTGCGCCTCCACGCCCTGCTGCCTCAGCGCGCTGTCGATCAACGGCCGGCTGCCCGACGCATAGTCCTGCAACACCAGGCGGCAACCGTTCAGCGCCGACCAATGCACCGCCTGCTGCGCAGCGAACGGATGATCGTCGCGGCACAGCAACAGGAACGGCTCGTGCAGCACCGCTTCGCACTCCAGATCCACCGCCTGCACCGGATCGACCACGATGCCGAAATCCACCTCCGCGTTGCGCACGCTGTGCAGCACCTGCTGCTGCGCCTGATCGCGCAGCATGATGCGGATCTCCGGGTATTGGCGCTCACCGGCGGCGATGCACTGCGGCATCAGATGGGCGGAAATGGTCTGGCTCGTCGCCACCCGCACCGTACCGCTGCGCTGTACGCCAAAGCTGCGCACATCCAGCAGAGTGGTCTGCAGCTCGTCCAGCAACCGTTCGACCCGGTTGGCCAGCCGCAGGCCGGCATCGGTCAGCACCACTTCACGCGTGGTGCGATCCAGCAGGCGAACCCCGACCTCCGCCTCCAGCTCTTTCACGCTGTGGCTGACTGCCGATTGCGTCAGACCAATCGCCTCACCGGCGCGGCTGAAACTGCCGTGGCGAGCGATGGCGACAAACACCCGCAGCTGTTTGAGTGAGTAATTCATGTGTTTTATTCATAGATGAATTAAATAAATCAATTTAATTATTATATGCCCACGCGGGAGAATAGCCCCATCGATTTTCTACCCTGAGCGCACCGCCATGAGATTTCTGCCCGATCGTTTTACCCTGACGCTGATCGCCACCGTACTGCTGGCGTCGTTCCTGCCGGCGCGCGGCGAGTTCGTCGGCTGGCTCAACGCCCTGACCATCGCCGCCATCGCCCTGCTGTTCTTCATGCACGGCGCCAAGCTGTCACGCGAGGCCATCCTGGCCGGCAGCAACAACTGGCGGCTGCACCTGTGGGTGATGTTCAGCACCTTCATCATTTTTCCGGCTCTGGGCGTACTGTTCGCCTGGTGGGCGCCGATCGACGTCAGCCCCGAGCTGTACGCCGGTTTCATCTACCTGTGCATCCTGCCCGCCACCGTGCAATCGGCCATCGCCTTCACCTCGCTGGCGGGCGGCAACGTGGCGGCGGCGGTGTGCAGCGCCTCCGCCTCCAGCCTGCTGGGGATCTTCGTGTCGCCGCTGTTGGTCGGCCTGCTGATGAATGTGCACGGCGATACCGGCAGCCTGCGGCAGGTGGGCTCGATCGTGCTGCAGCTGCTGGTGCCGTTCGTCGCCGGCCACCTGCTGCGACCGCTGATCGGCGGCTGGATCGAACGCCATCGCCCGCTGATCGGCAAAACCGACCAGACCTCGATTTTGCTGGTGGTGTACGCCGCCTTCAGCGAAGCGGTCACGCACGGCATCTGGCACCAGGTAGGGCTTGGTTCGCTGGCGTTTATCGTCGGCGGCAGCATCGTGCTGCTGGCGATCGTGCTGGTGGTGAACACTTACATGGCGCGTTGGCTGGGGTTCAGCAAGGCGGACGAGATCACCATCGTGTTCTGCGGCTCGAAGAAAAGCCTGGCGAACGGCATTCCGATGGCCAATATCCTGTTCCCGGCGGCGACGGTGGGGATCATGGTGCTGCCGCTGATGGTGTTTCATCAGGTGCAGTTGATGACCTGCGCAGTGCTGGCCAAAAGATACCAGCGCAAGCAGCGGGCGCAGCAGGCGGTGCCCAACGCGCAGACGTCGCGCGGGTAAAAAAAGACGGGCCGAGGCCCGTCAGATCAGCTTTTCTTCAGCGGCTTGACCAGGTGATCAAGCCCTTCGATTTTAATCGCCAGCGTCATCTCCATCAGCATGCCGAGCTTGCCTTTGGGGAATTCGCCCTTGCGCGCGAACCACAGCAGGTACTCTTCGGGCAGGTCGATCAGCACCCGCCCCTGGTACTTGCCGAACGGCATCACGGTATTGGCGATCTCCAGCAGGTTTTCCTTTTCCATCAGTCACCCAGCAGGCGGATCATTTCCGCTTCGTCGATCACGGCGATACCCAGCTCCTGCGCCTTCGCCAGCTTGGAACCGGCCGCCTCGCCGGCGATCACCAGGTCAGTTTTCTTCGACACGCTGCCGCTGACCTTGGCGCCCAGCGCCGTCAGGCGATCTTTGGCCTCGTCGCGCGACAGCTGGCTCAGCGAGCCGGTCAGCACCACGGTTTTGCCGGCGAACGGGCTGTCTATCTCTTCCGCCACCACCACCACCGGCGCCGGCCAGCGGATGCCGATCTCGGCGCCCACCAGCTCGTTGATCACCTGCTGATTGAGCGCTTCATCGAGGAAATTGCGGGTGTGTTTGGCCACCACTTCACCGACGTCCGGCACCTCTTTCAGCGCCTCGATATCAGCGGCAAACAGCTTCTCCAGCGATCCGAAATGCGCGGCCAGGTTGGCGGCGGTCGCTTCACCGACCTCGCGAATGCCGAGCGCATACAGGAAACGGGCGAAGGTGGTCTGCTTGGATTTCTCCAACGCGTTGACCAGATTCTGCGCCGATTTCGGCCCCATGCGATCCAGGCCGGTCAGAATGCCGGCGGACAGGCGGAACAGATCGGCCGGGTTCTTCACGTACTCCTTGTCCACCAGCTGCTCGATGATCTTGTCACCCATGCCCTCGACGTCCAGCGCGCGACGGGAAACGAAGTGCTTCAACGCCTCTTTGCGCTGCGCGCCGCAGATCAACCCGCCGGTGCAGCGCGCCACGGCCTCGCCTTCCACGCGCTCAACGTCGGAGCCGCACACCGGACAGTGCAGCGGGAACACCACTTCGCGCGCATCCTGCGGCCGGCGGTCTTCCAGCACCCCCACCACCTGCGGGATCACGTCGCCGGCGCGGCGCACGATCACCGTATCGCCGATGCGCAGCCCCAGACGCTCAATTTCATCGGCGTTGTGCAAGGTCGCGTTGCTGACGGTCACCCCGGCCACCAGCACCGGCTCAAGGCGCGCCACCGGCGTAATCGCACCGGTGCGGCCAACCTGAAACTCTACTTCGCGCACCACGGTGATCTGCTCCTGCGCCGGGAATTTGAACGCCGTCGCCCAACGCGGCGCACGCGCCACAAAGCCCAGCGTTTCCTGCAGATCGATATCGTCAATCTTGATCACCACGCCGTCGATATCGAACCCGAGCTGCGCGCGGTCCTGCTCGACCTGGCGATAAAACGCCAGCACTTCCTCGCTGCCGGTGCGGCGCTGGGCGCGATCGCTAACCGGCAGGCCCCAGGCCTTGAACTGCTTCAGGCGCTCAAAGTGGCTGCGCGGCAGCTCGCCGCCTTCCAGCAGGCCAACGCCATAGCAGAAGAAGGTCAGCGGGCGTTTGGCGGTAATGCGCGGATCGAGCTGGCGCAGCGAGCCGGCGGCGGCGTTGCGCGGGTTGGCGAATACCTTGCCGTCTTTGCGCCGGGCTTCTTCGTTCATCTGTTCGAAACCGGCCTGCGGCATGAACACTTCGCCGCGCACTTCCAGCCGGCGCGGGATGTTGTCGCCGGTCAGGCGCAGCGGGATGGCGCGAATGGTGCGCACGTTGGTAGTGATGTTCTCGCCGGTGGTGCCGTCGCCGCGCGTCGCCGCGCGCACCAGTTCGCCGTCTTCGTACAGCAGGCTGACCGCCAGGCCGTCCAGCTTCAGCTCGCAGCAGAAGGTCAGCGGATCGCTGCTCTTGAGCCTGTCCTGCACGCGCTTGTAAAACGCCAGGAAGCTCTCTTCGTCAAACACGTTGTCCAGCGACAGCATCGGCACTTCGTGGCGCACCTGGTCAAACGCCGCCAGCGGCGCCGCGCCCACGCGCTGGGTCGGCGAATCGGCGGTGATCAGCTCCGGATGCGCGCTCTCCAGCTCGCGCAGCTCGCGCATCAGGCGGTCATATTCCGCATCCGGCACTTCCGGCGCATCCAGCACATGATACTGGTATTCATGATGGCGCAGTGTGGCTCGTAGTTGATTGATTTGTTGGATTATCGATTCCATGGCTCACCATCAAAGATAAAAAACCCCCGGCTAGCGGGGGCTTTGTTGTTACGGATGTTCAGTGCGCGCGGCAATCCGGTCAGGCGTTGTTTTCCAACACTTCACGGATACGCGCTTTGTAGGTTTCCAGCTTCTGCGGCGTCATCATGCGGCGCTCGTCGTCCAGCACCACGCCGCCCACGTCGTCGGCGATGCGCTGTGCCGACTGCAGCATCAGCTTGAAGTTCTGATTGGCGTCGCCGTAAGACGGCACCATCATGAACATCGACACGCCCGGCGTGGAGTAGTCGGACATCATGTCAGGATCGAACGACCCCGGCTTGACCATGTTCGCCAGGCTGAACAGCACCGGGCCGCTGCCGGCCGGGCTGATATGGCGGTGGAAGATGCCCATCTCGCCAAACTGGAAGCCCGCCTGCAACACGCTCTGCAGCAGCACTTCGCCACCGATTACGCCGCCCTGATGGGCCGCGACGTGCAGCACCAGCACGGTCTCTTTCAGCTTGGCCTGAATTGGCGCAGCCGCCGGCTGTTGTGGCTGTGGCGCAGGCTCCTGCGCCGGCTTCACTTCCGGCGCGGGCTGCACAGGGGCCGGCTCGGCGTGGAATGCCGGTTCAGCCCCCTGCGGCGCCTCATGTTCATGCGGCAGATCGTCGACGCGCGGCTCACGGCGCGCGGCCGGTTGCGGTTGCTGCGGTTCGGCCGGTTCTTCGTCCGGCGCGTAGTTGTTCAGCAGGATGTCATCGTACTCCGGCCGCTGAGACAGCGGAGGCGGCGTCTGATGAGCGGCCGGCTGAACGGCGCGGGGCGCAGGCGCAGCCGCCGGAGCGGGCTTCGGCGCGGCCACGGGTTCTTCGCGTGCGGCATCGAAATGGCCGAATGACGGCTCGTCTTGCGGGTGAGCGGCGCGTACGCGCACCTCACCGACGCCTTCTTCGAGATCGTCGATCGGAGTTTGTTCACGTTCCTTTTGGGAACGTTTGGCTGGGCGATCGCGGAAGAGCGCTGACCGTTCTTTGCGACTGGTCCACAGACCGTGCAATAACAGCGCTATTATGGCGATCGCGCCAACAACGATTAATATCAGACGCAAATCCTGCATCATTGCTATCTCTGTTGTTCCA